>DXYV01000001.1 GCA_019415645.1 Clostridiales bacterium
CTCCCTCCCCCTCGCCCTCTCCTTCTCCGTCTCCCTCTCCCACGCCGACGCCCACGCCTCCGCAGGAGACGGCTGCTTCGGATTCGGTGGACCTGAAGGCGTTCTATGACAGCCTGGTGGCCAACGACGCGGACTTCGCCGCCAGCATGGAGATCACCGGCGATTTTCTGACCAATTACTACCCCGGCCTGGCGGACGTATCCACGGAGCAGCGGGTCATCTATGCCCCCATGATCTCCGCACTGGTATGTGAGATCGCTCTGGTGGAGGTAACTGACAGCGCGGACGTGGACACGGTCAAGGCCATTTTCCAGGCCCGCATCGACAGTCAGGTAGGGACCGACGACGCTCCCGGCGGCGCTTGGTATCCTGCGTCTATCGAGACCTGGAAGACCCATTCCCAGATCGTCAGCCATGGCAATTACGTCATGCTGATCGCGTATGACAAGGATTCCGACGTGGTATCCGCCTTTGACGCTCTGTTCGCATAATTTAGCCCCGTTCCGGGCATCCTGAAGTTTCAAACAACACGAGGTGACGCCATTGGTTTTCTCCAGCCTGTATTTTTTGTTTCTTTATTTCCCCATTGTATTGATCACGTACTATGTCACGCCGCTGAAATGGCGCAACGCCGTTCTGCTGGTGTTCAATCTGATCTTCTATGGCTGGGGAGAGCCGGTCTATATCCTGCTGATGATCTTCACCATCGTGCTGGACTACTTCGCGGGATTGATCGTACACCGCTGCAAGCAGCGGGACAATGACAAAGGCGCACGTTGGGCCGTGGCTGTTTCGCTGGTCCTCAATCTGGCCATTCTCTTCTTCTTCAAATACTGGGATCTGGTGGCCAATACCTTCCAGCACATTGGCATCCCCATGCCGGTGCTGAATCTGACTCTGCCCATCGGAATCTCCTTCTACACCTTCCAGACCATGACCTATCCGGTGGATATCTACCGGGGCGATGCCGACATTCCCAAGAATCTGGTGAGCTTCGGCACCTTCGTCACCCTGTTCCCCCAGCTGATCGCCGGTCCCATTATCAAGTACAAGGAACTGGCCGACCAGATGGAGCACCGCACCCACTCCCCGGAGCAGTTCGCCTCCGGCGTGCAGATCTTTACCATCGGTCTGGCCAAAAAGGTCCTGCTGGCCAACTGCATCGGCCGGCTATGGGACGTGTATCTGGCCACACCAGGGGCGGAATTGACCACCCTGGGCGCCTGGCTGGGCATCGTCGCCTTCTCCCTCCAGCTCTACTTTGACTTCTCCGGTTACTCGGACATGGCCGTGGGCATGGGGCGCATGATGGGCTTCGAGTTCCTGGCCAACTTTAACTACCCCTATCTGGCCAAGTCCGCCACGGAATTCTGGCGGCGCTGGCACATCTCCCTGGGCAGCTGGTTCCGGGAGTATCTGTATATCCCCCTGGGCGGCAACCGGGTGAAGGCCCCCCGGCTGGTGTTCAACCTGTTTGTGGTATGGGCCTGCACCGGCATCTGGCACGGCGCCAGCTGGAACTTCCTGCTCTGGGGCCTGTACTACTTTGTGCTGGTGGTATTCGAGCGTTTCTTCTTCTCCAAGGTACTTCAGAAGCTTCCCGGCTGGGTGGGCCATATCTACGGTCTGTTCATCGTGCTGGTAGGCTGGGCTCTGTTCGCTGTGGAGGACTTTTCTGCCATGGGGCTCTACCTCAAGGCCATGTTCGGCATGGGGGCCGGGCTGATGGATTCCACCTTCCTCTACTACCTGCGCAACTACCTGCCCATTCTCCTCATCGCCATGGTGGCCGCCACGCCCCTGGCCGCCACCCTTTGGAAGAAGCTCTCCCAGCGGGCCAAACAGGTGGCTCTCCCCGTGCTGGTGCTGGCGGGCCTGGTCCTGGCCACCGCCTATCTGGTGGACGGTACCTACAACCCCTTCCTCTATTTCCGTTTTTAAGGAGGCGCCGGTATGAGCAAAAAATATTCCATCTTCCTCACCGCTCTGTTCTGCCTGTTCCTCTTCGGCTTCGGCATTGCCCTGGTGGTATCGCCTGACCGGGAGTTCTCCGAGCAGGAGAACCGCAACCTGGAGCAGTTCCAGGCGCCTACTCTCTCCACAGTTCTAAGCGGCGATTTTATGGGGAACTTTGAGGACTATGTGGTGGACCAATTCCCCCTTCGGGATGATTGGATTCACCTGAAAGCCTGGTCGGAACGGCTGCTGGGCAAGCAGGAAAACAACAGCGTCTACTTCGGCAAGGACAACCAAACCCTCTTTGCCCAGTTTACCCCGCCCTCGGACCTGGCGCAGCGGGTGAGCTACGTCAACCAGCTGGCAGAAAACGTATCGGTTCCCGTCTATTTCAGTCTGATTCCGGACAAGAGCTATGTGTGGGCCGACCGGTTGCCGGACAACGCCCCTCTGGTGGATGACGGCTCCACCCTTCAGAACGCCCAGGCGCTGTGCTCGGACCAGGTAAACTGGATCGACCTGTCCCAGGTACTCCAGGGGGACAATGTGTTCTACCGCACGGACCACCACTGGTCCACTTTCGGCGCCTATCAGGCCTACACAGCTTTGATGACCGCTATTAACGGCTCCTATACCCAGCTGGATACCCAGCCTACCCTGGTATCGGATTCCTTCTATGGCACCACCTGGTCCTCCGCTGGAGCGGCCTGGGTCAGGCCCGACGAGATCTACACCTGGGTGCCGGAGGGCGGCCTGACCGGGAATACCACCGTGACCCGCTATCCCAACGGTTCCCCCGCGGCGGGCTCCCTCTATGACTTGTCCAGACTGGAGCTCAAGGATAAGTACTCCATGTTCCTGGGCGGCAACCAGCCTCTGTGCGTCATTCAAAACCCCGACGCCTCGGGTGGAAAGCTGCTGGTGATCCGGGACTCCTACGCCGACTCGCTGGCCCCCTTCCTGTCCCTGGACTATCAGGAGGTCCACCTGTTTGATCCCCGGTACAACCGCTCTTCCCTCTCTTCCTATGTGGAGGAGAACCAGATCGACGCGGTGCTGGTGCTCTACTCCGCGGCCAATTTCTCCAGCGACCAGAATTTGTTCCTGCTGGGCCTGTAAACACCAAATAAAACTCCCCCTGGGAGGACGTTACCGTCCTCCCAGGGGGAGTTTTTCATATGCCGGGCTGTGCGCGTTTGGTCTCAGCCGCCCAGATAGGCCTTCTTGACCACGTCGTTGTTGAGCAGCTCCGCGCCGGTGCCGGTGGTGACGATCTTGCCCGTCTCCAGCACATAACCCCGGTCGGCCACCGACAGCGCCATCTGCGCATTCTGCTCCACCAGCAGAATGGTGGTGCCCGCCTTGTGCAGTTCCTTGATAATGTCAAAAATCTGTTCCACCAGAATGGGCGCCAGACCCATAGAGGGCTCGTCCAGCATCAGCAGCTTGGGATTGGACATCAGCGCCCGGCCCATGGCCAGCATCTGCTGCTCGCCGCCGGACAGCGTGCCCGCCACCTGCTTGCGGCGCTCCTTCAGCCGGGGAAACTGCTGATATACCCGCTCCAGCCCCGGATCGATGGTGCTGTTGGGCTGGGTGAAGCCGCCCATCTCCAGGTTCTCCTCCACCGTCATCTGAAGGAACACCCGCCGGCCCTCGGGCACCTGAGCCAGG
The DNA here is from genome assembly GCA_019415645.1 of Clostridiales bacterium. Lineage (GTDB taxonomy): Bacteria > Bacillota > Clostridia > Oscillospirales > Oscillospiraceae > DXYV01. Next base: position 3,631 of record DXYV01000001.1, read on the forward strand.
CCCTTGGCCACCAGCTTATGGGCGGGGATGCCCGCCAGATTCTCTCCCAGAAACTCAATGGAGCCCGTCTTGGAATGGAGCAGGCCGGAGATGGTCTGAAGGGTAGTGGACTTGCCCGCGCCGTTGGCGCCGATCAGGGTTACGATCTCTCCGTCATTGACCTCGAAGGAAATGCCCTTGATGGCGTGGATCGCCCCGTAATACACATTGATGTCATTGACCTTGAGCATCCCTTAGCCCTCCTTCTGTTTCCCCAGATAGGCCTCAATGACCGTGGGGTTGGACTGGATCTCCTCGGCGGTGCCCTTGGCGATGATCTCGCCGAAGTTGAGCACGCAGATACCCTCGCAGATGCCCATGACCAGATTCATATCATGCTCGATGAGCATAATGGCGATCTGGAAGGTGTCGCGGATCTTCACGATGTTGTCCATCAGCTCCGCGGTCTCCGAGGGGTTCATGCCGGCGGCCGGCTCGTCCAGCAGCAGCAGCGAGGGGTTGGTGGCCAACGCACGGACGATCTCCAGCCGGCGCTGCGCGCCGTAGGGCAGGGAACCCGCCTTGTGGTCGGCCAGATCCTGCATGTCAAAAATGGACAGCAGCTCCAGCGCCCGCTCATGGGCGGCCTTTTCCTGCCGCCAGTATTTGGGCAGGCGTAGCACGCCGCTCAGGGCGGAGTATTTCTCCTGATTGTGCAGGCCCACCTTCACGTTGTCCTCCACCGACAGGTTGGAAAACAGGCGGATATTCTGGAAGGTACGGGCGATGCCCATGCGGTTGATCTGGGCTGTGGTCTTGCCCGAGGTGTCCATGCCGTCCAGCAGGATGGTGCCCCGGGTAGGCTGATACACTTTGGTCAGCAGGTTGAACACCGTGGTCTTGCCTGCGCCGTTGGGGCCGATCAGTCCCGCGATCTCCGTGCGGCCGATGGTCAGGTTGAAATCGTCCACCGCCCGCAGGCCGCCGAAGTCGATGCCCAGGTGGCTGCACTCCAGGATGGGGGACTTGTCAATATCCCGCTCGGGGATGATGGAGTGGCTGGGCACCGGGACCATCTTGCCTTTTTCAAAGCGCTTAGCCATCGATGGCCGCCCCCTTTCTTCTGGGAATAATCCGGCTGAACAGGGTGCGTAGCTGCTGGTTGTTGGTAGCCAGCATGACCAGAATCAGGACGATGGCATATACCAGCATCCGCAGGTCAGCGAACTGGCGCAGGGCCTCCGGCAGGACATAGAGCACCACCGTGGCGATGATGGAGCCCCAGATATTGCCCAGTCCGCCCAGCACCACATAGACCAGCACCAGGATGGAGGTGTTGAAGTCAAACTGCGCGGCGCTGACGCTGGAGTAGTTCAGGCCGAAGAGCGCGCCAGCCGCGCCCGCCAGAGCGGCGGAGGTGACAAAGGCGGTCAGCTTGTACTTGGTCACGTTGATGCCCACGCTCTCGGCGGCGATGCGGTTGTCCCGGATAGCCATGACCGCCCGGCCCGTGCGGGAGCGCACCATGTTGAGCACCACGATCAGGGTGATCATCACCAACACGAATCCCATCGTAAAGGTGGCGATTCGCGTGTTGCCGGAAGCGCCCTGAGCGCCCTTGATGATCTCGATTCCGTTCTCGCTCAGCCCCAGGCTGTCGATGTTCTTGGTCCCGTTGAAATTCAAAGCGATGTGCAGGCCGTTCTCATCCCAGCCCACCAGCAGGCAGTTGATGATATCCTTGATGATCTCGCCGAAGGCCAGGGTCACAATGGCCAGATAATCGCCCCGCAGCCGCAGCACCGGAATACCCACCACAAAGCCCACGATGGCGGCAAACACAGTGCCCACGATCAGAGCGATCACCATGCGGACCAGCTCATTGGGGACGGAGGCCTGGAGACTCATCGCGGTGATGATTCCGCTGAACGCGCCCACGCTCATGAAGCCCGCGTGGCCCAGGGACAGCTCTCCCAGGATACCAACCGTCAGGTTCAGGGACACCGCCATGCACACATAGCAGCAGATGGGTACCAGCATGCCGCTCATGGAACGGTTGAGCAGGCCAAGGGATTGGCAGATACTCACGATGACAAAGGCCAGAATCACGCCGGCATAGGTGGCGTAATCCACCTTGGTCACCGTTTTCATGGTTTTGAAGTAATGTTTCATCCCGGCCACCTCACACTTTCTCTGGCACGTACTTGCCCAGCAGGCCGGACGGCTTGACCAGCAGCACGACGATCAGCACCGCGAACAAAATGGCATTGGACAGCTGCGTGGAGATATAGGCCTGCGCCATGGCCTCGATAATGCCCAGCAGCAGACCGCCCAGGAAGGCCCCGGGAATGGAGCCGATTCCACCGAACACAGCGGCGGTAAACGCCTTGATGCCGGGCATGGAGCCGGTGGTAGGCTGGAGCACCGGAGAATAGGAGCACAGCAGCACGCCCGCAACCGCCGCCAGCGCCGAGCCGATGGCAAAAGTCATGGAGATGGTCCGGTTGACATTGATTCCCATCAGCTGGGCCGCGCCCCGGTCCTCGGAGCAGGCGCGCATGGCCTTGCCCATCTTGCTCTTTCCCGTAAACGTGGTCAGCGCCACCATAATGATGATACAGGCCACCACAGTCAGCAGCGCCACATTGGAGATCCGCAGCCGTCCGTCAAAGAAGGTCAGCTGGCCGCTCACCACCGGGGTAAAGTTCTTGGGGTTGGCCCCAAAGAGCAGCTGAGCCGCGTTCTGCAAAAAGTAGCTGACGCCGATGGCGGTAATCAGTACCGCCAGACTGCCCGCCTGGCGCAGGGGCCGGTAGGCCAGGCCCTCGATGATCACGCCCAGCACGGTACACACGATCATAGCCAGAATCACGCACACCACGGTAGACAGGCCGGAGGCCAGGGCCGAGGGGTCCTCCCCCAGTAAGCTCCCGCTGGCAAAGCTCATGGCGTAAAAGGCCACATAGCCGCCGATCATGATGACGTCGCCGTGGGCGAAGTTGAGCATCTTGGCGATGCCATACACCATGGTGTAGCCCAGGGCGATTATGGCGTAAATACTGCCCAAGCTGATTCCGTTGATCAGGTAGGATAGAAATTCCATTCGCTCTCACACCTCTCGTTTCCTTTTCTGCGGCAGGAACCATGGCGGACCATACCAGAAGCGGTCCGCCATGGTTTCTGCCACAGAAACACAGGGTGGCTGCCGGGGCGATCCCGGCAGCCTTCCCTGTTTTCTTTCTTATGGTTCTTCCCTTAAAATCAGGGCGTCACATACACGCCGTTCTCGATGATGACGGCGGCGGGGTCTTTGCTGACGGCGCCGTTTTCGTCCCAGGTCATCTCGGACCCGGCGCTGGTCAGACCGACGACGGACAGCTCGCCCATGGCGGCGATCAGCGCGTCGCAGATCTCCTCATTGGACATGTCGGCAGTGACGCCGGCAGCCTGGATGGCCTCATAAATGATGTACACCGCGTCGTAGGCGTCAGCCGCGAACTGGTTGGGCGTCTCGCCGTAGCGGCTCTGGTACTCGGCCACGAAAGCCTGAGTGGCCTCGTCCTCCGCGTCGGCGGAGAAGGGAGTCAGCAGGTAGACGCCCTCCGCCAGGGAGGCGTCAAAGCCGTCGGCGGTGAGGATGCCGTCCATGCCGTCCACACCGAAGAAGGTGGGGGTGTAGCCCATGGCGTTGGCCTGGGTCAGGATGACGGAAGCGGGGGTGTAGTAGATGGGCAGGAACAGCATATCCGCGCCGGCCGACTGGGCAGCGGTCAGCTGGTTGTTGAAGTCGGTCTGGCTGGACTCGTTGAAGGTGCCCTCGTAGACCACTTCCATACCGCGGCTCTCAGCCTCGGCCACGAAGTTGTCCCGGATGCCCTGGGAGTACTGGTCGTCGTTCTTGTAGATAATGGCGATCTTGGCATCGGGGAAGTTCTCGTTGATGTACTGGGCGGAGCGGCTGCCCTGGTTGGAGTCGGTGAAGCACACCTGGTAAACGTTGTCATTGCCCTCAATGACGTCGTCGCCGGAGCCGGAGGGGGTCAGGGTGAACACCCGATCCTCATAGGCGTAGGGCACCACAGCCAGAGCGGGGGTGGTGGTAACGGTGCCCACCAGGATCTGCATACCCCAGTCCATCAGGGTGTTGTAGGCGTTGACCGAAGTCTCGGCGTCGTTCACGTCGTCCTCGGCCTTAAGCTCGAATTGAATCTCGCCGCCCAGAGCGTTGATCTCATCCACAGCGATCTGAGCCGCGTTGGCCACAGCGGTGCCGTAAATCGCCGCGCCGCCGGTCAGGGGGCCGATCACGCCGAGCTTGAAGGTGCCGCCAGCAGTACCCGCCGCGCTGTCATCACCGGAATTGCTGCTGACCGGAGCGGTGCTGTTGGTGTCCGGAGCAGTGCTGCCTGTGCTGTCGCCGTTCCCACAGCCGGCCAGCAGGCTGAGGCCCAGCGCGCCGGTCATGGTCAGAGCAAGAATCTTTTTCATTTTCATGATCCATCAATACCTCCTTTAAGGTTGTTGACAATTATATCGTCCCACGCCAGAAATGTCAACCGTAAATCTGCACAACCCCAAGGAGGCGCACTTTGTCATTCCGCATCGAACAGCCAAAACCATATCGTTATATCACAAATCCGCCGTTCACCGGGAGCACCTGCCCCGTCACAAAATCCGCCCCATCCGACGTCAAAAATGCGATGGCCCGGGCCACGTCCTCCGGCCGTCCAATGCGGCCCAGCGGAGTCTCTTCCCTTAGCGCCGCAAGGTCTTGCGCGGTTAGGGCGCCATTCATCTCTGTATCAATGACCCCAGGCGCGACGCAGTTGACCGCAATTCCGGAGGGGCCAAGCTCCTTGGCCAGCGCCCGGGTCAGGCCGATCACAGCGGCCTTTGTGGCGGAATAGGCGGCCTCACAGGAAGCGCCCACCTGCCCCCACATGGAGGAAACCGTCACAATCTTCCCCGTCTTCCGATGGATGAAATGGGGCAGGACCGCCTGGCAGCAGTGGAATACGCCATCCACATTCACCGCGAACAAACGGCGCCACTCCTCCTCCGTCAAATCGCTCAGCAATCCCATTTTAGAAATTCCTGCGTTGCATACCAAAATGTCAAGTTGACAAAATTTATCCAACACATTGTCAACCATGCGCCGAACCTGTGTCCGATCGGCCACATCGGCGTTCACCAGCATGACCTGTGCCCCCCCTTCGGTCAGCTCTTCCGCCAGGGCCTGCGCCCGTTCCTCAGATTGATGGTAGTGGATCGCCACAGCACAGCCCTGCCTGGCCAGTTCCCGGGCCGTGGCTGCCCCAATTCCGCGGGAAGCGCCAGTAATCAGCGCCGTTTTCATAAAAATCGTTCCTTTCCGCTTCTTATCCTGGGGCCGGACACCTCCGGTTCCCCGGTGCGCGGCGGCTCACCGCTTTTCTTTGAGCCACTCCACGCACAGCTTGTGCCAGGAAGCGGCGTGCGGGTTCACATACTCCGGCTTCCAGGCGGTCTCCTCCGTGGCCAGCCCCATGGCGTGAGGGCCGTCTGCATAGAGGTGCAGCTCAAACGGCACACCCTTGGCCCGCAGGGCGGCGGCATAGGACATGGTATTTTCCACCGGCACCGAACCGTCGGACACCGTGGCCCACAGGAAAGTCCTGGGATGCTCCGCCGTCACCTGCTTTTCCAGGGAGAGCTCCGCCGGGATGGGCATACCCTCGCCCAACAGGTTGGCAAAGCTTTTCTGGCTGGCATAGGGACCTTCGGCCGTGATGACCGGATAGCACAAAATCGCCGCGTCCGGACGGACCTGCTCCGGCGCCAGCGCCAACTGCTCCCGCAGCACCGGATGCTGCCACAGACCGGCCACACAGCCCGCCAGATGTCCGCCTGCGGAAAATCCGCACACGGCGATCCGATCGGGCGCCACACCATAGTCCGCCGCATGGGCACGCACCCAGGCCACAGCGGATGCCGCTTCCAGAAAGGACTGGGGCCAGCGGTCGGGCGCCACGCTGTAATCCAGCACAAAGGCCTGAACACCAGCGGCCAAAAAGGCCAGCGCCACCGGCTCCCCCTCTGTCGGGGCGGTCAGGCCGTAGCCGCCGCCGGGGCAGATCACCACTGCCCAGCGGTCCCCATCCGCCAGCAGGCCTTTCTCCGGCCGCGCATAGACACGCAGCCGCGTTCGCGCAGTCTTTCCCTGCGGCAGTCTTTCATTCACTTCTGTCAGCGGAATGCTCTGATAAATCATGCCATAACCTCATTTCACCGCGCCGGAGCCCGGCCAGTTTTCTTTTTTAGTATATCATTGAAAAAAAAGCTTGACAAGAGGCGTGGTATCCGGTTATAATAATTCACGGCTCTTCAAAATGGACGATTAGCTCAGCTGGTATGAGCATCCGCTTGACGTGCGGGAGGTCACAAGTTCGAGTCTTGTATCGTCCACCAGCCGAAAACCCCGAAGCCTGTACGGTTTCGGGGTTTTTTGTTTTATCTGGCGCAGGCCGCCTTGGCTGTCTGTATCTGGGACCAGCCAAGTATTTTATGCCGGACTCTTTGGGACAGCGGAATTCTTTCTGCTGTCTTTTTTATGCCGCGCGGCCGCACTTCCCCTGATATGCTTCTTTTCTCCGCTGCTTTTTGTTCGCTCGACGAGCATTTTTCTTTTTTTGTATTTTATCCTATTTTATTCTATTTCTTCTCGATTTTTACTTTTATGTGTAGTATAATAATCTCGGTTGGCGTTCCTGCGCCACCAGAAGATTGAGGAGGAGAGAGAACCCATGGAGATTTCAGAGCTTGCGCATGTTCACAATGCTGCCCCGTCCCGGAACCGCGACACCCGGATTCCGACCACCGAATCTTTGCCGGTTCTGGTGGAATACCGTGTTGCGTCCGCTCCCTGCCCGGAGCAGGCGGACGTCATCACCTATGGAATTCTGGCCTGCCAAGTCGATTCGGACGGCACACACACGGTAGCCGCGCTCCCTGATCTTTCTGCTGACCGCCGCTTTGTCGAGGATCTGGTCTGTGAATTCAACTCGTTTGCGTTATCCCCACTCCATTTGACCGACGCGGTTTTGGACCGTCTGCCCTGACGGATTCCGGCCTGTTCGGCCTTTTGGCGGTGGGATTTTTTGTCCCGCCGCTTTTTTCATTCCTTCTTCTCCTGGACAAAAGCAACCCGCCGTCCGTCTGCTCCAGACGGACGGCGGGTTCCTCTTTTTCCAAAATTCTCGCCATACCGGCGGTTTTTACTTGTTCCGATGCGGTTCCTATGCTATACTGTAATATTGTCCTGTATCTCCTTTTTCGCCCAGTGCCTGTTCTATCCCGGCGGCAAAGCGGATACCTTTCTTACAAGCACGTCTCTCCCAGACGCATCCCTGTCCGATCGCCCGAAAGGAGTTCTGCTATGTTGATTCTGGAACTGCTCAAGTCCGTGTTCCTCGGCGTGGTGGAGGGCATCACCGAATGGCTGCCCATCAGTTCCACCGGCCACCTGATTCTGGTGGATGAATTTTTGCACCTCAACGTCTCCACCGAGTTTATGGATATGTACCGCTATGTCATCCAGCTGGGCGCCATCCTGGCGGTGCTGGTGCTGTTTTTCCATAAGCTCAACCCCTTCTCCCGCCGCAAGTCTCCCCTGCAAAAAAATAAGACCTGGACCCTGTGGGGCAAGGTGATTCTGGCCTGTATCCCCTCCGCTGTAATCGGCCTGCCGCTGAACGACTGGATGGACGAACACCTGATGAATCCCTGGGTCGTGGCCGCCGCGCTGATCGTCTACGGCGTCGGGTTCCTGCTCATCGAGAACCGCCGCCGCACGCCCACCATCCGCCGTACTGACGAACTCTCCTGGCAGACCGCCCTGTTCATCGGCCTGTTCCAGGCCCTGTCCATCATCCCCGGCACTTCCCGCTCCGGGGCCACCATCCTGGGCGCGATTCTTCTGGGCTGTGCCCGTCCCGTAGCCGCCGAGTTCTCCTTCTTCCTGGCGATTCCCACCATGGTGGGCGTCAGCGTGCTGAAGCTGGGCAGCTTCTTTGCCGACAAGCTGAGCGCCGGGCAGGCGCTGTTCACCGGCGAGGAATTTGCCATTCTGCTGGTGGGCTTTGTGGTGGCCTTCGTGGTGTCGCTGCTGTGCATCCGCTTCCTGATGGACTTTGTGAAGAAGCACGACTTCAAGCCCTTCGGCTGGTATCGAATCGCGCTGGGCGCGCTGGTGCTGATTTTCTTCGGCGTGCAGGCTCTGATCAGTCCCACCTGAAGCGGCGATCCCGCTCATTTCTGCATCCCCGCCCATTCTTAATTCTTAATTGTTCATTCTTCATTCTCTTGGAGGTTTTTCCTTTGTCTCAATTTACCAATGAAATCAACCGCCGGCGCACCTTCGCCATCCTTCCCCCAGAACGCCTGCGGGCATCCCGGGGTCCCCGGTGATTGATCTCCTCGGGCGAAGTGAATTCGCCCTCCGTGAATTCTCCGCTGTCGCTTCGAATTCACGCGCCACCCGGCGCGGTGGGAGATGATGGCGGCCTATCTGATCATTTGGAGGTTTTTCCTTTGTCTCAATTTACCAACGAAATCAACCGCCGGCGCACCTTCGCCATCATCTCCCACCCGGACGCCGGCAAAACCACGCTGACCGAAAAATTCCTGCTCTACGGAGGAGCCATCGCCCAGGCGGGTATCGTCAAGGGCAAAAAAAATTCCCGCGCCGCCACCTCCGACTGGATGGAGATTGAAAAGCAGCGCGGAATCTCGGTCACCTCGTCGGTCATGCAGTTCCAGTACGAGGGCTTCTGCATCAACATTCTGGATACCCCTGGCCACCAGGACTTCTCTGAGGACACCTACCGCACCCTGATGGCGGCCGACTCCGCCGTCATGGTCATCGACGCGGCCAAGGGCGTGGAGGCTCAGACCCGCAAGCTGTTCAAGGTGTGCGCCCTGCGGGACATTCCCATCTTCACCTTTATCAACAAAATGGACCGGGAGGCCCGGGACCCCTTTGAGCTGTGCGAGGAGCTGGAAAAGGAGCTGGGCATCGACACCTATGCCGTCAACTGGCCCATCGGCTGCGGCAAGGAATTCAAAGGCGTCTACGACCGGGACAAGAAGGCCATCATCCACTTCACCGGCCATGGCGGGGCTAAAATGGCCACCGCCACCGAGGTGGAGCTGGACGATCCCAACCTGGACGATCTGATCGGCGCCAAGCTCCACCAGCAGCTCTCCGACGACATCGAGCTGCTGGACGGCGCCTCCTGCGCCTTTGACATGGAGCGGGTGCGCCACGGCAAGCTCTCCCCCGTGTTCTTCGGCTCCGCCCTGACCAACTTCGGCGTGGAGCCTTTCCTGGAGAACTTCCTGCGCATGACGCCGCCGCCCCTGCCCCGCAACTCCACCGCCGGACTCATCGACCCGGTGGAGGACGATTTCTCCGCCTTTGTGTTCAAGATCCAGGCCAACATGAACAAAGCCCACCGGGACCGCATCGCCTTCCTGCGCATCTGCTCCGGCAAGTTCGAGAAGGACCGGGAGGTCTATCACATGCAGGGCGGCAAGAAAATCAAGCTCTCCCAGCCCCAGCAGCTCATGGCCGCCGAGCGTGAGATCATCGACGAGGCCTATGCCGGCGACATCATCGGCGTGTTTGATCCCGGCATCTTCTCCATCGGCGACACCCTGTGCATGCCCGGCAAGAAGTTCACCTTCGATCCCATCCCCACCTTTGCGCCGGAGCATTTCCAGCGGGTACGGCCGCTGGATACCATGAAGCGCAAGCAGTTCCTCAAGGGTGTGGAGCAGATCGCCCAGGAGGGTGCGATTCAGATCTTCAAGACCCCCTATTCCGGCATGGAGGAGGTCATAGTGGGCGTGGTGGGCACCCTGCAGTTTGACGTGCTGGAATACCGTCTCAAGAATGAGTACGGGGTGGATCTGTACGTGGAGGGCCTGCCCTACGAGTATCTGCGCTGGGTGGAGCACGACGGAGACGCTCCCCTGCGGGAGGACGAGCTCACCCTGCCCTCCGACGCCAAGCTGGTGGAGGATTACAAGGGCAATCAGCTTCTGCTGTTCGCCTCCGCCTGGTCCATCCAATGGACCGCCGACCGCAACAAATCCCTGCGTCTGCTGGAATTCGGCGGCGCAAAATTTGGCTGAGCCGTTCCCTGATGCAAAACGCCCCTGGACCAACCGGTCCAGGGGCTTATCTTATTCTGCCGCTATGTTTCTGTGGGAACTGGACGGTCCTCGCCGGGCCCTGCACCAGAGGATGAGCCGGGCGGCGGCCCAGCCCAGCAGAGCGCCGGGCAGATTGAGAAGCAGATCGTCCACATCGCAGCTGCCTACCAGGGTGAACAGCTGGACCAGCTCAACGACCAGAATGATCAGAACGGTGCAGCCCAGAAACGGGAAGAAGGGGCTCAACCTGCGAAACAGCCAGGGCAGGAAAAAGCCCAGAGGGACAAAGGCTGCCACATTGCCCGCCAGGTTAATAAAGGCGTGGCGGATCAGGTAGGGATTGCCCTGTCCGGTCGCAATGCGCCAGTAGCCCTGGATGGTGTATAGGGGGCGCAGGTTCAGGTTCATGGCCACCTGTTCCCAATAGGTCCCGCCCACGTTGAAGGGCGCCCGGCCAAAAAGCAGCCAGGCCAGCGCGGCACAGTAGATCAGAAACAGGACCCAGCACACCCGTCTTCCGCCCGTCCGCTTCATGCCGTCACCTCCCGCGATTTTCCCCAGTATATCAGACAGGAGGATTGAGTGCAAGCGGCCTGCGCGTTCCGCCCCCCTCTAAACCGGAAGCCGGGCCGGTCAGCGCCTCCGCCAGCGCAGCAGCAGGGCGGAGTTGAGAATGACCAGTACCGAGCCCGCATTATGGACCAGGGCCCCCACCACCGGATTCAAGATTCCGGTCATGGCCAGAATCACCGCTACCAGGTTCAGCGTCATGGAAAAGGCCAGATTGCAGCGGATGGTCGTCATCATGCGCCGGGCCAGCCGCAGCAGGTGGGGCAGCTCCTTGATGTCATCGTTGACCAGGGCGATGTCTGCCGCGTCCACCGCGATGTCGCTGCCCACGCCGCCCATGGCAATTCCCACCCGGGCCCGCTTCAGGGCCGGCGCATCGTTGATGCCGTCGCCGATCATGCACACCGGCCGGCCCTCCTTCTCATAGGCTTCGATCCAGCGGAGCTTATCCTCCGGCAGGCAGTTCGCATGGACCTCCCGGATGCCCAGACGCCGGGCGATGGTGTTTGCCGCGCTCGCGTGGTCGCCGGTCAGCAGTACCGCCGCTACGCCGGCCGCCTGCACGCCCTGAATGGTGTCCGCCGCATTCTCCCGCAGGGTGTCAGCCAGGGCCAAAAAGCCCTGCAATGCGCCGTCCACCATCAGATAGATCACCGTACACCCCTGCTCCAAAAAGGGCTGTATGCTCTGCTCCGCCTCCTGAGAGATGGGAACGCCCTGCTCCGCAAACAACTTTGGATTGCCTGCGGCCACGGTTTTTCCCGCTGCTACCGCCCGCACACCGCGGCCCGGCAGCATTTGAAACTGCTCCGCCTCCGGCGGCTGGGTCCCATAGGCTTGCTGATACCCCCGCACGATTGCTTTGCCCAAGGGATGCTCCGACCGGGCCTCGGCCGCCGCCGCCAGAGCATAGAGTTTCTCCTCCTTCACGCCGTCCGTCAGGCTGCATACCGCCGTCACCTGCGGCGTGCCGTAGGTCAGGGTGCCGGTCTTGTCAAAGGCTACGGCGGATACGCCGGCCAGGCGCTCCAGCGCGTCTCCCTCCCGCACCAGGAAGCCGTGCTTCGTGGCGTTGCCGATGGCCGCCATGATGGCGGTGGGCGTGGCCAGCACCAGGGCACAGGGACAGAACACCACCAAAATCGTGACTGCCCGGATGATCTCTCCGGTGACCAGCCCTGTCACCAGAGCCGCGCTCAGGGCGGCCACCACGATCCAGGTGGCCCAGCGGTCCGCAATTCCCACAATTTTGGCCTTGCCCGCGTCCGCCGACTGCACCAGGCGGATCATGCGCTGGATAGAGCTGTCCTCCCCTACTTTCGCCGCCACCAGATCAAACGCCCCGAACTGATTCACGGTTCCGCTGGAGACCTCCTCCCCCGGTCCCTTGTCCACGGGCAGGGACTCTCCGGTCATGACCGCCTGGTCGATGGAGGTCTGGCCGCATTCGATCACGCCGTCCACCGGGATGGTCTCCCCCGGCAGGACCCGAATCCGGTCTCCCACCTGTACCTGCTCCGCCGGAATGATCTCTTCTCCGGTCTCCCCCACCCGGCGTGCGGTGCGGGGTGTCAGGCGGACCAGCTTTTCGATTCCCGCCCGGGCCCGGGCCACGGTCAGGTCCTCCAGCAGGGCCCCCAGCTGCATGATGAACGCCACTTCACCGGCGGCGAAGTCCTCCCCAATGACCACCGAGGCAATCAGCGCAATGGACACCAGTACGTCCGCCTTGATGTCAAAGGCCGTCACCAGCCCAATGATGGCTTCCAGAATAATGGGCACGCCGCAGAGAAAAATGGCCACCCAGGCCGGGTCCACTGCCGCCCGCTCCCCAAACAGGATGCTGGCCAGCAGCGCCAGGCCGGACAGAACCAGAAACGTCACGTCCCGCTTGACACCGCCCCACTCCAAAAGGGCTTCCAGCTTCTTCATGTTTCTCCCCCTCTCACAAGGTTCTTTGCCGCTATTATACCCATAGGGGTATAGGTTGTCAAGTGGGAATCAAAACAGGGCGGCCATCCAAATCGGACAGCCGCCCTGTTGCCTGGACTCCCGCTGCCGGATACCGCGAAACAGGTTCCGAACCCTTCCGTGCGGGAAAAGCATTCCTCAGCTCATATTGGAAAACCGCTCCACCGCCTTGGTAAAGCTGGCGATGGTCTGATCGGCGTCACCGTGCTCGATTCCGTCCCGGACGCAGTGCTTGATGTGCCCCTCCAGCACCACCTGGCCGCACTTATGCAGGGCGGATTTTGCCGCGTTGATCTGCGCCAGAACGTCCTCGCAGGGCACGTCCTCGTCTACCATGCGGTCAATGGCCTGTACCTGTCCGATGATCTTTTTCAGCCGCCGGTGCAGATTGTCCGCGTCCATACACTGTTTCATGGCACTCGCTCCTTTTGCCGTATTCTGCGTAGTATCGGCTCTATTATCCGGCAAACCTTCCCCCTTGTCAAGGCGCGGCCGTGTCCGGTTTGGTCTGCATATAGGTCTGGTCGAAGGTCTCCGCGCTGATGGGCCGGCTGTAATAGTAGCCCTGGCCGAAATCGCAGCCCAGTGCCTGGATAAACCGCTCGTTCTCCGCCGTTTCCACGCCCTCTACCACGGTGGAGATCTGCAGCTGCTTGGTCAGCTGCACGATCTGTTCCATGATGATGCGGTGCCGCGGGCTGGCCTCGTTGGAGGCCTCCAGCAGGAAGGCCCGGTCCAGCTTCAGCTCGTCGATGTTCAGGCTGCCCAGAGTATTCAGAGAGGAGTATCCGCTTCCGAAGTCGTCCAGCGAGATTCGGAAGCCTCTTGCCTGAAGCTGAGCGATCTTGGCGTTCAATTCCTCCGCCCGCTCCAGCGCCAATCCCTCTAAAATCTCCAGCGTAATCAGCTGGGCCGGAATCCCGTAACGGTCCACCAGTCCGCTCAGCGTCCGGATATAGTCCGCCTCATAAAACAGCAGCTTGGACTGGTTGACCGACAGGGGGATCGGCTCCAGCCCCGCATCCAGCCAGGCGCGCAGCTGTCGGCACACCTGCTCCACCATATAGAGATCCAGCTGCACACAAAACCCGTTGCGCTCAAATTGGGGGATAAACTGGTCGGGGTACACCATCTTCCCCTCGCCGGTGATCCAGCGCACCAGTGCCTCCGCACCGCCCAGCACCCCGCGTTTTAAGTCCATTTTCGGCTGCAGGTAAAGCTTGAACTCCCCGTTCTGGAGCGCCTGATGCATGTGGCTCTCCACATAATTTTCCAGCTGCTCCTTTTTGTGCAGCTGCTCGTCGTAGAACCAAATGCTGTCCTGCCCGTTCTCCCGCGCCTTGGCCAGCGCAAACAGCGCGTCGGTCATCATTCGGTCCGCGGTCCGCCGCTCCCCCTGATCGGTCCGCTTCCCTGCGATTCCGCAGTACATCAGCAGCTTATAGTTGCGGTTGCTGTCCTGGAACTCCCGCTCGGTCACACCGGCGTAAATGGCCGCCAGCCGCTGGCGAATCGTCTCCCGGTCCTCCTCCCGCAGGAACAGGTAGAAGGAATCCGCCGTGTCCCGGCAGAAAAATTCTCCCTCCCCCATCGCCTCGTCCAGCACCTGCTTGATGTGGCACAGCATCTGGTCGGCCTGTTCACGGCCAAAAATCTCATTGAAAAACTTGAACTGCCGGAGATTCAGCGCCAGCACGCTCCCGTGATCGAGCCGCTCCGTTTCCTCGTCCAGCAGCTGGGTGAATCGAGCCAGATTATAGGCTCCGGTCAGCGAATCCCGGTAGGCCGCTTGGAGCAGCTCCTTGTTGTAGCGGCGCATCTGACGGTAACCGTAAAAGATCAAAACCACCGCCAGCAACAGGATTCCAAGGAAGGTGATCCGCGTGACCACCAGAATTTGATTCATCGGCCCATTGATTCCCTGAGCCGTATTCACACAAAACAAATACCAGCCGTTGACTCCCACTGGCTCCAGAAAGACCTGGTAGGTCTCTCCCTCATACCGAAAGGAAGCGAAGCCGCTCTCATTCTGGGCCATGAGTTCCTGCATATAAGTTTTGTTCTCTTCCGTAAAATAGCTCCCGTCATAAATACTTGAAGTAAATTCCTGCACCACCCGCTGCTGGGAGCGGACCAGAAATCTTCCCTCCTGCCCGATCAGGTGGATATAGCCCTGTCCATTGAGCACCGTGGCGTTGGCAAGGATGTCCACCAAAAGCTGAGTACTGTGACTAGCGACCAGCGCACCGACCACGATCCCATTCTCATAGACTGGGACGCCATAGCCGTAAACGTCCTCATCCAGTTGGCTGTCGTGATAGATTCGGGA
This sequence comes from Clostridiales bacterium, assembly GCA_019415645.1. Classification (GTDB taxonomy): domain Bacteria; phylum Bacillota; class Clostridia; order Oscillospirales; family Oscillospiraceae; genus DXYV01. The sequence goes on from DXYV01000001.1 coordinate 18,674, forward strand.
GATTCCGCTTTCCCCTTCCCAGGCGGCTCGGATAACACGCTGCATGGTCTCACTCAGGCTATCTACCGTTACGTTGGTCTCAATGCTCAGCTCGGCGGTCACCCGAATACCAGCCTTCCCTAATGGGAAATAGGCCATACGGACAAAGTCGTTCTGATTGTTGGATTCATACAATCCTTTGGCAAACTGCTCCTGGTTAAGGGTTTCGCTGAACTCCAGATAACTGGCCAGCGTGTATAAGGTCTGGAGATCGCCGTCGATCTGCCGGAGGATGTAGGTCCGGTATTCCTCCGCCTCGGTCTGCATCTGGGTATTCATGGCGTCCGCCTGGATGTTGTTCAGAGAGCTTGCCACGAAGCTGCCGCCCATCAGAATCAGGGCGCTCACCAGCACCACGATCACCGTGATTCGCTTCAGTCTTCTCTGAATCCGTCTTTCGTCCATCGTGCGTCCCCCTTTTCCCTTCTCCGCGTCATTCCCTGGACGGATTTCAGAATCTAGTATAGCACAAAACGGATAAGCTTTCCAGAGCAGGATCTCTATTGTTTTCAAACTCCAAATCCATCGTTTTTCCTGCCTTGGTGCAGAAATTCCGCTGCTGTGTGGCGTTTTTTCTTCTTCTACATAAGATAAAGCAGGGTGGCTGGGAAAGCGGTGTATCCAGTATCCCGCCCGTCACCCTTTGGCGCTGCGCGGGCCCGGTCTGGAGGTGATGACCCTGGCGGAAACGAATACCGGCGTCCTGTGCCCGGAGCTGAAGGCGCTGGAGACCTCCCGCGGGTTTCTTCTGCTGCTTCTGGCCGGCGTTCTGCTCTCCTATCAGGTGCTGGTGCTCCAGCGGGATGGGATATGCCGGACCCTGCGCGGCGAGACAGGTGCGGCGCCGGATGTGTTCCCTCTCCGCGCCGGGAGCAGCGCCCTGGTTGTGGGCGCCCTGGGCTATTTTTTCGCGGCGTCCCAGTGTGCCTGCGCCCAGGCGGAGGGAGCGGTGGAAGTGCGCTCCGCGCAGAAGAATGCGCTGGCCAGCTTTCTGGTCCTGCTGGCCGCCCTGATTCGTCTGTGCGACCTCAATGCCGTGCGGCGCGATTCATCCAGTGCGGCCAACACCTGACGGCCCGATCGAGGAGGTATCAACAAACAGATGGCTTATTCTGACTTGGAGCTGCTGGCCCGCATTGTCCAGTGCGAGGCCGGCGGCGAGGGAGACAACGGAATGAAGGCAGTGGCCTGCGTGGTCATGAACCGGGTCAACATTGACTATGGCGAATACGGCCGCTACCACACCGTGAACCAGGTGGTGTTTCAGCGCTATCAGTTCGTCTGCGCCATGGAGACCGTGGATGGAGTCTACAATATGCAGAACGTGTACAATATGCGGCCCGAAGCGGAGCACTATGCTATCGCCGAGTGGGCCATGGCCGGCAACCGTCTGGACGGTCTGGGCTTTGCCCTGTGGTTTTTCAATCCGTACAGCGCCCAGTGCCGCACCAATTTCCCCTCCCGGGTAGGCGAATTTGTCCTGCGCATCGGGGACCACTGCTTCTACAATCCCACCAGCTATTACGCGGAAACCTGACGCTACATATTTTCTTGGGAAAGGAGACCCATTTTATGCCCCAATTTTATCCAGACGGCCCCGCCGCCGTCAATCTCAACGCCATTCAGGAGAATGGCGGAATCAACGTACCTGCGGAGCCCGCCGGCGAGTTTGATACGCCGGGTATGCAGGGCTCCATGCAGCAGCTTCTGTCTGAGAACCTGGGAAAATTCGTCATGGCCGATTTCCTCATCGGCGTATCCTCTATCGTCCGCCGGGTGGGGATTCTCTACTCCGTGGGCCGGGGCTTTGTGGTCATCTATGACGAGAATTACCACACCTTCCAGGTCTGCGATATTTTCTCCCTGAAATTCGTCGCGTTTTTCCCGCCCGGCTTCGAGCCCAGTCTGGAGGACCTGCTCAGCGGCGAATACTCCAGCGGGATTCTCAACCCCGGCTATCTCAGTGGAATTCTCCGTCCGGAAGGCGCCCAGACGATTCAGCCCAGCGACATGCGCGCCACCGGCCGGGGGCTCTCCGGCAACGCCACTTCCCCCTCCTCCATGGGGCCCACCATCCCCAACAGCAATATGAACGGCTCCTCCATGAACGGCAGCAACAGCTCCAACCGCAATTCCACCATCGGCGGCTGCCGCACCCTGGGACAGCGGTAAACCAGCGTCCCGCGAGGGCCGTACCGTAAAAAAGGAGCGCCGCAGCGTGCAGATCTGCGGCGCTCCTTCCGATTATTTCCCTCTAAAAATAATCTGGGCCTAACAGCGGACTTTCCTCCAGCGCTTTCGCGGCATTCATCACATTGCCGGTCGACTGCATCAGGTCATAGATGGAGTCCAGTTCCTCATGCAAAGCTGGGGGCGGGGAGCCTGCCTGTACGGAAGCCTCAATGGCCTCCTGCAGATAGGCGGAAAGCCTCATAAACATATTGTAGGCATATGCCATGTCCAGGTGATCCTCCACCGCCTCCGCGTGATAGAGCAGCTGCAGCTGGCCGCACAGCTGGTCCACGGCCGTCTTCAATTCCTGCATGTCCCATACAGAGGGCTCCTGCTCCCCGCAGATCCGTTCAAATGTGGTATCCACACACACAAAGGAATCGCTCAGAGCATCGGAGAGTTTCCCCTCCACCCCCCTTTGTCCCGTCCAGAGATACAGGCAGCCGGCGCCCAGCAGGACGCACAATGCGATCAGAATGCAAAGCCCGGCCCTGGGGTCCAGTCGTTTTGCCATTCCAGCTCCCTCCTCCGGGCAATCTCGCCCACAACACCGCATCTGATTGTGGTCGGTACTTTATTGTACCATAAACAGGAAAAGTTTCAAGAGGAGTCCGTCACGAAAACGACCCCCGGGCGCATAAGCGCCCGGGGGTCAGATGCGTGTTTCTTACTTGTACAGCTCCTGCAGACGGACCAGATGCTCGTAACGCTCCTTGGCGGACCGCCCCGGGAAACAACCGTTTCCCGGGGACCCCCTTCTCTTTTCTGCTCGGCGGAAGTCAATTCCGCCTCCGCCAAGATTTGCTCCGCAAATTCTTGTACGGCGCAAGCGCCGCCCCGCCCTCCGGCGGGGCCGAGGAGTCCGCCACGAAACCGACCCCCGGGCGCTTATGCGCCCGGGGGTCCGATGCGTGTTTCTTACTTGTACAGCTCCTGCAGACGGACCAGGTGCTCGTAACGCTCCTTGGCGGACTCCTCGTTTTCGGCGAAGAGCTCCTTCGCGCGCTCCGGGAAGGACCGGGTCAGGGAGGAGTAACGGGCCTCGTTCATCAGGAACTCCTGATAGCCGCCGGCCGGGGCCTTGGAATCCAGGGTGAAGGGGTTCTTGCCCTCCTTCTTGGCCTCGGGGTTGAAGCGGAACAGGTTCCAGTAGCCGCAGTCCACTGCCTTCTTCATCTCGATCTGGCAGTTGGCCATGCCGCCCTTGATGGAGTGCATCTCGCAGGGGGCGTAGCCGATGATGAGGGAGGGTCCGTGGTAGGCCTCGGCCTCGTTGATGGCCTTGAGGGTCTGGTTGGGGTTGGCGCCCATGGCCACCTGGGCCACGTACACGTAGCCGTACTGCATGGCGATCTCCGCCAGGGACTTCTTGGCAGTGGATTTGCCGGCCGCAGCGAACTGCGCCACCGCGCCGAAGTTGGTGGCCTTGGAGGCCTGGCCGCCGGTGTTGGAATACACCTCGGTGTCGAACACGAACACGTTCACGTCCTCGCCGGTCGCCAGCACATGGTCCAGGCCGCCGAAGCCGATGTCGTAGGCCCAGCCGTCGCCGCCGAAGATCCATACGGACTTCTTGGCCAGGAATTCCTTCTTGGCCAGAATCTCAGCCGCCAGCGTGCAGGCCTCACAGTCGCAGTAGGCAGCGCCCGCGGCCTTCAGGCTCTGAGCATGGGCCAGCATCTCGGGCTGCTTATCGCCAAGCGCGGCCTTGGCGGCGTCGCTGCCGGCAAAGGCAAGCAGGCCATCCACGCTCATCAGGCCGTCCTCCAGCGCGGCGACATAGGCCTTCGTGGCGGGGGCGTTGGCCGCACCGTCGTCCATGGTATCCAGCCACTTCTGGCCGGCCTCCTTCACGGCCGCGTCACAGTAGGGCACGGCAATCAGGTCGCGGGTCATCTGGGCCAGCTGGTCGCGGACCGCCTTCTGGCCGTAGTACAGGCCCAGGCCGTGCTCGGCGTTGTCCTCGAACAGGGAGTTGGCCCAAGCGGGACCCTTGCCCTCCTTGTTGACGGTGTAGGGGGAGGTGGCAGCCGGGCCGCCCCAGATGGAGGAACAGCCGGTGGCGTTGGAAATATACATACGGTCGCCGCAGACCTGGGTGACCAGGCGGGCATAGGCGGTCTCGGCGCAGCCGGCGCAGGAGCCGGAGAACTCCAGCAGGGGCTGCTTGAACTGGCTGCCCTTGATGGTCGCCACGTTCTCCACGTCGGCCTTGGGCTCCACCTTGGCCACCATGTAGTCAAAGACCTCCTGCTCAGCGGCCTGGGACTCCTGGGAGACCATGCGCAGCACCATATCCTCGGGCTTGGCCTCCGGATTCTTGCGCAGGATGGCCTGGTTGCCCAGACAGGCGCTGACGCACACCGAGCAGCCCATGCAGTCCAGCGGGGACACGGCGATGGTGAACTTGTACTCCGGCTTGCCGGTCATGTTCATCAGCTTGGTCTGGGCGGGAGCCGCCTGGGCCTCGGCCTCGTTCAGGGCGTAGGGCCGGATGGTGGCGTGGGGGCAGACGTAGGAACACTGGTTGCACTGGATACAGCCGTTGGGATTCCAGACGGGCACGTTGACGGCCACGCCGCGCTTCTCATAGGCGGAAGCGCCCTGGCAGAAGGTGCCGTCCTCGTGGCCGTTGGCAAAGGCGGAGACGGGCAGGCTGTCGCCGTCCATGCGGCCCACGGGCTCCATGATCTCCTTGACCATCTTCACGGTGGCGGCGTTGCCCTCCACGTGCTCGGCCACGGTCTCGTCCTTGGCGTCCTTCCAGGAGGCGGGCACCTCAAACTTGTGGAACGCGGTGGCGCCCATGTCGATGGCCTTGTGGTTCATATCCACCACGTCCTGGCCCTTCTTCAGGTAGGAGTGGGTGGCGGCGTCCTTCATATATTGGATGGCCTCGGCCTCGGGCATGACCTTGGCCAGGGCGAAGAATGCGGACTGGAGAATGGTGTTGGTGCGCTTGCCCATGCCGATCTCCGCCGCCAGGTCGATGGCGTTGATGGTGTAGACATGGATGTTGTGCTCGGCGATGTAGCGCTTGGCCACGGCGGGCATGTGCTTATCCAGTTCCTCATCGCTCCACTGGCAGTTGATCAGGAAGGTGCCGCCGTCCTTGACGTCGCGGACCATGGGGAAGCCCTTGATGATATAGGAGGGCACGTGGCAGGCCACGAAGTCCGCCTTGTTGATGTAGTAAGGCGCGCGGATGGGCGAATCGCCGAAGCGCAGGTGGCTGATGGTCACGCCGCCGGTCTTCTTGGAGTCGTACTGGAAGTACGCCTGGACATACTTGTCGGTGTGGTCGCCGATGATCTTGATGGAGTTCTTGTTGGCGCCCACGGTGCCGTCGCCGCCCAGACCCCAGAACTTGCACTCGATGGTGCCCTCGGCTGCGGTGTTGGGGCAGTCGTGCTCGGGCAGGGAGAGGTTGGTCACGTCGTCCACGATTCCAATGGTGAACTGGCGTCTGGGCTGCTCCTTGGTCAGCTCCTCATACACGGCGAACACGCTGCGGGGCGGGGTATCCTTGGAACCCAGACCGTAACGGCCGCCGATAATGGCAGCCTGACGGCCGGCGTTGGCGAAGGCGGTGACCACGTCCAGATACAGGGGGTCGCCCTGGGCGCCGGGCTCCTTGGTGCGGTCCAGCACGGCGATCTTCTTGGCGGTCTCCGGAATGGCGGCCAGCAGCTTGTCGGCCCGGAAAGGACGGTACAGGCGCACCTTCACCAGGCCCACCTTCTCGCCGTGGGCGTTGAGGTAATCCACGACCTCCTCCGCCACGTCGCAGATGGAGCCCATGGCGATGATGACGCGGTCCGCGTCGGGGGCGCCGTAGTAGTTGAACAGCTCGTAGTTGGTGCCGATCTTGGCGTTGACCTGGTGCATGTAGTCCTCGACGATGTCGGGCACCGCCTCATAATAGCGGTTGCAAGCCTCACGGTGCTGGAAGAAGATGTCGCCGTTCTCGTGAGAGCCGCGCATGACGGGATGCTCGGGGTTGAGGGCGCGGGCGCGGAACGCGGCCACGGCGTCCATGTCCACCATGTCCTTCAGGTCGTCGTAATCCCACACCTGAATCTTCTGAATCTCGTGGGAGGTGCGGAATCCGTCGAAGAAGTTCAGGAAGGGCACCCGGCCCTTGATGGCGGCCAGATGAGCCACCGCGCCCAGGTCCATGACCTCCTGAGGGTTGGACTCGCACAGCATGGCAAAGCCGGTCTGGCGGCAGGCCATGACGTCGGAGTGGTCGCCGAAGATGTTCAGCGCCTGGGTGGCCACAGTACGGGCGGAGACGTGGAACACCGCGGGCAGCAGCTCGCCGGCGATCTTGTACATATTGGGGATCATCAGCAGCAGGCCCTGGGAAGCGGTATAGGTGGTGGTCAGGGCGCCGGCGTTGAGGGAGCCGTGCACCGTGCCGGCGGCGCCGGCCTCGGACTGCATCTCAATGACCCGCACCTTGGTGCCGAAGATGTTCTTCTGTCCTGCGGCGGACCACTGGTCCACGCTGTCCGCCATGGGGCTGGACGGCGTGATGGGGTAGATGCCGGCCACTTCGGTAAAGGCATACGACACATGAGCCGCAGCGGTATTACCGTCCATGGACTTCATTTTTCTTGCCATGATGTTTCTTCCTCCTTATAACTTTGGCAGGGTCGGAATCAGGGGTTGCGGCACGCGGTGATCCACAAGGCCCTACCTTGCCATTTTAATGCTCCGATACTACATAGTTTAACACGAAACCCACCTATTGTAAATTCATAATTGCTGACTTTTTTACAATTTTTTTCGTGTTAGCTGGCTAAACTATGAACATATCACAACTTTTTATTAAGGTTTCGGTAAGATTTTCATATTTTCTCCGAATCGCTGGGATCATTCTGCGGGCGGATCGCCCCAATCAGCCCCTTTTTGGCCCATTTTTGTTCTGTCTTTGCTCTTCACCTCCCAAAAAGGCGCGGTGTTTCGGTCTTTATTTTTTCTCTATCGAATTCCTAATTTTGGATATTTCGGAGGTGGTGCCGCCTGTTCCCGCCCGCAAAAAACTCAATTCCTATGCAGCCTGCATAGGGGTTTTCCAGTTTGCGTGTGCTATACTGGAATAAAACACAAAAGGAGGAACCGCTTTATGAAAAAACGAATCCTGTCCCTGCTGATGGCCTTTGCACTGGCCGTCTCGCTTCTGCCCGCCGCCGCGGCGGCGGAGGAGCCGGTATATGACGTGACCCTCAGCACCACCTCCATCGATCTCGGCTCCTACCCCGTCTCTGACATCGACCTCAACGTAACGCCCTATTATCTCACGGTCACCAACACCGGAACCGCTCCTATCTACTGGTTTTATCAGCATGCCAACGGCAACGGCGTGACCTACAAATTCCAGGGTTCGGATTTTCTGCAGCCCGGCGAATCCGCGCAACTGGAGGTATCCTGGAACAGCAGCTTCGCCGGGAATGTAGGAGTCTATGAACGCACTCTCACGCTCTACTTCTCCTATGACAAAGTCACCGGCGCCGGAGGCTATCCCTGGAACGCTCTGGTTGACGATCCCAAAGACTCCGCTGAGTTGATTCTGGAGGTGCCGGTACGCATCGAGCTTGTCCCCCCCGATTCCATAGACCTCACCGCCAGTCCCAGCTACCTGGACCTAGGCACCGTGGTCGAGAAGGAGCCGGGGGGTGTCGGAGAAGTCATCGTCACCAACAACAGCGAGGTAACTGTTACGCTGTTTCCTGAAGCAACTGAATACTTTTACACCAACAGCAGCAGGGTACGTCTGTTCCCGGGAGAACCCGTAGCTTTCAGTGTTTGGCCCAAAGATACTTTGGAGCCGGGAGAGTACACCGAGACGCTGACTTTTCGTGAAGACCCAAACAACGCCTATTACTCCGGTGCGGACGCGGAGCTCTCCTTCCAGGTCCATGTCACCGTGGAGCGAGCCAACTATTGGGACGAATATCTCTCCATCTCCCCCACCAGCCTGGACTTCGGCAGCGACGAATCCTCCGTTAAAACCGTGACCATTACCAACAACTCCAACGGCACCATTCTTCTGGAGCAGACCACCGCCGACTCTTTCATCGTCAGCCCCTACGACAAGGGCAGGCTGTATGCCGGTGAATCCGCCACCTTTACCGTCCAGCCCAAGGCCGGGCTGCCGGCCGGGACCTATGACGAGGAAATCTTCCTCGACACCAGCGCCGGCTTTTTCAACCTGCCGGTGCATTACACCTCCACCGGCGGCGGGCAGCCGGAATATCCCTCCAGCTGGGCCAGGGAGCAGGTAGAGGAGGCGGTAGCGGCCGGCCTGGTGCCCAGCTTCCTCCAGACCAAGTACACCCAGGCCGCCACCCGTGCCGAGTTCTGCGCCCTGGCGGTGGAGCTGTATGAGACTGTCACCGGTACGACGATCACCAAGATACTTGCGTTCTCCGATACGACCGATATCAATGTCAAAAAAATGGCCGGGCTGGGCGTGGTCAACGGCGTGGGCGACGGGAAATTCGATCCCAACGGCACCCTGACCCGGGAGCAGGCCGCCACCATTCTGGTCCGTCTGGCTGACGCCATGGGCCACCCCCTGCCCGCCGCCGCCCCCACCTTTGCCGACAATGCCTCCATCTCCTCCTGGGCCCGCGACGCCGTGGGCCGGGTCAAGGCCGCCGGCATCATGGACGGCACGGGGAACAACCAGTTCACCCCCCAGGGCACCTACACCCGAGAGCAGTCCATCCTTACCATCCTGCGGCTGTACAACACCGTAAAGTAAAGGTGAAGTGGGTCTCTCCACACCGCAAAGAGCTTTGCAGAGTTTTAGAAGGAGGAAAACAGTATGAAGCGACAAAAACGATGGCTGAATCTGGCTCTGACTCTCTGTCTGTGCCTGGGGCTGGCCGTACCTGTCATGGCATCGGAAACCCTTCTTGAGATGCCCGACGTATTCCAGGGCGACGGTGTGTACGTCACCGCCAAGGAGCTGCCCATCCCTGAGGGGTGGAGCGTCTACGGCGGCGTCCCCCGGGGCGTCCACGAGGGGTTTGTCACCGTTTTCCGTACGGAGGACATCCAGGATGAGGATGGGTTCTACACCGGCGGCAAGCGGTACCTGGTGAACTGGGTGGACGAGAATGGCAACCTCTTCGACTTCTCCGACTGGGAGAACCCGCCTATCCTGCACACGTACAACGAGAATCATACCCAGTATTTCAACTTCCACGACGGCATGTGCCATTTCTACGATGGGGAAAATTTCGGCTACATCGACAGCTCGGGCAATAAGGTCAACGGCGCACATTTTCCGCGGCTTGCTGATTTTTACAACGGCTATGTCCTCAACGACACTTCTGACACGCTGATCGACAAGACTGGGGAAGTGGCGTTCTCCCTGGACGAGCTGGGCTGGGAGGGGAGTATCGAGGGTGCGTACAGCGACGGTCTTCTCGCCTACCGGGGCTACCTCGACGCGGACCGGGAGACCTACTTTGTGGGCTGGGTGAATCTGCAGGGGGAGCCCGTCATCACCCTCTACTCCGGCGACCGGTCTGACTATGACAGTGACGAGGGCCTTAGCTTCGGCACCACCACTTTTTCCGAGGGTTACGCTTTCGTCCGGGACCACCGGGGCGGCGGGAGCTACCCTGACTACATCCTCATCGACACCGAGGGCAACGAGATTCTCACTCTGGAGCCGGAGTCGCCGGTCTATATCGGCGGCATCACCGGCGGGGAAGATTATACGATCAGCGCCCCCGGAAAGGTCAAGGGGGGCCGGTTCTGGGTCCACTACACGGACACCACGCCAAGCGTTTCATATTTGGAAAAATCGTACGAGGTGCTGATGGACCTGGAAGGGAACGAGCTGTTTCGGTATTATAGGCCGGCGGAGCAGCAGATCACCGGCTACTTTAACAATGGTGTAGCGGTAAACGGTATGTTGGGCTCTATTCAAGCTCTTGTGATCGATATCAACAAGAACACCGTGGTACCGCAGTTTTCCGTAGGAGAGGGAAGCGGCGGCGGCTTTGCTATCACCATCGGGTTCAATGAGGATGGCCAGACCCTCGGTGTTCTCCATGGCAGGAGCGGCGCCCCGGACACCTACTACATCATGGAGGTCCACCAGGGCACCTACACCGGCCCCGGTACCGTGTACGACGCGGCCACCGGCACCATCCGCGGCGGCTCCGGCACAACTGAACCGCAGCCCGCCGGGGACCAGCCCTCCAACTGGGCCAAGGCGCAGGTAGAGGAAGCCGTCGCCGCCGGCATCGTGCCTGAGTGCCTCCAGAGCAAGTACACCCAGGCCGCCACCCGGGCGGAGTTCTGCGCCCTGGCGGTACAGCTGTATGAGACCGTCACCGGCAGTGAGATCACGGAGCGGGCCACCTTCTCCGACACCACCGACGTCAACGTCCAGAAAATGGCCGGGCTGGGCGTGGTCAACGGCGTGGGCGACGGGAAATTCGATCCCAACGGCACCCTCACCCGGGAGCAGGCCGCCACCATTCTGGTCCGTCTGGCCGACGCTATGGGCCACCCCTTGCCCCAGGCCGGAGCCTCCTTCGCCGATAACGCCTCCATCGGCTCCTGGGCCCGCGACGCCGTGGGCCGGGTCAAAGCCGGCGGCATCATGGACGGCGTGGGCAGCAACACCTTTAACCCCAAGGCCGCTTATAGCCGTGAGCAATCCATCCTTACCATCCTGCGGCTGTACCAGTTCACCCAGAGCTGATTCCCCGCCCGCCGCCTCTCCCGGTTGCGTTTGCGCCCCATTTGCGGTATGATAGGGGTAAGCAAACAAGAGGGGATGTGGCCGCGTTGGTATCCAAAATACGTTCCTTGGGGCTCGCCGGAATCCACGGCTATGAGGTGACCGCCGAATGCGATCTCTCCGGCGGTCTGCCCAACTTCGACATCGTGGGGCTGGGCGACGCCGCCGTCAAGGAGGCCCGGGAGCGGGTGCGGGCGGCCGCCAAAAACAGCGGCTTTACCTTCCCCGTCTCCCGCATCACGGTCAATCTGGCCCCCGCCGACCGCCGCAAAGCGGGCACGGTGTACGACCTGCCCATTCTGGTGGGCATTCTGGCCGCCGGCGGGCAGATTCCCTTCCAGGGGATGGAGACCGCCGCCTTTTTGGGCGAGCTCTCCCTGTCCGGGGACCTGCGCCCGGTGCCCGGCGTTCTGCCCATGGCGCTGGCCGCGGCCCGCTGCGGAATCACCGACCTGTACGTTCCGGCGGACAACGCCCCCGAGGCCACGCTGGCCGACGGTCTGACTGTCTGGCCCGTCCCAAGCGTCACTGCTCTGGCCGCGCATCTGACCGGCGAGGCGCCCCTGTCCCCGGCGCCCAAATGGCACCCCTCCGCCCCGGCGGTCTCCGGTCCCGACTTCTCCGAGGTGAAGGGCCAGGAAAACGTGAAGCGCTGCCTGGAGGTGGCTGCGGCGGGCGGTCATTCGGTGCTTATGTCGGGCAGTCCCGGCAGCGGCAAGTCCATGCTGGCCCGGCGTCTGCCCTCCATTCTCCCCGACCTGTCCCATGACGAGGCGCTGGAATCCACAGAGATCTACTCCATCCTTGGCCTGACCTCCAAGGAGGAGCCCATGCTCACCCAGCGCCCCTTCCGCGCGCCCCATCACACCATCTCCAATGTAGGTATGGCGGGCGGCGGCGCCAATCCGCGCCCCGGCGAGATCTCCCTGGCCCACAACGGCGTGCTCTTTCTGGACGAGCTGCCGGAATTTCAAAAGGACGTGCTGGAGGTGCTCCGTCAGCCCCTGGAGGACGGGGTCATCCAGATCTCCCGGGCCGCCGGTTCTGTCACCTACCCGGCCCGTTTCATGCTGGTATGCGCCATGAATCCCTGCAAATGCGGCTGGTACGGCCATCCCTCCGGCCGCTGCCGCTGCTCGCCGGCGGCGGTGGAGAAGTACACGGAGCGGCTCTCCGGCCCCCTGCTGGACCGAATCGACCTGTGCATCAACGTGCCCTCCCTGGAGTATGAGGAGCTTGCCCGCCGGGCGCCGGCGGCGGAGGCCTCGGCCGACATCCGCAGGCGGGTCAACGCGGCCCGGGCCATCCAAACCCGGCGCTACGGCCCCGACGGCCCCTCCTGCAACGCCCATATGGGTCAGGCGGAGCTGCGGGCCTACTGTGTCCTGGACGACGCCTGCCAGGCGGTCATGAAGGGCGCCTTCCAGCGCATGGGCCTCACCGCCCGCAGCTATGACCGCATTCTGCGGGTGGCCCGCACCATTGCGGATCTGGACGGTGCGGAGGCCATTCAGGTCTCCCATCTGGCCGAGGCCCTGCAATACCGGCCGCCGGAATTCCTGCGGCGTTGAGAAGCCGGTTCCGGCCCTCAGGTTTTTCTGAACTATCTGTGGCTTTGGAGGTTACCGACCATGCGAAAAGCGGTTTTTCTGGATTACACCGGAACCATTATCCAGGAGGGCGGCGAGGAGATGAAAGCCGTTGTCACCCGCGTCTGCCGCAGCAGCTCGCTGCACGACCCGCAGGCGGTCCTGCGGGTGTGGTGGGAATTCGTCAAGCAGTGCGAGGAGACGTACTGCGGCGCCCATTACTGTACCGAGGATGAAATCGTCGATCAAGCCCTTCGGCATTTTAGCGAGCAATACGGCCTGCGGGAAAATTTGGGCGAGCTACACGCTCTGATTCAGGCTTTCTGGGTCAATGCCCCGCTGTTCCCTGACGTCGCGGCGTTCTGCGCGGACTGCCCGCTCCCCTTCTATGTGATCAGCAATAACGGGATTGCCTATGTGGAGCGGGCCATGGAGCGCAACGGGGACACCTCCTATCCTGATGTTCCCGTGATTCGGCAGCTGTCCGAGGCCCTTGCGCTTCTGCGCTGACCCATCACACTCTTTTCTCCTTTATATCCAAACGGGGCAGGTCCGTCTGTTACGGACCCGCCCCGTTGTGTTCTGATTCGCCGCGCCACACCGCGAACCCGTCTTTTCCATTGGTCTTGACCTGATACATCGCCTGGTCGGCCAGGTGAATCAGAGCTTCATTTCCCAGTCCGGAGCCAAAGGCCGCCCCGATGCTTACAGTAACGCCGCTTTCCAGCGCCGCCACGGCCGTGAGGATCTCCTGGGCGCGAGCACCCAGAGCCCGTGCCGTCCCCATGCTCCGAAACAGAATCACAAATTCGTCGCCGCCCACCCGGGCCACCAGGTCGTCCCGGCGCACACAGCTGCGGACCGCCGCCGCCACCTGCCGGAGCACCTGGTCCCCCGCGTCATGGCCCAGATAGTCGTTGACCCGTTTGAAATCGTCGATGTCCAGAAACAGCGCGGCGTCACAGGCATTCCGCCCCATCTGCATCGTCGCCTGCTCCAGCCCCCTCCGGTTGAGCACACCAGTCAGGTAATCGGTGTCTGCCGCGCGGCGCAGCTGCTCCAGAGTGCTCTCACCACTCTGGTTCGCCCGGTGGAGCAGCTTCCACAGCTCCTCAGCGCTGGAAAAAGGTATGGCGTTGAGTGCGTCATCCAGCAGCACGCCGCGCCAGCCGCCGTCTGTCCGCAGCAGGCGGATGGTGTAGTCGCAGTCCCGCCTGTCCTTCTCTGGTCCCGGCATCCCGTCCGCCTCCCTTCGGTTTCGGTCTAAAATGTTCTCTTTTGGAGATATTATAGAGCACTAAAAGAGAATTTGCAAGGATGCAAAATCTCTGTATGCTAACCAAAGGGGGGCGGAAAGAGAACGTTATGCAGGAAAAACGGTTGGGCAATATGATCTGGGCCACGCGCAAGGCCCGCGGAATGACGCAGGAGGAACTGGCCGAGCAGGTGGACATCACCACCTCCCATCTCAAGCATATTGAGAGCGGCCATCGCAATCCCTCCATCGAGGTCCTGTTCGCCTTGGCGAAGGTGCTGGATCTGTCTCTGGACGCTCTGATTTTCGACCAACGCCCGGAGGTCCCGGTAATCCACACCGACGGACTCACGCCGGAGGAGATCGGCGCGGTGGCCCGTTTGGTGGACCTGATGCGCAGACATTGAGCGGGCAAGGCGCCCGCTCCTTGTTTTTTCCGCCGGACTGCGCTATACTAAAGGAAAGTGCTGTCATAATCTGGCTTGGCCGGAAGACGCAGACGGGAGGTATTCGGTTATGAATCTGCAAAAAAAGGGGCCGGAGGCCCTGTCCCACTATCAGGTGTTTCACCCCTCCTCCGGACTCTGGGTCTTCTCCGATCCGGGTATCAATCTCTATCTCATCGCGGGGGAAACGCGTGCCGTCCTGCTGGACAGCGGGTTCGGCGGCGCGCCCGGGCTGCGCGAACAGGCGGAGGCCCTGTGCGGCCGGTCCGTGGACCTGTTCCACACCCACGCCCACGGCGACCACACCGGCGGCGACCGGGCGTGGACGGAGACCTGGCTCCACCCCGGCGACTGGGCGCGCTACCGCCAGGACCACGGGGACTGGGGCCTGACGGTCCACCCTCTGGAGAACGGCATGGTCCTGGATCTGGGCGGGCGTTCCCTGGAGGTGCTGCACATTCCCGGCCACTCCCCCGGCTCCGTGGCGCTGCTGGACCGGCAGAACCGCCTGCTGTTCCCAGGCGACACGGTCATGACCCAACCAGTCTTTCTCCATCTGCCCGACAGCTCGGTCTCCGACTATCGAAGCAGTCTGGCCAGGCTGAGCGGTCTGCGGGACGCTTTTGATCGAATCTACCCCTCCCACCGCTCCTTCCCGCTGAAGGCCGACGCCATTGACGCGTTAGCCGACTGTGCCCGGCAGGCGGAACAGGGCGACCCGGCGGGTCGGCGGGAATTTTCCCTGGATCTGATGGTAGCGGTAGAGCGGTTCGCAGGATATGGCTGTCGGGGCTACGCCGTGACCACCCAAGCCCTGTCCTCCACATTTTAACGGGGGCCTGCCGTCTCCCTTCCCTTCCGCTTTCGATTCAATATTATTCTTGTGTCGTTTTCGGCGCGGAGCATAGCTCCGCGCTTTTTTGCTTCACCACTTTTTCTCGCCAAAGAATTTTTGGTAATTTGTCGAAATAATATTGACACTTGGTTGAATTTTTACTATACTCGCACTATAAAACTCCGCCGCGGAAGGGAGGGGCCGCTATGAGCCGGGAGGAGGCGTTCGAGCTTCTCTGCCGTCTGGCCCAGGGAATTGCCGGCATGTTCGGCGACAACTGCGAAACACTGGTCCACGAGATGGAGGGGAACCGAATCAAAAACGTGGTGATCTTCAACGGTCACGTCTCCGGCCGGAGCGCCGGCTCCACCCTGAGCATCTACGGCAAGGACACCATGGAGGACGACACCGGCGGCACCAATCTGGACCAGGATTATCTCAACCAGATGGTAGTCACCCCCAGCGGGAAAAATATCAAATCGTCCACCTTCCATGTGCGCGGAGCCGATTTCCACTACGCACTGGGCATCAATTACGATGTTACAGTCATGGGGCAGATGCGCCACGTGCTGGAAAACTTCACCGAGGCGGCCGGCAGCCTGATGATCTCTATTTCAGAGGAGCGCTCCGACCTGGAGAGCATCTTCAACGCCTGCCTGGAGGTGTTTTCCAAGCCCCCGGCCCGGATGCGCAAGGCCGACCGGCTGGCGCTGGTGGCCCTGCTGAAAGAGAAGGGCGCCTTCCATCTGCAGCGCAGCGTCCCCTATGTAGCGGAACGCATGGGGGTCTCCAAATACACCATTTACAATTACCTCAACGAGCTGGAACAGACTTGACCCATCGTACTGGAAGGGGAGAATGATCGCTATGAAAATCGTAGAATCCGCCGAGGTCCGCCAACGGCTGACCATGCCGGTGTGCATCGAGCTGATGCGCACTGCCCTGAAGGAGCTGGAGGAGGGCCGCTTTACTCAGCCGGTACGCTCCATCGCCCTGCTGCCCGGCGGAGAAAAGTTTGGCTTCATGCCCGCCTGGCTTGGGGACTGCTTCGGCGCCAAGGTGCTCTCTGCTTTCCCGCAGAACGCCGGCACCGCCTATCCCTCCCACATCGGCTATGTGATGCTGTTTGAAGCGGAGCACGGCAGCTTTCTGGGCATGGCCGACGCCTCGGTGATCACCGAGGTACGTACTGGAGCTGTGTCCGGCGTGGCCACCGACCTGCTGGCCCGGCCGGACGCCCATCGCCTGGCGATCATCGGCGCGGGGGCCCAGGGCCGCTCCCATCTGGCCGCCATGACCGCCGTGCGGGACATCCGCTCGGTGGCGGTTTATGACCAGAATCCCCAGGCCGCCCAGCGCTACTGCACGGAGATGAGCGCGCAATACGACATTCCCGTCACCGCGGCCTCCTGCGCGCAGGAAGCGGTGGAGGGGGCCGATATCATCTGCACGCTGACCCCCAGCAAGGACCCCTATCTGGAGGCCGGCTGGATCGCCCCCGGCGCCCACATCAACGCCGTCGGCGCCTTCACGCCCACCACCCGGGAGGTCTCCAGCGCCGTGGTGGCCCGCGCCCGGCTCTATGCCGACCAGGTGGAGGCCATGCGCAAGGAGTGCGGCGAGTACCTGATTCCCCTCCAGGAGGGCGTGATCGGCCCGGAGCACATCGTGGGCTCCCTGGGCGACGTGTTGCTGGGCCGTGCCCCCGGGCGAACGGATTCCCAGGAGATCACCCTGTTCGACGCGCTGGGCCTGGCGGTGGAGGACGTGATGTGCGCCCGCTACCTGTGTCTCTGATCCCCGCTTTGTTTTGTAGGTTGTTCCGCGCAACGCCGCGCGGGTTCAATTTTTAAGAAAAGGAAAGAAGGATACCACTATGAAGAAACGTCTTGCCCTGCTGCTGGCTGGGACCATGCTGCTCGGCGCGCTGGCCGGATGCAGCACCTACCAGGATTCCGGCGACACGACCTCGCCCTCCCCCTCCAGCTCCGCCTCCGGCGACAGCGACGCCACCGGAATCAGCGATGACTTCACCATGGCCTACAACGGCGTGGTCACGCTGAACCCCATCATGAGCCAGTCCTCCAACGATTTCAACGTGTTCTACCTGACCCAGATCCAGCTGGTGCGCTACTATGGCGACCAGCTCCAGTACGACGCCGCAGAGAGCTACGACGTCAGCGACGACTACACCGTTTACACCTTCCACCTGCGCGACGGCCTGCAGTGGTCCGACGGCGAGCCCCTCACCGCCCACGACTTCGAGTACGGCGCCTACTGCCTGCTCAATCCCGATATGGGCAGCCCGGCCGCGTACAGCTGGTTCGCCATCAAGAACGCCTCCGCCTACAACTCCCGCGAGGTCACGGACTGGGCCGACGTGGGCGTGAAGGCTCTGGACGATACCACCCTGGAGATCACCCTGGAGTACCCGCTGAACACCTTTGACCGCACCATCGCCGTCAAGGGCCTGTACCCCCTGCGTCAGGACTTTGTGGAGAGCGTGGGCAGCGAGCAGCTGGGCTCCTCGGTGGACACCATGCTCTTCTCCGGCCCCTACGTCATCACCGACTGGGTCCTGGAAAACTCCATGGAACTGACCAAGAACGACCTGTACTGGGACAGCGCCAACTCCTTCCCCACCAAGAATCTGCACTTCGTGGAGGTGGACGACGACAATACCAAGGTGGCCATGTTTGAAAACGGCGAGGTGGACGCCATCGAGCAGGTGTCCAGCCAGTATTTCGACCACCTGAGCGACTATCTCCAGTCCTATGTGGGCGGCGGCATCATGTTCCTGTGGATCAACCAGCAGGGCACCAGCCCCGAGACCGCCGCGCTGCTGAGCAACCAGAACTTCCGTCAGGCCCTGAACTACGGCTTTGACCGCGCCTCCACCGTCACGGCGGTCAACCGCTTCTACAACCCCTATAACCGCCTGGTGGACTCCAACTTCACCGGCCCCAACGGCGGCAAGTTCGTGGACGAGTATCCGGTGGATACGGTCCCCCTCAGCGGCGACGTGGACAAGGCCAAGGAGTATCTGGCCCTGGCCATGGAGGAGTTGGGCTACTCTGACGTGTCTGAGCTGCCGCAGCTCCAGCTCATCACCTGGGACGCCTCGGAGCAGCGGCTGCTGCTGGAGACCATCATTGACCAGTGGAAGCAGAACCTGGGCCTGGAGAACATCCAGCTGACCCAGTACGTCATCGGCACCGCCATCGGCAGCTTCTACGACCTGAGCTATGACCTGTTCTGCATCACCTGGGAGACCGACGTGCTGCCCACCGACATCATGGAGGCCATGGCCACCGGCGGCGAGGTCAACTACGGCATCTGGAGCGACCCCGCCTTCGACGAGCTGGTCCAGCAGGCCGTGTCCGAAATGGATGCGGAGACCCAGGCCGAGCTCACCGCCCAGGCGGAGCAGATCTTCCTGGACGACGCTGCGATCCTGCCCCTGTATGAGAACGGCGTGACCAGCGCGGTCCAGTCCTATGTGGAGGGCTTCCAGATGACCGCCATCAGCTCCGGCTACCAGTTCAACCAGCTGGTGGTCCACAAGTAAACCACGTTTCACAGCGGGGAGAGCGGAGGTTTAACAGCCCCCGCCCTCCCCGTGCTTTGATTTCCGAAAGGAGGCCCGTCTTGAAAAAATACATCCTCAAGCGGCTGATCATCTCCATCATCACCATCTGGCTCATCGCCACCTGCAGCTTCTTCCTGCTCCACGCCCTGCCCGGCAACCCCTTTGCCACCCAGCAGCTCATGAGCCAGGAGATGCTGGACAAAATGATGTCCTATTACGGTCTGGACCGCCCCCTGTGGGAGCAGTACCTCACCTTTATGAACAACCTGCTCCACGGCGACTTTGGCTACTCCCTGAAGTACGTGGGCCAGTCGGTCAACGGCGTCATTGCCCAGACCTTCCCTGTTTCCGCCCAGCTGGGCCTGCAGGCCTATCTGATCAGCTTCCCCATCGGCATCTTCTTCGGCATCATGGCCGCCCGCCGGCGGGGCCGTGCTCTGGACTACTCCCTGGTAGCTTTCTCGGTGCTGGGCGTGTCGGTGCCGGTGTTCATTCTGGCTTCGCTGCTCCAGTACGTGTTTGCCATCCAGCTGGGCTGGTTCCCGGTGGCCCAGTGGAAGAGCTTCGCCTATACCATCCTGCCCACCCTGACCCTGGCCATCGGCTCCATCGCCGGCAAGACCCGCACCATGCGCACCCTGATGCTGGAGGTCATTACGGAGGACTACGTCAAGACCGCCAAGGCCAAGGGGCTCTCTTCCGCCCGCATCATCTGGAGCCATCAGATCCGCAACGCCATCATCCCCATGATTCCCTCCCTGGGTATGGAGATCGTCTCCATTCTGATGGGCTCCTTCGTGGTGGAGCAGATCTTTGCCATTCCCGGAATCGGCGCCTACTTCGTCACCTCGGTCCAGAGTCTGGACTACACCATGACCCTGGGGCTGACGGTGTTCTTCGGCGTATTTGTGGTGTCCGCCAACTTTATCATCGACCTGATCTACGGGCTGATCGACCCGCGGATTCGGGTCACGAAATGAGGTGTGTCAGATGAACAAACAGCCTACCTCCCTCTCGGACCAGGATTTTGTCCGTCTGCCTCAGGACCACGATCTGGCCGACGCCATCGTGCGCCCCAGCGTCAGCTACTGGCGCGATGTGCTGCGGCGCATTCTGTCGGATAAGGTGGCCATCGTCAGCTTTGCGGTTATCGTGCTTATCACCCTGGTGGCCATCTTCGCCCCCATCTTCTCCCCCTACGGCTACGCCACCACCGACCTGCTGCATACCAATCTGCCCCCCAGCGCCGAGCACTGGTTCGGCACCGACTCCGTGGGCCGCGACCTGTGGGCCCGGGTGTGGGTGGGTGCGCGGGTCTCCCTGCTCATCGGTCTGGGCGGCGCCATCGTGCCCCAGGTCATCGGCATCTTCCTGGGCGGCCTGTCCGGCTACTTCGGCGGCTGGGTGGATATGCTCATCATGCGCATCATCGACGTGGGCGTATGTATTCCCTCTCTGGTCTATGTCACCCTGATCATGCTGTGGCTGGATTCCGGCCCGGTCGCTATCATCATTGCCATCGCCATCACGGGCTGGATGGATTCCGCCCGAATCGTCCGGGGCCGGATGCTCCAGTTCAAGAGCCGGGAGTTCGTGCTGGCCGCCAAGACACAGGGCGCCTCCCCCGTCCGCATCATCTTCCGCCACATCCTGCCCAACATTCTGGGCCAGCAGGTGGTCAACATTTCCTCCGCCATTCCGGCGGCCATCTTCCTGGAGGCCTACCTGTCCTTCATCGGCCTGGGCATCAAGTCGCCCATGACCTCCTGGGGCCAGCTGTGCCAGGTGGGCGCGGAATTTTACCGGCTGTATCCCTATCAACTGTTTATTCCGGGTGTCCTCATCAGCGTGACCATTCTGGCCTTCTACCTGTTTGGCAACTGCCTGCGGGACGCGCTGGACCCCCATCTGAGAGACTGAAAGGAGAAACCCGTCATGACCAACCATCTCTTAGACGTGCAGGACCTGCGGGTCTCCTTTGACACCCACGCCGGCGAGGTCCAGGCGGTGCGCGGGGTCAGCTTCTGGCTGGACCAGGGCGAGACCCTGTCCATCGTGGGCGAGTCCGGCTGCGGCAAATCGGTGACCGTGCAGACCATTATGAAGCTGCTGCCCTCCCCGCCCTCCCGTATCAAGGAGGGGACCATCCTCTACCAGGGGGAGGACATCACCCATCTGTCCGACAAGGCCATGGAGAACTACCGGGGCAAGGAGTTTTCCATGATCTTTCAGGACTCCATGACCAGTTTGAATCCCACCATGCGGGTGGGCCGCCAGATGTGCGAGGGCATCCTGCGCCATCAGAAGGTCTCCCGGGAGGAGGCCCGCCGCATTGCCGTGGACCTGCTGGGCCAGGTGGGTCTGCCCAATCCGGAGCAGGTCTACCGCCGCTATCCTCACACCATGTCCGGCGGCCAGCGCCAGCGGGTCATGATCGCTATGGCGGTGGCCTGCAACCCCAAAATCCTCTTCGCCGACGAGCCCACCACCGCCCTGGACGTGACCATGCAGGCCCAGATTCTGGATCTGATGAACGGTCTGAAAGCCAAGCTGGGCACCTCCATTCTCCTCATCACCCACGATCTGGGCGTGGTGGCCAAGATGGCCGACCGCATCGCCGTCATGTACGCGGGCAAGGTGGTGGAGTACGGCGACGCGCGGCAGGTATTCTATCACCCCTGCCACCCCTATACCTGGGGCCTGCTGGGCGCCATGCCCAACCTGATTCAGGAGGTCAAAAGCGAACTGTATGCCATTCCCGGCTCCCCGCCCGACCTGTACGCGCCGCCCCAGGGCTGCGCCTTTGCCGCCCGCTGTCCCTATGCCATGGCGGCTTGTCTGAAGGAGGACGCCCCGGAGTTTTCCTGCGGGGCCGGCCACGGCTCCCGCTGCTGGCTGCTGGACGCCCGCGCCCCCGCCGTCACTCCGCCGGAGGGCATCCCCCCCCTGCCGAAAGGAGGCAGCGACCATGCCTGAGCCCATTCTCCAGGTCTCCCACCTGAATAAATACTTCCGCGTGTCCAAGAAGCAGATTCTCAAGGCCGTGGACGACGTATCCTTCTCCATCCAGCGGGGCCAGACCCTGGGGCTGGTGGGGGAGTCCGGCTGCGGCAAGACCACCGTGGGCCGTACCCTGCTGCGCATCTACGAGCCCGACGGCGGCGAGATTCTCTTTGACGGACAGGACATCAGCCGGGTCTCCCACGCCCAGTCCAAGGAGCTCACCCGCAAGATGCAGATGATCTTTCAGGACCCCTACGCCTCTCTGAATCCCTTCTTCACCGTGGGCGAAATCGTGGGCGAGGGACTGGAGATCCACAAGCTGTGCGCCAACGCCAAGGAGCGGCAGGAGCGGGTATATGAGCTGCTGAACATGGTGGGTCTGAGCAAGGACCACGCCAACCGCTTCCCCCACGAGTTCTCCGGCGGCCAGCGCCAGCGGGTGGGCATCGCCCGCGCCCTGGCCCTCGACCCGGAATTTATTGTCTGCGACGAGGCCATCTCCGCCCTGGATGTGTCCATTCAGGCCCAGGTGGTCAACATGCTGATGAAGTTTCAGCGGGAGCTGGGCCTGACCTACCTGTTCATCGCCCACGATCTGTCCATGGTCCGCCACATCGCGGACCAGACGGCGGTCATGTACCTGGGCACTCTGGTGGAGTACGGCCCCACCCAGGAGGTCTATTCCCATCCCGCCCATCCTTACACCCAGGGCCTGCTCTCCGCCGTGCCCGTGGCCGATCCCGACTATGAGAAAAGTCACCAGCGCATTCCCATGGACGGCGAAGTGCCCAGCCCCATCAACCCCAAGCCCGGCTGCCGGTTCTGCGCCCGCTGCACCCGCACCACCCAGCAGTGCCGCGAGGAGACCCCGCAGCCCCAGGATCTGGGCGGCGGCCATTTCGCCGCCTGCCACCATCTCAGTGATTAGGAGGAATGAAGCATGAATACGAAGGAAATGGTCCAGATCGCCCTGGATCTGGCCAAGCTGGACGAGCTGCCCATGGATTCCGCCGTTTCGGTGGAGGGCGAGAACATCACCCGCGTGCTGGCCGGCATCGACATGGGCGCGGCGGAGCTGGCTCTGGCCCGCCAGCTGGGCTATGACTGCGTGGCCCGCCACCACAATATGGTGCCCCGCCTGGGCAAGCTGGGCGAACTGGTGGCCCACGATCATTATGAAAAAATGGTGCGCTACGGCGTGCCGGTCAACGTGGCCCAGAAGCTGCTGGAGCACCGCAAGCGGGCCGTGGAGATCATGTTCCACGGCACCAACCTGGACGGCGCGCCGTCGGTGGCCCGGCTGCTGAATATGCCCTACATCGGCCTGCACACCCCCGCCGACCTGCTGGGCGAGCGGACGGTGGAGGCCAAGGTGGCTGAAGTCTACGCCGCCAAGGAAAATCCCACGGTGCAGGACATCCTGGACCATCTGATGACCATTCGGGAGTACGCCGAGGCCCCGGAGGGCCAGCGCCCCGCCATCTGGGTGGGCGAGCCGGACAGCTATGCCGGCAAGTCCATCGTGGAGTTCGCCGGCGGCCTGGCCGGAGAGCTGGACGAGCTCAAAGCCTACATCGACGCCGGCGTGGGCACCTTCATCTGCATGCACATGGACGCCGATATTGTCAAGGCCCTGCGGGAGGATAACCGCTGCAATGTGCTGTGCATGGGCCACATGGCCAGCGATTCCATCGGCTTCAACCAGATTCTCGACGCCTGGGCGGCCCGGGGCGTCCAGGTCACCCGCATCGGCGGGCTGGTCTGACAGGGGGGACGGAGCATGTCTGTTCTTCTGCTTCGCCGCGGGACCGTGGTGGACGGCACCGGGGCCCCGCCCTTCCCGGCCGACGTGCTCATCCGGGACGGAATCATCGAGACGGTGGCCCCCAGTCTGCCGGTCCCGGCCGGCGCCTCGGTGCTGGACGCCGCCGGTAAGCTGATCACCCCCGGCTTCATCAACATGCACGCCCACTCCGACTGCTCGGCCGCCATGTACCCCAACATGGAGAGCACCCTGGGCCAGGGCATCACCACGGAATTTGCCGGCCACTGCGGCCTGGGCGTGGCCCCGGTGCAGACCAACTGGCTGTACATGTTCCCGGAAAAGAGGGCCTTCACCCAGGTCATGCCCGAGCCGCCGGGCGGCATCAACCCCTATCACGCCTACATAATCCCTACGGAGCAGCTGCGGGAGCCCTTTGCCCGCGCCTACGGCCAGACCCTGGACTGGTCCACCTACGGGGAGTTCCTCGCCCACCTGCGCCGGGTGGGGCTGGGCGCCAACCTGGCCGTGGTGGCCGGACAGGCCCAAATCCGCCTCCAGGCCATGGGCGCGGACTACCGGCGGGACGCCACCCAGGCGGAGATCTCCGCCATGGAGGCACTCCTGGCCGAGGCCATGGACGGCGGCGCCCTGGGCCTGAGCCTGGGCCTGGACTATGAGCCCGGCCTGTTTGCCAGCCGGGAGGAGCTGCTGCGCCTGATGAAGCTGGTGGCCGCCCGCGGCGGCATCGTCACCGCCCACACCCGCAGCCGCAGCCACCCCTATTACGACCACCCTCAGAACTTCCTGGACGGCCTGCGGGAATTCCTGGACCTGGGCCGGGAGAGCGGCGCCCGCATCCACGTCAGCCACATCCAGAACGGCTACGAGATCACCCCCGCCCACGACGGTCTGATTCAAGCTGCGGTGGAACAGACCCTGGCCGAGCTGGACCGTGCCCGTCAGGACGGCGTGCGCGTCACCTGGGACGTAATTCCCAAGTATGCCTTCGGGCCCTTCCACTACCCCATGGCCGCCTCCCTGTTCCATCCCTATGTGGAGGCCTGCGGCGGCTGCACCGCCTTTGCCCGGACGCTGGCCCTGCCCTCCTTCCGCCAGCGGATAACCGATGAGATTCGAGCCGGGAAGCATCCCTCCCAGGGGGTCTTTACCCGCTTTGATCCCAAGGCCGACCCGGACTGGGACACCCGCTACAAATTCACCCGTACCCAGCGGGCGGGCTGCGTCGGCAAGACCATCCGCCAGGCGGCGGACGGCGCGGACAGTCTGGATTTCCTGCTGGATGTGCTGGCGGAGGACCCCTACGCCGCCCTTATCCCCCTGGGCCGCCGGCCGGAGCACACCCCCGACCGGGACGCCTATGTGGCCCGGCCGGAGGCCACCATCGGCCTGGACACCTGGACCCTGGATTACGCCGCCACCCTGTCCTCCGGCGATATGCCGCTGGAGTGCGGCTCCCCCGCCACCTACGAGGGAATGACCGTGTTCCTGGAGACCGAACGGGACAAGGGCGCGCCCATTGAAACCACTGTCCGCAAGCTCACCGGCAACGCGGCCCAGGCGCTGGGCCTCACGGACCGGGGCTTTGTCGCCCCCGGTCTGGCCGCGGATCTGCTGGTGCTGGACTGGGATCACTTCTCCGCCCGGGAAAACCTGGCGGACCCCCGCCATGGCCCCCAGGGGCTGGACTATGTGCTGGTGGCGGGCCAGATCGCCGTGGATCACGGCACCCATACCCATGTGCGCACCGGGACCGTGCTTGGCCCCGCGCACCGGAAGGGAGAACCATAACTCATGTCTTTTGACTTTACCACGGTGGCCGATTCCATTGACTACGGCTTCGGCACCGAGTTCCGTCCCGACTACACGGTCATGGCAGGGGCCCAGCTCCACGTCAAGACCGCTCCCTGCGTCATCGACGCGCTCACCCGCCTCTCCCAGGCCGGCCTGTACGGCTGGACCTCCTCCAGCGAGCCCCGGTATATCCAGGCCATCGTGGACTGGATGGCCCGCATCCGGAACTGGTCCATTCAGCCGGAGTGGATCGTCCCCTCCTACGGCATCCTGCAGGGCATGTGCGCCTCCATCCGCGCGTTTACCCAGCCGGGGGACGGCGTGATCGTCCAGCAGCCGGTCTACCTGCTCTATGCCCGGGCCATTGCCAACTGCGGCCGGAAGCTGGTGGACAGCCCCCTGCGGCAGAACGGCGACCACTATGAAATGGACTTCGCTGATCTGGAGGCCAAAATGGCGGCCCCGGAGAACAAGCTCATGCTGCTGTGCAATCCCCACAACCCCATTATGGACGTGTGGGAGCGGGCCGACCTGGAGCGTGTGGCCGCGCTGGCCAAGCGCCACAACGTACTGGTGGTGGTGGACGAGATCTTCGCCGAGCACGTCTGGCAGGGTGGGCTGATGACCCCCTACGGCAGTCTGCCCGACGCGCTGGACCACTGCATCGTCTGCACCAGTCTCGGCAAGGCCTTTAACTTTACGGGCACCAGCCACGCCAATCTGATCATCCCCAACGAGGCCATTCGGGAGGCCTACCGCACCCAGCGGGATGCCGACCACTACGGCAGCCTCTCCCCCTTCATGCGGGCGGCGCTGCTGGCCGCCTATACCGACGAAGGCAAGGAATGGATCGACGCGCTGATGGCCTTCACGCGCGAGAACGAGGCGCTGGTCCGGGATTGCTTCGCCCGCTGTCTGCCCTCGGTCCAGGTGCTCCGCCACCGGGCGGGCACCCTGCTCTGGGCCGATTTCCGTGGCCTGGGTCTGACTGAGCCGGAGCTGGAGCAGTTCTTCCTGTCCGCCGGCGTGGAGCCCGATCTGGGCAGCAAATACGGCGCGGCCGGAACTGGCTTCCTCCGCCTGCAGATCGGGATGCCCCAGTCCGAGCTGACCGGAGCGTTGGCCCGGCTGGAAGCTGCCGCCCGGCAGCGTGGCCTGTCCTGACCCTTTTCCCATCCCCCAGCCCCGCAGCACGGAAAACCGTGCCGCGGGGCTGGGTTCGTTTTTGTCTTTTTTGCGCGGCTTTCTCGGAGAAAAACCGTATTCTTCACAGTTCTGTCACATTTTTGCGCTACGCTTAAAATGAGGTAGTTTATAGCCTTGCCTGTTTGGGCAAGTTGGATGCAAGTGAAAGGTGTGAAACGGAACATGAGTGATCCCACCCAGGCGGCCAAAATCGTGGCCGAGGTCAAAAAAGCCGTGGTCGGCAAGGACGCGGTCGTGGTCAAGGTGCTGCTGGCCCTTTTGGCCGGCGGACACGTCCTGCTGGAGGACATCCCCGGCGTAGGCAAAACCACCCTGGCCCTGGCCTTTTCCCGCGCCCTGGGCCTGCGCTGCCAGCGGGTCCAGTTCACCCCCGACGTGATGCCCTCCGACATCACCGGCTTTTCCCTCTACAACAAGGCCAGCGGTCAGATGGAGTACCAGCCCGGGGCGGTCCTGTGCAACCTGTTCCTGGCCGACGAGCTCAACCGGGCCACCAGCCGCACCCAGTCCGCCCTGCTGGAAGCTATGGAGGAGGGGCAGGTCACCGTGGACGGCGTCACCCATCCGGTGCCACGGCCCTTTATGGTCCTGGCCACGCAGAATCCCGTGGGCGCCTCGGGCACGCAGCTGCTGCCCGACTCCCAGATGGACCGCTTTCTGCTGTGCCTGTCCATGGGTTACCCTGCCCCTGAGGAGGAGCGGCTGATGGTGCGCCGCCGGGAGGGGGTCAACCCGCTGGACACGGTGGAGCAGGTGGTCACCGCCGCCGGTCTGGAGGCCATGAAGGCGGAGGCCGCTCAGGTCTATCTGGCGGACTCCATGCTGGATTACATCATCCGCCTGATGAACGCCACCCGGAAGCATCCGCAGATCCTGCAGGGTGCCAGTCCCCGGGCCACCCTGGCCCTGACCGCCGCCTGCCGGGCTATGGCCTACCTCAACCGCCGGGACTATGTGGTCCCCGGCGACGTGGAGTACCTCTTCCACGACGTGGTAGCCCACCGGCTGCTGCAGGCACCCAAGACCGACCCCGCCCAGCGGGAGCCGCTGCTGCGCGCCCTGTTCCAATCGGTGCGCGCGCCCCGCATCCGGTAAGGCGCCATGCTGCGCCGCCGCTTGCTCTACGGCGCGGTGCTGATCGCCGCGCTGCTCTTCCAGATCTTTTACTGGGGCTGGCTGGCCCAGTTTCTGCTGGTCCTCGCCCTGACCCTTCCTCTGCTCTCCCTGCTGCTCTCCCTGCCGGTCATGCTGGCCTGCCGGGTTCAGGTGGAGGCCGATCGCCCTGCCGTATCCCGGGACGAGCCCGCCGGCTGGGTCTTGACCGTGGAAGGGCCCCGCAGTCTGCCCTTCAGTCGGCTCACCCTTCGACTGTCCGTGTCCAACGCCCTGACCGGGGAGGTCCGGCGAATCCCGGTGCGCCTCACCGGTGCGGCCCCCGGCGCGCGTCTCTCCTTCCCGGCGGATACCGCCCGCTGCGGCAGGCTGGAGGCCGCCGCCCTCCGGGTGCGGGTGTGCGATTATCTGGGGCTGTTTGCACTGCCGCGCGCCGGCGGGACCGCCCAGATGCTGGTCCTTCCCCGCCCAGTCCCGGCCCGGCTCCCGCCCGGCCTTTCTGCCGCGCTGCACGGCGGCTCCGGCTCCAGACCCCGCCCCGGCGGCGGACCTGGGGAGGACTATGAGCTGCGCCCCTACCGGCCCGGTGACCCGCTGCGCATGGTCCATTGGAAGCTGTCCTCCAAAGGGGAGGACCTGGTGGTACGGGAGACTTTGGACGGCAGCCAGGCGTCGGTCCTCTTCACCTTTGACCACTACGGTCCTCTTGCGGAACAGGAATCCGTGCTGGAGCAGCTCCGCGCCCTGTGCCAGACGGTGCTGAGCTGGAACCGGACCTGCCTGGTGCGCTGGGTCCATCCGCTGGACGGCCAGACGCGCAGCTTCCAGGTGTCCGATCCGGACAGCCTGCTGGCCATGCTGGGCGCGGCCCTGTCCGACCCGCTTCCGGTCCAGGGCCGCTCCATTCTGGAGCTGCCCGTCCAGGTCGGCGGCCCCGGCTGTCCGGACCTCCATATCCACCTTGCGCCCGAAAAGGAGGATGACCATGCGCCGTAAACCCAAAGGGCCGGTCCCCCCTCCCGCCGCGCCGGCGGCCCCGGCCCGGGGCCCATGGGCTGTGCTGACCGACGGAGCCCTGCTGCTGTGTGCCCTGCTGGGGACGGTCTACGCCGCTTGTTCCTCCTACGGTCTTCCGGCCGGGGAGCTTCCCCTTCTGGCCGTCTGTCTTGTCAGCGGACTGATCGCGCTGTTCCTCTTCTCCCTGCCCCGGCGGCGGTGGATTCCCCTGCTGATTTTGGCTGTGCTGGGCGGGCTGGTCCTCCGCCGGCTTTGGGAGCCCCTGTGGCTGGGGCTTCGGGCGGTCGGTCTTCAGGTCTACTGGGTCCTGGCCGGCGGGCTGTGGTTCCTGCCCCCCTTTGATTCCGCCTGGCTGCCCGCGCCTGCCGACGAGCTGCTGGCTGTGATGCCCCTGGCTCTCTGCCTGCTCGTCATCGTTCTCGCCCTGCTGCTGGGCTTCTCCATGGTCCGGCTCCATTCCCACTGGCTCACGCTGGCGATTCTCCTGGCGTGCATTCTGCCCGCCCTGTGCGCCGAGTCCTGGCCCGCCTGGCCCCCCTTCCTGGCCATGGCGGCCGCCTGGATCACCCTGTGGCTGGGCTCCCTGTCTCGTCGGGCCGCGCCGCAGCAGACCACCCGTCTGACCGCCGCGGCGCTGCCTTCGGTGGCGCTGCTGCTGGTGGGAATCTCGCTGCTCTTCCCCAGCGCGGATTACACCCGCCCCCTCTGGGCCGACCGGGCCCAGAGCCAGCTCTACGCCCTGGGCGATCAGCTGGCCGGGGTGTGGAGCCGGACGTTCTCCGGACTGGGCTCGGCGGTCTCCGGCGCGGGCTCCCAGGAGACCATCGACCTGACCACCGCCGGCCCCCGCAGCTACTCCGGCCGCCGGGTGCTCAACGTGGCCTCCGATGCGGCGGGCAAATTCTATCTGCGCGGCATCTCCGCCGCCGTCTACGACGGCTCCAGCTGGACCCAGCTGGATGAGGAAACCTATGCGGCCTTTTTGGAGGCCACGGATTACGATTTCTCCGGCGCGGGTCAGCCCCTCTTTTTCCCAGCCTGCGCCTATTCCGGTGAGGAGGGCCTTCA
This sequence comes from Clostridiales bacterium, assembly GCA_019415645.1. GTDB lineage: Bacteria > Bacillota > Clostridia > Oscillospirales > Oscillospiraceae > DXYV01. Next base: position 48,416 of record DXYV01000001.1, read on the forward strand.
AACTCTGACCGTCACCAACCTGGCCGCCCCCGCCGCCTGTCTCTATCTGCCCTACGATCTGTTCCCCGCCACAGAGGAGGCTCTGGAGGGCACTTTTGTCTACGATTCCTACCTGTCGCCCGCCAACAGCCGCTGGAGCCGCACCTACACCTACCGCCCCGACTGCCTTTCCCTGTGGGAGGAGCCGCTGCTCCCGGCCGTCAACGCTTACTGGGAAGCCTTCTATCGTGTCTTTGTCCACGAGGAATACACCCAGCTTCCCGACGGCTTCGCCGAGGCTGCGGAGCCCTGGCTGGAGCAGATGGACTCCCTTTCCCTTCCGGAGCCCGACCTAAGCGACTATCCCCGCCAGTACCAGCCGGTCCTGCGCGCCGCCCTGGAGATCGGCCAGGCCCTGGCCGCCACCACGGAGTACGACGCCTCCACTCCTTTCACGCCGGAGGGGGAGGACTTCGTCCTCTGGTTCCTCTATAACAGCCAGCGGGGCTACTGTATGCACTACGCCAGCGCCGCCGTCCTGCTGCTGCGTTGTCAGGGGATTCCCGCCCGCTACGTCAGCGGATTCACCGCCACCCTGGACCGTCCCGGCCAGGTGGACGTGCCCGATTCCGCCGCCCACGCCTGGGTGGAGGTCTATCTGGACGGCTACGGCTGGTATCCCGTGGAGGTCACCCCCGGCGGCGGCGGCGTGGCCGCCACTGCCGGAGCGAGTATGCTGGGCGAACTGGAGCCGGAGGAGTCCGATACGGCGGACGATTCCTCCTCCGAGCCCACCGAATCTGAACCCGAGCCCTCGCCCTCCGCTTCACAGCAGCCGGAGACCTCCCCTTCTGCTTCCCCCTCTGAGACACCGGAGGCGGACGCCTCCAGTGGGAATGCGGAGGACCTGACCCTCGTGTCCTTCCTCCATCTCCTGATTCCCCTTGCCGTGGCCCTGCTGGCGGCTCTGGTGATTCTGGTCCGCCGCTGGCTGGTCCGCCTGCTGCGGGAGCGCCGCTTCCGCGGCCCGGACCCCAACCGGGCCGCCGTCGCCGCCTACCGCTACCTCCAGCGGCTGGTTCCCTGGGGCGGCGAGATCACCGAATCCATGGAGACCCTGGCAGAAAAAGCGGTGTTCAGTCCCCACATCCTCACAGAGGAGGAGCGCGGCGCCCTTGTGGCCTACGCCCACCAGGAGGCCGCCGACGTGGACCAGCGCCTGACCAGTTGGAAGCGCTTCTTCTTCCGTTATGTCCATGCTCTGTATTGAAGAAAACAAAACAAGGACCCGGACCTGTGACAGGTCCGGGTCCTTACTCGTGCTGTGTCCGTTTCAGGCGCTCTCTTCCCCGTGCTCCCCCGACGCCCGGCCTTCCGCCGCCGCTACAAAGGCGCGGAACAGCTTCCGGCTGTCCGCATCCCGCCGGAAGGAAAATTCCGGGTGCCACTGGACCGCCCACACCCAGCGGTAGTCCGGCGCACAGACCGCCTCCACCAATCCGTCCCCGGCATAGGCCATGGCCCGCAGACCGGGAGCCAGCGTGCGGATGGCCTGATGGTGGCAGCTGTTGACTGCCAGGCGCTCCTTTCCCAGCAGCTCCCGGAGCGGACTGTCCGCCGTCAGCTCCACCTCATGGGCCGGGAGGTCATAGGGCGGGGCCTGCCGGTGGGTCACCTCAGAGGGATGCTGCTCGGGCAAGTCCTGGTACAGGGTGCCGCCCAGGGCCGCGTTGAGGATCTGGATTCCCCGGCAGATTCCCAGCAGGGGCTTGTCCCGCTCCAAAATCAGGGGCAGCAGGGCCTGCTCCATCTCGTCCCGGGCCGGGCAGCGCTCCCCGCAGCAGGGCAGCGCCGCCGCGCCATATATCTCCGGCGTCACGTCCTGGCCGCCAGTGAACAGGAAGCCGCTGCATTGGTTCGCAATCTGTGTCAGCATCGCCCCGTCGGCGGTGAGGGGCAGGACCACCGGCAGTCCCCCCGCCTCCATCAGCCCCTCCAAATATCCCGGCAGCATCCAGTAGCTGCTCTTTGCAAAATCGTACAGCGGAATGACTCCAATCATCGCCCGTTCCATGGTAACACCTTCCCTATCGCAGAAAAACAAGGAGTTCCCTTCGGAACCTCCTTGTTCTGGTTTCCAGCATACCGAATTCCGGCTTATTTTTCAAGGGGGAATTTTGATTTCGCAGCACTTGCTCCAAAGGACGGCCGCGCTGCCCTTTCGGGGCGCGCTTTTCCCTCCCGCTCTTCCCTGCGGTATTTTCCGCAAAACTGTGCTTTTTTCATAATTTTTGTGTCAAGCCCTTGTAATTTTTCCCCTGCTTTGCTATCATCAGTTCTGGTAAACCGGTTTGAAGCCGGATCAGAAAGGTGGAAGATTTTTATGAGTAGCCGCGCAAGCAAGTTTCTGTCCCTGTCCCTGGCGCTGGTCATGACGCTCTCCCTGTGCGGAGGCGCACTGGCCGCCGAGACCTCCGAGGCCGCGTACCCCGCCGACCTGGATGCCTCCGCCTGGTACTACGACGCCGCCGTGTATGTGCTGGACAACGGCATCATGAATGGCACCGATGCAGGTTTTGAGGCATCTGCCCATGTCACCCGCGCCACTGTGTACCAGGTGCTGTATAACCTGGAGGGCGCTCCCGCCGTGGAGAGCTCTGCCGTCACCGACGTAGACGGTCACTGGTACGCCGACGCCATCAACTGGGCCGCCCAGGCGGGTCTGTTCACCGGCACCGCGTTCGGCGGCGACGCCGTGATCACCCGTGCCGGAATCGCTGACATCATCGCCAGCTATGCCGCCTACAAGGGCATCCTGGTGGACACCTCCGGCATGGCCATGCAGGAGGCTCCCGACTATGCCTCTATCCCCGCCGACAGCCTGGAGGGCATGACCTTCTGCTTCTATGCCGGCGTGATGACCGGCGACCAGGAGGGCAACCTGAACCCCAACGGCCAGCTGACCCGCGCTGAGTTCGCTCAGGTGCTGAAGAACTTTGACGCGCTGGAGCCCAGCTATGTGGAGACCGTGGTCACCATCTCTGTGCCCGAGCAGGACGGCATCCCCGCCCATGAAATTCCCGGCACCCTGACCATGCCCGCCTCCGCCTCTGCGGATGCAAAGGTCCCCGCCGTAGTCATGCTCCACGGCACTGGCTCCAACCGGGATGAGGCCGGTATGGGCTACGCCATGGCCGCCCCCCGTATGGCCGCTGACGGCATCGCCACCCTGCGAATCGACTTCATGGGCAACGGCGATTCCACGGCCAGCTACACCGACTACAACTACACCTCCGCTGTCATCGACGCCAAGGCCGCCGCGGACTACCTGGCCGGTCTGGAGGCCGTAGACGCCGACAACCTGGGCGTCATGGGCTGGAGCCAGGGCGGCACCGATGCCCTGCTGGCCGCTGAGGCCCATCCCGACACCTTCAAGGCCGTGGTCACCTGGGCCGGCGCGCTGGATCTGACGGGTGACGCCCTGTTCGCCGGCACTACCTTCGAGGACGCCCAGGCTCAGGCCGAAGAGACCGGCAGCTACACCATGACGTTCGATTGGCGTGATTCTCTGGATCTGGGCGCGCGCTGGTTCCAGGAGGTGGCCGACACCGACATGGTAGAGGTCGTTGCCAACATCAAGGCCCCCATCCTGGCCATCAACGGTCAGACCGACACCACCGTGACCCCCGACAACGCCGAGAAGATCGTGGAGGCCTCCACCAATGAGGCCAGCGAGGTTCTCCTGATCGAGAACTGCGACCACACCTTCAACGTGTTCTCCGGTGATTTCACCGCCCTGCATGAGACAGTGGACGCCACCGATGCCTTCTTCCAGGCGCAGCTGATCCCCGCTTCGGCCGAAACTGCTGCATAAGCGGACCAAAATATTTCGAAAAGCGCCTCCGGAACGCTTGGTTCCGGAGGCGCTTTTTCTCGTTATATCGTCTTAAAGGGTGTCGGGTGCGGTGACGCAGGGACCCGCTATCCCTCGCTTAATCAGAGGGCGGCTATACCGCCATGGATGGCATGAGTCCCCGGGCTTTCCCTATAAGCACGGGGGTGTGCGCCCCAAATGGCGCACACCCCCAATGATTATTCCGCAAAGGCCCGATACAGGAAGGTCGCGATCTGAGCGCGGGTGCACACGGTATCAGGCGCGAAGGTGGTGTCGGTAGCGCCGGTGGTGATGCCGTAGCTCACCGCCCACTCCACGGCGGTGCTGTAAGAGGCGCTGGCGGGCACATCGGTGAAGCCGGTGTCCATGGAGATAGCCTGCGCTCCGGCGGCCCGCCACAGGAACTCCACCGCCATGGCCCGGGTGCAGGGGTCGCTGGGGCGGAAGCTGCCGCCGTCCTCGACGATGCCCTGCTCGGCCGCCCAGGTGACGGCGTCAAAGTAGAACTGGCCGGGGGCGATGTCCTCTATGACGGCGATGGTGCTCGTCTGCGGAGACCCCGCTGCCCGCCACAGGAAGGTGATGATCTCGCCCCGGGTACAGTCCCGGTTGGGGGAGAAGGTGGTGGCGCTGGTGCCGGAGGTGATGCCCTCGTCTACCGCCCACTCCACCGCGTCGCGGTACCAGGCATTGGCAGGTACATCGGAGAAGCCGGCCACCAGTTCCACTTCCGCCTGAATCGGGCCAAACTGCCCGGCGTAGCTGCCGTAGGACAGACCGCACTGGGTGGCGTGCCACTGGTAGGCGGAGTGGGAGGTGAAGGTCTGGCCGTCATCCACAAAGGAGACGGTCTCCCCCCACACGTCGCCGCGCCCCAGCCGGGCGCCGCCTTCGTGGTCACTCTCCGCGCCGCCGGCGCCCCACATGGTGCCGTCGTTTTTCAGGAAGAACATATGGTAGGAACCGCCGGATACAGAGTGGACATCGGTGGCCACCTGGGTCGGATAACTGGGGTAAGCATAGGGAACGCCGCCATCCGGGTCCTCGTAACCGATGTCATTGCCGATGCCACGTTGGCCATGCCCACCGTCGCCAACACTCCAGAGGGAGCCGTCATTTTTGATGAAATAGGCGTTGCGGTCGCCCGCGTCTACGCTCTTCACGCCGGTGGCGACCACAACGGGGGTACTCGTGTACGATACGTCATCGTCGATGCCCAGGGCGGTAAATGCGTTGGAACCCCAGCCGTAGAGGGTGCCGTCGTTCTTGACGGCCATGGCAAACGCCTCACCGACAGCGATGTCCTTGCAGCCGTCCATGACCTTGGTCATTTCGTTAACGAGGTGGGCGTCCTCATCATCCCAGCCCATGATACCCCGGAGCGTCGTTCCCATCATCCACACCGAGCCGTCGTTTTTCAGGGCAATGACATTTTCAGAGCCTAATTCCACATCCTTCACGTCCGAAAGAATGAGGGTGGGGGTGGCATAGAGCTCGTTGCCGCCCATACCTTTGCCGGAGACGCGCGCATAGTTGTGGCCCCAGAAATAGAGGTCGCCGTCTTCGGTCACCGCCGCGCAGGCGTGGTCGTTGGTGGCGGCCTTCACCACGTCTCCCATGACGAAATAGGGCTCGTAGGTCGCCTGCTCCGTCTCATAGTAGCCCTTGCCCAGCTGGTAGCAGGTGTTGTCCCCCCAGGTGTACAGGTCGCCATTCTCCTTGATGATGGCCAGTACCGTGCCGGGCTCGGCGCCATAGGAGATATATCCGTAATCGTCATAGTCTTTCACTTCAAACATGGGCTGAAGCGCCGACGAACTGGCTGCCACCGACTTGACCCCGGACATGAGCTTCACGGGGACGTTGGAGCCGGTCTTGCCGCCGGGGAACAGCTCTGCTGTTTTGGTTGCGCCCCAGCCGTAGAGGTCGCCGGTGCTGGTCACCGCCCAGGAGCTCCACTTGCCCGCCTCCACCTGGGTGATGTAGGGTTTGCTCCCGGCCGCTGCGGCCGGGGCCGCCAGCAGTCCGGCCAACAGCAGGACCGCCAGCAGCAGGGAGACTGCTTTGGTGTGTTTGCGCATAAAAAATCCTCCTCTTTCATCAAATCCAGAGGAGGCCGTACGTTCCAAGTGCTCCTCTGGACGCCGGGATTCCTCCGAGGGATTCCGGAGGAATCTAGTTATTCAAAAGTTTGCCACATTTCCAGGGGTTTTGCAAGGGATTTTTCAAAGATTTCTAGGTGTTTTGCCTGCGGCGGAAGCCCGGCGCAAATCCTTTTCCCGCAAAAATTACGATTTTGAGGGAACCCCACGGGCCGGCCCCGCGGCAAGTCCGTGCCCCGAAAAAAAGCCCCCGGCACAGAGCCGGGGGCTTTACGGTATCTTGAGCTTTGCAGTATCTTGAACTTAGTACATGCCGCCCATGTCGCCGCCCGCAGGAGCCACGGGAGCGGGGGGCTCGGGCTTATCGGCTACCAGGGACTCGGTGGTCAGCAGGATAGCGGCCACAGAGGAGGCGTTCTCCAGAGCGGAACGGGTCACCTTGGTGGGATCCACGATACCGGAGGAGACCATATCGCAGTAAACCTCGTTGTAGGCGTCGAAGCCGTAGCCGGTCTTGCCGGAGTCCTTGACCTTCTCCAGCACCACAGAGCCGTCGATGCCGGCATTGGCAGCGATCTGCTTCATGGGCTCAGTCAAGGCCTTGGCGATGATGGCAGCGCCGGTCTTCTCGTCGCCCTCCAGAGTGCCCACCAGCTTCTCCACCGCGGACACGGCGTTCACATAGGCGGTGCCGCCGCCGGCCACAATGCCTTCCTCCACGGCAGCGCGGGTGGCGTTCAGAGCATCCTCGATGCGCAGCTTCTTCTCCTTCATCTCGGTCTCCGTGGCAGCGCCCACGCGGATGATAGCCACGCCGCCGGCCAGCTTGGCCAGACGCTCCTGGAACTTCTCCTTGTCATACTCGGAAGTGGTGGTCTCGATCATGTGACGGATCTGGTTGACCCGGGCCTTGATGGCCTCGCTGTCGCCGGAGCCGTCCACGATGATGGTGTTCTCCTTGGAGACCTTCACCTGACGGGCATGGCCCAGCTGGCTGAACTGCATCTCCTTGAGCTCCATGCCCATGTCGGAGGAGATGACCTCGCCGCCGGTGAGGATGGCGATGTCCTGCAGCATCTCCTTGCGGCGGTCGCCGAAGCCGGGGGCCTTGATGGCGCAGACATTCAGGGTGCCGCGCAGCTTGTTGACGATCAGGGTGGACAGAGCGTCGCCCTCCACGTCCTCGGCCACGATCAGCAGGCGCTTGCCGGACTGCATGACCTGCTCCAGAATGGGCAGAATCTCCTGAATGTTGGAGATCTTCTTATCGGTCAGCAGCAGCAGGCAGTCGTCCAGAACGGCCTCCATCTTCTCGGTATCGGTGACCATATAGGGGGTGACGTAGCCGCGGTCGAGCTGCATGCCTTCCACGACCTCGCTGTAAGTCTCAGCGGTCTTGGACTCCTCCACGGTGATGACGCCGTCGTGGGAGACCTTCTCCATGGCCTCGGCAATCAGCTTGCCGATGGTCTCGTCGCCGGAGGAAATGGCGCCGACCCGGGCGATGTCCTCGGTACCGTTGACGGGCTTGGAGTTCTTCTTGATCTCCTCGATGGCCGCGTCGGTGGCCTTGGCAATGCCCTTCTTCATGACCATGGGATTGGCGCCGGCGGCCAGGTTCTTCAGGCCCTCGCGGATGATGGCCTGCGCCAGCAGAGTCGCGGTGGTGGTACCGTCGCCGGCCACGTCGTTGGTCTTGGTGGAGACTTCCTTCACCAGCTGGGCGCCCATGTTCTCAAAGGGGTCCTCCAGCTCGATCTCCTTGGCGATGGTCACGCCGTCGTTGGTGATCAGCGGGGAGCCGTACTTCTTGCCCAGTACCACGTTGCGGCCCTTGGGACCCATGGTGATCTTAACGGTATCGGCGAGCTGATTGACGCCGCGCTCCAGCGCATGGCGGGCCTCTTCGCCGTAGCAAATCATTTTAGCCATAACAAATTACCTCCGATATGAGAAAATAAATGATTCAATTACAGATTACTCCACAATGGCCAGAATGTCGTTCTGGCGGACGATGGTGTACTCCTCGCCGTCCACCTTGACCTCGGTGCCGGAGTATTTGCTGGTAATGACCTTATCGCCAGCCTTCACGGTCATCACAACTTCCTTACCGTCTACCATGCCGCCGGGACCAACCGCGATTACCTCAGCCACCTCGGGCTTCTCCTTCGCGGCGCTGGTGAGGATGATGCCGCTCTTGGTGGTCTCCTCGGCCTCCACAGCCTTCAGAATGACACGGTCAGACAGGGGTTTGAGTTTCATGGAAAAGTGCCTCCTTATATCAAAAGTTTGGTTAACGAATTGATATGTCTTAGCACTCAAATTCTCCGAGTGCTAAATCCAAGTATGATAATACCCTTATTGCGCAAAAAAATCAACCCCCTTTTTTCAAAAAACCGGGCTTATTTTCAAAAATTCATTTTTCGTTCACAAAGAGTCAAGCCGAGTGCTAAACAGGCGCTGCGGCGTCTGCGGTGTGAAGCCCGGACTGGACAGAGCAGGCCGCTTCATGCTACACTAGAAGAAAATGAGGTGAGCGTATGCCGGTTTCCATGAAACGCACCATTGCGGAGGCCTTTTTGACACTGGCCAGACAAAAAGCAGTGGACAAGATCACCGTCAAGGACCTGGTGGAGGAATGCCATATCTCCCGCCAGACCTTCTATTATCATTTCCAGGACCTGCTTGAGGTGCTGGAGTGGACCTTTCAGCAGATGACCCAGCAGACGCTGGAGCGGAGCCTGCGGGCCGACACTCCGCAGGCGGCGCTGCGCGCTTTTTTCGAGGGCGCCATGGAGCACCGCGCTCTGATCGACAAGCTGCTCCATTCCCAGAAATGGGAGCAAACGCAGGGTCTGATCGTCCAGACCATCCACTCCTGTCTGGAAGAGCTTTTCCGGCTGCGCCGCCCGAATCCCAGGCTGTCCTATGCCGATTTGGACGTCATGCTGGAATTCTATACCTTTGGAATGGCCGGTCTCCTGCTGAAGCACCGCGGGCGAAGCGCAGCGGAGTTGGACCAGCTGGCCGATCAGGCCTATCGGCTGATGACCGGCGAGATGGCCCGGGGCGAGTGGAACCAGCAGGCAGCGGACGGCCCCCGGACGTAACCCCGCCGCATGTTCCGTAACGAACTTGGGGAAAATCGCACGCTTTTTCCTCTTTTCCGCCGGTTGCGGGGTTTCCAAAGCTATGGTATAATCCGGGCAGTGGCCTCGGATCAAGTTTGTAACAACAGGAGGAATGTGTAATGCTGATCAGTGAAATCCTGGAAAAAACCGAACAGACCACCGCGATGGACAATATGGCCAACCGCTTGGCGGACAAGGTCCGCAACATCTGGCTGGCCAACCGGACCGCCGGCCGGACCAAATGGGAGGAGAATTTCTACGAGGATCCCGACGGGGTCAGCTTCCTGCGCGGGGAGAGCTTCCCCGACCTGCAGGGCATTGATTACATCTTCAAATGGTGGGGCAACGACGACATTGAGGGGCTGGCCGGAGAGCTGGAGGTCCTGTGGAAGGCTAAGGAAGCCGACGGCATGGCCATCTACAAAAGCTGGATTCGCTTTGCGGACCGGGATTTTGTCATCGGCACCATTCGGGAGGAGAGCCAGAAGCGGGAATTCAACCGCAAGGAGTTCCGCACGGCCTTTGCCCAGTGGCAGAAGCTCTATGTAAACCGGCTGAACCGCTGAACCTCAACAGACCGCCGCTGGACCAGTGCGCGCGATTCAAAAAGGCCCGGGATGCCCCGGGCCTTTCAACGTTCTGCCGTTGAATCCTCCATGGCCTGCTCGATTGCCGCGCAGATGAAGCGATTCATGCTCATTTCTTTGCTTTTCGCAAAGTCCTTAATTTCCTGCCGTTTTCCCTTTGGCACGACCGGATCAATGCGGTCATAGGCTTTTTTATTATAGCGGGCCGTCGCTTCTTTTTGTGCCTGTGTGTAAGCCATTGCCGCATCGCTCCCATCTCTGCGCATAAATTTTAGATGGCAAAATCAAGGCGGCGGTTTTCTTGTGAAAGCCGCCGCCTGATTTGTCACGTGTTGAGAAAAAAGATGCGGGCGTTGGCTGGGGCCCCGCAGGGCGGGGCGGCGCTTTTGCGCCGTAAATTTGGAGCCGCCAAAGGCGGCGGAGAATTGCACAGGGCGAATTGATTTCGCCCGAGCATTCGAATCACCGAAGGGTGGAGGCGGCTCTCAGCCGCCGGAACCCAAAAAAGAAGGACATCCAATAGGATGTCCTTCTTTTTTGGTGGAGACAACAGAACTCGAATCTGTGACCTCTTGCGTGTGAAGCAAGCGCTCTACCGGCTGAGCTATGCCTCCATATAAATTGGTGACCCGTACGGGACTCGAACCCGTGTTACCGCCGTGAAAGGGCGGTGTCTTAACCGCTTGACCAACGGGCCATTTTGATCTGGGTTTGTTTTCTCCCGCGAGATGCACATGCATCTCGCAGAAGAAGAACCTGGTAGCGGCGACTGGATTCGAACCGGTGACAACTCGGGTATGAACCGAGTGCTCTAGCCAACTGAGCTACGCCGCCATAACGCCGTCCCAAACAGGGCAAGAATTAGTATAATATAAAGCAGTCCGGTTTGTCAAGCTCTTTTTTCAAAAAATCCATTTTTTCTTCCGCCGCCCCTTCTGGGGCGGCGGAAGAAACCGAAACGCGTTACCGGAAGTAGAGCGCGCCGCTCTCAAACAGCGGCTGGTGCTTATAGCCGGGGATATTTTTCGCCAGATAGGTCCCGCAGCGCTCGGAGTGCCCCATCTTGCCGTACACCCGCCCGTCGGGGGAGAAAATCCCCTCAATGGACTCCATGGAGCCATTGGGATTGACCGAAATATCCACAGAGGGAATCCCGGCGGTGTCCACATACTGGGTGGCTACCTGTCCGTTGGCAATCAGGTCGGCCAGCATGGAGGGCGGCGCCACAAAGCGGCCCTCGCCGTGGGAGACCGGAATGGTATAGATCTCATCCAATTCCGATTTGAGCATCCAGGGCGACTTGACCGACGCCACTCGGGTGGTGACATACCGGCTCTGGTGACGGCCGATCAGGTTGAAGGTCAGGGTGGGACAGGTATCATCGGTGGGCCGGATCTCGCCGAAGGGCACCAGGCCCAGCTTGACCAGCGCCTGGAAGCCATTGCAGATGCCCAGCATCAGGCCGTCGCGCTGCTTGAGCAGGGTGTGGACCGCGTCGGTGAGCTTGGGATTGCGGAAGAAGGAGACGATAAACTTGGCCGAGCCGTCGGGCTCGTCGCCGCCGGAGAAGCCGCCGGGCAGAATGATCATCTGGCTGCGGCCGATGGCGGCAGCCAGCTCGTCTGCGGACTGGGTGAGCAGCTCGGGGGTCAGGTTGCGCACCATGAGGATCTCCGGTTCGATGCCCGCCCGCAGGCAGGCGGCGGCGGTGTCGTACTCGCAGTTGGTGCCCGGGAATACCGGGATGACTGCCCGGGGACGGGCGAACTTCTCCGTGGCCACCAGCGGGGAGCGCTCGGTACAGAAGATGTCCACCATGTCGCTGTCCTTCTCCCCTGTGGAGGCCTGGGTGGGATAGACGTCCTCCAGGGTGCCCTCCCAGATGTCCCGCAGGTCGTTGACGGACAGGAAGCAGTCGGCCAGCTCCAGCATGGGGGTATAGGTGGTCTTGCCCAGCAGCAGCGCGCCCTCCACAGGCTGGTCGCACTCGGCCACAATGGAGCCGTAGGCCGGCGCGAACAGGTCCACATCTCTGGCCCCATCGTCCACCGCAAAGCCAATGTCGTTGCCGAAGGACATCTTCATCAGGCCCTCCATGATTCCGCCGGCTCCCACCGCCCAGGCGGCCTGGACCCGTCCGGCCTTGACCTGAGCATGGAAGGCGTCCCATACCTTGCGGGTGCCCGCGTAGTCTCCGGCGGGCGCCTGGAACAGATACACCGGATGCCGGATGGCCTTGAACTCCGGGGAGAGGATCAGGGATGCTTTGGAGGGCGTAATGGCGAAGGAGATCAGGGTAGGCGGCACGTCCATATCCAGGAAGGTACCCGACATGGAGTCCTTGCCGCCGATGGCGGCGGCGCCCAGGCCCATCTGCGCGGAGAACGCGCCCAGCAGGGCGGCAAAGGGCTTGCCCCAGCGGGCAGGCTCGTCCCGCAGCTTCTCAAAATACTCCTGGAAGGAGAGATAGACCACACTGGGGTCGCAGCCGGCGGCCACCAGCTTGGCCACCGAGTCCACCACCGCGGTGGCGGCGCCCAGGAAGGGAGACTGTTCGGAAAGATAGGGGTCAAAGCCGTAGGCCATGACCGAGCAGTCCTCCGTCTCGTGGCCGGGGCCGACCGGCAGCAGGGCAGCCATGACCTGTGCCGGGGTCTGCTGGTTCTTTCCGCCGAAGGGCACCAGCACCGATCCCGCGCCGATGGTGGAGTCAAAGCGCTCCACCAGGCCCCGCTGGGAGGCCAGATTGGGGTTGTGGAGGATGGACTCCACCTTCTGGATGGTCGTCTCACCGGTGACCGCGCCGGAGTAGGTCCCCTGGCGCGGAACGGTCACTGTGGTGTGCTTGTCCGCGCCGTTGGAGTTGAGGAAGGTCCGGGAAAGGTCGGCAATGACCGCGCCGTTCCACCTCATGACCATGCGGGGCTCCTCGGTGACCACGGCCACCTGGTAGGCCTCCAGATTTTCCGCCTGGGCGGCGGCGATGAAAGCATCCTTGTCCTGGGGGGCCACCACCACGGCCATACGCTCCTGGGATTCGGAGATGGCCAGCTCGGTGCCGTCCAGGCCGTCGTATTTCTTGCGCACCGCGTCCAGGTCGATGGAAAGGCCGTCGGCCAGCTCGCCGATGGCCACCGACACGCCGCCTGCGCCGAAGTCGTTGCACCGCTTGATGAGGCGGGTCACCGCCGGGTCGCGGAACAGCCGCTGAATCTTGCGCTCCTCGGGGGCGTTGCCCTTCTGGACCTCGGAGGCCATGGTATCCAGGGACTGGGCGTTGTGGGTCTTGGAGGAGCCGGTCGCGCCGCCGATGCCGTCCCGGCCAGTGCGGCCGCCCAACAGGATGACCACGTCGCCGGGGGCGGGACGCTCCCGGATAACATTGGCCGCCGGGGCGGCGCCCACCACGGCGCCCACCTCCATGTGCTTGGCCACGTAGCCGGGGTGGTAGATCTCACTGACCAGGCCGGTGGCCAGGCCGATCTGGTTGCCATAGGACGAATAGCCCGCCGCCGCGGTAGTGGCGATCTTCCGCTGGGGCAGCTTGCCGGCCAGAGTCTCTTCCAGAGGCGTACGAGGGTCGCCGCAGCCGGTGACACGCATGGCCTGGTAGACATAGGAACGGCCGGACAGGGGGTCGCGGATGGCTCCGCCGATACAGGTGGCCGCGCCGCCGAAGGGCTCGATCTCCGTGGGATGGTTGTGGGTCTCGTTTTTGAACATGAGCAGCCAGTCCTGCTCCTGCCCGTCCACCGTGGCGGTGACGTGGACCGAGCAGGCGTTGATCTCCTCGCTCTCGTCCAGCTTGTCCAGCAGGCCCCGCTTTTTCAGCGTCTTGGCGCCGATGGTGGCGATGTCCATCAAAGTCTGGGGCCGCAGGCCGGCCTTCTCCGCGCCGTAGACCTCCACCCGGGCGGCCAGATATTCCTCGTAAGCTTGGCGCACATCGGGGTCCTGGATGTCCACCTGGTCAATGTGGGTGGAGAACGTGGTGTGGCGGCAGTGGTCGGACCAATAGGTGTCCACCACCCGCAGCTCGGTCAGGGTGGGGTCCCGCTTTTCCTCATCCCGGAAATAGGTCTGGAGGAATTGCAGGTCCGCCAGGTCCATGGCCAGCCCGTACTGAGTCAGCAGCCTGGTCAGGCCCGGCTCGTCCAGGGCGGTGAAGCCCTCCAGCACCGGCACAGGGGCGGGCTCCGGATAGGTCTGGGCCAGGGTGGCGGGCTTGTCCATGGAGGCCTCCCGGCACTCCACCGGGTTGATGAGATAGTGGCGGATCTGATCCAGATCGTGCTCGGAGAGCTTGCCCGTCAAGGCATAGACCTTGGCAGTGGAGACCATGGGCCGCTCCGCGCCGGACAGCAGCTGGATACACTGGGCGCAGGAGTCCGCCCGCTGGTCGTACTGGCCGGGCAGGGCCTCCACCGCCAGCAGGGTGGTGTTGGGGTCCATAGCGGGCAGATTCTCGTCGTACAGGTCGTCGCACTGGGGCTCTGAGAATACCACCGGCTTGGCCGCCAGATAGACGGGATAGTCGATGTTGTCCACGTCATAGCGGTTGAGCACCCGGATGTTGTCCAGCGCGGCGATTCCAAGCTGCTCCTTCAACTCCGTATAGAGCTTTCTGGCCTCCACGTTGAAGCCCGGCTTTTTTTCCACATAGCATCGGAACACATAATTCATGTCCATTCCTCCCTTATCTCGCTTACAAACGCCGCGTCAGGACAGCGTCCAGTCATATATATGGTAAAAGGGGTCCTGCTGGGTGGGAGACAGTCCGGAGACCGCGCCCCACTGGGTAAGTACCGAGCCGCGCTGGAAGCACAGCGTGGCAAAGGGCATCTCGGAGGCCAGCTGGGCATACAGCGCATAGGCCGCCGAGATCCGGGCCCCGCCGGAGGCTGCCCGGAAATTGGACAGCAGGGCGCTGACCGCCGCGCTTTGGAACCCGCCGTAATTCAAGGCGCCGGTCAGCAGTGCGGACAGATCGAAGTCCGCCGTCAGGCGCACCTGGCCCAGGTAGAGGTCGAACTCTCCCGCCTCCAGGGCGGCCAGATAACTGTCCCAGGACAGCCTGCTGACCGTAACGCTCAGCCCCAGCTTTCCCAGCTCTTCCGCCAGATAGTCGGCCAGAGCCGTCTTGAAGGTGTTCTCTGAGTTGACCAGCAGGGTAAGGGTAACGGGCTGACCGTTCCGGACCAGCTGCCCGCTGTCGTTTTTGGTGTAGCCGCCGTCAGTCAGCAGCTGCTCGGCGGCGGAGAGGGAATAGGCCAGCTCCTCCGCCAGGGTCTCGTTGTAGAGCTCCGCGTGGGGCGAGACAGGAAGGGTCGCCTCGTCGGCATGGCCGGACAGCAGGGAGACCGTCACGCTGGCCCGGTCCACGCCCCGGGAGATGGCCTGCCGCAGGGCGGCCGACGTGCAGGCCCCCTCCGCGCAGTTAAAGCCCAGGAAGAGCATAGTTGTGGTGGGATAGTCCCAAGTCTCGTAATTGCCCGAATAGCCCAGGGCGTTGGTGCCGGTCAGGTCGGTGTTTACCAGCGTGACCAGGCCCGTATCGAAGGCGGCGATGCGGTCGTCGGCGGTCACAGCCTCCTGCAGCGCGATCTCTTCCAGAGGCAGCGTGTGTTCCTGCCACCAGTTGGGGTTGCGCACCAGGCCAAAATCGTCTCCGCTGCCGGCGAAGCAGTAGGGGCCGGTTCCGATGGGCACGCCATAGTCGTTCAACCGGAATACCGGCAGGTCCAGCAGGGCCGGGAGCGCCCCGTTGGGAGCGGAAAGGGTGATCGTGACCGTGCCCTCCCCGGCTGTGACGCTGGTCACGCCGGCCAGACGGGCGGCGTACAGCGACGAGGTGCGGGCCGCATTGAGAGAATCGGCCACATGCTCCGCGGTAAGAGCTACACCGTCGGAGAAGGTGACGCCGGACCGGAGCGTAAAGGTCCAGGTCAGCCCGTCCGCACTGCCGGCATAGGACTGACAGAGCACAGGCTCCGTCGAAAAGGACTGGTCCAGCGCAAACAGCCCCTCGCACACCAGGCTGGACAGCGTCAGGTTGGTGGACCCTGCCTCCAGCGGATTGAGGGTATCGGAGGAGTCCCAGGCCAGAGTGAACCGGCTGCGCTGGGCCGTGGTTGCCGCGGGTTCGGTCGCCTCCGGCGTCTCAGTGGGGGCCGGCTCCGTCTGCTCGCAGGCGGTCAGAAGCAGCAGCGCGGCAGCCAGCGCCAGCGCGGCCCACCGCCGAATTCGCCGGCCCGTCATATCAGCTCGATCATGGCGGCCATAGAGCCCCGCTGGGTCCCCATGATCCGGTGACTCCAGTATTTGTCCCGCATGCAGGCAGTGCAGTCGCCGCATATGGCGATGTGGTCGGGCGTGACGCCTGCCAGCTCCAGCCGCTTGGCGTTGATTCCCTTCAGATCCACGGCAAATTTGCCGTTGTCCTTGAGCTGGATAAAGGGGAGCACACCGCCCGCCATGGCGGCGGTCATGGCGTTGGGCACGTCCTCGTGGGTCTCAAAGCAGCACTGTCCGATTCCGGGCCCGATGGCGGCCAGGATGTCGGCCGGGTCGCTGCCGTAGACCGAGGCCATCTGGCCCACGGCCACCGTGACGATTCCCGCGGCGGTGCCCCGCCATCCGGCATGGAGGGCGGCGATCACCCGGCGGCGGGGGTCATAGAGCAGAACGGGAATGCAGTCGGCGGAAAAGACGGTCAAAATCACGCCGGGAATGGCGGTCATCAGGCCGTCCGCCTCATAGCCGGTCTTTCCGTAGGGGTCGTCCTTCAGATCGGCGGTGGTCAGATTGCGCACCACCGCGCCGTGGACCTGGTTGGATGCGGCCATGACATGTCCCTCCGCCCCAATGGCGGCCTGGAAGCGGCGGTAATTCTCCCGGACGTGGTCGGGGTCGTCCCCCCGGCTGACGCCCAGATTGAGGGAGGCCCACATGCCCTGACTCACGCCGCCCTGCCGGGTGGAAAACCCATGGGCGACGCCGCCCGCTTCCACAAAGCCGTCGGCCTGCAGAACGGGAACGTTCTGTTTGGTTTGCTCAAAGATCTTCATAGGTCTCTCCTTCTGTTCGGCCCGCCGCAGGGATACGCGGCGTCTTCCGGGCGGTCACTGCGCGTCGGGGTGGTACTCCTTACAGGTACACTTCTTCCAGGCGCGGGCGTTTCCTGCGGGAAACGCATACACGCTTCGCGCTCCGCGCCTTCCGGGCAAATCTGGGGTCCCCGGCGGGCCGCTGGCCCGCTGGGGAAAGGACGAGCAAAGAAGCCGGTGAAGTTTTCGCCATTCCTGGCGGAAACGGAGTCTAGCGTACTTTGCGAGGACGTCTTCCCCCCGGATACCCCCCTCCGCTCTCCGAGGGGACGGGAAATTTTTTACTGCTGTTCAGGGTGGTACTCCTTACAGGTACACTTCTTCCACTTTAGGCCGGAGCCGCAGGGGCAGGGGTCGTTGCGGCCGATTTTGACGGCTTTTTTCACGGGCTGCTTTTTCACCGTGCCGTCGCTGCCGCCGGACTCGCCGGTGATCTTGGCTACCCGCTCCCGCTTGACCTCCTCATTGGTCTTGATGCGCACGATGAACAGGCGGCGGATGGTCTCCTCCTGGATGGCGGCGATCATCTGCTCGAACATGTCGAATCCCTCGCGCTTATATTCCACCACGGGGTCCACCTGACCGTAGCCCCGCAGGCCGATGCCCTGCTTCAGGTCGTTCATGGCGTCGATCTGGTCCATCCAGTACTCGTCCACCACCCGCAACATGATGACCCGCTCCAGCTCCCGCATCAGGGGGGAGCCAAACTCGGACTCCCGGGCAGCGTAGCGCTTGTGGGCCAGCTCCTGGAGCTGGGCAATCAGCTCCTCCGGCGTGATCTTGGACAGCTCCTCGGTGGTCTTGGCCGCCTCATCAGGCCGGAGGATGGCACCGACAAAGGGCTCCACGGCCGCCTTATAGCCGGAGGCGTCCAGGTGGTGCTGCTCACCCACATGGCCCCGGATGGCGTTTTCGATGGTGGTGTCGATCATATTGGAGATGGCGCTTTGCAGGTCCTCGCCGTCCAGCACCTGGCGGCGCTGCTTATAGATGACCTCGCGCTGGGTGTTCATGACGTCGTCGTACTCCAGCACCGTCTTACGGGTCTGGAAGTTGCGGGACTCCACCCGTTTCTGGGCGTTCTCAATGGCGTTGGAGAGCACCTTCTGGTCCAGCGGCGTGTCGTCGTCCACGCCCAGGTTGTCCATCATGTTCTGGATGCGCTCCGAGCCGAACAGCCGCAGGATGTCGTCCTCCAGGGAGAGGAAGAAGCGGCTCTCGCCCGGGTCGCCCTGACGGCCGGCACGGCCGCGCAGCTGGTTGTCGATCCGGCGGGACTCATGGCGCTCGGTGCCCAGGATATACAGACCGCCCACGGCCCGCACCTGGTCGGCCTCCTCCTTGATGGCGTCCTTGTACTTGGCCTCGGCCGCGGCAAAGGCGGCCCGGGCGTCCAGGATCTCCTGGTTGTCGGTCTCGGCAAAGCCGGTGGCCTCGGCGATCAGCTCGTCCGACATGCCTGCCTTGCGCAGCTCGGCCTTGGCCAGGAACTCTGCGTTGCCGCCCAGCATGATGTCGGTGCCGCGGCCGGCCATGTTGGTGGCCACGGTGACCGCGCCGAACTTGCCGGCCTGGGCCACGATCTCGGCTTCCTTCTCGTGGTTCTTCGCGTTCAGGACGTTGTGCTTGATGCCCTTCTGCTTGAGCAGGGCGGAGATGAGCTCGGACTTTTCAATGGAGGTGGTACCCACCAGGACCGGCTGCCCCTTCTCGTGGCAGGCCACGATCTGCTCCACAATGGCCTTGTACTTGCCCTTCTCGGTCTTGTAGACCACGTCGGGCCAGTCTTTCCGGGCCAGGGGCTTATTGGTGGGGATCTCCACGATGTCCAGGGAGTAGATCTGGCCGAACTCCTCCTCCTCGGTCATGGCGGTGCCCGTCATGCCGGAGAGCTTGTCATACAGGCGGAAATAGTTCTGGAAGGTGATGGTGGCCAGGGTCTTGGATTCGTTGGCCACGGTGACATGCTCCTTGGCCTCGATGGCCTGGTGCAGGCCCTCGTTGTAGCGCCGGCCGAACATCAGGCGGCCGGTGAACTCGTCCACGATGATGACCTCGCCGTCCTTCACCACGTAGTCGATGTCCCGCTTCATGACGCCGTGGGCCTTGATGGCCTGGTTGATATGGTGAGACAGGGTGGTGTTCTCCGGGTCGGAGAGGTTCTCCAGGTTGAACTGCTCCTCCGCCTTCTTGATGCCCCGGGCGGTCAGGGTGGCGGTGCGGGCCTTCTCGTCCACGATATAGTCCGCATCCAGGGACTCGTCCTCCTCCTGCTTCGCGTCCACCGAGGCGATGCGCAGGCACTTGAGGCGGGAGACGAAGGAGTCCACGATGGTGTACAGCTGGGTGGATTTTTCGCCCTGGCCGGAAATGATCAGGGGGGTGCGGGCCTCGTCGATGAGGATGGAGTCCACCTCGTCCACGATGGCGAAGGACTGGCCCCGCTGGACCAGCTCACTGGCGTAGATGGCCATGTTGTCCCGCAGATAGTCAAAGCCGAACTCGTTGTTGGTGCCGTAGGTGATGTCGGCCTGATAGGCGGCCTTCTTGGCCTCCTTGTCCACGCCGTGGATGACCAGGCCCACGGTGAGGCCCAGGAATCGGTAGACCTTGCCCATCCACTCGGAGTCGCGCTTGGCCAGGTAGTCGTTGACGGTGATGATATGCACGCCCTTGCCGGCCAGGCCGTTGAGGTAGGCGGGCAGGGTAGCCACCAGGGTCTTGCCTTCGCCGGTCTTCATCTCGGCGATTCGGCCCTGGTGCAGAATGATGCCGCCGATGAGCTGCACCCGGTAGGGACGCATGCCCAGCACGCGCCAGGCGGCCTCCCGGCAGGTGGCAAAGGCCTCGGGCAGGATGTCGTCCAGGGTCTCGCCGTTGGCCAGGCGCTGCTTGAACTCGGGGGTCTTGGCCTGGAGCTGCGCGTCGGTGAGGGCTTTGTATTCCTCCTCCAGGGATTCGATCTTATTGACAATAGGCGTCAGCGCCTTGACCTCGCGGTCGGAGCGGGTCCCGAACATCTTGGAAAAGAGTCCCATGTTATGTTCACCTTTCTTCATTCCAGCTTAGAAAGCGGTTTTTTCGCAGGCGTGCGCACCGCGTGCGCAAAATAATTCAATCTAGTATACCACAGCCCGGGGCGTGAGAAAAGAAGAAATTGTGAACATTAAAAGAAGTACGGAAACGTCGGAAGCAGGGCGATAAGACCAAAGCGCAGGCCGAAACCGGGCCCGCCCGGAAAATCGCCCCTCGCCGCCCCGGAAGGCAAAACAAGGCCCGCGTTCCGCCGGAACGCGGGCCTCCGCGTGTCGAGAAACCTCGACACGCATCTCAAAAATGCAAGCATTTTTTCGAGGAGATGCAGCCCACCGCGCGCACGCTCCTTCAGAGCGCACACTTGTGGGCTGAGCAGGGTCTTTTCCGAGGCACATGTCCCCGGAAAAGACAATTTTTCATTTGCTTTCGCCGCCTGTAGGCGGCGAAACTCTGCCGAGGGCTTTTCCCCGGCCAGCACCTCCCATAATCCTGCACACGATTTACTGTTTTGACAGACTGGGGCCCGCGTTCCGGCGGAACGCGGGCCTTGTTTCCTTTTTTGCAGGTTCGGGCGCTCAATCCTCCAGCCAGCCCAGACCGGGCCAGTCGGCGCAGGGGCAGTTGGCCTGGGGCGCGCCGGGCGTGGACCGTCCGGTGCGCACATATTGGGCCAGCAGGTCCAGCAGCTCCCGGGCCAGCGCGGGCTGGCCCCCGTAGAGATTGTACTGCTCGCCCACATCGCTGTCCAGGCGGTAGAGCTGGTAGGGGGGCAGGCTCTCATCGGTGACAGGCGGACGCATCCCGCCGGACCCCCGGCACAGCTCCAGCTTCCAAGGCCCCCGGCGGATGGAGAAGGAGCCGTCGGCGGCGTGGTGAACCACAGTCTCCCGGACCGGCTCTTTTCCGCCCTCCAGCAGCGGCAGCAGGGAAACCGAGTCCTCGCCCGCCCCGTCGCCATAGGATGCACCGGTGATCTGGGCGAAGGTGGCGAACAGGTCGGTCAGACAGGCGAGCTGGCCGCAGGTCGTGCCGGCGGGGACATGGCCGGGCCAGCGGATGAGGAAGGGAATCCGGTGTCCCCCCTCCCAGATATCCGCCTTCCAGCCCCGGTAGAGATAGCTGGGATTGTGGCCGCCGGCAATCAACTGCGGGAAGTTGGCCACAGGGGAACAGCCGTTGTCGCTGGTGAAGATCAAAATGGTGTTGTCCGCGATCCCCTTCTCCTCCAGCTTGGCCATCAGGCGGCCCACGAAGTCGTCCACCTGGAGGACAAAATCGGCGTAGGCGTTCAGTCCGGACCGGCCCCGGAACTCCGGTGCGGGGAGCAGCGGGCCATGGACGGCCAGGGTGGGGTAGTAGAGGAAGAAGGGCGCGCCGCCCCCGGCGTACTCGTCCACCAGGGAGAGCACCTTGGCGTCCATCTCGGGCACGATGGCGGCGGGGTCAAAGCCGGGCTCCGCCGGGCCATACTCCACATCGTAGGGCTGGGAGGGGTCGTGGCGGGCCAGCCTCTTCACCCCTGTCATATGATCCGGCGGCGTGAGGACCCGGTCGTTTTCGATATGGACAAAGGGCGGCTGATCCAGGGAGGCCGGCATTCCATAGAAATAATCAAAGCCGTGCTGATTGGGGCCGTCGGTGATGGGCGCGGTGAAGTCGATGCCCGTGAAGCAGCGGTCCTGGTCCACATTGGGGTCCTGATAGGTGGCGGGAAGGGCATAGCCCTCCTTGGTCTGCCACCTCAGTCCCAGATGCCACTTGCCCACGCAGGCGGTCCGGTAGCCCCGCTGTTTCAGCAGGGAGGCCAGAGTCTCCCTGCCCTGCTCCAGCAGGGGGAAGGACTGGCCGGGCAGCACGGAGGACTTGAGCCGGGAGCGCCAGTTGTACCGTCCGGTCAGCAGGCCGTAGCGGGAGGGCGTACACAGGGCGGAGGAGGAATGGCAGTCGGTCAGGCGCATGCCCTGGGCGGCCAGCCGGTCCAGATTCTCCGTGTGGATTCCGGAGGCCGGGTTCATGCACGACAGGTCGCCGTAGCCCAGGTCGTCGGTCAGAATCAGGATAATATTGGGAGCAGATGCGGTACTCATGCGGGGATACCTCCTATCATATTCCACCCCGTCGTCCGCTGGACGGGCCGTCGGGGGCTGTCTTATCTGAATCCAATTCTATCAGAATTGGCCTGGTTTGTATAGAAAATTTTGGGCCATGCACTTTTCTTGGGGCGGAGCGCCTGCTATAATAATGTTTGCTGAACAAACCGCTTTGCGCTTTATTCGCGCGGGACTTGCAGCAAAAGGAGAGAATCGCCGATGGACAGCCTGATTTACAGTTTGAACGCCACAGTCCCCGTCTTTCTGGTCATGGTTTTGGGCTATGTCCTGCGGCGCGCGGAAATTCTCAACGCCAACTTTGTAGCTGTGTCCAACAAATTCAACTTTAAGGTCACACTGCCCGTGCTGCTGTTCACCGATATGGCGGCCACCGACATCCGCGCGGACTTTGACGGCGCCCTGGTGCTGTTCAGCGCCCTGGTAACGCTGGTCATGTTCTCCGCGGTCTGGCTGCTGGCCCGGCTGCTTCTTCGGGACCGGACGCTCATCGGGGCCTTTGTGCAGGCCTCCTGCCGCAGCAGCGTGGCGGTGCTGGGCATCGCTTTTATCACCAATATCTATGGTGACGCCGGCGTGGCGCCCATGATGATTTTGGGTGCGGTCCCCCTGTTTAACATTCTGTCCGTCGTCGTGCTCACCTTTGAGGGGGAGGGCGCCCAATCGGGCGTGAGCAATCTGAAGCGGGCAGCAGTGGGAATTGTCACCAATCCCATTCTCATCGGTTTGGTACTGGGCACTCTGTCCGGACTGCTGCGCATCCACTATCCGCCCATTGTGGACAAAGCGCTGGACCTGGTAGCCAGCCTGGCCACGCCCCAGGCTCTCATCTGCATCGGCGCGGGCTTCGAGGGACGGAAGGCCCTGGCCAAACTCAAACCGACCCTGGCCGCCTCCGCCGTCAAGCTGGTGATTCTCCCCGCCGTTTTTCTGACCCTGGCCGTTTTGCTGGACTTCCGTGACCAGGCGCTGGTGGCCCTCATCATCATGCTGGGCTCTCCTTCCACCCCCAGCTGCTATGTGATGGCCAAAAACATGAACAACGACGGCGTGCTGACCTCCAGCGTGATCGTGGCTACCACGCTGCTGTCCGCCTTTACCCTGACCTTCTGGATCTTTCTGGCCCGGTGGCTTGGGCTAATCGCATAGAAAGCACAAAAGCCATCCCCCGCCGTATGCGGGGGACGGCTTTTTGCATCGGTCTGATTATTGGGCGCGGTCGCGGATTCGGGCCTCGATGCGCTCCAGCACCGGCTCCAGCCCGGCCACTTCCACATCCTTCAGGCAGGGGTCGCCTTCCACCCCCGCCAGCTCGGGCAGCAGAGGCAGAGCGGTCACCACGCACTTGTCGGGCAGGTCGTAGTCCCCGGCCCGGTGGGCCTGGCCGTCGGGCGTCTTGTTTTCCACATAGGCCCAGGGCGCGCTGAGGAACATGCGGGTCATGGTGACGCAGCGCTGCACCGGGAGGGTGGACAGCGCGGAATCCTCGCCCACGATCACCGTCCCGTCCACGGGGAAGGCGGTATACAGGTTGATGGGCACGTCGCCGCCGCCGGTGGGCATGTCGATCAGCAGCACGTCCAGCTCATCCCAGAGCGTGGAGGTATAGAGGTAATTGACCACGTTGAAGGTGTCCGCGCCCGGCCAGAGCACCGGCTCGGCGGGCTTATCGGTGATCAGGTTGAAGGACAGCACCTGCATCCCGTTGTCCAGGCGGGCGGGCACCACCTTGTTGTCCTGTGAGGCAATGGGGCCCTTGGCCCCCAGCAGCAGGGGCATGGTAGCCCCAGCCAGGTCGGCGTCCAGCACGCCCACCTTGTAGCCCTTCCGGGTCAGCGCGAAGGCCAGCAGGGCGGTGATGGTGGATTTTCCGCAGCCGCCCTTGCCGCCGGTCACGGCCAGCAGTACCTTGGCAAAGGTGGGGTAGGCGTTCTCGTTGCAGTCGCTCTCGCAGGAGCCGCAGTCCCCGTGGCAGCCGCCCTCCCAGATCTCCTCGATCTCGCGGTTCAGGTCGTCGTACATATCCGGGGTGATCTTGTCAAAATCCTTGGGATCGATCATAGCTGTATTCTCCTTATTTGAAAAAGTCCGTTTTTTCGATTTCCATTCCGCGGCGGAGCGGCCCCGCTGGCCGGCTTGGCCGCCGCTCTGGGGTTATTATACCGGGGAAACCGCGGTTTGTAAACCGGGGTGCCCCGGTTTTTGCACATTTGCGCCGGACTCAGCCAAGAAATAAGGGCGGTCACACAACCGTGTGCCCGCCCTCTGCTGTTCAGGCCCAGAAGGTCTCCGCCATCTGTCTTGCCTGTCCCTGCGCCTGCCGGAGAATGGCTTCGGGATCATTTCCCACAATGTCCAGCCCCTCCGCAGCCAGGCAGTCGAATCGGGGAATCCCGAACAGGACGGCCAGGCTGGTCAGATAGGGGCAGGCCAGATCCGGAGAGCCCTGCGGACCGGTGTAGCCGCCCCGGGTGGTGACCAGCACCAGCCGGCCGGCTTTGCAGTCGCCGATGGGGATTCCTTCGGGACTGTAATGGAAGGTCAGGCCGGTCACGCACAGCCGTTCCAGATAGACCCGCAGTACGCTGGGAAAACTCAGGTCCCAGAACGGAGCGGCCACAAGGACCGCGTCCGCCAGGGCAAACTGGCGGGCAGGGGCAAAAAGCGGATGGTCCAGCGCGTGTTCGGCCAGAAGCCGGTTGCGCAGGTCCAGCGTCTCCGCATCCAGAGGGCGCAGGTCCAGGGTGGACAAGTCCACCGTCTCGCACTGAACGTCCGGCCCGGTGCAGCCATCCAACAGCGCTTGCGCCAAATGCCGGGTGCGGGATTCCGCCCGCCGGACGCAGGCGTCCACAAACAACAGCCGTTTCATAATCTGCCTCCTTTTCTCTCCCTCAGCCTACCGCTTCCCGCCAGTTTCGTCAAGCCCACACGGCAGAATAGACAAAAAAGAAATTCATTTTTGTTGGTTTTGCCTGTAACAAATAGGTGTTTTGAATCGTTATTACAATATAGAAGAAATTTGCGGCAGTAAGGAGACGGCCCGCCCTCAACCGGGGCGGCTGGAAAGGAGTGCGGAGCATGCGGAATCGAAACCGAATC
This sequence comes from Clostridiales bacterium, assembly GCA_019415645.1. Lineage (GTDB taxonomy): Bacteria > Bacillota > Clostridia > Oscillospirales > Oscillospiraceae > DXYV01. The sequence continues at coordinate 73,462 of DXYV01000001.1, forward strand.
CTGACATGGATCTTGAAGGCCACCGGTTTGCTGGCCGTATTTGTCCTGGCCGCCTGGTTTGGCGTCCACCTGTGCGCCGCCTCCCTGTGTTTGTAAGATTTCCATACACACTTTCTCACCCTCTCTCAAACAGCCCCGGGCCGCGCTTTGCGCGGCCCGGGGCTGTTTTGTTTACAGTTTTCTTTTGACCGGCGGGACCCGCACGGGCCCCTTGTAGGGCCGATCTCCGCGCTCGCCCTCGCTCCGTTCCATTCGCGCTGCTCACGACGGCTCACCGCTTCTCGCTGTCACGCTTCGCCTGTTCGCGACGCGGACAGAAGGGATTTGCTCCGCGGCTTGCTGCTCAGGCCTGCGGCCCTGCGCTGCTCACCGTCTGCGCAAATCAGGGGGTCCCCGCCGGAGCCCAGCGCAGCGGGTCCGGTGGGGAGAGGAGCCGCTGCAGAGGGAACGAGTTCTTGCGCTTGCGCGGGAACGAGCGATCCGCAGCTTGCGGCGACGATGCCGCTGCTCACGACGGCTCACCGCTTCTCGCGTACCATTTCAGGCTCTCCGTGGTCCCGGTGGTTTTCAGCAGATACAGGCTGATCAGACCGTCGCTCACGGTAAAAATAATCACAGCGGGCGTGAGCGTCGGCGGGATTCGCGCCACCAGGCCGGACACCCAGGGCTGCATTCCATACACCAGCCCCAGAGACAGCACCGACCAGGCCGCCGTAAAGGGCAGGCACACCTTCCCGCCCACATTCAGGGGCAAATGGGAATAATCCCAGAAGGACACCCCCAATGCCCGTTCGTAAAACAGGCCCACCAGATATTCCACCGCCGTGGCTGCCCCGCCGCCCACCACCGCCATGAGAATGGGAAAGGGCTTAAGCAGCGGAGCGGCAGCCAGAATCGCCAGCGCCCCCAGGCCGTAGACCGGGCACAGCGGCAGGAGCAGAAAGCATTTCCGATCCAGCTTCCCGGCGTGGGTCACCCGGGCAAACAGTACCTCCAGCACAAATCCAAACAGGCTATAGATAAAAAAATACCAGAACCATTCCATGGACGACCTCCCGCCAGATTGTTTGGTTCTAGTTTGGCGGGCCGCGTGGAAATCATACCGAAGAAAAACTGGCAGAGAGCGGCTTTCTTGATTTCAGAGGCACGCCATGCTAACATAGAGTCTAAAAGCAATGTAATAGGAGATAGAACATGCGGAACGTGGTTTTATTTATCGCTATGAGTCTTGACGGGTATATTGCGAATGCGGACGGCAAGGTAGACTGGCTCACGGGACAGAGCAACGACGCAGAGACTGCTGACAGCTATGCAGACTTTGAAAAAAGCATCGACACGGTTATCATGGGGTGGCGAACATATCACCAGGTCGTAACAGAATTGTCTCCGGAACGATGGGTCTATGAAAATCTGCAAAGCTATGTCCTGACACACCGGGATCTCCCGTCCACAGCCAACATCACATTTATCTCGGCAGACCCTTGTTCTCTGGTAAAGGATCTAAAGGCCAGAGACGGCAAAAATATTTGGATATGCGGCGGGGCTGATCTGATCCGGCAGCTTATGGAGCAGAATTTGATCGATGTCTACCACATCTCCGTTATTCCCACGATCTTAGGGGAGGGCATCCGTCTCTTTCCTAATTGTGGGCAGGAAATCAAATTGCGTCTCGTCACAGTCAACAGCAGCAACGGCATCACAGAATTGATTTACCGCAAAAGATAACATTCCAAATCATCGCCATCGAAGCGGCGCTTTCCGTTTTGTCAACCGAAAGGAATTTACCCCATCACCACTTATTTTGGAAACGATCCCAGAAAATTTTCCATTGCCTGCGTGCCGGCTTTGTGATACAATATGTCGATTTGAACTGCGGTTCGTTTTGAGGGAGGTTCTTTCATGCGGCATTTGATTGACTTTGGCGACCTGCCACGGGAGGAATGGGACGCGCTCTATGCCCAGGCCAGCCGGATCATTGACCATCCGGAGGACTACCTGGACGCATGCCGGGGCCGGGTAGCCTGTTCCCTGTTTTATGAGCCCTCCACCCGTACCAATTTTTCCTTCCAGACGGCTATGCTCCGTCTGGGCGGCACCGTGTTCGGCTTTGCCGACCCCAAATCCTCCTCCGTGGCCAAAGGCGAGACCCTGAAGGACACCATCAAAATGGTATCCGGGTACAGCGACGTGGTCATCATGCGCAATCCGAAGGAGGGGGCGGCCAAAGCTGCCTCCCTCTACTCCAATGTACCGGTCATCAACGCCGGCGACGGCGGCCATATGCACCCCACCCAGACCATGGCCGACCTGACTACCATCACCAAGCTGCGTGGCGGCGTGGACGGCCTGTCCATCGGCCTGTGCGGCGATTTGAAAAACGGCCGCACGGTCCACTCTCTCATCAAGGCCCTGGCCAAGTTCCGGGATATCAAATTTTACCTCATCTCCCCCCGGGAGCTGGCCATTCCCGAGTATCTGCGCCGGTTCATGAAGGCCAACGATATGTGGAACGTAGAGGTCACCGGCCTGGAGACCGTCATTCCCCAGCTGGATGTGCTGTATATGACCCGCATCCAGCGGGAGCGCTTTGTTGACCCGCTGGAATACGAGCGGTGTAAAGGAGTTTACATCCTCACCCGCAGCAAGCTGGAGCGGGCCAAGCCCGAGCTGCTGGTCATGCACCCCCTCCCCCGCGTGGACGAGATCCACATCGACGTGGACGACGATCCCCGGGCGGTCTACTTTGAGCAGGCCCGGTACGGCATGTTCGCCCGCATGGCCCTGCTGATGGACCTGGCCAACCAGCCCCGCCTCCCCGACGAGGCGGTGGAGATCGGCACCCGCCCGGTCTGCCATAATCCCAACTGCATCACCCAGACGGAGCTCTATCTTCCCCCACTGGTCAAGCAGAACGGCGGCAAGGACTGCTGCGCTTTCTGCGACGCGGAGCTCTTCTGAACCAGAAAACGCCCCATCCGAGATTCGGATGGGGCGTTTTTGCCGGGCAGAGCTTACAGCCGCCAGGCGGCGCTCTCCTGCTGGAGCTCCACCATGCGGCGGTACAGGCCGCCCTGCTCCATCAGCTCGGCGGGGCTGCCCTGCTGGGCCACATGGCCGTTTTCCAGCACCACGATCCGGTCCGCCCCCGCCACGGTGCGCATCCGGTGGGCGATGATCAGGACGGTCTTGCTGCGCACCAGCCTGGACAGTGCGGCCTGGACCGCACTCTCGTTCTCCACGTCCAGGGAGGCGGTGGCCTCGTCCAGCAGAATGACCGGCGCGTCTTTCAGCAGGGCCCGGGCGATGGAGATTCGCTGCCGCTCGCCGCCGGACAGCGTGGAGCCGTTTTCCCCGATCACTGTCTGATAACCCTGGGGCAGCCGGCGGATAAAGCCGTCGCACTGGGCGGCCCGGGCCGCCGCCAGCACCTCCTCATCGGTGGCGTCCCGCCGGCCCAGACGGATGTTCTCCATCACCGTGTCCCGGAAGAGCACCACGTCCTGGAACACGATGGCATAGCTTTTCAGCAGCGCCTCCGGTTCCACCGTGGACACGTCCACGCCGCCCAGCGTGATCTTCCCTGCGTCCACGTCCCAGAAACGGGCGGCCAGCTTGGCCGCAGTGGATTTGCCGCCGCCGGAGGGGCCCACCAGCGCGGTGACCTGCCCCTGCTTCGCGGTGAAGGACACGTCCCGCAGCACGCCTTCCTTTTCGTTGTAGCCAAAGGAGACATGATCGAACACGATGTCGTAGCCGTCAGGCGCGCAGGCCTCGCTCCCCGTCTGGATGGGCTGTTCCTCGATCTGGCGCATCCGCTCGATTTGGAGTTTGGCATGGAAGGTGGCGGCCAGGTTTTGCAGGGTGAGGGACAGGGGATCGTACAGCCGGGCGGCGGCGATGAGAAAGACCAGGTAGGTCAGCAGGTCGGTGCTCCCTGCGGCCAGCAGGCTCCCGCCCACCAGCACCGTGGTGGCCAGGCCCAGCCGCAGCACCGCCTGGGCCGAGGTGACAAATACCCCGGTGGTCAGCTCGGAACGGATGGCGGCGTCCTCCGCGCCCTTGATTTTGGCGTGGAGGCCCTCCAGATAGCGCTCCTTCTGGTTGCAGGCCTTGATGTCCCGGATGGATTCCAGGCACTCCTGAATCCCGTCCGCCGAGGCCCGTTTGGCCAGGATGCCCCGCAGACCCAGCTTATCCTGCAGATACTTGGAGCCGCCCGCCAGCAGCAGCGCCACCGGCAGCACCCACAGCGCCGCCAGAGCCATGCGCCAATCCATCACCAACAGGCAGACGGCGATGATGAGCGTGGACAGGCAGGAGGCGAACAGCTGCGGAATGTAGTGGGAAAAGGACTGCTCCAGGCCGGAGCAGTCGGCCATAATGGTGTTGGTCAGGTCGGCCAGGTCCCGTTTGCCGAAGAAGGACAGGGGAAGCTGGCGCAGCTTTTCCGCCAGCCGCACCCGGCGGGCGGCACTCTCCTCATAGGTGCTCAGGTAGGTATGCTTGTATTCGATGCGGTGGACCCAATAAATCAGCGCCAGAACGGCCAGGGCCCCAGCGGTATAACCCCATACGCCGGCGGAGGGATCGGTGCCGCCCCGAAGGGCCGCGATCATGGCCCGCAGGACCAGGAAGAGCAGCCCCACCGGGGCCATCAGGCTCAGGTTGCACAGGGTACACCAGAACACGCCGGACACCATGCCTTTGGCCCCCTCCTCGGAAAGGGCGAACCAATGCTGCAGCTTGCGGATCATACCCCAGCCGCCTCCTTTCCGACCTTCCATTGGGCGGAGGTCTGGTAGTCCTTCCAGAGCCGGGCGTACAGGCCGCTGCGCGCCAGCAGCTGGTCATGGGTGCCGCGCTCGGCCACGCGGCCCTCCTCCAGGACCAGAATCTGGTCCGCATTCTGAACCGTGGACAGGCGATGGGCGATCATCAGCACCGTCTTGCCCCGGGTCAGGGTCTCAAAGGCCTTTTGAATCTGATACTCGTTCTCGGGGTCGGCGAAGGCGGTGGCCTCGTCCAGCACCACGATGGGCGCATCCTTCAGAATGGCCCGGGCCAGAGCCACCCGCTGCTGCTCGCCGCCCGAGAGGTACACCCCCTGGGTTCCGATCACGGTGTCGATGCCCTGGGGCAGCTTCTCCAGAATGTCGCTGCACCGCGCGGCCCGGGCGGCAGCCAGAGCCTCCTCCCGGGTGGCCTCCGGCCGGGCGGCCCGGATGTTGTCCAGCAGGCTGGCCTTGAACAGGTGGATGTCCTGGAATACAAAGGCCACCTGGTCCATCAGGTCGCGGCTGGACATCGCCCGGACATCCACGCCGCCCACCAGCACCTGGCCCTCCTGAGGGTCCCAGAAGCGGGGGATAAGGGTGGCCGCCGTGGTCTTTCCGCCGCCGGAGGGCCCCACCAGGGCCACCGTGGCCCCCTGGGGTACAGCAAAGCTGACGTGGGACAAAGCGGGCCGCTCCGCCCCCGGATAGGAGAAGGTCACGTCCCGCAGCTCCACGCCGGAATCCCGGGGCTTCCGGGGCGTCTCCGGCTCCGCCAGCGGCTTCTCGCTGAGAATCAGGTCCAGCTTGCGCACCGCCTCGTCCGCCTCCATCAGCGCCTGGGAGGCATACATGATTCGGTTCATCATAGCGCCGCAGGCCGGGGCGAACAGGATGTAGAAGATCAGGTTCAGCAGCACGGTCCAGCCGCTGCCCGAGGCGGCCGCCAGCAGCATCCCCGCCGGGATCAGCAGCAGGAACGTGCCGTTGAGGACGGTGGTGAACCAGGTCATGGGGGAGCAGCAGCTCATGGCATAGCCCGAGGCCAGCTCCTTATAAGACAGAATGGAGGCATAAAAGCTCTTGAAGGAGTGGACGGTCTGCTGGAACACCTTGACCACCGGGATTCCCCGGACATATTCCACCGCCTCTCCGCCCATCTGCTCCAGGGCGATCTGGTAGCGCTCGAAGAATCGGGCGTTCTCCCCGCCCATCATCCGGGTGAGCAGCCACACCGACACCGCCATGGGCACCAGGCAGAGCAGCCCCATCCGCCAGTCAAACACGAACAGGAGCACCACCGCCGCCACCGGCGTTACAATAGCTCCTACCAGGTCGGGCAGCTCGTGGGCCAGCAGGGTCTCGGTCATGCCCGCGTTGTCGTCGATGATCTTGCGCAGACGGCCGGTCTGACTGGCGGAAAAGAAGCCCAGGGGCAGGTCCACGATGTGGTCCACCGCCGCCTGGCGCATATTGCGGGCCGTGCGGAACGCGGCCAGATGAGTACACATGAGCGCGGCGAAATAAAACAGGATGCTGGCCGCGGCGAAGGCCACCGCCATCCACCCCCAGCGTCCCAGGCCCGACAGGTCCGCCGCTCCGCCGGACTCGCCGGCAAAGATGTCGCGCACCACCAGCCAGATGCACACATAGGGGACCAGCGACAGCGCCGCGGCGACCCCCGACAGGACGCAGCCGGTCACCGTCAGCCGCTTATGCCCGCCGGCATAGGTGAGCAGACGGGACAGGCTGCTTTGCTTGTTCTGCTTCAAAGGACATTCCTCCTTGTGGTTCTCTTTTGGTTAGTATATGCTAACCAAAATAATTATACCGGAGGCCTGCCCCGCGTCAAGCTCCAATCAGCCGGATCGCTCCATTCGTCGCTCTCTTTTGTACTCCGTGGGGGTCATGCCGTAGATCGAGCGAAACGCATGGGCGAACTTGCTCTGGTTCTGATAGCCCACGCCCAGCGCGATCTCCCCCACAGGGCGGTCGGTCTTGCGCAGCAGTTCGGCGGCGGCCTCCATCCGCCGCCGCTTCAGATAGGCGTAGGGCGGCTCGCCATAGACCTGCGCAAACCGCTTCTTCAAGGTGGCGCACGCCATCCCATACTGCCTAGCCAGGGACTCCATGCACACCCGGCGGTCCAGCTCTTCCGTCATGCGCCGCTCGATCTCCACCATGCGCTCCGACAGGTCCCGGCTGTAATAGGGCGCGGGCGCCGGCTCCCAGTCCGTCCGCTCCAGCTTGGCCAAAAACAGCAGCAGCTCCGCCGCCTTGATCCGGTAAAAGGGGATTCGCCAGCGTTCCGGCGCGTCATACAGGCTCTGGAACAGACTCTGTATGGCCGCATTGGCCCGCAGAATCAGAAAGCCCCACCGCTCAAACAGATGGCAGAACACTGCCTCCGGGTCGGGTCCGTCCGGGCCCAGAATCACCCGCAGCGGTTCGGCCGCCAGGGCAGGCTCCAGGACCAGGCTGATCCCGCTGTACTCCCCGGCGTCAAACCGGGAGTGAAGGGGCGGCCGGCCCATGTCGCTGACGGAAAAATCCCGGGGGCCCAGGGTGGCCGCCCGTCCGTCAGGCATGACGCATTGGAACCGCCCGCTCCAGCAGTAATTGATCTCCACCACGCCGGGGCAGCGCCCCTCGCTGGGAAAGGCGCAGTTCGTCCGAAAGTCATTGAAAATCAGGCGCAGCCCCGGCAGGACCGGATAGACGGTCATGCGTCCGCAGCCGTCCGGAAAGTCCAGACGATACACCTTATGGTCTGCCGCACAGCACTCCAGCCGGCAGCCGCCGGGAAAGATCCCGTCCTTTCGTCCCGCTCCCATTCTGCACGCTCCTCTCTGCATTTCCCGGAATCGAACCAGCGGGACGGCGTGCGCCGTCCCGCTGGATTTTGTCTGATTGGTCAGCTGAGCAGCTCGCTCTCCAGGTCCTGAAGCATCAGGTCCAGCGCGGTAATGCCGCCCTCGGCGGTGTACCACACGGCGGGATGAGCCAGATAGACGATGTTCCCATCCTGATAGGCCCGGGTGCCCATGACCAGCTCGTTTTCCACGATCTCCTGGGCCAGCTGAGCGCCGTCGGTGCCGATGGCCGCGTCGCGGTCCATGACAAAGATGTAGTCCGGGTCCTTTTCCACGATGAACTCGAAGGAGGCCTCGTTGCCGTGGGTGGAGGTGTCGATGTCGGCATCCACGCCAATGTTGTCAAAGCCGATCTCCCGGCCGATGATGGAGCAGCGGCCATCGTTGCCCAGTACGTTGAAGCTGCCGCTGGTACACATGCCCACAATGGCGGTCTTGCCTGCGGCGAATTCGGCCAGGGCGGCGATGCGGCTGTCAAACTCCGCCATCAGCGTATCCACCTGTTCCTCCAGGCCGAACATGGCCGCAATGGTATTAGCGTTCTTGCGCACGCTCTCCACCACCCCCAGCTCGCTATCCGTGGCCAGATAGACCACAGGGGCGATCTCGCTCAGGGCGTCGTAGGAAGAGGACAGCCGGCCGCCGATGAAAATCACGTCGGGCTCGCAGGCCATGACGGCCTCCAGGTCGGCTTCCTTGATGGTGCCCAGGTTGGACACATTCTCGTCGGTCACATAGCTCTGCAAATATTCCAGGGAGGTCTGGGCGGAGCCCACTACGCGTCCCTCCGCCACACCCAGGGCGTCCAGAATGTCCAGGCACGCCATGTCCAGAATGGCGATGCGCTGGGGATCATAGGGGACCTCCAACTGGGTTTCCGCACCGCTGGCGTCCAGGCTGGTGATGGTGACGGTCTCGGGGGTCTGGCTGGTCTCCGGCGCGGCGCTTCCCGCTGCCGGCGCGGTGCTGGTCTCGTCGGCGGGCGTGGACGCACCGGCGTTGCTGTTGGAGCAGCCAAACAGGGACAGGACCAGAACACCGGCCAGCGTCAGCGAAAGCAGTTTCTTCATACGATTCAATCTCCTTTTTACGAAAAAGTACGGAAAACAGTTGGGGTTGCTCAGTAATAAATCGACAGCGGCCTGCCCTCGATCTCCATGATCTCGAACTCCACCCGGTAAATCTCAGACAGCACTTCCTTGGTCATCACCTCCTTCACCGTGCCGAATTTGGCAATTTTCCCGTCCGCAAAGGCGCAGATGTAGTCGGAATAAAACGCCGCGTAGTTGATCTCGTGCAGTACCAGGATGACGGTCTTTCCCAGCTCATCGCACAGACGGCGGACCATTTTCATCATATTGGTGGCGTGGTAAATGTCCAGGTTGTTGGTGGGCTCATCCAACAGGACGTATTCCGTGTCCTGGGCAATGACCATGGCGATCATGGCCCGCTGACGCTGGCCGCCGGAGAGCTCGTCAATGAAGCGGTCCTGGAAGTCCTGAAGCTCCATGTAGGCGATGGCCTGGTCGATGATGGCCTGATCCTCCTGGGTGGTCCGTCCCCCGGAGTAGGGGAAGCGGCCGAAGGTGACCAGTTCCCGGACCGTCAGCTTCATCTGGATGTTGTTGCTTTGGGTCAGAATGGCCAGGCGCTTGGACAGCTCCTTGCTCTTCCACTTGGCGATGTCGGTCCCGCCGAACTCCACCAGACCGCTGTCCCGGGCGATCAGGCGGGAAATCATGCCCATGACTGTGGATTTGCCCGCCCCGTTGGGCCCGATGAGGGAGATCACGCTGCCCTTGGGGATCTCAAAGCTGACGGAATCCACGACCACCTTGCCGTCGTACTGCTTGGTTAATTCTTTGATTCGCATGGCGTCAGACCTTCTTTCTGGTCAGCAGCAGATACAGGAAGTACAGACCGCCGCCGACGGTAATGAATACGCTGATGGGGATGGCGTAGGAGTAAATATGCTCCACGATGAGCTGTCCGGCCACCAGAACGATCATGCCGAAGAACACGGAGCCCAGAATCAGCTGGCTGTGGCGATAGGTGCGCAGCAGCTGACGGGAGAGGTTGGCGATGATCAGGCCCAGGAAGGAGATGGGGCCCACCATGGCGGTGGCCACGGCGATGCACAGCGTCACGCCCAGCAGCAGCCGGCGGATGCTCCGGTCGTAATCCACGCCCAGATTGATGGCCTGTTCCTTGCCCAGGGTGAGCACATCCAGCAGGGCCAGATCCTTGCGCAGAACAAACATAATCGCCGCCAGCACGATCAGCGAAACGAGAATGATCTCAGAATTGACGTTGCTGAAGCTGGCCACCAGAGTGGACAGCAGATTGTCGTACTCGTTGGGGTCCATGATTCGGGTCAGCGTGGTCTGGATGCTGGAGAAAAAGGAGGTCAGCACCGTCCCGATCAGCAGCACATAGAGCACGTTGTGCTTGGTCTTTCGGAACAGATAGCTGTAAATCACCGTGGCCACCACACCCATGATGATCAGGTCCACCGCGAAGGAGACGTTGGCGTTCCGGGCCAGCACGCTCCCGGTCCCCGCCGCAAACACCACCGCGGTGTGGATCAGGGAGTAGAGGGAATTCATGCCCAGCAGGCAGGGCGTGACGATGGTGTTGTTGATGATGGACTGGAACACGATGGACGCTCCGCCGATGGCAAAGGCAGCAATGAGCATGACGATGAGCTTGGGGGTACGGATCTTCATGGCGTACTGGAAGAGTTTGGCGTTGCCGAAGTTGACCTCCACCAGCAGGTAGGCGGCTGCGGCCAGCAGGACCAGGGCGCCCAGAATCACCAGCTTGCGTACATTGGCGCGGGAGGCGGCTGTTCTCATGACTTCTCCTCCCCTTCCAGCGCGGAGACCGGGGCGGCACAGCCCCCGGCGTGGGCGGCGCCCAGCCGGACCGCCTTGCGTCCGTTTTTCAGCCGGTAGAGCAGCAGGCCGATGAAGAGGATACTGCCCAGAATGCCCACGATCAGCTCGATGGGCAGCTCGTAGGGCGCGATGACCACCCGGCCGATCATGTCGCAGACCAGCACGAAGATCGCGCCGAACAGGGCCGTATCCGCCAGCGTGCCGCGAATTTTATCCCCCTTGAACATGGCCACCACGTTTGGCACGATCAGTCCGATGTAGGAGATAGAGCCCACGACTACCACCACCGAGGCGGTGATCATGGCGGCAATGGTCAGGCCCAGGAACAGCACCACATTGTAGGGCACGCCCAGGTTGTGGGAGAAGTCCTTGCCCATGCCCACGATATTGAAGTGGTTGGCGAACAGAAAGGCCAGAATGACCAGCGGCACCACCAGATAGACGATCTCATACCGTCCCCGCAGGACCAGGGAGAAATGCCCCACCAGCCAGGTGGACAGGGCCTGGGTCATCTCGTATTTGTACGCCAGATAGTTGGTGATTCCGCCGATGACGTTGCCGAACATGATGCCCACCAGAGGGACCATCACCACGTCCTTGAACTGGATGCGCTGGATGAACCACACAAAGAGCCAGGTGCCCAGCGTCGCGGTCACGAACGCGAAGATCGCCCGGCTCCACAGGGTGGAGGCCGGCATGAACAGCAGCGCCAGCAAGATTCCCAACTGCGCGGAAGAAATGGTCGCGCCGGTGGTGGGTGAGACAAATTTGTTCTGACACAGCTGCTGCATGATCAGGCCCGCCACGCTCATTCCTACGCCGGTGCACAAAATAGCCAGCAGCCGCGGCAGCCGCGAGATCAGGAAAATTTCCACCTGCTCCAGATCGCCCCTCAGCAGCGATGCAGGGTCGATGTCGATCACGCCGATAAACAGAGAGATCACAGAGAGTACCAGCAGCGCCGCTGCCAGCAAAATCGTTGCCTTGTATCGTTTGATGAGAGATTCCCCTTTCTTTTCCTACTGGTTAAGTATGACTAACTGCAACTAAAAAACCGCGCGCAGCGGAAGCAACCTGGACTTACATGCTTCTCACACTGCGCGTTGCAGATGTATCATATCACATTCAGTTAGCAAAAGACAACTATCATTTCTTCCAAATTGCCCTCAAATTGCATTGTCCAGTCTGGTAAATTTGTCCTATATCCTTTCTTCTTTCTTTCGCCTCCCAACTCGGTTGCTTTTGTGCGCCTGTACTCGGTGTTCCGGTACCGTGGATCCCGAATCGGGTCCGGACCCGATTCGGGGCCCACGGTTCAATCCGCTTGTTCCACCGAGAGCACCAGATAACCCGCGCCGCGCACCGCCTGACGCAGAGCCGCCTCGTCCGGGCGCTGTTTGGTGCGCACGGTCGCCCGGTGCGCACCCAAATCCACCTCGGCCCAAACGCCGTCCAGGCGGTTCAGTGCATTTTCCACCCGGCGCACGCAGTTGCCGCAGGTCATTCCGTCCACGGTCAGCGTAACCGTATAGGGATAGTGGCGCTTGTCCCGGTCGGCCACCTTTACCTTTTTCTCGGCCGGCTCATGGCCGCCGCAGCATCCGCCGCCCTGCCGCAGCTTTCGGACATAGCTATAAATGGCATAGACAAAAACCAAACTCAAAAGTGCCGCGACGAGAATCGTCCCCATGTGCTTCATCCTCCTCTTTGACCCGGACGGTGTGTTCCAGGCCGTCGTTTTTTGGTTAGCACTTTCTAACCGTATCGCAATCGTAGCACAATTTTTCCGTCCTGTCCAGTCCCTTGGGACCCCGATTCTGCCCTCCTCCGGAACCGTTCCAGCGGCTAAGCCCTGCGGTCTGCCCGCCGGAACGGCTCTTCCACGGCCTCCGAGAGCAGCAGGCCGTATTTCTCCGGGCGTCGGTAGGTGTTTCCGTGTACCTCACAGCGGCGGTAGGCACGCAGCTCCTCCATCGGAAAGTCGGCCAGATAGATTCCCTCCCGCTCGCCGGCCTCCACGATCAGCATATCCCGGGACCCGGGCTCCTCCGGGCGGTAGGCAATTCCGTCAAAGGCCGTGGAATGCCCGTTGCAGTCCGGATGTCCCCCGGGGTAATTCACTGTGGCGATTCCCACCATATTTTCATAGGCCCGCGCCCGGAGCTGTGCCAGACGGTTGAGCTCCATGGGGCAGGCGTTGGGCACCAGCACGAGCTCCGCTCCCTGGAGCATCAGGATACGGGCGCTCTCCGGAAATTCCCGGTCGTAGCAGATCATAGCGCCCACCCGGACCGTTCCCCGTCCGGTCTCCAGGTCGGTCACACCGAACCCCTCGCCGGCGGTCAGGCGGTGTTCGTCCCCAAAGTCGCAGGTATGCACCTTGGCGTACCGCAGCCTTGGCGTGCCGGTCCGGTCGAAGAGGCACAGGCTGTTCCGGGGCGCCGGGTCCCAGCGCTCCAGAAAGGTAATTCCGATGGCCAGACCGATCTCCCCCGCCAGTGCGCCGAACGCGCGCACAAAGGCGCCGTCCCCATCCACTGCCAGGGCCTCCAAATCCGCCGGATTCGCCGGAATTCGGTAGCCGGTACTCCACATCTCGGGAAACAGCGCCAGATCCGCGCCCATTTCCTTGGCCCGGCGGCACGCCGCCAGCCCCTTGCGCAGATTTCCTTCCACCGTCTCCTCTGGTTTCAGCTGCAGCAGCGCCACCCACAGATGTTCCATTCTATTTCGCGCCCCTTTCTCCGCTCGGACGGGTATTGGTTTGATCAGAGAGAGTGTAGCACGGCCGCGCCCATTTGGCAACGGCGCGCTCTTTTTCCTGTGAGGAAAAATTTCTCTTGACAGGCGGCGGATTTTTTTGTACTCTATTCTTAGTTAGTATATACTAACTATTTCCTCGCTTTCCCTGCCTGCGGCCCGCAGTTCCAGGCAAAGGCGGCCGGCTCCCCATTCCGGCACCGGCAGGAAAGCGGATTCTTTACCCCGTTAGTTAGCTTATGCTAACGCTGTTTGGAGGAATCCTATGACCTTTGAAGAAGCGCTGATTGAACACTGCTCCCCCACGCTGGCCGGGCTGAAAGCTGCCAGTCTGTACCGTTTTTCTCCCCAGGACCCCCGGCAGTTCGCCCGCCAGCTTCGGCTTTGGCGGGAGGTATTTGCCCGCCTGGGGTTGGAGCTGCTGGTCCTGAAGGGGTGCCGGAGCCAGGGCTCCTATCTGCTCTATCTCTACCGGCCGGACGCGCTGGCGCGGCTGCTGGAGTCGCGCGGCACACGGGACTATCTGGAAAGCCTTGCCTACGATGTGCAGGCGTCTCCCCGGGACCTGCTCCGCCAGCTGGCCCGCCGGCTCTGCCTGGCTCGGGAATTTCCCCATGAAATCGGGGTCTTTCTGGGCTATCCGCTGGAGGATGTGATCGGCTTCATCCAAAACAAGGGGCAGGGCTACACCTGCTGCGGCTGCTGGAAAAGCTACGGCGACCCCCACATGGCGCGGCGCCGCTTCTCCCGCTACCACCGCTGCACCGCCCTCTACAAGCAGCGCTACGCCAGCGGGACCCCCATCACGCAGCTCATCGTCGCTGCCTGACTGCTTCGCAGTTCTCCGCGTTTGCTATTCATCAAATTTTAGAAAGGATGTTTTCTATGAGCAAAGTCGCAATTGTCTATTGGAGCGGGACCGGCAATACCGAGACCATGGCCAACCTGATCGCCGAGGGTGCCCTCGGTGCAGGCGCGCAGGTGGATCTCTACACCGCCTCCGACTTCACCCCTGAGCTGGCCGACGGCTATCCGGTTATCGCCTTCGGCTGCCCCGCCATGGGCTCCGAGCAGCTGGAGGAAACCGAATTCGAGCCCATGTTCACCGCCGTCAAGCCCAAGCTGAACGGAAAGGGCATCGCGCTGTTCGGCTCCTACTCCTGGGCCGACGGCGAGTGGATGCGCATTTGGGCCCAGGACTGCGAAGACGCAGGCCTGCGCCTGGTGGCCGACCCGGTGACCGCCTATGACGCGCCCGATGCCGACGCCTCCGAGGCCTGCCGGGAGCTGGGCCGCAAGCTGGCCGCCGGCTGACCGTTTCCCTCTCTCCCAACCACACCCGCACAGCGACCCCGGACGCCACGCTTTGTTCGTCCGGGGTCCCGCCGTTTTCCTCCCTATGGCGGCCGAAAACCAGAGGCTTCCAACCCGCTCTTTTTGTTCAATTAGCACAAACTAATCCTCTTTGAAAAAAAGACTGGAAAAGGGGGTTGACAAAAGAAGTTAGTCGTTGTAAACTCTTACCGTCCAAGGGGTTAGATATCACTAACCCCCATCTTTCACAAGATGTGTTAGTCTTTTCTAACCGAAAAAGGAGGGATGACGGATGATGCCCCTGACCATGGCCAAAACCGGCGAGAGCGTCACGATCCGAAAAATCACAGGAAAAGATGAGATACGCCAGCATCTGGCGGAGCTTGGCTTCGTGGTGGACAGCGAGGTGACGGTGGTCAGTGAGATTGCCGGAAATTTGATCCTTCAGGTGAAAGACAGCCGGATCGCTCTGGACAAATCCATGGCGAACCGAATCATGATCTGATGAGAGGAGAGAGAAGATGAAAACATTGAAAGACGCCAAGGTGGGTCAGACCGTCACCGTGGTGAAGCTCCACGGCGAGGGCGCCGTCAAACGGCGCATCATGGACATGGGCATCACCAAGGGCGTGGAGCTGCATGTGCGCAAGGTGGCTCCCCTGGGCGACCCCATGGAGCTGAACGTGCGCGGCTATGAGCTTTCCGTGCGCAAAGCGGATGCGGAGATGATCGAGATCGCCTGAGCGCGGTCATCCATTCCATTGCGCAGCCGCGGCCGCGCCGCGGCAAATCGTAAGAGAAGGGAGTCAGACAATGAGTATCAAAATCGCGCTGGCAGGCAATCCGAACAGCGGAAAAACCACCCTGTTCAATGCTCTGACCGGCTCCAACCAGTACGTGGGCAACTGGCCCGGCGTCACGGTGGAAAAGAAGGAGGGCAAGCTGAAGGGTCACAAGGACGTGATCATTCAGGACCTGCCGGGCATCTATTCCCTGTCCCCCTATACGCTGGAGGAAGTGGTGGCCCGGAATTATCTGGTGGGCGAGAAGCCCGACGCCATTCTGAACATCGTGGACGGTACCAACATCGAGCGCAACCTCTACCTGACCACCCAGCTCATCGAGCTGGGCCTGCCCGTGGTGGTGGCGGTCAACATGATCGACCTGGTGCGCAAGAACGGCGACCAGATCGACCTGAAGAAGCTGGGTGAGGCACTGGGCTGCGAGGTCGTGGCCATCTCCGCCCTGAAGGGCGAGGGCGGCATGGAAGCCGCTGAGAAGGCGCTGTCCTTGGCCCAGAACCACCAGACCGGCGAGCTGCCCCATGTCTTTACCGGCAGCGTGGAGCACGCCATCGCCCACATCGAGGAGTCCATCCAGGGCAAGGTGGACGAGCGCTACCTGCGCTGGTACGCCATCAAGGTCTTTGAGCGGGACGAGCGCGTGCTGGCCGAGCTCAACCTCGGCGCCGACCTGAAGGCTCACCTGGAGGAGCACACCGCCGACTGCGAAAAGGAGCTGGACGACGACGCCGAGAGCATCATCACCAACCAGCGCTATACTTACATCAACCGCGTGGTCACCAAGGCCGTGAAGAAGAAAGCAGCCCGGCACAGCCTGACCACCTCCGACAAGATCGACAAGATCGTCACCAACCGCGTGCTGGCTCTGCCCATCTTCGTGGTTATCATGTTCGCCGTTTATTGGATCGCCATGGGTCCCTTCGGCACCTTCCTGACCGACTGGACCAACGACGTGCTGGGCACCGCCTGGCTGGTGGAGATCCCCCGGGCCGCCCTGGAGAGCTGGGGCGTCAACGACATACTTGTGGGCCTGATCTGCGACGGCGCCCTGTCCGGTGTTGGCGCGGTGCTGGGCTTCGTACCTCAGATGCTGGTGCTCTTCTTCCTGCTGGCCATTCTGGAGGACATCGGCTACATGGCCCGAATCGCCTTCATCATGGACCGCATCTTCCGTAAGTTCGGCCTGTCCGGCAAGAGCTTTATCCCCATGCTGGTGGGCACCGGCTGCGGTGTGCCCGGCGTCATGGCCTCGCGCACCATCGAGAGCGAGCGCGACCGGCGCATGACCATCATGACCACCTGCTTCATTCCCTGCGGCGCCAAGATGCCCATCATCGGCCTGATCGCCGGCGCCCTGTTCAACAACTCCGGCCTGGTGGCCGTGTCCGCCTACTTCATCGGTGTGGCGGCCATCGTCATCTCGGGTATCATTCTGAAGAAGACCAAGCTGTTTGCCGGTGATCCCGCTCCCTTTGTCATGGAGCTGCCCGCCTATCACATTCCCTCCGCCGGCAACGTGCTGCGGGCGACCTGGGAGCGCGGCTGGTCCTTCATCAAGCGGGCCGGTACCGTCATTCTGGCTTCCACCATCGTTCTGTGGTTCCTCCAGGGCTTCGGCTGGGAGAACGGCGCCTTCGGCATGGTGGAGGACATGAACAACTCCGTGCTGGCGGCCATCGGCGGCGCCATCGCCTTCATCTTCGCTCCCCTGGGCTTCGGCAACTGGCGGGCCACCGTGGCCACGGTCACCGGCCTGATCGCCAAAGAGAACGTGGTCGCCACCTTCGGCGTGCTGTACAACTTTGCCGGGGAACTCAGCGAGAACGGCGACGAAATCTGGGGTCTGGTGGCCGCGGATTACACCGCCCTCTCCGCCTACTCCTTCATGATCTTCAACCTGCTGTGCGCCCCCTGCTTCGCCGCTATGGGCGCCATCAAGCGGGAGATGAACAACGGCAAGTGGACCGCCATTGCCATCGGCTATATGTGCGGCTTCGCCTACATCGTCTCTCTGATCGTCTATCAGCTGGGCGGCCTGTTCACCGGCGAGGTCTCCTTCGGTGCGGGCACTGTGGTGGCCCTGGCCGCGCTGATCGCCCTGATCTATCTGATGGTCCGCAAAAACAAGTACGACGAGAACACCCTGACGGTGCGTGCCGTCGCCGCGGCCCAGAAGTAAGGCCCCTCTGTGCGGGGGATACTCCGGAGCCTGCATACCTGCCAAAGCGGAGCGGAACATCCGCTCCGCTTTGGCCCATAAAAGGAGGTCTTTCTTATGAATCCCGCCACCATACTTGTCGGGCTGCTGGTCCTGGCCATTTTTGTGGCCATTATCGCCCGCGGCATTTATAACCGCAGGCATCACAAGGGCAGCTGCAGTTGCGGGGGCAGCTGCGGCAGCTGTCCCTCCAGCGGCCTGTGCCACCCCAAGGAATCCTAAATCGCGAAGGGCGCGGACAACCGTGTTGTCCGCGCCTTTCCCACAGGGAGGTGTTTTATGGAGCTGACCAATACCCATATGCGCTATCTGGTCGCCATCTATTGCCTGACCCGAACGCAGGAGGAGGTCTCCTCCCTGGACATTGCCGGCTTTCTGGGCGTCAAAAAGGCGTCAGTCTCCCGGATGACGCCGGTGCTCATGAAAAAGCAGCTTCTGGTCAAGGAGAAATACGGGAAGGTCTATCTGACCGGGAAAGGCTACCGGTTGGCCAAACAGATGGTGCAGCAGATTGAGCAGCTGTCCGACCTGATCCGCGGGGCCCTGCCTCTGTCCGAGCCCGAGGTCTGGACCGCGGCCTGTGCCGCGGCCTGCGCCCTGGCCGAGCAGCGGCAGGCAAATCCCCCCCAGGCGGCACAGCCGTCCGGATGAAAGCGGCTCTGGGAAGGGCCGTTTTCATCCTGGCGTTTCGGAAAGGGGGTGCACCGATGAAACAGCACAGGTTTTGGGCCTGGGCCGCGCTGGCCTGCATGGCCATGGCCATGTTTACCGGGATGAAGCACAAATAAAGAGACAGAAAGGAACATCGTTATGTTGGATTGGAAAAAGATCGCCCTGTTTGCAGGCGGCGCCCTGTTCGGCTCCGCCGGTATCAAGCTGCTCAGCAGCAAAGACGCCCGTAAAGTCTACGCCCACACCACCGCCGCCGTGCTGCGGGCCAGGGAGAGCGTGATGACCACGGTCACCAAGATGCAGGAGGGCGCCGATGACATCCTGGCCGAGGCCAAGGACATCAACGAAGCCCGTGCCCAGGCGGAGGAGACCGTGGACGACGCGGCCGACCACGCCTGAAGATACGGCATTTCACGATGAAATGCGTCATTTTGCATGAGAGCCGGGGCCGGCTGCGGGTCCACCTGGTTCAGCCGCGCATGAGCCTGCGTCAGGCTGACCTGCTGGCCGGCTATCTGGAGGAGCTGTCCTTTGTCCGCCAGGTCAAGGTCTATGACCGCACCGGCGATGCGGTGATTCGCTATGAGGGCGGGCGTCAGGCGGTCCTGACCGCCCTGGCCAGGTTCCGCTACGACGACGAGGCCCTCTGTACCCGGGTACCGGAAAATACCGGCCGCGCGCTCAACCGCTACTATCAGGACAAGCTGGTGGACATGGTAGTGGGCCGAATCCTGCGCAAGCTGTTCCTCCCGCCCCTCCTGCGGACGGTGTGGGCGGCGGTGCGCTGCGTGCCCTACCTGCTGCGCGGCGTGCGCTGCCTGCTGCGCGGCCACCTGCGGGTGGAGGTGCTGGACGCCATCTCCATCGGGGTGTCCATGGCCCGGGGCGATTCTTCCACCGCCTCCTCCGTCATGTTCCTGCTCAAGCTGGGGGAGCTGCTGGAGGAGTGGACCCACAAAAAATCGGTGGACGACCTGGCCCGCAGCATGGCGCTGGACGTGGACCGGGTCTGGCTGTGCACCCCTGCCGGCGAGGTCCTCACCCCGCTGGGCCAGGTGCGCTCCGGCGACCGGATTCGAGTGCGCACCGGCAGTCTCATTCCGCTGGACGGCAAAGTCCTCGCCGGCGAGGCCATGGTCAACCAGGCCTCCCTCACCGGTGAATCCGTCCCCATTCCCAAGCGCCCGGGCAGCCTGGTCTACGCGGGCACCGTGGTAGAGGAGGGGGCGTGCACCGTGGAGGTCTCGGTCAACTCCGGCGAGAGCCGGTATGACCGGATCGTATCCATGATTGAAGAATCGGAGAAGCTGAAATCCGCCGCAGAGAACCAGGCCGCCAATCTGGCGGACAAGCTGGTGCCTTACAGTCTGATGGGGACCCTGCTGACCTATGCCCTGACCCGAAACGTCACCCGGGCTATCTCCATTTTGATGGTGGACTTCTCCTGCGCTCTGAAGCTGGCCATGCCCCTGGCCGTACTTTCCGCCATGCGGGAGGCCGGCCGCGGACACGTCACGGTCAAGGGCGGCAAATATCTGGAGGCCATCGCCCAGGCGGACACGCTGGTGTTCGACAAGACCGGCACCCTCACCCGCTCGTGCCCCACTGTGGTGGACGTGATTCCCTTCGGCGGGAACGACCCCCGGGAGATGCTCCGCCTGGCCGCCTGCCTGGAGGAGCACTACCCCCACTCGGTGGCCAACGCCGTGGTGCGGGCGGCCAAGGAGCGCGGATTGGCCCACGAGGAGATGCACGCCCAGGTGGAATATCTGGTGGCGCACGGAATCTCCTCCACGGTCAACGGCGTACGCACCATCATCGGCAGCCAGCATTTTGTCTTTGAGGATGAGGGCTGTACCATTCCCCCGGGGGAACAGGCCCGTTTCGACGCCCTTCCGCCGGAGTGCTCGCACCTCTTCCTGGCTGTGGGGGGCGTGCTGGCGGCCGTAATCTGCATCTCTGACCCGCTGCGGCCCGAGGCCGCCGAGGTGGTGCGCGCTCTGCGCGCTCTGGGCATCCAAAAGATCACCATGCTCACCGGGGACAATGAGCGCACCGCCGCGGCCATCGCCCGGCAGGTGGGGGTGGACGAGTACCGCTCCGAAGTCCTGCCCGAGGACAAGGCCGCTTATGTGGAGGCCGAGCGCGCCGCCGGCCGCACGGTGGTGATGATCGGCGACGGAATCAACGATTCCCCCGCCCTGTCGGCGGCCAATGTGGGCATCGCCATCAGCGACGGCGCGGCCATCGCCCGGGAGATCGCCGACGTGACCATCGCTGCCGACGACCTGGCCCAGCTGGTGGCCCTCAAGAAGCTGTCCGACGCCCTGATGGCCCGCATCCGCTTCAACTACCGCTTTGTAATGGGCTTCAACGGCACGCTGATCGCCCTGGGCGCGCTGGGGGTGCTTCCGCCCTCGGCCTCCGCCTTGCTGCACAACCTGAGCACCCTGGCTATCAGCCTGAAAAGCATGACCAACCTTCTGGAGACCGGCGAGGCGTGATCCCTGCGGTCTGTTCTCCGGCGGGAGACGGGACAAATGGAGTCCCGCTTTCCGCCGGATTTTTATTCGTCCGCCGTGTCCTTCGGAACCAACCGGTCCCAGCGGATCGCCGTGTTCTGTGTGCTTTCAGCACAGAAAGACTGCCGTTTTTTTATTCTGGGAACCAATTACAAGGGAAATTGCCTTTGTTATAATTAGATTATCAGATAATTTGGAAAGGAGCGGCATATCCCTTGGAGAAACACTGTGACATTTTGGTTTTGGGCGGCGGCGGCTCCGGCATGGTGGCGGCAGCCCGGGCCGCGGAGCGCTCGGGCAAACGCGTGATCGTGCTGGAAAAGAGCAAAACCATCGGCGGCGGCATGCTGTTCGCCTCCACCATGCGCACCTTCCGCAGCAAGTGGCAGGAGGAGCGGGGCATTCCCGACCAGTCCAACGACTTCCTGCGCCGGATGATGGATCTGACTCTGTGGAAGCTGGACCCCGAACTGGTGCGCAATGCCATTCTGGGCACCGGAGCCTTCTTCGACTGGTACAGCCAGCATGAGCTGCCGGAAGTATTGGCCCGCTACGAGGCCCGGCCCTATGTGTTCGATATCCCGGTGAACGGTCAGCCCGGCCCCCAGGTGGACGGCTTCCACAACGGTTCCGGCCGCCTGATCATGGAGGCCATGACCCGCCTGTGCCAGTCTCTGGGCGTAGAACTTCTCACCCAGCACCGGGCCGTGGACGCGGAGGTGACCGACGGCCGCATCACCGCCATTCTCGCCCAGTCGCCCGACGGGCCGGTGCGCATCACCTGCCAGGTCTGCATCCTGGCCTGCGGCAGCTGGATCTGCAACCGCTCGGTGGTGGAAAAGGTCTGCCCGGCCTTCCTGGATGCGGAGGTGTTCCCCAATGCCCACCAGAATCCCAACTACACCGGCGACGGCCTGCCCATCGCGGAAAAAGCCGGCGCCCTGGTGGACTGGGACAGCTTCTGCCTGCGGCTCATGGGTCCCATCTGCAGCTTCGGCGAGCAGTCCAAGTTTGACGCGCTCACCCACACCGACCGGGCCATTCTGGTGGACCTGAACGCCCGGCGCTTTGTGGCCGAGCCCATGGCACCCCGCATTGACCCCTTCGACACCGGCCACATTCTGCTCCAGCATCCCCGGGGCAAGGCCTACTTCCTCTTCTCCTCCAACACCCTGCAGGCCGTCATCGACGACTCCAAAGCCAACGGCGACAGCCCCGACTTCGATCCTTTCGGCATTCCCGCCCTGCCGCCCCTTCAGGAGGTGGATCGCTGGTTCCGGGACTCCATGGCCAAAGGCAGCAAGGAGGCCTGTGCGGCCGAGACCGTGGAGGAGCTGGCCGCCCTTATCGGGCTGGACCCGGTCCAGCTGCGGGCCACGGTGGACGCCTACAACGCTTCCTGTGCCGAGGGGCTGGACTGGAACTATTTCAAGGAGCCCGCCTCCCTGCTGCCCCTGTCCGAGGGCCCCTTCTACGCCCTGGGCGGAAAGCTGTCCACCGACGGCGCCTTCGGCGGCGTGCGGGTGGACGCCTCCATGCATGCCTATGGCCAGGACGGCACACGGGTGGACGGCCTGTATGTCACCGGCGATTTCGCCTCCGGCCGTCACATCGTTCTGGGCGGCATCAAGAAGCAGGTGCTCAACGACATGTCCTGGGCCCTGTCCTCCGGCTTCCTGGCCGGTACCAGCGCCGCCGACGCTCTGGCGTGACAAGGTTTCTGCCTTCCCCTCCACAAGCACAAAAGGCCCGCCGCAAAACCGTTGGTTTTGCGGCGGGCTTTGTTGTTTTCTTTACTTCAGGAATTCTCCCACGGCCTTGGCACAATCCCGGCCGTCAGCCATGGCTTTCACCACCAGGGACTGACCGGTGCGGCAGTCGCCGCAGGCAAAGACCTTGGCCACGTTGGTGGCGTAGCCCTGGGCGGCCAGATTGCTGCGCGCGTCCGTGGTCACGCCGAAAGCTTCGGCCACGTCGGGGCAGGGGCCCAGGAAGCCGGCGGCCACGATGAGCAGCTGGCAGGGAACGGTACGCTCCGTGCCCGGGCGCTCCCGCATGGTCAGACGGAACTGCGCGTCATACACCGGCTCCAGCTCCACCAGCGTCACCGCGCACAGATTGCCCGTCTCGTCGGCCTGCACTGCCTTGACGGTAGTCTGATAGACATGGGGATCGACGCCGAACTTGGTACGGTACTCCTCCTGGCTGCTGTCGGTCTTGACCTCCGGGGCCCGCGGGGGATGGGGCTCGTGGAGGATCTGCCGGCCATACTTGGCGGGCAGCATCTCGATCTGGGTCACCGAAGCGCAGCCGGTGCGCAGGCTGGTGCCCACACAGTCGTTGCCGGTATCGCCGCCGCCCACGATGACCACATGCTTGCCCTGGGCGGAGATATTCCGGCCGTCGCTCAGGCCGGAGTCCAGCAGAGACTTGGTGTTGGAGGTCAGGAACTCCACCGCGCCGTGGATTCCCTGCACGCCTTCGGCCCCCTCCAGGGACAAGGTCCGGGCCTTGCCGGTTCCCACGCAGAGGACCACCGCGTCATACTGGGTGGTCAGCTCCTGCGCGGATACCTCCGCACCTACGCGCACGCCGGTGCGGAAGGTCACGCCCTGGGCCTGCATGGCCTCCACCTTGCGGGCCACCACGCCCTTCTCCAGCTTCATGTTGGGAATGCCATATTCCAGCAGGCCGCCGGGGCGGTCGCTGGCCTCGTAGACGGTTACGGCGTGGCCCTGATCGGCCAGGCACTGGGCCGCCGCCAGTCCGGCGGGGCCGGAACCCACCACCGCCACCTGCTTGCCGGTGGGCTGGACCTTGGGCTCTGCCTTCCCGGCGGCGTAGTGCTGCTCCACCACAAACCGCTCCAGCCGGCCGATGCCCACAGCCTGGGTCTTGATGGCCCGGGTGCAGTTGGACTGGCACTGCTTCTCCTGGGGACAGACCCGGGAACACATCTCGGGCAGAGGAGAGGCGGAACGAATGAGCTGATAGGCTCCCTCATAATCTTTGGCCCGCACCTTGGCGATGAAATCCGTCACCGGCACGCCGGCGGGACAGTGGTTGGCACACCAGTGGGTGGGGCACTTGAGGCAGCGGCTGGCCTCGGTCTGGGCCTCCTCCTCCGTATAGGTGTGCTCCACCTCGTCAAAGCTGGTCAGCCGCTGCTCCATGGGCAGCTTGCCGTTGGGGGTGCGCTCCGGGTCCAGGTTGGGATCTACCACCGGAACGAAAACCGAATTATCGGGCATAAACATGTTCCATTCCTCCTTTTCAGCGGTTCAGGCCGTTCACATAAT
Organism: Clostridiales bacterium; assembly: GCA_019415645.1. Classification (GTDB taxonomy): domain Bacteria; phylum Bacillota; class Clostridia; order Oscillospirales; family Oscillospiraceae; genus DXYV01. The sequence continues at coordinate 97,592 of DXYV01000001.1, forward strand.
CTACCGCGTTGCCGCCGGACGTGTAGGCCGAGGCCACCGCCCAGGTCAGCTCGGAGATCACGGCCAGCTCGCCCTTGCGGTGCATGGCGGAGGTCGCGTCGCCCACGCCGTACAGGCCGGGGATGGGCGTGCCGTCGTTGCGGAGCACGCGGCACTGGCCGTCCACCATCAGGCCGCCCATGGCCGCCTCGGAGAACCGCTTGCCATAGATGGCGTAATAGGGGCCATGGTCGGGGACCGGCACCAGTTTATCAGCCGCCTTGCCAAAATCCTCGTCCCTGCCCTGTGCACAGAACGCATTGTAACGCTTTACCGTGTCCAGCAGCGCCTGAACAGGCATGCCGCACAGCTCAGCCAGTTCCTCCAGAGTATCCGCCTTCTTGACCGGGGTATCCAGAAGGGCCTCCTCGTTCAGCTCCTCCTCCCAGGTCTGGAACTGCCACACGCGGCCGGCCATAGCCGGATTATTTAGGAAACGATCGGCAATGGAACCGATCACATCCAGTCCCTGCACCGACCAAGAGATCTCTTTGGGCTGCTGGGCGATGAGAGGTGTCATGCCAAACAGATGAACTTCCTCATCCACCCAGCGCTTACCATCCAGGTTGATCTGGAGCATCTCTGGTTCCAGGGCGATGTCGGCCAGCACATTGTTAAAGGGATGGTGCTTGGGTCCGAACATGGAGATATACATCCGCTCCGGGTTAGGCTCCACGCCCAGCTCCCGCAGCATGTCGATGCCGTCGCCGGTGTCAGTGGGCACGGAGAAGCGGTGGATGGGCGTCTCGCCGGCGAAGAACCAGGGCGCAAACTCCTTCAGTTTCTCGTCGCTCTTGCCGAAACCGCCCGTGGCCAGGATGACCACCGGAGCGTTGATCTGAGTCTGGCCGCCGGGATCGTCAGCCACCACGCCGGTGATGGCCCCGTGCTCGTCGGTCAGCAGGTGGCGTGCGGCGTGCTCGGTGTAGATTTCCACATCCAGGCCCAGCTTCTCGATGGCTTCCAGCATGGTATATTTGACGTAAGTACCGCCCCAGCCGGGACCGATAGCATCGTCGCGGCAGTTCAGGTTGTCCCGAATTCGCTTGGGGAAATTCAGCAGACCGGGACCGTAAATAGGCCCATGGGCGTCCGCGTCCCCCAGGTTCACCAGGTGGTAGACCTGTTCGCAGGTGCCGAACTGGCACAGCCAGTCAAAAAATTCGCCGCAGCCGTAGACGGCGGTACGCAGCACATCCTCTTCCAGCACGTGGTTGGTGACCTCCAGATAGTGCTGGATGGCCTTCTCCCGGCAATCCTCCATGCCGGCCTTCTCGTGCCACTTGGTATAGACCGGGAAAAAGGCGTGGGCATAGTCGGTGTTGCCGCCCAGGCGGCTGGACTTCTCCAGCACGATGACCTTCTTTCCGCCCATGGCGGCCCGCACGGCGGCCACCAGGCCGGTACCCGCGCCGCACACCACCACATCGGCCTGCTTTACGATGCGCTCGTGGGCCGGGACCTCCCGGTTTTCCTCCGGATCGATGATGGAAGCCGTATGGCATACCTTAGCGCACAGACCGCACTCCACGCATTTGTCCTGGTCGATCTCATACTTGCAGCCCACAAAGTCGATGGCCTGCATGGGACACTCGGTGGCGCAGTTGTGGCAGCACACGCAATTGTTTGTGATCTGATACATGAATGAACTTCCCTCCCATTGTTCCTTCTTGCTTCTTGGCATCGTCTATTATAACAAAGGGAATTCCGCTTGTAATTGGTTCCCAAAGCAAAAAAACGGCGTTTTTCTGTGCTGGGAGCACACAGGGCGTCAACTCCCCCAGGAATGCTCCACCCGCTCTTCCCCCTCTTGTGCTTGATGCACAAAATCGAACGTTCATTGTTTGTTTGGGCACATAGACACAGTTTGTTCACAAATGTTATAATTTGTCTGTCCAAATTATTAAGATCTCACTGCCGTTGAGCGCCGCAAGGCGCGTTTTTTGTCGCAGACGATTTGGGGGAGAGCGTCCGCCGGCAGTGGGTCTTGGTCCACGCGGGCCGTCTTCGGTCCGCAGGAAAAAGGAGGTTTGTTTGCTTGTTTACCAATCCCTTGCTTTCCGGACTGTTCGTGGTGGCTGCGGTGGTCGTGTTTATTATCCTGTGCTACCGCAATGTCCACACCGGCATCGCCGCGCTGATTTCTGCGCTGATTGCCGCCCTGGGCTCCACGAACTCGTTCTACGTCTCGATCTTCGAGGTGTTCCCGTCCGGCGTAGCTTCTCTGGTCCAGATGATGTTCTTCGTGTTCACCATTTCCGGCCTGCTGGGCTTCCTGATGGATGAGACGGGCTGCTCCAAAGCAGTGGGCAACACCATGATCAAGCTGTTGGGTACCGACCGGGCCTGGCTGGCCATTACCGCCACGTCCATCATCCTGATGATCGCCGGCGTGGGTACCTTCATCTTCGTGGTCGTGGTCATCGCCGCCCCCCTGATGAAGGCCGCCAACCTGCCCCGCAAGGTGGGCATGATCGCTGCCCAGGGTATCGCGCCCGCCATCAACTTCTGTATGCCTGTTCCCAACGTGCCCGGCTCCATCCCCAACCAGTTCCTGGGCACCGGCCTGTTCGACGCTCCCATCCTGTCCATCGCCACCGGTCTGGTGGGCATCTTGCTCTTCCTGTTCTACCAGATTCACCTGGTCAAGCAGGCCCGCGCCAAGGGCGAGGGCTATGACGGCGACATGGATGTGGAGCTGGATCTGAAGGAAGAGGAGCTTCCCTCCTTCGCCACCTCCATCCTGCCTCTGGTGGCTGTGGTCGTGTCGGCTATTGTGTTCAGCAACATCAGCTACATGAACACCACCTACACCACCTGGTCCACCCAGCTGGTGGCTCTGGCCCAGTTCGTGGGCGTGGTTGTCCTGGTGCTGCTCCACTTCCCCCGCTGCAAGAAGATCGGCTTTGCCCGCATCCTCTCCCAGGGCTGTACCGCCATGTGGCCCTTCCTGCTGCTGGCCGGCTGTGTGTATGGCTTCGGTCAGGTGGTCACCTCCGCCGCCGTTGTCGCGCCGGTGCAGGAGTGGGTGCTGGGTCTGAACCTGAACCCCTACATCACCGCCATGGTGTCCGTGGCCATCATCGCCGGCCTGTGCACCGACGGTATCTCCGCCATGATGGTGTGGCTGCCCATGTTTGGTCAGCAGTACCTGGATATGGGCGTCAACGCGGGCGCTCTGCGCCGTCTGCTGCTGTGCACCACGCAGACCTTCGACTCCCTGCCCCATGCCCAGTCCATCGCCAACACCCTGGGCGTGTTCGGTCTGACCCACAAGCAGGCCTACAAGGAGCTGTTTGTCACCACCGTCATCTTCCCCACGATCTTCTCCATTTTCTGCTGCATCTGCTGTATCCTGTTCTACCCGGTGTAAGCAGTCCGCTCTCCCCGATGTTTTCCAAGGGGCCGTCCGATGTTCGCGGGCGGCCCCTTTGGAGCTGCCCGGCATTTTTCCGCCGCTTTCCCATGTTTCCTCCCACGCGCAGGGCCGTCCGCCCCGCTGCGCGGGCCAACTTCGCGTGATGAACGGAGGTCTTCCATGAAAGGCAACCACTCTGCCGCGCTGCGGGCCCTGTATATCATTCTGGTACCCGTGGTCCTGCTCATCATCCTGCTCAATTCCGGCTGGCTCCAGCGTCTGCTGCCCGCCGCCACCGTCCACGGTGAGACCTACTCCGTGGTGCGTTACAATTTCTATTACTTCGACTATTACAATTCCTTCCTGGAGCAATACGAGGACCAGCTGGACGAGCTGGGCTATGACCCTGAACAGGCCGACAGCGAACAAATTCGTGACGACGGGCTCTCCTGGAAGGAATTTTTCCGGCGCGAGGCGGAAGCAAATCTGGCCGAGACCGCTTACTACTGCGACCTGGCTCAGGCCGCCGGCTATGCCTTCTCCGAGGAGGAGCTGGCCCCGGTGGCGGAACAGGTGGCAAAAAATGAGGCTCAGCGCGCCCAATATGGCATCAGTTCCAACAACTATTATATTTCCTACTATGGCGCGGGCATGAACGAGGAACGCTATGTCCAGGAGCTGACCCGCAAGGTGCAGGCCCAGGCCTATAAGGCTCATCTGGAGGCGGCCTACACCCCCGCGCCGGCGGAGGTCGCCCAATGGAGGGCCGAACATCCGGAGACCGATTATCAGGCCGTCCATCTGCGGGTGATCACCCTGGAAGCCCTGCCCGACCGGGCCACCGGCGAAATCGGCTCCGCTCAGCTGGATGCCCTGTCGGCCAAGCTGGAGCGGCTGGTGGCGCGCTACGAAAGCGGTGTGGACTTCGCCCAGCTTCAGGCCGCCTTCTCCTCCCGCGCTCTGGGCGACGATGCCGGTGTGCTGCGTGATGCCACGACGGACGATCTGCCCGCGGGCCTGGCCAGCTGGTGCCTGGCCAATCAGGGGACACTGACCGCCGGCGACACCTACTCTTATGTGGATTCTCAGACCGGCACGGCCTACTTTGCCGTGCTGGACGGTCTGGGCGATTCCGGCCCGGAGCTGGATGCGGAGGCCGCGCTCAGCGCCCAGGCCATCGAAACCGCCCAGCAGACGGCCCTGGAGACCGATTACGCGGTATCCCGCAACCCGCTGGGTATGCAGCTGGCTACCACCTGACAGGAGGGCGCGCTATGAGCAAACGAAAGAAGAAAACTCCGGCTCCGGAGCCCCAGACGCCCCCGACCCAGGACAAGACCACCCCTGGAAAGGAACGGCGCAATCTGGCCAAGCATTCCACCATCCTGTTTGTCGTCACCGCCATCGCCCTGCTGGCCATCTTCCTGGGGCGGTGGGTGTACGCCATTACGGAGGGCTATTTCGCCAGCTTTGTGCAGCGGGACGCCTCGGTGTCCGAAGCGGTGAGTCACATGGACGGATTGGAACCCACCATCGGCGAGAGCGAACGGATGCTGCCCCTTCAGCAGGAGTGGGACCTGTTCACCTCCTCCCGCCTGCGGGATGAGGTAACGGTCACCGCAGCGGACGGCGTGACCCTGCATGGCTATCTCTATGACGAGGGCAGCGACGTGACGGTGGTGGTCCTGCCCCGCTACAATCAGGACGGCACCGCGGACTTTCTGCCCGGTCCCTGGCTGTGGGAGGAGACCGGCTGCAACCTTCTCCTGCCCGACCCCCGGGCCCACGGGGAGAGCGGTGGGGACTACTTCGGCTTCGGCTATCTGGAGCAGAACGATCTGGTCTGCTGGCTGGATTGGGCGGAGGAGACCTTAGGCGAGCAGACCTTCCTCCTCTGGGGCGAGGGCACCGGCGCCAACACTGCGCTGTTCGCCGCCGCCAGCGGCCTGCTGCCGGACAGCGTGGCCTTCCTGGTGGCGGAGAGCCCCTACGCCTCCCTCCACCAGCTGGTCTCCACCGGGATCTGGAACTGGTATCAGGTGCCCGCCTTCCCCTTCCTCAATACCATCGAATGGAAACTGGCCCGCAGCGACGCCGGTTATACCGTGGAGGATGCCAACCTGGGTGCGGCGCTGGAGAACAGCTCCGCCAGCCTTCCCGTGCTGTTTCTTTTCTCCGACGGGGATGCGTACATCCGCCCGGAGTGGAGCGAAGCGGTCTACGACCGCTATCCAGGTCCCAAGGAGCTGGTGCGTGGCAGCGGTTCCCACGGTACGCTCTATTCCGAGGAGAGTACCGCGATCACCGCGCTGCTCCGTCAGTGGTGCGACACTTACCTCCCCTAATCCGTCATCCGGCCAAAGTCCGCACCGCTCGCAACGCCCGGAGGGGCATTTCTCGCGCCGGGTTCCTCCGGCGTAAAAAAGGCAAGCCGCAGCTGCGGCTTGCCTTTTTTGCATTTTTCCGCTAAACTAAAAGGGAAAGCGGGGGATTTTCGTGTCTGACTCCAACACCATCGAGCTGCTCTGCCAGCTGACGCACATCTCCAATCTCCAGCAGCTGTGCGATTTGACCTACTCGATTACCGGCAATCCGGTGTTCATCAGCGACCTGGCCCATACCATTCTGGCCTACACCAAGTGCGTGGTGGTCTCCAATCCGCTGTGGGAGGAGACCGTAGTCCAGGCCCACCTGGAACGCAACACCCTGCGCCAGGACCGGGAGGTTGGCTCGGTCCACCTGCTGTCCACCGAATCCCACTGGCCTGTGCTGGTCACCGACGACTATATCCCCTATCCCCGTATTATCAAAACCCTGAGCAGCGAGGGCCAAGCCGTGGGCGTCATGGTCCTTACCTCCTACCTTCAGCCTTTTGGCGATCATGACCGGGAGCTGGTGGAGCTGATCTCCTCCTTCGCAGTTCCCTGTCTGATGCGGGAGCGCTACCACATCTCCCCCAACAACCGGGCGGTGGAGAACTACTTCATCAAGCTGCTGGACGGCGCGGTGTTTAGTCGGGAGCGTGTGATCAAACGGCTGGACGTGTTGGGCTACGCGCTGCGTCCCTACACCTATGTGCTCACCGTCTGCGCCAAGGACGGGACCGGTGGGCAGGATTCCAAGGATCTGAACACGATCATCGCCGAGCTGGCCGCCACCCTTCGCGGCTGCGTATTCCTCTACAACTCCACGTTGGTCTGCCTCTATGGCTGCGACCATGCGATCTCCGACTGGCCCGGCCAGGTGCCGGGGCTGGGGGAGTGTCTGGAACGCAACGACCTGATCGCCGGCGTCAGCCGGCAGGTGTCCGGCCTGGAGCGGCTGCGGGAGTATTACCTCCAGGCCCAGGAGATTTTGGAGCTGGGCCGCCGGCTGGAGCGGCGCTACGCCTGTTATCCCTACGACAACCTCTCCTCCTTTCTCCTGCTGGACCGGCTCCCGCGGGAGAGTCTGGACCTTTACTGCCATCAGCAGATTCAGGAGCTTGGGGCCTACGACCTGACGCACAATACCGAGCTGTGCATCACCCTTCAGGTCTATCTGGAGCAGGCCAAAAGCCTGGCTCGCACCGCCGACATTCTGTTCATCCACCGCAACACCGTGCGCTATCGCATCAACCGCTGCATGGAGCTGCTGGGCAACCGGCTGGAGGACGGAAATATGATTTTTGCCTACATCCTCTCCCTGCGTATTCTGGAATACGAGCGCAAAATTCTCCATGCGGAACCCTACCCCTCTCAAAAATCCCTGCCAACAGCCGGCGATTTGCCGGATGCCTGAACGCCTGCCGCTTTGTGTTCTGGGCAGCCAACTATCACACCGGGGCGCACCAAAAAGCAGGACAAGGGCCGCTGTCTGTCAGACAGCGGCCCTTGTCCTGCTTTCTACTGCTCAGCGGATGACTCGCACCCGCAGGATTCCGGGGATGGTCTTGATCTCGCCGATGACCTTCTCGTCCACCTCGGCGCTGACGTCCACCATAGTGTAGGCGTAATCGCCCTTGGATTTGTTGGTCATGTTCTCCACGTTGACCCCCTCCTTGGACAGCAGCATGGTGATGTTGGCCAGCATGGCGGGGATGTTGCGGTGAATGATGCCCAGGCGCAGCGCGCCGGAGCGGGCCATCTCCACGTTGGGCAGATTGACCGAATTCTTGATATTGCCGTTCTCCAGGTAATCGCTCAGCTCCTGGGCGGCCATGACCGCGCAGTTCTCCTCGCTCTCCGGAGAGGAGGCGCCCAGATGGGGAATGGCCACCACGTGCTTCGCCAGCGTGATCTTATTGTTGGGGAAGTCCGTGACGTAGCAGGCCACCTTCCCGGATTCCAGGGCGGCGATCATATCGTCGTCGTTGACCAGCTCGCCCCGGGCCAGGTTGATGACACGCACGCCGTCCTTCATCTTCGCCAGGGACTCGGCGTTGATGGTCTCCTTGGTGGAATCCATATAGGGGACGTGGATGGTGACGTAATCCGCGTTCTGGTAGAGTACGTCCGGGTCCTTTACCACATGGACGTGGCGGTCCAGGCGCAGGGCGGCATCCACAGAGAGATAGGGGTCGTAGCCATAGACCTCCATGCCCAGGGACAGGGCGATGTTGGCCACCAGCGCACCGATGGCGCCCAGGCCGATGACGCCCAGCGTCTTGCGGTAGATCTCCGGGCCCACAAAGGCGGATTTGCCCTTCTCCACCGCGGCGGCCACGTCCACCCCCTCGGTCATAGCCTGCTCCCGCACCCAGGCGGAACCGCCCAGAACGTCGCGGGAGGCGATGAGCATGGCGCAGATGACCAGCTCTTTCACCGCGTTGGCGTTGGCGCCGGGGGTATTGAACACCACGATGCCCGCCTCGGAGCAGCGGTCGATGGGAATGTTGTTGGTGCCCGCTCCAGCGCGGGCGATGGCCCGCAGGTTCTCCGGGAAGGCGTAGTCGTGCATCTTGGCGGAGCGGACCAGAATGCCGTCCTCGCTCTGCACATCGTCCCCCACCACAAAGCGGTCGGCCGGCAGCAGCGCCAGGCCCTTGGGGGAAATTTTGTTCATGGTCTTGATTTTATACATGATACGGATCCTCCCTTGGATCAGTTGTTCTTGTCAAATTCCTGGATGAATTGGGCCAGCTTCTCCACGCCCTCCACAGGCATGGCGTTGTAGATGGACGCGCGCATACCGCCCACGGAGCGGTGCCCCTTCAGGTTGACGAAGCCCGCGGCGGTGGCCTCGGCGACGAACTTCGCGTCCAGCTCCTCGGAGACCGAGCGGAAGGTCACGTTCATATCGGAACGGGAGCCCACCTCAGCCGGGCAGTGGAACAGCCGGGAGTTGTCCAGTACGTCATAGAGCAGCTGGGCCTTGCCGTGCTTGATCTTCTCCATGCCTTCCACACCGCCCTTGGAATCCAGCCATTCCAGCACCAGGCCCAGCATATAGATACACCAGCAGGGCGGCGTATTGTACATGGAGTCCTTGTCGATCATGGTCTTGTAGTTCATCATCAGCGGAGTGTAGGGCAGCTCGTGCCCGGCCAGATCCTCCCGGACGATGGCGATGGTCAGGCCGGCCGGAGCCAGGTTCTTCTGTGCGCCGCCGAAGATAATCCCGTACTTGGACACGTCCACGGGACGGGAGAGGAAGTCGGAGGACATATCGCACACCAGGGGCACATCGCCGGTCTCGGGCACATACTGCCACTCCGTGCCGTAAATGGTGTTGTTGGCGCAGTAGTAGAAGTAGGAGGCCTCCGGGTCCAGATTCAGCTGGTCCTGGGTGGGGATGTAGGTGTGGTTGCGGTCCTCGGAGGAGGCGGCCAGATGGATGTCGCCGTACTTCTTGGCCTCCTTGTAGGCGATGTTGGCGAAGTTGCCCGTCACGGCATAGTCGGCCTTGCCGGTCTTGCCGATCAGGTTCAGCGGCACCATGGAGAACTGGGTGGACGCGCCGCCCTGGAGGAAGAGGATCTTATAGTTGTCCGGCACATGGAACAGCCGGCGGAAATTGGCCTGGGTATCCTCAAAGATCTTCAGAAACACCTTAGATCGGTGACTCATCTCCATAACGGACATACCGGAACCGCCGTAGTTGGTGATCTCTGAGCCGGCCCGGGTGAGGACTTCCAGCGGGAGCATGGAAGGGCCTGCGGAGAAGTTGTAAACGCGCTCGTTTGCCATGAGTGTTTCCCCTTTCTAAGATGTGGAATGGTACTATACTTCATTATAATAAAGTATTAGTTTCATTATAGCCCGGCAAAAGTACCCCGTCAATGCAACAACCCCCCGAAAAACCACTGGACTTGCCTAGCTAACTTTGTGGAGTTTTTAACTTTTGCTGTTTTCTTTTCGGATTCGCTATGCTAAAATAAAGAATAGACAGCCCGTTTCCGGCTGAACAACGTGCGCGGACCGGAACCCGCGCGATCCTGACGGCACTGGGAGGAGTCGCAATGACACTACAACAGGTAAAAGACATTCTGGGCGCCAAAGTCCTGACAGGCGAGGAGTATCTGGGGCGCGAGGTGCTGTCCGCCTGCGGCAGCGATTTTATGAGCGACGTGCTGGCCTACGTCAAAAACCAAGCGCTTCTGCTCACCGGACTGGTCAATCCCCAGGTGATCCGCACGGCTGAGATGATGGATATGCAGTGTATCGTCTTTGTCCGGGGCAAGGTGCCCGACGAGAATATGCTGGCCATGGCTGCGGACCGGGAGATTCTGGTCATGACCACCGAGCATCCCATGTATATCTCCTGCGGCCTGCTGTACAGCAATGGTCTGGTGGGGGTGTGATATGGCTGGTCCACTGCATCTTTCCTATGAGGTGGAGGGCGGCGACCTGACCCAGGCCGGCGAGGCTTCCAGCCAGATGAAGCAGACCCTCAAGCAGTTGGGGTTCCCGCCCGATGTGATTCGCCGCGCCTCCGTGTGCATGTACGAGGGGGAGATCAACATGGTCATCCACGCTGACGGCGGCACCGCCACGGTGGAGGTGGGTCTGAACGACATCACCATCACCCTGGCTGACCACGGTCCTGGAATCCCCGACATCCAGCAGGCCATGGAGCCCGGCTGGTCCACCGCGGGCGAAACCGCCCGGGATCTGGGCTTCGGCGCCGGCATGGGCCTGCCCAACATGAAAAAATACAGCGACGAGATGGATGTGCAGTCCACGGTGGGCGTCGGCACCACTGTGACCATGACCATTAAAATGGCCTGATTTTCGCGCATCCCTATTCCGGAAAGGAGGCTCCGGCTGTTTTGATTCACTCCGTGGTATTGGAATATCGAAAGTGCAGGGGCTGTACCACCTGCATCAAGAATTGTCCCACCGAGGCCATCCGGGTGCGCAACGGCAAGGCCACCATTCTCAATGACCGCTGCATCGACTGCGGCACCTGTATCCGGGTCTGTCCCCACAAGGCGGTCAAATCGGTGTGCGACAGTTTTGACATGCTCCAAAATTACAAATACAACGTGGCCCTGCCCGATCCCGCGCTTTACGGGCAATTTCAAAATCTGGACGATGTGGACATCGTCCTCAACGGGCTGCTGGAGATCGGCTTCGACGGGGTCTTTGAGACCGCGGCGGCGGCCGAGGTGGTCTCCGGGTTTGCCCGCCAGTACATCACCAACGGCACGGAACGGGTCATGCCGGAGATTTCCTCCGCCTGCCCCGCCGTGATCCGGCTGATCTGTATGCGCTTTCCCAAGCTCATTCCCAACATCGCCCCGGTCATTCTGCCCGCGGAGCTGGCCGCCATCCTGGCCCGCCGCCGGGCGGTCCAGGAGACCGGGCTGAAGCCCGAGGAGATCGGTGTGTTCGCCATCGTGCCCTGCTCCTCGCAGATGACCACCGCCCACACCCCGGTGGGGCTGACCGAACCGGTGCTGGACGGCGCGTTCGCCATCCGGGACGTCTACCTCAAACTGCTCTCGCCCATGAAGGCGCTGGATAAGAATCATCTCAAGCCCCTCTCCTCCTCCGGAATCATGGGCGTGGGCTGGGCCTACTGCGGCGGCGAGTCCGCCGCGCGCCTCAATGAGCGGTATGTGGCGGTGGACGGCATCGAAAACGTGATTCAGATGCTGGAGGAAATCGAGGACGGACGCCTGCCCGAGGCCGACTTCATCGAGCTGCGGGCCTGCACCCAGGGCTGTGTGGGCGGCTGCCTCAACGTGGAAAATCCCTACGGCGCGCGGATGCGGATTAAGCGCCTCATGCGGGAGCTCCCTGTCTCCCGCAACCGCTTTGACGCGGAAGACGAAGAGCTGCTTCTGGTGGAGCGCAAGCCGGAGTACCATCCCGCCCTCCTGCTGGATGAGGACCGGGCCGCCGCCATGGAAAAGATGCTCCGCATCCACGAATTTGAGTCCAAGCTGCCCGGTCTGCGGTGCGGCTCCTGCGGCGCGCCCTCCTGCCACGCCTTTGCTGAAGATGTGGTCATGGGCCGGGCTGACCCGGAGGACTGTATTTTCAAGGTGCGCGAGCGTATGCAGTATATGGCGGGCGCCGGTGAAGCCGACGAATACCTGCCCGCCCCATTCCGCAGAAGAAGCGCGGAGCATCCGGGAGCAGGCGGCTAAGACTCGCAGCGGAACAAACGGACCACAGGGCCACAGGCCCTGCGGACGGCTTGTGTCGCCGCAGGAGATTTGTCGCCGCCCCTCAGGCTACTTTACGTTATGTCATCAAAAGGAGGACTGTTCCATGACAGTACAGGAACTTTCGGATTCGTTGGCGCTGAAGTCCTTCCACCTGGCAGAGCCGGAGCGCACAGTCACCGGCGGCTATTGCGGCGACCTGCTCTCCTGGGTCATGGGACGGGCGGCCGCCGACAGCGCCTGGCTGACCATCATGTCCAATGTAAATGTAGCGGCCGTTGCCGCTCTGTCTGATGTGGCCTGCGTGGTGCTGACCGAGGGCGTGGAGCCGGACGAAGCGCTGCTGACCAAGGTCCGGATGCAGGGAATCAATTTGCTGGGCACCGAGCGCTCCACCTTTGACGCCGCCGCCGCCCTGGCCAAGCTGCTGTGAACTGGCCGTCATGGTTGCTCCTGTAATGGCTAATGGCGTGAAGCATGGGGCGCAGCCGGCCGACCTTCATTCTTCATTCTTCATTCTTAATTGTTACTTTTTCCTCGGGCGAAGTAAATTCGCCCTCCGGCAAGGTTTTCGCGCCGCGAAAACCCTTGTCACGCGCCTGCGGCGCGGGGCCCTCCCGGGCCCTGGGCGACAGGCTCTTACTCTCTTCCGTTCCAGAAAGTCGGTGCTCCCTTGAACTTTTCCTTTGATCTCCATATGCACTCCTGCCTGTCTGCCCCAAACGATGTACCATCGTTTGGGGACCCCTTTTTATTTCCTCGGGCGAAGTAAATTCGCCCTCCGGCAAGGTTTTCGCGCCGCGAAAACCCTTGTCATGCGCCTGCGGCGCGGGGCCCTTCCGGGCCCTGGGCGACAGGCTCTTACTCTTTTCCGTTCCAGAAAGTCGGTGCTCCCTTGAACTTTTTCTTTGATCTCCATATGCACTCCTGCCTGTCGCCCTGCGGCGGAGATGACAACACCCCGGCCAATCTGGCCGGTATGTGCGCTTTGGCCGGGCTGGACATCGTCGCCCTGACCGATCACAATACCGTTGGCAACTGCCGGGCCTTCTGTGAGGCGGCCGCCCGCTATGACCTGTTGGCCCTCCCCGGGATGGAACTGACCACCGCCGAGGAAGTCCATGTAGTCTGCCTGTTCGCCACGTTAGAACAGGCAGAGGACTTCGGCTCCTATGTCCGCGCCCATCTGCCGCCGCTGGAAAATAAGCCGGACTTCTTCGGCCATCAGATCCGCATGGATTCGGAGGACCGGCCCCTGGGTGAGGAGACCGCCTTCCTGGCCGGAGCAACGGATCTCGGGGTCTATCAGGTCCCCGCTCTGGTCGCCGTTTACGGCGGGGTCGCTTTCCCCGCCCACATTGACCGGCCCTCTTTCTCCCTGCTGTCCAACCTGGGTCTTTGGGACCCGGATATGGGTTTCTCGCTGGCTGAGGTCTCCACCCACTGTCCCCCGGGCTTCGCCGACCGGCCGGATCTGGCCGGTGTGCGTCTGATCACCAACTGCGACGCCCATTATCTGGATCAGATTCCGGATGCCCATCAAACCATGGATCTATCGCAGAAAACAGCGTCCGAAGTGTTAAGATGGTTAAAAAGTTAACAAAGTTTTCCTTTATATGTCATTTTTCGAACAAAATTTCGGAAAATGACATCTTTTTTGTTCAGTGTTAACTTGCGCTAACCCGTATTTTGCGTTAAAATAGCATCACTAGGGAGACTTTTTAACAAACATCTCCATCCGTCCCCACTTTGGGGCGTATCTTTTATAAGGAGGAAACCGCATATGCCCAATGTCAAAACTGTGGTCCCCTATCGCGGCACCGCCGAGCAGGAAGAACAGCTGCGTCAGGTCATCGCCGCCCATAAGGGACAACCCGGTGCCACAATGCCGGTTCTGCAGGCCGCACAGGAAATTTTCGGCTATCTGCCGGAAGAGGTCCAGATCATGGTGGCCGAGGGTCTGGACATTCCCTTGTCCGAAGTCTACGGGGTCGCTTCATTCTACGCCCAGTTTACTCTGAATCCCAAGGGAAAATATCAAGTCTCCGTCTGCCTGGGCACGGCCTGCTACGTCAAGGGCGCCGCCGGTGTGCTGGAGGCCGTGGAGCAGAAGCTGGGCATCGCCCCCGGCGGCATCACCCGAGACGGAAAATTCTCGCTGGACGCCTGCCGCTGCATCGGCGCCTGCGGCTTGGCTCCGGTCATGATGATCAACGAGGATGTGTACGGCCGCCTGACCCCCTCGCAGGTCGGTCCGATTTTGGATATGTATAAATGAAAGAGCTGTCCTTACATATTTTAGACATCGTCAAAAATTCTGTAACGGCTGGCGCTTCCCACATCGACTTGAAGCTGGAGGAGACAGCAGAGCAGATTCTCACCATCACCATCGCCGATGACGGCAAGGGGATGAGTCCGGAGTTTCTGGCTTCGGTCACCGATCCCTTTACCACCACCCGCACCACCCGCAAGGTGGGGCTGGGTCTGCCCCTTTACCGCATGGCGGCGGAGCAGACCGGCGGCTCGTTCTCCATCGAGAGCGTCGAGGGCGAGGGCACGACCGTTACGGCAGTCTTTCACCGCGATCACCTGGATTGCCCGCCTATGGGAGATCTGGCGGGCACCGTGGCCCTGCTGATTCAGGGCAGCCCCTGGATTGATTTTACCCTCCTCCACACCACGCCCAAGGGCGGGTACGAATTTACCACCGAAGAGATCCGCGACTATCTGGGCAGCGAGGTCCCGCTGGATGCACCGGAGGTCTTTGTCTGGCTGAGCGAATACCTGGAGGAGTTGGAACAGGAAGTCTGATGCGCCCCGACTGGCGCGCACAATGAAGGAGTTGACTTGCTTTGAAGAGCTTGGAAGAGCTGAAAGCCATCCGTGAAAAAATGAAGCAGCAGATGGAGCTGCGCGACAACTCGGAGGATAAGATCCGCGTGGTCGTGGGCATGGCCACCTGCGGCATCGCCGCCGGCGCCAAACCCGTTATGGCTGCTTTTCTGGACGAGGTGGAGAAGCGCCACCTGCAGAACGTCACCGTGACCCAGACCGGCTGTATCGGCGTATGCCGGCTGGAGCCCATCGTCGAGGTCTATGTCCCCGGCGAAGAGAAGGTCACTTACGTGAAGGTAAAGCCTGAAATGGTCCCCACCATCGTCGGCGAGCATCTGGTCAATCATCAGGTGGTCACCGAGTACACCATCGGGGCCGCCGAATAAGGAGGAGCTGCAATGAGTCGTATTCGCTGTCACATTATGGTCTGCTGCGGCACCGGCTGTTCCTCCTCCGACAGTCCCAAGATCATTGAGGCCTTCGAGGAACAGCTCAAACTGGCCAAAGTAGATAAAGAGGTCCGTGTGGTCAAGACCGGCTGCTTCGGTCTGTGCGCCATCGGTCCCATCGTCATGATCTTCCCCGAGGGAGCCTGTTACAGCCGGGTCACCCCGGAGGACGTGCCCGAGATCGTCTCCGAGCACATTGTAAAGGGCCGCATCGTCCAGCGCCTGCTGCACATGGAGGGCGACGCCGGCGATACCGTCACCTCCCTGTCCGAGACCCAGTTCTACAAGCATCAGTTCCGCATCGCCCTGCGCAACTGCGGCGTCATCAATCCGGAATCCATTGACGAGTACATCGGCGCCGACGGCTATGTGGCCCTGTCCAACATTCTGGAGAAGAAAACGCCTCCCCAGGAGATCATCGACGCCATCAAGGCCTCCGGTCTGCGGGGCCGCGGCGGCGCCGGCTTCTCCACCGGCATGAAGTGGCAGTTCACTGCCGACGCCGTCTCCCCCGACGGCATCAAATACGTCTGCTGCAACGCCGACGAGGGCGACCCCGGCGCGTTCATGGACCGCTCGGTGCTGGAGGGCGACCCCTTCTCCGTGATCGAGGCCATGACCATCGCCGCCTACGCTGTGGGCAGCAGCCAGGGCTACATCTACGTCCGGGCCGAGTACCCCATCGCCGTCAAGCGTCTGGAAATCGCCATCGGCCAGGCCCGGGACTACGGCCTGCTGGGGCAGAACATTCTGGGCACCGACTTCTCCTTTGACCTGGAGCTGCGCCTGGGCGCCGGCGCCTTCGTCTGCGGCGAGGAGACCGCCCTGCTGGTCTCCATCGAGGGCAAGCGCGGCGAGCCCCGTCCCCGTCCGCCCTTCCCCGCCGTCAAGGGTCTGTTCGGCCGTCCCACCCTGCTCAACAACGTGGAGACCTACGCCAACATCACCTGGATTCTCAACAACGGCGCGGACAAGTTCGCTGCCATCGGCACCGAGAAGTCCAAGGGCACCAAGGTGTTCGCCCTGGGCGGCAAGATTACCAACACCGGCCTGGTGGAGATCCCCATGGGCACCACCCTGCGCACCATCGTGGAGGACATCGGAGGCGGCGTGCCCGGCGGTAAGAAGTTCAAGGCCGCCCAGACCGGCGGCCCCTCCGGCGGCTGCATCCCCGCCTCCCTCATCGACACGCCCATTGACTACGACTCCCTCACCGCCATCGGCTCCATGATGGGCTCCGGCGGCCTGATCGTCATGGACGAGGACAACTGCATGGTGGACATCGCCAAGTTCTTCCTGGAGTTCTGCGTGGACGAGTCCTGCGGTAAGTGCGCCCCCTGCCGCATCGGCACCAAGCGGCTGTACGACCTGCTGACCAAGATCACCGAGGGCAAGGGCACCCTGGAGGACCTGGACACCATCGAGGAGCTGTGCTACCACCTGAAGAGCTCCGCCCTGTGCGCCTTGGGCCAGTCTGCGCCCAACCCCGTGCTGTCCACCCTGAAGTATTTCCGGGACGAATACGTGGCCCACGTGGTGGACCACAAGTGCCCCGCCGGCGTGTGCAAGAATTTGATTCAGTACCGCATCATCCCCGAAAAATGCCGGGGCTGCTCTTTGTGCGCCCGCAACTGTCCCGCCGGCGCCATTACCGGCCGGGTCAAGGCGCCCCATACCATCGACACCCAGAAGTGCATCAAGTGCGGCGTGTGCATGAGCAACTGCCGCTTTGACGCCATCGTAAAAGAGTAAGGGAGGCGTGACGATCATGGAACAAAAGATGGTTCATCTGACGATTGATAATATTCCCGTCACCGTCCCTGAGGGCACCACAGTGCTCGAGGCCGCCCGTTCCGCCGGAATCCGCGTACCGACCCTGTGCTTCCTCAAGGACATCAATGAGATCGGCGCCTGCCGTATCTGCGTGGTGGAGGTTCAGGGCGCCCGTTCGCTGATGGCCTCCTGCGTCTATCCCGTGGCCGAGGGCATGGTGGTCCATACCAACACAGAGAAGGTGCGCCGCTCCCGTCAGCTCACGCTGGAGCTCATCCTCTCCAACCACCGGATGGACTGCCTGACCTGCTCCCGCAACGCCCACTGCGAGCTGCGCCAGCTGGCCGCCGATTTGGGCATCGACGCGGTGCGCTACGCCAACGACGAGCTCAAGCCCCAGCTGGAGACCTCTGCCGCCCATCTGGTGCGGGACAACTCCAAGTGCGTGCTCTGCCGCCGCTGCACCGCCATGTGCCGCAAGAGCCAGGAGGTGGGCGTCATTGGCTGCAACGACCGCGGCTTTGCCACCCATATCGGCTGCGCCTTTGACCGCGACCTGGCCGAGGTGGACTGCGTCTCCTGCGGTCAGTGCATCGTGGCCTGCCCCACCGGCGCGCTGAGCGAGAAGGACTCCACCGCCGAAGTGTGGGCCGCCCTGCGCGATCCCAACAAGCACGTGGTGGTGGGCCCCGCCCCCTCGGTGCGCGTCACCCTGGGCGAGAGCTTCGGTATGCCCATCGGCTCCAACGTGGAGGGCAAAATGGTCTCCGCCCTGCGCCGTCTGGGCTTCGACAAGGTGTTCGACGTGGACAACGCCGCCGACTTCACCATCATGGAGGAGGGCACCGAGTTCATCCACCGCCTCCAGAACGGCGGTCCTCTGCCCCTGATCACCTCCTGCTCGCCCGGCTGGATTCGCTACTGCGAACAGCACTACCCCGAGATGCTGCCCCATGTGTCCTCCTGCAAGTCCCCCCAGCAGATGTTCGGCTCCCTGGTGAAGAGCTACTACGCCGAGCAGGCGGGTATCGATCCCAAGGACATCTATGTGGTGTCGATCATGCCCTGCACGGCCAAGAAATATGAGATTCAGCGCCCCGAGCAGCGCATGTCCAACGGCTGTATGCCCGTAGACGCCACCCTCACCACCCGGGAGCTGGCCCGGATGATCACTCAGGCCGGCATGATGTTCGACCATCTGCCTGACGCGGAGTTTGACCCCCTGTTCGGCGTCTCCACCGGCGCGGCGGTCATCTTCGGCGCCACCGGCGGCGTAATGGAGGCCGCCCTGCGTACCGTGGTGGATGTACTCACCCACGGCGAGATGAAGCCCCTGGAATTCCAGGAGGTGCGCGGCACCGCCGGAATCAAGGAGGCCAGCTACGACATCAACGGCCGCACGGTCCGGGTGTGCGCCGCCTCCGGCCTGTCCAACATCAAAAAGGTACTGGACGGCATCAAGGACGGCTCCCTGCAGTATGACTTTGTGGAGTTTATGGCCTGTCCCGGCGGCTGTGTCAACGGCGGCGGCCAGCCCCTCCTCTCCGCCGACGTGCGCTCCTTCACCGACCTGCGCGCCTTGCGGGCCAAAGCCCTGTATAAGCAGGACTCCGGCATGGAGTTCCGCAAGAGCCACGAGAATCCGGTGGTCCAGAAGGTCTACAAGGAGTACCTGGGCGAGCCCGGCGGACACCTGGCCCACGAGCTGCTCCACTGCACCTATGTACCCCAGAAGCGGTACCGCCTGGACAATCCCATCCAGCCGGTCCACCCCGTTTGATCGTTTCGTTGAAAACCCCCGCGTTTCGTTGTGAGACGCGGGGGTTTTGATTCGGAATTTCGCACAATTTCTTCAACTTTTTTCTCAAAATGCCACAAACAAATCGTAAGCCCTGATTCTTCTTTCAAAAAGAAAATTATGGTATGATGAAATGTATGCGAAAAATAGTCTGAGGAGGCTGTGCCATGCTGGCGTTCTATCTTTCCCTTCTGGAAACTGATGAGGACCGTGCGCTGTTTGAATTCTATTTTCACCAACACGAGCAGAGCGTGCTGAAAATCGTCATGAAGCTCTTACGCAATCAGGCCATGGCGGAGGATGCGGTTCAGAACGGTTGGGTAAATCTCATAAATAATTTTGAAAAGTTTGTGCAACTTTCGATGCAAGAAAGGGACGGCTACATCGTTAGTATTATGAAGAACGCCGCACGGGATGTCCTGCGTCAGGAAACGCGCTTTGTCAGTCTGGAGGATTGGAATGAGCCCATCCGTTTTGAACCGGTTTCCGCAGAACTGGAACAGGAGGCCCTGATTCAGCTGATTCGCCAGCTTCCCGACCCGTATTGCTCCCTCCTGGAGCGTTCCGCCGTTCTGAACATGAGTAACCGTGAGATCGCCAAACAGGAACATGTCAGCGAGGCCACGATTTCCCGCCGGCTGGACCGGGCCCGCGCCATGCTCCGGGCCCACATGAAGAAGGAGGGCTTTGATTTTTGACAGACCGAGAATTTGATCTTCTGCTACGCTCCGCCCTGCTGGAGCTCAACCGCAAGGAACTGGAGGAGGCCGCGCACCTGAACCCCATCGAACCGTCTCCGCGCTACCTGCGCTGGCGGATAAAATTCCTGGCCGACCCCTTCCGCTATGGGAAGAAACACACCCGTCCCCTGTGGCGGAAGGTCCTGCGCGTCGCGCTGTCCGCCGTGCTGGTGATCGTGCTCACCTTCGGCGCGGTGCTGGCTGTTTATCCTCCCGCGCGTCAATGGGTCGCCCGGTGGTTTGAGACTTATACGTCGTTTACCTTCCCGGGGACAAGCAGCGGCTATCGTACTCCGGATGGATTGTGTGTGGATTACTTGCCGGAGGGGTTTGAATTGGTGGAGGAGGATGTGCAAGGTATCAACACTATTTTAACATTTACAAACACCCTCGAGGACATAATCCGTTTACAATACTCTCCGCAAGAAAAGTACAACACCTCTGTCATCGGTCCAATTCGGAGGCAACTTCACTTGTTCAGGCAGAAAACACCGCTATTTTGCTTCAAAAAGTTCGCTTGGTAGACATTTGGTAGACACGGCGTTTGATTTACAGATCCTTCCAACCCGGAACTTCCTGCGGCCCAACGGTTCCCGCGCTTTTTCTGGTAGACATTTGGTAGACAAGAAAGAGAGCTCCCTCTCTCCGATCGTTTGAAAACGTCCCCGCAGAACAAAGCTGAATTTTTTTCAAGGTTTGTCACAGGTCAAACCGCAAATTACATCAGGGCAAACAGAAAGCCCTAAAACTGCTCTGATTTCAGGGCTTCCTGGAAGAAAAATGAGGCAAAAAAAGAAAAGACAACTGCAAAGCAGTTGCCTTTTCTTCTGGTTGCGGGGGGGAGATTTGAACTCCCGACCTCCGGGTTATGAGCCCGACGAGCTACCAAGCTGCTCTACCCCGCGTTATCGATTCCAGACGGCCGGGCGGGAGGTCATGGTGCCGGAGACCGGGATCGAACCGGCACGGGATCACTCCCACGGGATTTTAAGTCCCGGGCGTCTGCCAATTCCGCCACTCCGGCGAATTGGGTGCTTAAGTATAATAGCACAAACCCTTGCCCCTGTCAACCCCCTCAACAGACCATTCGCACGACAAATTTTGCAGCGGCGCCGGTGGCTTTGAACGAAAAAATTTTTCCCGCCCGGAAATTTCTACACATGTTGCACGCCCGCGTGCATATACTAGTATGCAGTGCACGCAGAGAGGGAACTACATGCAAAAGGAGCGAATACCATGCAAGAGACAGAGACCAGAATCCCGCTCGGTACTGTCACCGAGCCTCACGAGGACGTGGATGATCTGATTTTCCGCGCCGAAAGCGGCTGGTACACCAGTGAACGCTGAAAAAGACCGCCCTGGGGCGGTCTTTTTTCTTTACAAGCGGCCGGACTTCCGATATAATAGTAAGGCTATCCAAGAGGAAAAAGATAAATAGAGGTTGAGAAGGATTTTATGCTGCAATTTGATGAATACAAGGTCAAACTCAATAATTTGAAACCGGATCTGGACCATCTCGGCGTGGCGCTGGATCTGGACAGCGCGGAGCGCGAACTGGACGAGCTCCACGCGCAGTCCGCCGCCGATGGATTCTGGGACAACGTGGAGAAGGCCCAGCAGGTCCAGCAGCGGATCAGCCGCCTGGAGGCCAAGATCAACGGCCAGAAGAAGCGCGTTTCCCAGTGGGAGGACTTAATGACCATCTGCGAGATGGGCAACGAGGAGGAGGACGCCTCCCTCATTCCCGAGCTGGAGGAGGGCTACGCCCAGCTGGAGAGCGAGATGGAGACCGCCCGGCTGGACACGCTGCTCACCGGCGAATACGACAATTCTCCCGCCATTCTGACCTTCCATGCCGGTGCCGGCGGCACCGAAGCCCAGGACTGGGCCCAGATGCTCTACCGCATGTACACCCGTTGGGCGGAGCGCCACGGTTTTACCTACAAGATTTTAGACTATCTGGACGGAGACGAAGCCGGCATCAAATCCGCTACGATTCTGATCGAGGGCGATAACGTCTACGGCTATCTGAAGGGGGAGCACGGCGTCCACCGCCTGGTCCGGGTCTCTCCCTTCGACTCCAACGCCCGCCGGCAGACCTCCTTCGCCGCGCTGGAAGTCATGCCCGAGATTCCCGACGAGGTGGAGGTCGACATCCGGCCCGAGGACATCGAAATGCAGGTCTACCGCTCCTCTGGCGCTGGCGGCCAGCACATCAACAAGACCTCCTCCGCCGTCCGTCTGATTCATAAGCCCACAGGAATCGTCGTGGCCTGCCAGACTGAGCGCTCCCAGTTCCAGAACAAAGAGACATGTATGAAGATGCTGCGCTCCAAGCTGATTCAGATCAAGACCCAGGAGCACCTGGACAAGATCTCCGATATTAAGGGCGTGCAGCTCAAGATCGAGTGGGGCAGCCAGATTCGCTCCTATGTATTCATGCCCTACCAGCTGGTCAAGGACAACCGTACCGGCTACGAGACCTCCAACATCAACGGCGTTATGGACGGCGATTTGGACGGCTTCATCAACGCCTATCTGACCGCCCTGGCCACCGGAAACTGGGCTTCCAAATAACCAAGGACCGAATGGTAACAGGACCGCGCGAACGTTCGCGCGGTCCTGTTTTGTTGTGCTGCTCTATAACGGAAAAATTATGTAAGGCCGCCGTCATTTTTTCGTTTCCGGATTGAAAAGTGAAGGAAAACATACTATACTGATACTGTCGCAGAGATGCGGCCATTCCAATCCAAAGGAAATGCGAAAGGTGGAATTTGAATGAAAGCAAGCAAGAAGTTCTTGTCTTGGCTGCTGACGCTGGCTATGGTCTGTGCCCTGGCCGTGCCTGCGATGGCGGCCGAGGCCGAGAGCGGCATCGTGGTGCTGTTCACCAACGATGTTCACTGCACGTCGGACGATGGCATGTCCTACGCCGCCGTCGCCAGCTACAAGGCTGAGATGGAGGCTGCCTATGGCGCCGACAACGTCACCCTGGTGGATGACGGCGACGCGATTCAGGGCGGCATCCTGGGCTCCATGTCTCAGGGCAGCTGGATCGTGGACATCATGAACGAGGTGGGCTACGACCTGGCCATCCCCGGCAACCATGAGTTCGACTTCGGCATGGAGACCTTCCTGGACATCGCGCAGAACCAGGCGGAGTACACCTACCTGAGCTGCAACTTCGTGGACGCCGACGGCAACGCCGTGCTGGAGCCCTACACCATCGTCTCCTACGGCGATGTGGATGTGGCCTATGTGGGCATCTCCACCCCCGAAACCCTGACCAAGTCCGCCCCTGCCTACTTCCAGGACGAGAACGGCAACTACATCTATGGCTTCTGCCAGGGCAATGAGGGACAGGACCTCTATGACCAGGTCCAGGAGACCGTGGACGCCGCCCGCGCCGCCGGCGCCGACTATGTGGTGGCCCTGGCCCACCTGGGCGTGGACGCCCAGAGCTCTCCCTGGATGTCCACCGAGGTCATTGCCAACACCACCGGCATTGACGTAGTGCTGGACGGCCACTCCCACACTGTGGTGCCCTCTCAGACCGTGCAGAACGCCGACGGTGAGGACGTGCTGCTGGCCCAGACCGGCACCAAGGCCGAGTCCATCGGCAAGCTGGTCATCGCCGCCGACGGCACCATGACCACCGAGCTGGTCACCCTGGCCGACGTGGACACCACCTCCGAGGCTTATGCCGCGGCTCAGACCTACATTGAGGGCATCCAGGCCCAGTATCAGGAGATGGCCAACGAAGTGGTGGCCACCACCGACGTGGACCTGACTGTGAATGATCCCGACACCGGCGAGCGCGCCGTGCGCTCCGCCGAGACCAACCTGGGCGACCTGTGCGCCGACGCTTACCGCATCCTGCTGGGCGCTGACATCGGCTGGGTCAACGGCGGCGGCGTGCGCGCCAACATCGAGGCCGGCGACATCACCTACGGCGACATCATCGAGGTCCATCCCTTCGGCAACCTGGCCTGCCTGGTGGAGGTAACCGGTCAGCAGATCCTGGACGCGCTGGAGCTGGGCTCCATGTACGTGGGTGAGGCCGAAAACGGCGGCTTCCTCCAGGTCTCCGGCCTGAAGTACACCATCAACACTGCCATCCCCACCTCCGTGGTGCTGGATGACGAGGGCAACTTCGTGGAAGTCTCCGGCGACCGCCGCGTCTCCGACGTGCAGGTGCTGGACAGCGAGACCGGCGAGTACGCGGCCATCGACCCCGCGGCCACCTACACCCTGGCTTCCCACAACTACATGCTCAAGAACGGCGGCGACGGCTACGCCATGTTCGGTGTGGACAACGTCAATATCCTCCAGGACGAGGTCATGGTGGATAACGAGGTCCTCATCAACTACATCAAGGACGAGCTGGGCGGCGTCGTCGGCGAGGAGTATGCCGATCCCCGCGGCCAGGGCCGTATCACCATCGTGAACGAGCCTGTGAGCGAGCCCACCGAGCCGGAGCAGCCTGCGGAGCCCGAGCAGCCCGCCGAACCCGAGCAGCCCGCCGAGCCCTCTGAGCCCGCGGACTCCACCACCTATGTGGTCGTGTCCGGCGACTCTCTGTGGAAGATCGCGCAGCAGTTCTACGGCACCGGCACCAAGTGGAACGTGATCTACGAGGCCAACCAGAACATCATTCAGAATCCCAGCGCCATCTGGGTGGGACAGGTCCTGACCATTCCCGCGCAGTAAGCGCTCTGCAAAACCACCAGGCTCCGCTGATCAGCGGAGCCTGGTTTTTTCTGCCCCGCGCCGCGCACAGAGTGCCCTTTGTCCGTTTGAAGTGCCAATTCCAGGGGGTTGCATGGGGAATGCAACGGCGGGGAAGGTGATCTTGCGCCGGTTGTACCGGAACGTGCAAACTTTGGCTCCTTCCTTCCCCCTGGTGAAGGGGGAAGGAAAACATGGCAACCAATCACACCACAAACTATCAACTCAACCTCTGGGAGCCGGGGGACAGCTTTTTACGGGAGGAATTTAACCAGAACAGCCGGAAGCTCGACGTCGCGCTGGGGGAATTGGCGCAGCAGCAGGAAGAACTGGAGGGCAAGCTCGGCACGGTGCTGTTGGCCCGCTATACCACGCAGGCCGCACAGAAAGAGCTCTCCTTCGACTGGAGCAGCTTTGACTTCACGCAGTTCTCATCCATTGCCCTGCACGCCTACGACCTGACGACTACGGAGAGCGCCAGCACCGTGATCGGCTATTTCAACGGGGACCGCAATGTGGAGCATTACGGCGGCGAACTGCATCTGGGCACCATTGGAAATTTCCAGGGGCTGGGCAATCTCATGCGGTTTCATTTCAGCGCGGACATCATCGGCGCAGTGGTGGAATGCCTATATGTGTCCAGCGACTCCGTGGCTATGAAGCGGGAAATGGGTTCCGGCTGCACCCGGCCGGCCTCCGGCATTACCGCGGCCAACCTAGAGTCCCTCACCCTGCGCAGCTCTTCCGGCGACTTTCAGGCCGGTGCACGGTTCTATCTGTACGGCTGTCCGAATTAAACACGGCGCGCAACAAAAGGCCCGGCCCCCAATTGGGGGCCGGGCCTTTGTTGTGCCTAATTCAAAACTCTCGAATATTTATCAGGGAGTAATGGTCAGGCTGACGGTGAATACGTTGAAGACGGTGCCGCCGCCCACAGTGTTCTCCACGCGGACGAAGTAGGTCGTGCCGGTGGCGAGCTCAGCAGTGGTAATGGGATTGGCATCGGCATTGGCGTCCGCCATAGACGCATGCACGCTAACGACAGCGGAAGCAGACTTGTCAGTGGCAAGAGTGCCCAGCTCGGTGCCGTTCAAAGAAGTCTTGGCATTGATCACGAAGGAAGTCGCAGTGGGCTTCTCAACGGAGATCAGCTGACCGTCGGCCGCGCTCGGACCAGTCACGGTAAAGCCGTTCAGCCAGGCAGCATTGGCGCCGGTAACGTAGATGGACTTGGCCACATAGGTGTTGCCGGCGGTCGCGCCGTACACCACAGTGATGGGATCGCCCACCTGCAGGGTCACGCCGGACTCGGTGGCGCCGGTGACATTGGTGATGTCGATGTCAGCGTAAGCGATCTGCTTGCCGTCGGCCAGAACCACGACGTTGTCGTTGGACTTGACCGCCACATAGCCGGAAACCACAGTCGCGCCGGTGCCCAGGGTGTACTTGCCGCTCTCCACCATGTTCAGGTCGTCGGAGGTGAAGGCCGCCTCATCCAGGCTGTACAGGTACACGCCGGTGGAGCCCAGAATGGTCGCGGAAGCGATGGTAGTCTTCTCGCCGCCCTTGATGACGTTGTAGTAGTACACAGGAGCGCCGTTCACGTCAGTGGAGTAGCCCACGATGGTGGTGCTCAGCAGGTACACATAGTTGTCGCTCATGGTGACAGCGGGAGCCGCGTTGATGACGACCACGTCAGCATACTTGGTGGTGCTGGTGCCCACGGTGTGGTAGGCGATGGTGGCGTCCACAGCGGAGTTGATGGTCGGGGCGTTGTTCTTGCCTACGAAACGGGTGACCTTGCCGCCGTTGTTGTAAATGAACACGGTCTCGTCGGTGGCGTACACAGCGCTGCTGTTGTAGCTGCCGGTGCTGCCGTACAGGATGGTGGCGTAGCCCTTGGAGAAGGAGCTGATCTTGTTGGTAGCCGCAGAGACGCCGCCGCCCGGAGTTCCATAGCCGGTATTAGCAGTCAGGCTCTCAGCCGCGCCGTAGTCGCCGGTCAGCTCGGTGAGGACGATCTCGTTGTTGGAGGTCAGGGTGTAGCCGTAGATCTGACCCACAGCGGCGAACTTGCTATCATTGGTGGGGTTGGAGCCATCAAAGGCCTTGGCGGAGGACTGAGCGGACACGGTGTAGGTACCCACGGTGCCATCGGACAGGATGGCCTGGACGGTGTTGTACTGCGCAAAGGCATTGTGGCCCACGGCGGTGATGTACGCAAAGTCAGCGATGGCGTTCTCCGCGGGCTTCACACCGATGACGTTGCCGTTGGTGTCCAGATAGAAGTTGTAGGTGCCCTTGCCCAGAGAGTAGCCGGACGCACCGGTGCTGGTGGCCAGGGTGTAGCCCAGGGCGTCAGAGGTGTGGGCATAGATGCCGTTGTAGCTGTACTTCACGCCGCCGGCGGTGACAGAGCCGTTGGCCTTGCCGATGTCGCTCTTGTAGTAAGCGGACACGGTGGCGGTGACGACCTCAGCCTTCTTCATCTCCAGCGGGGTCTTAAAGCCGTCCTTGTTGTCGGAGGAGGGAACCACCAGGATCAGGTCGCCCTTCTCAAAGTCCTCGGTCTCCACGTTGGTGACCGTCACCTTGCCGGTGTTGTCGGTCACGGTGAAGTTGACGGAGCGGTCGGCGGAAGCGGTGGCGGCGTTGACCTTGGTGACCTCGGCCAGATACTCGATCACGACCACGACCTTGTCGGCATCGCCGTCGTTGTCCTCGTCCACGATGGTGGCAGTGTAGCCGTTGTAGAGCTCAAAGGGCTTGGTGTCGCTGCCGCGGAGGGTGTCGGGATCGACGTCGTCCAAGCGCTTGGTGCCGTTGACGTACACTTCTACGCCCAGCCTGTCATACTTGGCCTTGTTGTCGGTGCCGCCCAGGGCGTTCAGTTCATAGTTCTTGTAGATCGCACCATAGGTCAGGCCAGCGCTGGTCTCAGTGCCCAGAATAGTGCCGGACAGATAAGTGTCGGTGATGGCCTTCTTGGCGCCGATGTAGTGCCAGTAGTGCACATCATAGCCATAGCCATTCTGCTCGGTAGCGGTCTCGACCTCAAAGACCTTCTCGGCCTTGGTGCCCAGCAGCTGCTGCTGACCGACGCCGGGAGCGTACGCAGAGTAAGTGCCGAACAGCTCGGAGTAGGTGACCATGTTGGCAGTCAGAGCGTTGAACGCCAGCTGAGCAGCCTCCTCACGGGTGGCGGCGGTGTTGCCCACGTTGCCCAGACGGCTGAACAGGCCCACGGTCACGCCGTCCTTGGCCACGTTCAGGGCCCAGTTGGTGCCCACGTACTCGTCCTTAACGCCGTAGCCCAGCACGCCCAGCAGCATCTTGGCGAACTGATAGCCGGTCACTTCCTGAGTGGGATAGAAGCTGCCCTTGCCGTCGCCGTCGATGATGCCCACGTTAGCGCAGTAGGCAATGTAGCCGGCGGACCAGCGGTTGGCAGCCACATCCTTGAAGGGAGCGGAAGTCACAGAGAGCTTCTCCGCGGCGTCCACGCCCAGGGCCAGGTAGGCCACGATCTTAGCCGCGGCCTCGCGGGTCAGGGTGCCGGTGGGCATGAACTCGTCGTTCTCGTTGCCTTCCAGCACGCCGAGCGCGGTCAGCAGATCGACTGCCTCGGCATAGTTCTCGCTGATCTCGTCCTTATCCTTGAGATCGGCGAAGGTGGTCGCAGCCCCGGCGCCGACGACCATCAAGCCGAGCAGCATGACGAGCGCCAGAGACAGAGACAGGACCTTCTTCAGGTTTCTCATGTCGAAGAATACCTCCTTCTAAATTTGACTGGAAGCGTCATACTTCGAGGAACTTCCTCCCTCTAGTACAACACCTCTGTCACCGGCCCAATTCGGTTCAAAAAACGCAAAAAGAGCTGTTAAAACGCGAAAATTTATGCTAAAATGTTTGCGTGGTAGACATTTGGTAGACACGGCGTTCGCGGCGCGAACGATATGCGGACGCAAACCGTTGGGGCCGTAAGGCTTGCGGGCGGTCCTTGGTAGACGTTTGGTAGACATCGGGGGTGAAAGCCGGATCGGAGGCCCGGTTTGGACGGGATTCGACGGCGGCCCCTACCTTATATAATAAGGAGAACGCGGCGGCCCACACCCCCCGGTCCGCGGGCGCAGAGCCTGCGCCGCCAGCGGGTCGGACGCGGCATCCATTTTTTGCGCAATATGCACGAAAACGTGCAATATTTCGCCTTTGTTTCGTTATGTTACAGTTTTCTAACAAAGCGGGGCAGGTACTTGAAATGCGAAAAACCGGGTGCTATAATCGGTTCACAGGCTAGGGGTGTTGTACTAGAGGGACGAAGCGCCACGAAGTATGACGCATCCAGTCAAATTTAGAAGGAGGTATTCTTAGAAATGAGAAACCTGAAGAAGGTCCTGTCTCTGTCTCTGGCTTTCGTCATGCTGCTTGGTTTGATGATGGTCGGCGCCGGAGCCGCGACCACCAATTTCTCTGATGCCGACGACATCAACTATACCGAAGCCGTCGACGTCATGAGCGCCATCGGTGTCTTTGAGGGCACCAACAATGGCGACTTCCAGCCCAACGGCGATCTGACCCGTGAGCAGGCCGCCAAGATCATCACCTACATGCTGCTGGGCCAGGAGGCCGCTGACAAGCTCGGCACCCTGACCGCGCCCTACAAGGACGTGCCCGCCAACAAGTGGTCCGCCGGCTCCATCGCCTACTGCGCCAACATGGGCATTCTGGCTGGCGACGGCAACGGCTACTTCTACCCCACTCAGAACGTGACCGGCTATCAGTTCGCCAAGATGCTGCTGGTGGCTCTGGGCTACGACGCTGAGCGCGAGGGTCTGGTGGGTTCCGACTGGACCATCAACGTCTCCAAGCTGTCCCTGACCAACGCTCTGGACACCGGCCTGGACAACGGCTCTGACATCAACCTGGCCAACGACCTGACCCGTGAGGAGGCCGCCCAGATGGCCTTCAACACCCTGAAGGCTCCCATGGTTGAGTACGCCAGCTCCGGCTCCTCCATCGTTGTGGGCGACACCCCCATCTACATCGGCGGCTCCAACGCCTCCGTGGTGACCACCAACAACACCTACGGTGCGAACATCTCCAACGAGAAGGCTGACGGCGCTACCAACTACACCCTGCAGTTCGGCGAGCGCTACTTCCAGAACCTGACCCTGGAGGGTTCCGTGGACGAGTTCGGCCGCCCCGCTCACACCTGGGCCAACGGCAAGACCGACATCGGCACTTACTCCAGCTCCGCGGACTTCACCTACACGGCTGACTGCACCAGCGGCGCTTCCAAGACCGCTCTGGAGCGTGAGCTGCGCAACTACGACTTCTCCAAGCTGGCTCAGGCTGACGTGTTCACCAACGGCAAGGCTGAGGGTGCTTCCACCACCGCTGGCAGCGCTACCATTAAGAGCGCCAGCAACCTGGCCGCTGTGACCGGCAACGGCATCCTGGTCGAGGTCTATGCCAACAACAACCGCGAGGTCACCGCTGTTGTGATCGTTGAGACTGAGCTGATGCAGATCAGCCGCATCAACACCAGCAACAAGACCGTCTCCCTGAAGAAGGTCGTGGGCTCCTACAACGTGGCCAACGTGGACGAGGACAACGCTTCTTATGCCACTCTGTCCGGCATGAAGGCTGACGACTACGTGCTGGTCGTGCCCGTATATGACGCTGTGGCCGACAACTACAAGGTCGCTTCCGTTTCTGAGCCCACCATGACCACCGGCAAGATCACCGCGGTCACCACCTCCGGCGGCGTGAACAAGACCGTCACCATGAACGGTGAGGCTTACTCCATCGCCAAGATCGCCGGCACCGACCTGACCGGCGCTACCCCCAACACCACCAACGACTACACCCTGTGGCTGGACAGCTACGGCTACGCCATCTACACCGACGCCGTGGCCACTTCCTCCCGCAACATCGCCTTCGTCGTGGATACTTACCAGACCCTGACCGGCGGTAAGATTGTGAACATGGCCAGCGTGGTCTGGTCCGATGGCACTACTGCGGCGATTCAGGTTGCTGGCACGACTCCCACTGCCGGCAAGGCCTATACCTACACCCGTACCGGCAACGAGTACACCCTGACTGAGGCCACTGCAGCCAGCGTAGCTTCTGGCGCTCAGGAAGCTACGGTGAACAAAACTGTGGCGCTGAAGACGGATGGTGTCATTAAGGCTGCCGACCGCCGCCTGAGCAACGCCACCCAGACCAGTTCTTCTGATTACTTCAACAACTACTACGCCAACGACGTGGTCTTCATCTACTACAACACGACCGCTAAGACTGTCACTGTGAAGGAAGGCATCCAGGATGTGTACGCGATTCCCGCTGGCAGTTATGCCATCGTGGAGACCAACTCCGCCAAGGACAGCACTCCTGTTGTCAGCGCAGTAGTCATTATGGGCGCCGCCTCCTATGTGGACAGCAACACCCTGATCTACGTCTCCAATAACACCGTGACCGGCCGCGTGACCCTGGACAACAAGACCACCGGCACCCAGGACATCGTACCTCAGTACGAGGCCTATGTGGACGGCGTGAAGCAGACCATCACCACCAGCAGCACTGTGGACGCCAACAGCTTCTACAGCTACTCCGTCTCTGAGGAGAATGGCTCCTGGATCCTGGTCAAGTACACGGCCACCACTGGCACCGCTGTTCAGGCCAACCAGGCTGCCACCCAGCCCTTCAACAACCGCATCATCACGGTGAAGGGCGTGGAGATGGACATCTCCGGCGCGGTGGTCGTGGACCTGCGTGCTGGCTCCGAGAAGGATGCCAAGCCCGTGAATGAGGACGCCGCCGGCATCTGCAGCGCCATCAACACCTACAAGAACGTGAACGTGTCTGTGATCTATGACTCCACCACCGGCAAGGCCTCTCACGTCTACCTGGTGTCCACCGGCGCTGGTTACACGATTACTAACAACGGCAGCACCTCCCTCGTTAACAACCTGAAGATCACCAGCGCCCCCACTGTGGCCGCTGCTGGCGCTCAGGTAACGGTTACTGTGACCGCTGAGACCACTGCTCCGACCGCTAAGACCATGCAGCTGAAGAACGGCAGCACTGTTTTGGCTGAGTTTGCTGTTACTAATACTGCGAGCACTGGCGATGCTAGCGTGACCTATTCCGTCAGCTTTACCATGCCTGCCAGCGATGTCACTCTGACTCTGGCTGAGAAGGCCTAATTCGTTCCCTGGATAACTTCCATTGGAATAAGAAAAAGCCCGCCCCTTTGGGGCGGGCTTTTTTACTTTACTTCAACCCGAACAACTGAATCCGGCTGCCCGGACTAAAATAGTAGCTCTCATGAGAGAGCGCTAGATTGAGTGTCTGCAGATCCTGATACCGCAGATTGGAGCACTGTCCGTAAGAGATGCCGCCCTCCAGACCCAGTGCGTACACAAACCGGGCGGCGTCCCAGGCCGGTGTGAACTGAATCACGGTGTAATAATCGCTCCCGGATACGGCCACATTGGCGAGTCCGCCGGTGTAAGAGGTGGTCCCGCCCATTTGAACGTAGCTGGCTCCGCTGCTTTGATTATTGAAGCGGAGCAGCGCGTAGCCGGAACCGGCCAGCTTCAGCACCAGGAACAGCCGAAACCACTGGCCCCATTGAATGGTACTCACGTCAAGGTCGATCTGATCTCCCGAGCCGGGGTCCTCCACGTCCAAAAGAGAGACCAATTTGGAGTCGGCGGCCAGCGTGTCGCACCGGGTGTTCAGCGCCCCCAGCGCGGCGTCGAGCTTCTGACTGTTCTGGTTGAATTCCTCCCGTAAAAAGCTGTCTCCCGGCTCCCAGAGGTTGAGTTGATAGTTTGCAGTGTGATTGGTTGCCATGTTTTCCTTCCCCCTTCACCAGGGGGAAGGAAGGAGCCAAAGTTTGCACGTTCCGGTACAACCGGCGCAAGACCACCCTCCCCGCCGTTGCATTCCACATGCAACTCCGCTCGGTTTCCGGACTTGCGGCTTTGTTCCGTACGCATTATAATAATGTCTGCTGAATAAACCGCTTTGCGTTTTATTCACGCGGCACAGCCGCGCAATTCTTCCCATAAGCGGCGAAATCGGCGTTTATGGGAAGAATTCAGCCATTGTTACAATGCATCTGCTGCGGCGGCATGGATATGCCGCTGCAGCAAGCGCAAGGGTTTGGAAGAAAAACCCTTGCGCTTGAACAAAGCCATTTGGCCCGGAAAGCCTTGGCTTTCAAGGCTTGCGGCTTTGTTCACTACGCATTATAATAGACCTGCGGACAGGCGGCAGCCTGTCCCGGAAGGAGCGAAAACCATGATTCTGCATGTACTAGCCGTGGGCGATGTGGTGGGCGACATGGGCGTGGATTACCTGCGCCGTCACTTGCGCACCCTGAAAAAGCTCCATGGCGTGGATTTTACGGTGGTCAACGGCGAAAATGCCGCCGGGGTGGGCTTGCTGCCCCGCCAGGCAGAGGATTTGTTCGCCGCGGGAGCCGATGTCATTACGCTGGGCAATCACACCTGGGACAAGCGGCAGATCGTGCCTATGGTGGAGGAAAACCGTTATCTGCTCCGCCCGGCCAATTATACCAGCCAGGTGCCGGGCCGGGGGTTCGGCGTGTTTGACGGCCCCAGGGGACTGCGAATCGGCGTGCTCAATCTGATTGGCCGCTGCGAGATGGACAGCAATTTTGAAAATCCCTTTACCACCGCCGACCGCATCCTGAAGGAGGCGGACTGTGACGTGGTGCTGGTGGATTTTCACGCGGAGGCCACCAGCGAAAAGGGAGCGATGGCCTTCTATCTGGACGGCCGGGCCCAGGCGCTGTGGGGGACCCATACCCATGTGCCCACGGCGGATGCGCAGGTGCTGGAGCGTGGTCTGGGCTTCGTGACCGACCTGGGCATGACCGGTCCGGCGGTCTCGGTCCTGGGAATCAAGCCGGAGCAGGCCATGAACCGCTTCCTGGGCGGCCTGCCCATGCGCTATGAGGCGGCAGAGGGTCCCTGCAAGCTGGAGAGCTGCCTGTTCGAGATCGACACCGCCACCCGCCGCTGTGTGTCGGTCCGGCGCATCGACATTCGGGACTGAGGGGGAAGAGAGTATGCTGAAGCTTCTCCATGCCGCGGACTTTCATTTGGATTCTCCTTTTCAGGGGCTGACGGCACAGCAGGCGGTCCAGCGGCGGAGCGAACAGCGGGAGCTGCTGGATCGCCTGGCCGAGTTGGCACAGTCCGAGAACGTGGACCTGGTCCTGCTGGCCGGCGATTTGTTCGACAGCCAGCAGATCTACCGGGAAACTGCGCAGGTGCTGGCCGATGCGCTGGGGCGTATGCCGTGCCCGGTGTTTTTGGCACCGGGCAACCACGACTGCTATGGGGCGCAGTCGCCCTATCGCACCATTCCCTGGCCGGAAAACGTGCATCTGTTTTCCAAGCCAACTGTGGAGGCGGTGGAGCTGCCGGAGCTGAACTGCGTGGTCCACGGGGCGGCCTTTACGGCCCCCTATCGGGAGGAAGAACCGCTGGCGGACTTCCGGGCCCCGGAGGATGGACGGATTCATCTGATGGTGCTTCACGGCGACGTGGGCACGCACAGCCGCTACGGGCCCATCTCCGAGACGCAGATCGCGTCCAGCGGCCTGGACTATCTGGCGCTGGGCCATGTCCACGCCTGCTCCGGTGTCCGCCAAGCCGGGAACACGGCCTGGGCCTACCCCGGCTGCCCCGAGGGACGGGGATTCGATGAGTTGGGCGACAAGGGCGTGCTGGTGGGCACGGTGGAGAAGGGGCGGGCAGATCTGCGTTTTGTGCCGCTCTGCAAGCGCCGGTATGAGATTTTGGACGTGGATATTACTGACCAAGATACGGCGCAGGCGGTCCGGGCCGCGCTGGCGGGACACGCAGCGGACATCTGCCGCGTGCGGCTGATGGGCACGCCGGAAGAGCGCACTCTCGATCTGGACAAGCTGACCCGTTCGCTGGACGGTCTGTGCTGGCAGCTGTCGCTGCGGGACCATACCTCGCTACGGCGGGATCTTTGGGCCCGTGCGGAGGAGGATAATCTGACCGGGCTGTTCCTGCGGGAGCTGCGCACTCGGCTGGAGTCCTGCGGACCGGAAGAACGGGAGCAGTTGCTTTTGGCGGCGAAGTTCGGTTTGGCAGCTCTGGAAAACGGCGAGGATATCCGGCCGTGAGATAGAATAACTCTTGGAATAGAAAGCAGGCCCCATGTGCTGGTGCACATGGGGCCTGCTTTTTGTGCGGACAGTTCCGAGCGTTGTCTACCAAATGTCTACCAGAAAAAGCGCGGGAACCGTTGGGTCGCAAGAGATTGCAGGTTGGGATGATCTGTAAATCAAACGCCGTGTCTACCAAATGCCCACCAAGTGAACTTTTTGAAACGAAATAGTGTTATTTTCTGACTAAACAGGCGAAATTACCTCCAAAATGGGCCGATGACAGAGGTGTTGTACTCAGCCACGGGAAAAAGTGGACGAAACAGCACGTCTGGTCAAGTTCAAAAGGAGGTATTCTTCGACATGAGAAACCTGAAGAAGGTCCTGTCTCTGTCTCTGGCGCTCGTCATGCTGCTTGGCTTGATGGTCGTCGGCGCCGGGGCTGCGACCAACTACACCGACGCCAGCGACATTACCTATAAGGAAGCCGTTGACGTCATGAGCGCCATCGGCGTCTTCAATGGCTCCGACAATGGCGACTTCCAGCCCAACGGCGATCTGACCCGTGAGCAGGCCGCCAAGATCATCACCTACATGCTGATGGGCCAGGAGGCTGCTGACAAGCTGACCGCTACCACCGCTCCCTTCAAGGACGTGGCTGCCAACCGCTGGTCCGCCGGCTCCATCGCCTACTGCGTGCAGCAGGGCATCCTGACCGGCGACGGCAAGGGCAACTTCTACCCCACCCAGACCGTGAACGGCTATGCCTTCGCTAAGATGCTGCTGGTGGCCCTGGGCTACGATGCCGGCATCCAGAAGTACACCGGTTCTTCCTGGGCCATCAACGTGTCCAAGGACGCCTACACCGCCGGCCTGGATAAGGGCCTGAACGTGTCCCTGGCCAACAACCTGACCCGTGAGCAGGCCTGCCAGATGGCGTTCAACACCCTGAAGGCCGACATGGTGTACTACACCAACCGCGGCACTGAGATCACCACCGACGGCATGTCCGTGGTCGTGGGCGCTTCCGCTCCCGAGAAGGTGGCTGCTGCCTCCGGCAAGGGCTACGACGGCAAGGACGACAAGGTCACCCAGTTCTGCGAGCGTTACTTCAGCACCCTGACCGTTAAGACGGCCGTCAGCACCGACGACTTCGGCCGTCCCGCCATCACCTGGCAGTACGGCACTCCCGCCAAGGAGATCAACACCTACGCCAAGGCCGCTGATCTGTCCTACACCAAGGGCGTCAAGGGCGGCGATCTGTACAACGACCTGGGCAAGCCCGAGATCGGCACTGTCGAGTACTACGAGGACACCAAGGAAGGCACCACCACTCTTCCGACCGGATTCGCGGTTGCCAATAAGAATGATACGACCATCGGTGGCAACGGCACCCTGATCGAGGTGTACACCGAGGCCAACAGCACCAACGACAAGCTGGATGTGGACATCGTGGTCATCAACACCTACTTCGGCAAGGTGACCGCCGTGACCGAGGCCAAGGGCAGCGATCCCCGCACCGTGACCGTGGCCGGCCTGAAGTATGAGACCGCCGAGTTCGCCAAGGACGACGCCGTGCTCTACACCAAGGCTGACAACGAGATCCAGTCCATGAGCGCGCCCGAGACCGCTTCCGGCAAGGTCTCCAGCATCAACTCCAGCAAGAAGACCTTCGTGGCCGACGGCACCACCTATGAGTGGAGCGCCAAGAGCACCTCTTCCGTCGAGCTGAAGGGCGAGTACGACCTGTATCTGGACAACTATGGCTACGTCATCGCGGCTGAGGTCACCAAGGAGGCCGCTTCTCAGTACGCCGTTGTTCTGGATGTCAAGACCGGCGGCTGGACTGGCGACGTCAAGGAGATCAAGCTGGCCCTGTCTGACGGCACCGTCGTGGCGGTCAACGCCAAGGCCAAGACTGGCACCACCATTGATAGTGATCTGATTAGCAATGTGGTCGCTTACACCGTGTCTAACGACGTCTACACCATCGAGAAGGTCGGCACCACTCTGGCTTCTTCCACCATCAAGACCGGCAACGCCACTATCGACGGCTCCACCGATTACACCGCCAACAGCAAGACCGTGTTCCTGGTCAAGACCGGCGATAAGGACAACACTACCTATGTCGCCTATGTTGGCATCGCCAAGGTGCCCGGCATGACCGGCGCTACCGGCAAGATCGTCGTGAAGGACGGCGTGGCTGAGTTCGTGTACATCGACGCCGCGACCCTGACCGGCGTGGAGGCCGAGAAGCTGGTTTACATCAACTTCACCGGCGCGGACAAGGTGGCCGACGAGACCGGCACTTACTACGTCTGCAATGCCGTGGTGGACGGCGCTACGACCACTGTCAAGGTGGATGAGGGCGCTAACGTGAACGCTACCGGCCTGTACAAGGCTCTGGTCTACAACAAGGACAACATCGTGACCTCCGGCACCAAGGCTGTCGCTGGCACTGATTACACCGCCACCACCGGCGCTGTAGCCGAGAGCAACGGCGTTATCACCCTGGGTGGCACTGGCTACGGCTACACCAGCGATGCGGTGGCCTTCAAGGTGAACGGCAAGGGCGAGATCACCTCCATCGGCATCTCCGGCATCGAGACCGACGGCAACGACACTGTGTGGTTCACCACCAACAAGGACGGTGTTGTCACTGCGGTGTACGTGATTGAAGTTTCTGGTAATAACGTAATTGCCAGTGTAAACGTAGTAGATGGAACGGATGGTTTTACTGCCGTGACGACTCCTAAAGTTGACCAGAAATTGAATGCTAATGTAGTTTTGGTCGACGGCACTACGGTTGGTGTTTATCCGGCCACTGGCTATACCTATAAATGGTATTATGCCGAAAATGGACAGGTGATCGGTAGTGAAGCTGTCTACACTGTGACCAGCGACAATGTTGGCAAGACCATTGCCGTCGAAGTGACTGGGCCTGCTGGCGTATCCGCCACTTGGACCGCTTCGGGTGTTGTAGCTGCTAAGTGATTGAAGCTAGACTAGAATACTAGTCACACCAAAACCCGCCCGGACAAAAGTCCGGGCGGGTTTTTTCGGCTCAGGGCCCCGGCTGTGCCGGGGCCCTCGGATTCTGATTCAACGCACGCCCCAAATGGAAATCTGGGAGCCGGGCTGAATTTTGGCGTCAGGCGAGTATTTCAGATAGAAGGTCAGCTTGCGCAGGACGTTTTCCCCCTGAAAGCGAGCTGCACGCACCTCCTCCGAAGTGACCTGATAAAAGCGGCTGATGATTCCCTGGGCGTAAGGGAACAGCTCCCACCTGGCAGGCGGAGTACCGGCCGTCTGGCATCGGAAGCTGCCGAGAGACCAGCCGCCGGTGGAGCTGGAGCCGGTGTAATAATCCGAGGAGGTCTCCGGCGTATCGTTAAGAAGGTAGTTGACCTCCGCATTGTCGTAGCTGGAGAGAAAATCCAGCTGTACCAGGAGCGAACGGTAGGAATCCAGCTCCAGCCCCGTCAGGTCCACGGAAAAGCGGGGGCCTTGGGGCGTCTCCGGCGTCCAGGTGCGCAGCAGGACCCGCGGCAGCTTGGCCTCCGTCGCTTCGGTCTGACCGCGTAGCTCTGTGAGCTGGTCGGTCAGCGCGGACAGAGAGTTGCTGAGCAGGTCCAACGCGGACTGGTCGGCCTTCTGGCCTAGCGCCGCGTCGATCTTCTGGCTGTTCTGGTTAAATTCCTCCCGTAAAAAGCTGTCCCCTGGTTCCCAGAGGTTGAGTTGATAGTTTGTGGTGTGATTGGTTGCCATAGTTTCCTTCCCCCTTCACCAGGGGGAAGGAACGGCCCTATCTTTGCACGTTTGCGTCAAACCATAAAAAAGAGGCGTTGCATCGCAGATGCAACGCCTCTTTTTCGGTTCTCGTCAGACATAGGACTTGATAAAGGTATCTGCATCCACACCCGCAGCTTCGATTTCGGTCCGCAGCCTGCGCAGAAGGGAATTGACAGACGCAGCGGCCTCGACCAAATCGTTGTGCTTGTCCGCCGGGCAGACCGATGTCTCCAAAAACTGATTGATCTTCCGGCGCTGGGCATACACCGCGCTGTAAAGGACGCCCAGGTCCTCCAGTGCAAAGGTCCCGCCCTGCTCTCCGTAAGTCGAAAGAGCGGCTTCAGCCCGCTGAACGCCCACCAGCAAATTGGAAAGTCCCTGCTGCTGCAGCGGATTACCGTTTTTTCGCAGCAGTGCCTGCACCCGCTTTTGCAGCTCCTCCAGGCAAGAAGCCAAAAACGCCAGTTCCGCGGATGAATAAGTAGATTCCATGTGAACAACCCCTTTGGTTTTATTTTAGCATAAGCCGCAGGGAAGGGCAAGGCAGAATTGCCGCCGGCCGCGGACCCCATTTTGAAAGAGATAAAAAATATTCTGTGTCTACCAAATGTCTACCAGAAAAAGCGCGGGAACCGTTGGGGCGCAGGAAGTTCCGGGTTGGAAGGATCTGCAAATCAAACGCCGTGTCTACCAAATGTCTACCAAGCGAACTTTTGAGAGCAAAATTGGGTTATTTTCCACCAAAATAGGCGAAATTACATCCGAATTGGGGCGATGACAGAGGTGTTGTACTCAGCCACGGGAAAAAGTGGACGAAACAGCGCGTCTGGCCAAGTTCAAAAGGAGGTATTCTTCGATATGAGAAACCTGAAAAAGGTCCTGTCCCTGTCTCTGGCGCTCGTCATGCTGCTCGGCTTGATGGTCGTCGGCGCCGGGGCTGCGACCACCTTCGCCGATCTCAAGGATAAGGACGAGATCAGCGAGAACTATGCCGAGGCAGTCGATCTGCTGACCGCGCTCGGCGTGCTGGAAGGCAATGAGAACGACGAGTTCATGCCCACCGGCACCCTGACCCGTGAGGCCGCGGCCAAGATCGTGGCCTACCTGGCCCTGGGCGTGGACGCCGCAGAGAAGCTCTCTGTGACCTCTGCTCCCTTTAAGGACGTGGCCGCCAACCGCTGGTCCGCCGGCTACATTGCCTACTGCGCCAACGTGGGCATTATCGACGGCGACGGCAAGGGCAGCTTCTATCCCACTCAGACCGTGACCGGCTACCAGTTCGCCAAGATGCTGCTGGGCGTGCTGGGCTACGGCGCCAAGGACGAGTACGTGGGCACCAACTGGGCCCTGAACGTGGCCACCGACGGCGTGACCGTGGGCCTGTTCGACCGTCTGTCCAACGTGGGCAACACCGCCGCCACCCGTGAGGAGGCTGCTCAGCTGGCGTTCAACGCTCTGAACACCAACATGGTCACCTTCTCCGAGCTGTACGGCACCTACTCCGCCTATATCTTCCAGTATGGCAACCAGACCCTGCTGGGCACCAAGGCGGACAAGATCTTCGATGTGGAGACTTATGATTTCGCCGATGATTACGGCTATAACTACCACTACTGGAAGTATCAGAACTCCAAGGCCGCCATCACCGACAACTATCTGTCCGACACCATCCTGGGCACCGTGACCTCCGGTACCGCCGGCGCGCTCGAAAAGGAGTATGACCTGGACGACCGCATCGAGGTCTATGAGAACGGCGTCTACATGAAAGCGAACAACTACTACCTGGGCGAGTTCAACATGGGTGACTTCGGTTCCTATGAGGACCGGAACGGTGATACCCACTACGGCTTTGATGCCAGCTTCCGCGGCTCCAACGCCAAGGTTACTCCGTACAATGGCCAGACCATCACTGTGGTGGACCAGGACAACGACGGCGACGCCGACAAGCTGATCGTGGTCACCAGCTACCTGGCCAAGGTCACCAAGGTCACTGCCGCTACCGCTTCTGCGGATCGTTCCGTCACGGTGACGGTGTACGCTCCCACGAAGGACGGCAAGACCTTCACCACCACCTTCGAGACCGAGGATTACGAGAAGGACGACTATATCCTGGTCGATCCCCAGCGTGCCCTGCAGGAGAAGGTTGATACCACCGAGCCCATCGTCAACACCAATGGTTCTGCGCTGAACAACACCATGATCATCGGCAGCCAGGCCGCCGAGGTGGTTTCCGGCGCTACCGTCACGGCGTACTACCTGAACACCGGCAGCAAGGCCAACGGCTCCGTCACCACCGGCGGCGTGAAGTACAACTACAACGGCGTGTTCGCCGGTTACGATGAGACCAAGGACTATCTGACTGCCGGCGCCGGCACGGTGGGCGCTCTGGGCAACGAGTACACCACCGCGACCAATCCCTACTACCTGAACAGTGGTTCCTACAACCTGTATCTGGACCAGAACGGCAACGTCATCGGCGTTGAGGTTGTGGAGAACGCCATTCGTGACTTCGCCTACATCATTGCGGTCGGCGAGGACTCCTTTAAGAACAATAACATTGTGAATGTAGTCCTGTCTGACGGCACTGTGGGCGTCTACACCGTCTCTTCCCGGTCCTCTGCCTCTGCTTATGATGACGGTACTGGTAGCGATGCGTACTGCCAGAAGGGTGACGTGTATGCCTACTCCCTGGACGGCGACACCATCACCCTGACCGACCTGCAGGACAACGTTAAGGATGCGTACAGCTCTGTGGAGCGCGTCACGACGGTTGCCAACGCCTACACCAAGGGCGAGTCCACCTTCGTGTACAACAACAGCGGCAGCAAGGTCGCTTATGCCACCGACGAGACCGTGTTCATCTACAAGGATGGCACCAAGATCACTCGCTTCGTGGGCAAGGAGAACGCTCCCGACTTGGATAAGTCCGGCGTTCAGATCTCCATGGCTCTGCGCACCTCCGGCCGCACCGATTACATCGAGTACGTGGTCATCAACGATGCGCCCAAGGCTACCATGTCCACCAACTATGTCTACATCACCAGCGGTGTGGTTGGTTACTCTGAGGACGTGAACGGCAACGACGTGTACTACTACAATGTCGTGAAGGACGGCGTGGCTACCACTATCGCCATCGACAAGAACGGCCTGGGTCTGGGTGTGTACCTGTACTCCGTGAACATGGACCTGTTCACCTCCGACGATCCCAACAAGGTTGAGAACGGCGAGTACACCGTCGAGAAGGCCACTGCCTCCAACGGCGTGATCGAGAACTTCCAGATCGACGTCATCTCCAGCGGCAACGTCATTGTGGACGAGAAAGCCTATACGACCACGACGGACAACGTGGACGTGCTGCTGGGCGAGGCCCGGGTCATCGACCTGACCGCCAATCCCATCGACACTGAGGCCACCCTGTCCGTAACCGATACCGTGGTCATCGTCTATGAGACGGCCGGTAACCTGAAGATCGCCAAGGACATCTACATTGTGGATCGTTACGAGGCAATGGAAGTTGCCGATTTGGAGGACGCCACGGCAGACGCTATCGCTGCTGATACTTACGTAAATGGCAGCGTTACTCTGGGCGCCGCTCTGACTGTCAACACCGATCAGATCCTCTATATTGACGGCAATCTGATCACAAATGGTCAGACGGTCACCGTAAACGGCACCCTGATTGTCAGCGGCACCGTTACCGGCGCTGTGAACGTGGGCGCGGCCGGCACTCTGGTCGTGAAGGAGTCCGCCACTTTTGCTCCTGACACCGTGCTGGCAAGCAGCACGAATGCAGGTGCTACCGTTGTTCTGATGCAGGATGTCACCACGTCCGGTTCCACCGTGAAGTTCTATGACAATAACGGTGCGGACGAGAGCGCTGACAGCGCTGGTGATGGCACTGCTTCTACTGAGCTGACTACCGGCAATTTGGTCGCTGGCAGCTATGTATATGGCATCATTTACACTGATGTGAATGGTACTACTGGCAACGGCTGGGTTCAGGCCTGATTGGTGATTAGCCAAAGGACCTGAGTATATCTCACAAATAGTAACAGCCCGGCCCCCGATTGGGGGCCGGGCTGTTCTTTTTGCGTTCAGCCGATCAATAGGTATTGATAGGCTACGCCGCTGGCATTGCAGGCCGCGCTGCTGCTATAATCTCCGGTGAGCGTCACGCTGTTGTCTGCCCAAGCCAGGTGGAGCAGACCATCAGAGCTGGTTTCAGGCTTCCGGCCCACAGTTTGACCGCGTACCGCTACCAGAAAATCCGGATCGCTCAGACTGGCGGTGATGACCAGCAGAACAGGCAGAAAGGGCGCGGTCAACGTTTTGGTTTTTCCGCCGTTTCCGGAATAGGTCCCGTAATGGAACTGTATTCCAGCCGACGCAAGCTGACAAAGGGCTGCCTCCAGCTTTTCCGTATTCTCGTTAAATTCCTCCCGTAAAAAGTTGTCCCCCGGCTCCCAGAGGTTGAGTTGATGGTTTGTGGTGTGATTGGTTGCCATGTTTTCCTTCCCCCTTCACCAGGGGGAAGGAAGGAGCCAAAGTTTGCACGTTCCGGTACAACCAGCGCAAAACCGCCCTCCCCGCCGTTGCATTCCCCATGCAACTCCCTTGAATTGGCT
Organism: Clostridiales bacterium; assembly: GCA_019415645.1. Classification (GTDB taxonomy): domain Bacteria; phylum Bacillota; class Clostridia; order Oscillospirales; family Oscillospiraceae; genus DXYV01. Next base: position 140,499 of record DXYV01000001.1, read on the forward strand.
CGCCAACCGGGCAGGCGGTGCCGCAGCCGCTCAATCTTTTCCCTGTACGGCTGAAGCACGATTCGCTACGGGGAAAGACAAAACCATGCCCCGCCGATCCGGAAGTTCCGGATCGGCGGGGCATGATTCTTATTGGCTTAAATTTTTGTTTCCACATTTGCTGACGCTATTTTTGCCTGGACGGGGCGGGAATTGGCTTACATTTCCCGCTGAAGATAAAGAGCACTAGCGCCGCAATTGTCAACAGCGCCTCTGCGATGACACCGCCATGATAGAGGCCGGTTGCCCTCAGACTGAACGACATAAAGAGCGTGCCAAAGCTGGCCATCAAGCGTGTAATGGGGGACGCATATCGGTAAATGGCGTCGAAATGTTCTGGGCCGCAGCGCGTTACAATGTGGGAAGGCAGCAGATTGTTGACCGAACCCACGACCGCGCCCTGACACAGGAAACCGATTCCGGCGGCCATCCCCGTTCCAAACCACAAAAGCAGATAGCCGACCACAGCAACAACATACAATCCGATGGTAGCCACATAGCTGTTTGTCTTTTGATCGACAATGCCGGATAAATTAGAACCGACAAAACCAACGATTCCTCCTGCGCCAACCAAGGTCAATGCCATGGCGGAGGACAAGCCCCGTTCGGTCATGATCCCCGCGCCATTTGTCTGGGCGCCGAGGTTGCCGATGGTAACAAGCCCGGCACAGAGGATAATCAGAACCAGCGGGCCGCAAGTAAGGATGGATTTGAGATTCCATGGACTGACGGTTGCGTTTGCGGCAGATGCCTCCAAGAGTGCCCGCTCTTCCGGGGTGATGGGCATATTGTCAGGGAGCAATCCCACATCTGCCGGAGAATCCGTAACCCAAAAAATCGAGATGATTCCAAAGAGAACCAACAGACCGCCAATGACACATTGGGATACCTCAATGCCATAGTTGCTCAAAAGCCACTGACCGAGCGGCAAAATCACAACGCCGGAACCAATGGAGCCAGAGGTGATAAAGCCCATCATGACCCCTTTTTTGCGCGGAACCACCGGGCAATCAGGGAGAGCAGGGACATCATACTATAACCGAGCACCAGCAGCTGGTTCACGAAGATATGGACCATAGCCCAGAGCTCTGTGGTGGCTATGCCGATCAGGCCAAAGTTGACGCCGGAAACCAGCGCGCAGAGAACAAACACGCGCTTTGGGCCTTTGAGTTCGATTACTTTCCCCAGGTAGATACCAAGCAAAGCGCCGCAGATACCGCCAACACTGTGGGCAGTCAGCAAATTTGCCTGATGAAAGCCGCGGGCCTCCGCAAGCGCGGGGACAAACACATTTGGGGACATGACATCGAAATAGGTGGTTAGGAAAAAGCCCAAGAAGCAGAAGATGGCAATGCTGTAACCATAGGCAAAACTCTTTTTTTGTCGCACTTTTTATTGACCTCCTAGCCAATCTTACGATCTCATTTCTTACCGTGACATGAGAGATTTGGGAACAGAGGGATATCGGGAGTAACTTTGCTGAGGGTATGCTGCACTTATGATTTTTTATACTGGCGGGGAGCACCCAGACCCAGCATGGCCCGGGCCTGCTCACAGGTTGCGCGGGGACGGCCTAGCTCATCAGCGATTCGGCAAATTTTTTCGACCAGCTGAGCATTGCTGTCCGCTTTGCGGCCCTTGCCGATGTAAACATTGTCCTCCATGCCTACCCGGACGTGCGCGCCTGCGATCAGGGCCTGCGTCAGGATCGGGAACTGCATGGCTCCAGTGGCAATAACACCCAGCATAGTATGGTTGGGGACGTGCTTGACCAGGGTGCTAAAGAATTCCGGAGTGGGCCAGTTGGAACCAGTCGTAAATACAAACTGGAGCCAGTGGGGCGCTTGAAACGGATCGGTATATCCGTTATTGATCAGCCATAACAGATAATGCAGATCGGAGAGCTGGAAGCACTCAAATTCCGGCTTGGTGCCGTGGGCCATCAGCTTTTTACAGGCCTCCAGTGCATCGCCCTGGGAGATACAATAGCCGCGCTCCATGACAATGTCCTGCTCGCGGCCGGGCACACCGGGCCGTGCCGGCAGCTTGATGTGGGAAAAATAATTGCTGATGTCTACGCTGCTGACCTCGGCATAGGTGTCGAGGAGGCTGTCCTTCGTCGGGGTCACGATTCCCTGCTCCGGGACAATGTTGCGGCCGCAGATGGCGGTGTTGTTGATAATGATGTCGGGGCATTTCTCGCGGATTTTGGCGTTAAGCTCCAGATAGAGCTCAGGGTCCATCGAAAACTCAGCCGTGTTTTGCGGATTCCGGCAGTGGATATGTACCATAACGGCGCCGGCCTTGTAGGCCTCATAGGTGGACTCTACTTGCTCGGGAATCGTCTCGGGAAGATTTGGGTTTGTTTCCTTGCCGCCATTTGCCCCGGTAATCGCGCAGGTGACAATGGCCGGAGGGAAGGAGCTCAGTCCGCTGCGCCAGATCTTATTTGTATAGGTATAAGTATCCCGCAGAATGTCCATCGTGTAGTCTTTGATCTCACAAGACATACCTTCATTACCTCACTTTTCGCAATAGTTGTGTGGAGTGAGCGCCCTGATTGACGCTGGATGAGATGATGTTCCGGATATTTTATCCCGGTTATACAATGGGGTCCTCCTCGATAAGCGGACCGACCCGCGGGCGCAGGATTTTGCCTTTGGACTCGGCCTCCTTTGTGGCCCGGGCCTGTGCCTTGGCCGCTTCCCAGTAGAGGGGATAGTGGGGCGAGGCCTCACTGAGGGTGTTCCACATTTCGGTGGCAAAAGACCCACGCAGCTCCTCAGCAATTTGCTTTCTCCAGGGCCAGCGCATGATCTGGACTGTCAGCCGCCGGGTTTGGCGGGTGGAAGAGCGCATGATAAGTGTGGCGATTTCATGTGCTCTGCGATAAGCCGACTCGACATCTTCCTCAATTTCGTTGATCATGCCATATTCCAAGGCCTTTTTGGCTGTGATGATCTCGCCGGTCAGCTCCGCATAGTTGAAGCGCTTGATCCCCATCAGGCTCCGCCAGGCAATTTGAATGCCGTCGCCCGGCACCATGTTCAGCCGGAAGTGGGTGTCAGTGGTCCAGGCATCCTTCGTGGCGATGGTGATATCCGTAAAGAAGTAGAGGTCGGAGTGGAAACCACCGCCGTTCCATACGCCGATCAGGGGAATCGACAGATTGACCTGAGATTCAATATCCTGCGTGCCGTCAATGTAAGAGTGCTCCAGAAGCTGCCAATTATAGCGGGGAGCGGTGTCGTCCATGGGGACGAAAGGCTTGCTGGCATCTCTGTATTCGTCGATGGGGCCGATGGTTTCGAAAAAGTTCTCTCCGGAGCCTCCGAAAATCATGATTTCGATGTCGTGGTCGTTGTTGACATACTCAAAGAGCCGGTGGATGGCCATATGAGAGGTGAGATTCCAGACAAAGCCCTCATGACCAGGTGTATGGCAGCGCACCTCCAGCACTCCGTTCTCCAATTTCATTTGGAACCAAGGTTTCAGCAGCTCTGAGTATTCTTCGAATGTGGCTGTTTTGGGGAAGATATAGTTGGAAAACGGAAAATCCGGACGGGTCCCGGCATCAGTTTCTGCAAACGGGGTCAGCCGCTCGTGAATCTCGTCGGCTTTCTTGTTGCCGTAGTCTTCATGAACATAGCGCAGTACGGGCTTCTCGATCGGACGATTGTTGCTTTGATTTCCCATAAATAGTTCCTCCTTACCTAAAATCATAAAACTAACTGTCTGAAATTTGACCGTGATAACAAAATTCAATCTTCCCGGACCGTGATTTCATATACAATACCGCCGGTAGACTTTGGATGCGTAAAGAACGTGTCATTCATCTTCGCTGTAATCTTGATTCCGGAGGCCTCCATGGAGGCGCACTCGCCGTCCAAATTATCGGTGAGCAGAGAGATGTGGTGAAACCCCTCCCCATGAGTTTCCAGATACTTTGGCACCACGCCTTGCTCCCCGATCGGTTCCATTAACTCGTAGCGTGACGTTCCAATTCCAACCAGGCAAGAAATTTGACCCATGGCCGGATATTCCATCCGTCCTAACTCCACCGCGCCAAAGCAGTTCTTCAGCATATCCAGCGTGGCGTCAATACTGCGGACTGCAAATCCAATGTGGTTTACTTTCTTTATCATACTGGTGTCTCCCTCTTAAACGGTTAGAATATGGCAAGCCCCGACGGTGGGACATCCAAGTCCTGTGAGATAACCACCGATCATCTGAGCCATTCCGACTCTTGCATTTGGCTGTTGCCGGGCTCCCGCCTCTCCACGCAGGTGCTGGGTCACTTCACACACAACCCGGACTCCGGATGCGCCCAATGGGTGCCCCAAGGACTGGAGCCCGCCGCTTGGGCTGAAGGCGCATTTGCCGCCAATTTCCGCAGAACCTTCCGCAATAAATTTCATGCAGTCGCCCTCGGCGCAAACGCCCGTGGCCTCATATGCATAGAGCTCCTCTGGTGCAAAGGCATCGTGCATCTCGACCAGATCCAGATCCTCCGGGCCAATGCCCGCCCGTTCGTAGGCCATGCGGGAAATCCGGCGAATAAAAGGAATATCGGTGATGTCGACCTCAAAGGACTCATATGTGCCGGTCGTGACTACGGACGAGGCAACCTTTATCAGCTTTGTTGTAAAATGCTGCGCAACTTCCTTGGTGCATAAAATAACTGCGGCTGCGCCGTCAGAAGTTGGGCAGCAGTGAAGTACGCCAATGGGATCGGAAATCATGCGGGCATTCAGAACATCCTCTGTGGTGATGATCTTCTGATACTGGGCATATGGGTTTCCACAGGCATTCTTGTGATTTTTGACAGACGGGTAGGCCAGATCGGACAGCGTCCCACCCCGGTCATAGAGGAAACGAAGGCCGTTCATTGCGCCCATGACAGGCATGCGGATTCCCAGCTCTCCATTCAAGTCTTCTTCCGCTACCCCTACCAGTCCTTTCGGCATGGAGGTCATAGACTCACAGCCCACTGCCATACCGATGTCATGGACGCCATAGGCAATATCTTTCCATAATAGATTGACTGCTCCCCCGCCAGAAGCACAGGCATTTTCGGTATTGTGCATTTCAATGGCAGTCACGCCGATATCCTGCATAATATTTTCTGCGGTCTGCGTGTCGTCCCGGGAGCGGCTGGCATAGACCACCTCAAGCTTCCTTGGATCAGGCAGCCCGGAATCCTTCAGGGCGCGTTTGGCCGCCTCGACCCCCAGCGCGATCGGGCTCACGCCTTTCATCCGCGCAAATTTGGTTTGACCAACACCCAGCACATAAACATCTCGCAAGCCATTCATTTCGTGTCCTCCACAACGCGGAACCGGTACCCCGTTACAATTTTGTCCTCCTCTTCCCAGAGGTCATCGGGAACGACCTCTACGGTTTGGCCAATGGCATAATCCTCCTTGGCCCGGTAGACCAGCGGCGCCGTCACCCGGACCCGTTCCGGCAGATTAACCATGCCGATGGGGTGCGGGGCTGAGAAGTGATTGTCCCCTACGCGAAGGATAGAAAACGTATGCAGCGTACCACAACGGCTTAATTCAATTTCTTCCTGCTTAGTGCAGAGGCATTCGGTACAAAACTCTCTCTTTGGGAAAGAGATATGGCCGCAGTTTACACACTTCGCCCCCAGAAGGACAAGCGTTCCATCGGCATATTCACGGAACAGATTCTCCCGAATTGGGACACGTTCTTTCATTGACATTCCTCCGTTTCTGGTTGCTTCATCGAGAAGAGGTCTTACCGGTTCTGCTACTAGTATAAAGAAAGTGTTTGAATCTGAGAACGTAGAATGCGGGAATGCCAGTTATTCCATACAATAAATAGCTGCTATTCTGATCTGGAATGCAGAAAAACGGTTCCAAAAAAGCAAAAAAACAGCTGAACCCTTTTACATTACACGCAAAAAGGTTCGGCTGTTTTGAAGCCAGAAAGGGTAAAATCGTTTTTGGAATATATGCTATTTCGCATGAACATCCGTTGCAGAAAAAGCATTCCTGAGCAGGATCGCGATTTCTTCAACCAAAGAACCTGCGCCATGCCGCCAGATCCCAAGCAGGGAAGATGTAATTTGATACTCATTAAGGCACAGGGCGCTTAGACCACACTTTATTCCCAGACGTGCGGTGGACTCCCCGAGAATCGTGCCTCCTTGCCCATTCCGGACTCTTACGACCACTTCGCTCCAATTGTCACAGGTTTCAATATGCAGCGGGATTTTGACCTTTTTCAAAAAATCATAGGTCACACTCAGGGCTATTTGATCGCTTACAGAAAACAGGCAGTCCAACTGTGGCAGAAGTGTTTCTACCGAAGGAACTGAGCCTGCTTCGGACTGGTAAAGAAGATAGTTGTCCGTCTCGTTCAGACGAATAAAATCTGCGCCGGGGAAAATTTGAGACTGAAGATGGTTGTTATTGACTGCAGTAATCGCCAAATCAATTTGGCCGCTGTTGATTCTAGTCTGGAGCTGCCGCTCATCAAAGTAAGATACCTTGATGTCCACATTGCTGTGCAGCCTGCGCAGATGATCAATGGCATCCATAAGAGGAAGCAAAAGTCCATCCATTGGAGCGGCGATCAGAAATTTTGCAATTCCAAGAATGAGTGGACGCACAGTTTCTCCGTTATGATATTGATGAAGAAAACCGCGCATCTCTTCCTCCTTAGCCAGGAGGGCCTCGGCATAGGGGAGAAGCGCCTCTCCCAGAGAGGTCAACTCCATGTTACGGCTGCTCCGCAAAAACAGCTCGCCGCCGACTTCCGCTTCCAGGGCCGCGATGGCCTTGCTTACAGAGGCCTGAGAGGAATAGGTTAATTCCGCTACTTTGGAAAAACTAAGATACCTGGTGCACAATACGAAAATACGAATATGTTGCAGATTCATCTTATCCATCCCTCAGACCATACAGAATTTTATATATCATACAATAAAAATTTTCGTTCTGCAAAGAAAATTTTATGAAGAAAAAGGCCTTTGTGCAGTCAGGATGGAGAAGAAACTGTTTTAGAGGGCGATAGCGTAGTCGTCGCCACTGGAATGCACAGCCATCTGGAGGAAGCGCTGAAGTTTTATGATAGCGCCTTTGATTTTGAAATGGCAGGAGATTGCCTGGTACCCAAAAACGTAAAGCAGGCAATCCGTACTGCCTTTGACGCGGCCAATCGAATTTAAGAAGAGGGCGTGCAAAACACAAAAAAGATTGGGACCGGGGGCATATGCCCCCGGTCCCGGTTGCTTTTTGGGTTTATTTCACGAAATTCTGACAGAAGCGTGTTAGAATCATCGCTGCTTCGGCGCGAGTAGTGGTGCCCGTGGGGTCAAGCAGGTTGCCGTTCTTGCCGTTCAGTAGGCCGGCACCCACCGCCCAGCTCATGGCACGCTCTGCCCAGCTGGAAATTTTGCCTGCGTCCGCAAAGTCGCCCAATTTCCCGGATGCGGTCACATTGTATGCTTTGTACTGGGCGTACCGGTACAGGATGGCCGCAGTCTGCTCCCGAGTGATGGTATCCTCGGGGCCAAAGCTGCCGTTGCCGTAGCCGCCTACAATTCCATTGGCGGATGCCCAGGCTACCGCGTCGGAATACCACCGACCGGCGCTCACATCATTAAAGTCAGCCGCATCAGTAACAGCAGGCTCGTTCTCTAGACGGTAGAGAATTGTGACGATCATGCCGCGTGTGGTGGTCATTGCGGGAGAGAACAGGGTGTTGCTGGTACCCTGCATCATGCCGTTGCGATACACATACTCCACCGCATCGTAGAACCAGTCGTCTTTTCCAACATCAGTGAACGGTGAGTCTCCCAATGGAGTCTTATCCTCATCGATTTCAGCGGCGAATACCGCCGCTACCGTGACATCAGAGCGGGGCATAATAAAGACATATCTGTCGTCTCCGCTGGCGGTCAGGGTGACGGAGTTCCCGTTCCCATCGGTAACGGTGAGCTGTTCCAGCGCATACCCCTCGTCAGGCGTTACCTCCAGGGTGACGGACGTACCTTGTACTGCCCGACTCACGCTGGAACGCACGCTGCCGTTTGCAGTAGCGTCCACCGTAATGGTGTACCAGACAGGAGCAGAACTGCTGCCGTTTGCCGTCCACATGGCGTAGAGCGTCAAATCAGCCTCCACAACGTCATGGTCGAAGTCCCACGGCGCAGTGCAAGTGGGCTCGCGGTACCAGCCACCAAAGGTATAGCCAGCCCGTACCGGGTTCTCCGGCCGGAGAATGGTACTGCCCAGTTTGGCATGGATCGCGGCGACAGCGCTGCCGCCCTGAGAATCGAAGGTGACCATGACCTCATCCATTCGGCTTAGTCCGTCAATCGCCCTATTTACATCCTCCCATGTAGCGATCGGGCTATTTACCATCGCGCGGGCAAAGACCAGCGCGTCGAACGCGGTTCGGTCCGAGCCGGTGGATTCGAAGGAGAGCCCGCGTTCGGCGGCCGCTTCTTCGGCGACGGCCAGCAGTGCCTCCAGCTCGCTCTTGTCCACATCCTCGTAGACCAGGAATTCCTGCACTGTATACTGGCTGCCCGCTCGCTTGATGCCCTGAAGCTTTACATATCGTGCGGAGGCAGGGCTATTCAGCGTCACATGGCTTACTCCTGTGCTGCTATCCCGATCGGCGCTGTCCGCCGTGTAGACCGTGTCCCACGTCTCACCGTCCCGGGAGAGCTCAATGCGGTACTGGCTGGCGTAATTGCTGCCCTTCCACTGAATGTCAAACTGACTCACGATACGCTCCTGACCCAGATCCAGCAATAAGTAGCTATCATCCTGGAAGCCATACCAGCAGGAGTGAATTTCCGAGTTTTTATTACGGTCTCCGGAAACAGCGGTGTTGACAGAATCAAACCCGTCACCGTCCACTGCCTTGGCTGCATAATAGAGACGATTGTTTGCCTGATCTCGACCAGGAACCTGATAGCTGGTGGCGCTGGAATTCTGAGCCACGTTTACCAAGCTGTCCCCATCTTGCAGACCAGCTTCGGCGGCGACCTCCTCCGCGGAGAGGGCCTTGTCATAGACCTTAACACGGAACAGGCTGCCGTGGAAGTTTTCCCCTATTTTCTCGAGAGGAAGCACAAAGGAAGAGTAGATGGAGCTCATGTAGCGGGGCGGATAGGACGCTCCCTCATTTTTGATGGACAGGAAGGTTTGGAGTACGCCGTCCACATAGAGCTTCATGCCGTGCATCGTGCCCACCAGGGTGATGTTGACCTTCTGATCGGCGGGGATCTGGTAGCCCAGATCGCGGATGAAGTAGTTCACATCGGCGCTTACATGGCCGTTGTAGCCCACAGCCTGGAGCCGGCCGTCGTAGCCAGAGAGGAGATTGGCGTCGTTGGTGGCATCGCCATCTCCATACACAGCTGCAGATGCGTCGATATCCGTCTGGGTAAGTGTGAGATCGAAGGAGACGGTAAAAGGATAGCCCACGCTGCCCAGCGGGGTCTCAACCAAAGTGCTGCCATCAAAGGTCAGCGCGCCATCCTGCGCGGAGCCGCCAGTGAGGGCGGCATCGTAGCCGTTGCCGCTGGCGTCATAGACGGTCTTGCCGTCGGCGGACACATTCTGGAAGTCGTAATCCACCACCAGGGAGGACTGGGTCTCCACTTCCATGGCAATGCCGGTGCCGGGGCCTTCGGCCAGCTCGTTGGCACGCAGCTCAAACTCCTGGAAGGTGTCCTCGGTGTCGCTGCCCCAGCACTTCTCACTGGTTACGGGGATAGCGCGCATGATGCGCTGATGGAGATCCAGCTCGATGATTCCCTCGGAGCTCTCATCGCCCCACAGGCAGGTGGTGCCGCCCAGCAGATTGGGCTCGCCCTTGAGCAGAGTGGCAGAGCTGAACACGGTGGGGTCCCAGCTGTTGTAGATGTATTCGGCGTTGACGATGTCGCGGCGTTCCCGGGCGGGGTTGCCGTACATGAAAACGTCCTCGTCGTTAATGATCTGAAAACCCTGTTCCACCCGTTTAACAGGATCGTCGTTGCCGGAGCTCCACATATCGATTTGATAATAGGGAGCCAGGGGCGCCAGAAACTCATCATCAAGCTTCATGCGGTTGAAGGAGGCCCATACACGTACTTTGGTTTTGCCGTTGGCCATGACAGTCTGGCGCATAGTCTCCATGAAGGTTTTGAAGCCCTCATTATTGGCGGTCGTATTGTCCCAGTACTCGTCGCAGCCGATGTGGACCACGTCGCCCAGGAATACAGGCTCCACAGGCTCGCCGGTTTCAGGGTCCGTAGTACGGGTATACTCATCCCACAGGGTTGCGGCAAACTTTCTGGCAGTCTCCGCGCCGGGGCCGGACAGGGCCAGCAGCTCCTTCTCGGTGGGGTTGCTGATGTCCACTCCCTGGCCGTCCTCCCCGGTCAGCCAGTCGATTTTATCCGGGTTTTCTTGGGCATAGCGGATATAGACCAGGGAATGGCCGGGCATATCCAGTTCACTAATGATCTGAACGCCCAACTCTTTGCTGTCCTTCTGGAACTGGATCCACTCCTCCTGAGTATAGAAGGGAACGCCGTAGATATCTTCGTAATAATCGTAGGCGGTCAGGTCCGGGCCCAGGCCGGATTTGCGAATCTCAGCGCCCAGGCTGGGGAACTCCCTGCTCTCCAGGCGGTGGAAGCCCTCGTAGTCCTCCGGATGGCTGTTGGCGGTCCCGTCCTTGACCGAGCGGTTGTCCGCCAGATGAACATGGAATTCGTTCATCTTATACCAGAGCAGAATCTTGCTGTAATCCTCCAGCAGATTCAGCCGGTAGGGCGTGCGGGCGACATCCAGGTAGAGGCCGCGCACCTCATAGGCCGGGAAGTCCCGAATGACGCCCATGGGGATGCTCACATGATCCTCCGCCAGCCAGAGCATCTGCTCGGCGGAAATGGTGCCGTAGAGGCAGCCGGTGTAGGTGGAGCTGTAAATCCGCAGGCCGCTCTCATCGGTGACCAGCAGGTATCCTTCTTCGCCGGTCTGGTAGATATCCTCCGTCTGGGACTCGATGTAGATGTCGTCGCTGTTCGCGTCGGCGGCGGTGCCGTTGACGACGGTCAGGTTGATTCCGCTGATCTCCTCCACGTCGGCCACCATATAGTCCGCCACCTTGTCCAAGCCCACGCCCGCCGCGTCGTTGAGCACGATTCGGGAGCTGCCGGACAGGGTAAACGCGCCGTCGTAGCCGTACCACTCCTGTACAGAGGGTACGATGCCAGGGACGGGATTGGAGCCGGACCGCTCGAACCAGCCGGTTCCCCCATAGACGGCACTGCCGCTGTGGTCGGGGATGGTCACGCTCAGATTTTTGCGGGCGGTGTCCTCCGGATCGCTCTCGCTGGTGACCTTTACGATCATCTGCACGGTCCGTTCGCCTACATTAGTACCCAGAATGGTTCCGTCTTTGGACACTACTTGCTCCAACTCGCTGCCTGCGAAGGAGACAGTGTATCCCGCTGCCACCTCGGGCAGAGCAAGCTTGGTGTCGTCCACACCGGGAGCGGGCAGAGCGGTGATTTTCTCCAGCTCAGAAGCGGCATCCACGGGGGGAACATAGACTTTGCCCTGGATGGAGATGTCATCGTAGTAACCGGGGGCTACGCCGGCCGGATTTGTCCAGTCGTCACCGAAGGTCAGCTTGCTGAAGGACGTAATATCCGTGGCGGTGTTGATCAACTGTCCGTCGATATACATTTTCATGCTCTCGCCGTCCGAGCAGTCCCACCGGAACTCATGCCAGCCCTCGGTCCGCTGGACATTGGTACGGCTATAATTTCCGGCTCCGGGATAGCGCATCAGGTAGTAATTAGCATTCTGCCTGGTGTTGACTCCGATTCCGGCCATTTTACCCGGCGCATCCGCGCTCTCTACGAAAGCTACGTGCAACCTTACGCCCGAGGTAATTTCCATCGTATCGTAGTACCACACGGAGATGATGCCGTTCAGAAGATCCTCGCTGGACCAGACCAGTGCGGTCTGCTCCTGGCCGGCATCAAAGCTCAGTCCTTTCGGTTCGGCCGGGGCGGAAGCGGTTTGAGCATTTCCATACTTGTCCGCCCAAAGCCCCGAGTCGATCCCGTCCTCAAAGTCCTCGGAAAATTCCACGTCCCAGTCAATCACGGGCGCAGCCTCGGTCGTAAAGGTGACGGATGCTGCATCCGATTCGTTCAGGGAGGTGTCCACTGCCGTGACCTTGACCGTGTATTCCATTTCCGGCTCCAGGCCGGTCAGCGTATAGGTTGTTTCCGTGGTGGTAGCGGTCGGGTCGGCTGCGTCGCCCAGATAGATCTGGTACAACGCCACAGCTGCATTGTCCGTGGCTTCCGTCCACGTCAGGACTGCGCTGTCGCTGGCAGGCGCGGCAGTGAGATTCGTCGGCGCGGCAGGCTTCTCGTCGTCAGGCTCCGCCGGAGCTGAAAAGCCCATGATCTGGATCTCGGCCACATTGAGGTTGTTGCCCGGTGCCAAATCGTTGACCCGGGTAAAGCAGAAGCGGACGTAGCGCTGCAGGGTCGCATTCGTCAGGGCCGGCACGCTGGTCAGCGTGATGGTGTCCCGGTAGGCCGCTTCGTCTGCGATGGTCTGCCCCTCGCCCTGAGCAAGAGTTCCGTTGCGGTCGGCGGCATCCCGATCCACCTCGGCAACCGTGGTCCACTGGGTATCTTCGCCGTTGGTAGCGGCCGTCTGAATGACATAGTTGGTAGCCCACACCTTGTTGTTGCGCCACTGAATCACGATGCTGGAAACCGTGGAGGCTTCGGCTCCCAGATCGATGACCGCCCATACGGGAGTCTGGGCTTGACCGGGGGTGGTGCCGTTCTTCATGTCTTCGGTGATCCACCCTTTTTCACCGACGGCAGTATTCCCGTCGACCAGTTCCGCTCCGCTGCTGTCTTCGGCGGTGCCGGATACCGTTACCGGCTGGCCCAAGGCGAGGTTTTCCTCTCCTGCCAGGGGCAGTGCAGAATTGCCTGCGGGAAGATCGGTCTCCTGGGGCTCCCCAGGAGACACTTCCGGAACTCCGGAAGTGTCAGCTTCCTCTGACGAAAGCCCGGCCGGCGGCTGGACTTCTGCTTCCGCCGCCAGAGCCGTCAGTGGAAGACAGCCGCCCATCAGAAGCAGCGCGAGAATCGTACTGAGAATGCGTGTTCCGGCTGAATGTTTCATCCAAGGTTCACCTCTTCTTAAAATATAGACCTCCTGGTCCACATTTTAAGAGGGGCGTTGAAGCGAAGCAAGTATGATTTTTTATCATACTTTTTCCTGCCGTCCATCGTTCGGAACCGAGTCTTGTTGTTCTCTAAGCACAATGCTATAATAGAAGCAGCTTCCCTCAAAAAATTTGCGGATTGCAGGTGAGTTCTATGACGCAGGACGAGCGAAACCAGCGGACCAGGGCCCGCATTATGTCGGCCGCCCGGAAGGAATTCGGGGATAACGGCTATGAAGCTGCGTCTATCAATACGATTTGTGCGGCCGAAGGGCTTTCAAAGGGCTTGCTCTATCACCACTTTAAGGATAAGGATGAACTTTATCTGACCTGTGTGCGGGAGTGCTTTGCACATCTTCTGTCTTACATGGAACAGCAAATTCCATCGTCTCTCGGTGAGAATCTTGACCGAGACCTGGCCCTGTATTTCCAAATTCGTCTGACCTTTTTCCAACAGTATCCCGATGAGCAAAAGATCTTTTTTCGCGCGATGCTCGCGCCGCCCCGGAATCTGGCGGAAGAGCTGACAAAGTTGCGCAGACCAGTTGAGGATTTTAACCGTCGTATTCTGGCCGCTGTTCTGAAAGACACTGAACTGCGGCCAGGGATAACGATAGAAGAAGTGTCTGATTTGGAGCTCATACTTCAGAATTATGCCAATAGTAGGCCGGTCATGTATGACACGGCACTTGATGATGTCGCCGCACACGAAACGATGTGCCTGCAATGGATCAGACTGCTTCTGTACGGCGTAGTCCAGACCTCGCCTGAATAAGCGAGCTGTTCCGAAACCGCCGAGTTGTTCTGTGACAGTTAGTTTGTGCCTCGAACGGCTGAGGCACCCCCAAGTGCGGGACGGAAGCACACATTGAACGAGAGGGGCTTTCTGGGGCAGTTGACAGGACGGAGGGATAGACTTTTCCGGAAGGGGCAAACAGAGATTGCCGTGACATCAAAAGGGAACCATTTTAGGACCTGGGAACAGCACGCCGACAGCATGGAGCCTCTTGAAGCTATGGCAGACGCCGCCGGGTGCGGGACGGAGCTCTTTACGGACAGAAAGCTTATATTGAGGAGCGGAGGAGCTGGCCAGCGCCAGAGAGACAGAGCCTATCGACGTACGATAAAAAACCATTACAGATTTGGCGCAGAGAGCTGCACGAAGCGCTCCGCACGCCCTCTGGCTCAAAAGGAGCAACGACTATGATTTTGCAAAAATTGACCGCTACCTTTGGGCGGCTGGACCACGCCGTGCTGGAACCCGGCCCCGGCCTGACGGTGATTCAGGCGCCTAACGAGGGCGGAAAGTCCACCTGGGCGGCCTTCCTGCGGGCCATGCTCTACGGAATCAACACCCGGGAGAAGGACAAGACCGGCTATATCGCGGAGAAAAACCGCTACGCCCCCTGGAGCGGCGCCCCCATGGAGGGCGAACTAGCCCTGCGCTGGCGGGGGCGGGACATTCTGGTGCGCCGGTTCGCCAAGCGGACCTCCCCTTTCGGCGGATTTGAGGCAGTGTACGCCGATTCCGGCGATCCGGTGCCCGAGCTGACCGCTGACCGGGCAGGGGAACTGCTGGTGGGCGTGGGGCGGGAGATGTACGAGCGGTCCGCCTTTGCGGGACAGGGAAGCTCCGTGGTCACGCCTGCGGCCGAGCTGGAAAAGCGGATCGCCTCCCTGGCGTCCACCGGGGAGGAGGACGTATCTTACTCGGAGACCGAGCGGAGGCTGAAGGACTGGGCCAATCGCCGCCGTTCCAACCGGGCCAACGGCCTCATTCCGGAATTGGACGGGGAATTGCGCCAGGTGGAAGCCGATCTGGACCGGCTGGCCCGCACCCGGAACGAGCTGGCCCAGGCTCAGGCGGAGACCGCCCGCCTCCGGACGGAACGGGCGGCCCTGGAGCAGGAGCAGGCAATTCACCGGCAGCTGCGGCAGCGGGAGCTGGACCGGCGCTATGAACAGGCGCTGGCCGCCCTGGAACGGGCGCAGGAGGCGGTGCGCCGCAGCCAGACTGTGGACCCGGAGTTTGACGGCCTGACGGCGGAGGAGGCATGGTCCAAGGCGCAGGAAAAGACGACCGCCTGGCAGGCGGCCCGGGAGGAAAATCAGCGCCGCCGGGCGGCCCGGACGGCGGCGCAGCGGGCGCGGGAGGCGGCGAAACGCACGGCCGGCCTGCTGGGCCTGCTGACTGCGGTAGCGCTGCTTGCGGCGGTGATCATGCTGGTTTTGCGTTGGTTCCCGGCCGGGGCGGCGCTGGGCGTTGCGGCGGTGGCCCTCGGGGCGGCATGGCTGGTCCAGTTGGGCCGCTGCCGGAGTGCGCGTGCGGCTGCGGACCGCGCGCCGGAGCTGTTGGAGGAGTGTGATCCGGGGGATATTCTGGAGCGGGCGGCGGCCTACCGGGAGAAGCTGGCCCGGACGGCGCAGGCTCAGGCGGAGGAGCAGGCGGCCCGCAGCCTGGCAGAGGCCCTGCGGGCCCAAGGGGCCCGACGGACGGACGATGCCGCGCCGCTTCCGACTCCAACGCGTCCCAGCCAGGAGACCGACGCCCGCCTGACTGTGGTGGCGGGCGAGCTGAGCCGACTGGAGCGGCAGATAGCCCAGGCGCAGGGAACGCTGGCCGCAGTGGGCGACCCCGACGCGCTGGAGGCCAAGCGGGACGAGCTGCTGGAGCAGCTGGCTGCCCGCACGGAGGAGCTGGAGGCGCTGGAACTGGCCCGGGCGGTGCTGGCTCAGGCCAACGAGGCGCTGCGGCAGCGGTTCTCCCCGGCCCTGAATCAGAAGGCGGGGGAGCTGTTCCGGCGGCTGACCGGCGGAAGCTATCAGAGCGTGACCCTGACCCGGGCCTTTGAGGCGTCGGCTGCCGCGCCGGGGGAGTTGCGCCCCCACAGTAGCCTGCTGCTCAGCCGGGGGACGGTGGACCAGCTCTATCTGGCGGTGCGGCTGGCGGTGTGCGAGCTCACATGGCCGGACGGTGAGAAAGCGCCGCTGGTGCTGGACGACGCACTGGTCAATTTTGACGATTCCCGCATGGAGCTGGCGCTGGCCCTGCTGAAGGAGCTGGGGCAGACGCGGCAGATTCTGCTGTTCACCTGCCACAGCCGGGAGGGGGCCTGGGCGGCGGCCAACGGCGTGCCGGTGCTGTGCTTGCAATCCGGCGGAGAATAGGCTATAATAACATATTACATGCCAGATTTACGCAGGAGATGATTCTATGGCCGATCGAACCAAAAAGCCTGGATCGATTCAACCGTCCGCCGCCGGAGAGGAGCCCCAGGAGGAGGAATCCGGACGGCTGGACGCTTACTATACGCTGCAATCCCTGACGGTGGTCCTGGTGGCCCTGGTGCTGGTGTTTACCTTTGTGGGCCGCCTGATCATGGTGGACGGCACCTCCATGGTGCCCACGCTGCTCAACGGCGAGATGATGGTGGTGCGATCCCTTGGCTACGAACCCCAGCAGGGGGATATTGTGGTCCTCACCCAGGAGTCCTTTATGGAGGACGCCATTGTCAAGCGGGTTATCGCCAAGGGCGGTCAGACGGTGGAGATCGACTACGATGCCGGCACCGTAACCGTGGACGGCGTGGTGCTGGACGAGCCATACCTGAACGAGCCCATGGTGCCCTGCGGCGATGTGACCTCCATGACCGTGCCCGAGGGCTGCCTCTTCGTGATGGGCGATAACCGCAACGTGTCGGCGGACAGCCGCTATTCCTACGTGGGCGTCATTGACGAGCGGCGGGTCATCGGCCAGGCGGTGGCGGTGATCTTCCCCTTCCAGAACTTCGAGATTCTCGGGTGACCCATGGACGCGGGATCGGAAGAACGGCGCCGGGGCGCCTACGAGCGGCTGGGAATCCTGGCGTGGGCGCTGACGGCCCTGGTGCTGGTCTCCACCTTCCTGGGGGGCTTGTACCGGGTGGACGGCGTATCCATGGAGCCAACGCTGGAGGACGGCGAGGTCATGGTGGTGTGCGCTGTGGGCGAGGCTCCGGAAGCGGGGGACATAGTGGTGTTCCGGAAGGAGAGCTTCCGGCCTGCTCCGGTGGTCAAGCGGGTGATCGCAGTGAGCGGCCAGACGGTGGAGATCGACTATGAGGCCGGCACCGTCACCGTGGACGGGGCGGTGCTGGACGAGCCCTATCTCCGGGCCTGGATGGAACAACAGCCTTATCAAACCACCGTGCGGGCCGTGGTGCCCGAGGGACAGCTCTTCGTCATGGGCGATAACCGCAACGATTCGGACGACAGCCGGGACCCGGACTGCGGCACGGTGGATGCGCGCCTGGTGCTGGGGCAGGTGGTCCTGGTGCTGTGGCCCTTCCGCTGGATGGGATAGAGAAGAATCAAAGAGGGTCTGCTTTTACTACGAAAAGCAGACCCTCTGTTTGCGGGAGAAGGGTTCAGCGCAGCTCCTTATACATGGCGGCGGCGTCTGCCTTGCCCACGATGTCGGCCACCGAGACGACCTCCACCCGGATGGCCTTCTCGCCGAACTTGAGCTCCAGCACGTCGCCCTCCTTCACGTCGTAGGAGGCCTTTACCGGCCGGCCGTTGGCGGTGACGCGCCCGTTATCGCAGGCCTCGTTGGCCACGGTCCGGCGCTTGATGAGCCGGGAGACCTTGAGCCATTTATCCAGTCGCATAAATCAACCGTCCTTTCCAAACTTCCGCCCCGGGGACCGCGCGCCTGGGACGGGGAATCGCGCTTTGGCGAGCGGGGCAGACAAACGAAGGTTCCCCCAATCGCCCCAGAGGAACGAAACGGGACCAGTCCGCAGACTGGTCCCGTGTTTTTTTGATGCAGAGAGGCGTTCACCGCTGTGTACAGCGGCTCAGCCGTTTCTGATTACTCCGCGACAGCGTCCTTCAGAGCCTTGCCGGGCTTAAAGACGGGGATCTTGGAAGCGGGGATCTCGATCTGCTCCTTGGTGCGGGGGTTGCGGCCGATGCGGGCGGCGCGGGCCTTTACCTCAAACGCGCCGAAGCCGACCAGCTGGACCTTGTCACCCTGCTTCAGGGAAGCAACAATAGCGTCGATAGCGGCGTTGATGGCAGCCTCAGTATCCTTCTTGGACAGGCCGGCCTGCTCGGCGGCGGCGGCGATCAATTCAGCTTTGTTCATAGTAGTAACGTCCTCCTGTAAAAGTCGTATGATGTGCGGTCCAACCGCGGGGTTTATTACTTAAAGCGTCTGCGACGCAGTTAAGCCTGATGCTTGATGCTATCCCATAGCTTGTCCATTTCCGCCAAAGTCATGTCCTCCAGGCGCTTTCCCTGGGCGGCAGCGGCCTCCTCCACCTTCCGGAACCTGGCGGAAAACTTGTCCGACGCGGCGTTGAGGCAGTCCTCGGGGTCCAGATGCAGGAACCGGGCCGCGTTCACGGCGGCAAACAGCAGATCGCCCAGCTCCTCGGCCACGTCGCCGTTGCCCTTGACCGCGTCCTTCAGCTCGCCGGTCTCCTCGGTCAGCTTGTCCAGCGCGCCGGAGACGTCCGGCCAGTCAAAGCCGCATTTGGCGGCCTTCTTCTGAATCTTTTCCGCCCGCCAGAGGGCAGGCAGACTCCGGGCCACTGCGTCCACCGCGTCAGCGTTGGAGGCCTGTCCCTTTTCCTTGCGCTTCAGGTCCTCCCAGTTGGAAAGGACCTCGCCGGTGGAATGGACCGTCACATCCCCAAAGACATGGGGGTGGCGATAGATGAGCTTCTTGCAGATGCCGTCGGCCACGTCGTTCAGGTCAAAATGGCCCAACTCCTGCTCCATGGCGGAATGAAGGACCACCTGGAGGAGCACGTCACCCAGCTCCTCCTTCAAATGATCGGGGGATTCCTCGTCAATGGCCTCGACCGCCTCGTAGGCTTCTTCCAGAAAATTCCGGCGGATAGACTGATGGGTCTGTTCCGCGTCCCAGGGGCAGCCGCCCGGCGCCCGCAGGATGCGGACAATGTCCACCAAATCGTTGAGATCGTAGGATTTCTTGCTTACATAATCTATCATATTTTTCCCTCTACTGCAAGGTTTTTTTCCAATTCCCTTATTGGATTCGCAAAAGTTTCGCGATTTTATCGCCCTTGGGCATCAGAGACAGGTCATCCTTGGAAATTGCCTTCAAGGCCAGGACCAGAGCGAAGTAAAGGACCACGGCAATGACGATGGCCACCAGCACGCCCAGGGTGTTGCTGTCCGTGAAGCGGTAGACCAGCCCGTAGCAGGCCCAGGCGGAGAGCGCCATGATCACGGAGGAGAGTACTGGCTTGAAGAAAATACGTCCGTAATCCGGGGCGGCGGGAAGGACCCGGTGGATGACAAAGAGGTCCAGCAGGGCCGCCGCGCCGAAGCAGCACAGGGTGCCCACGGCCGCGCCGGTGACGTTGATGGATTCGATGCCAACCAGGGTGTAGTTGACGATGATTTTGAGCACGCCGCCGATAACCATGGTGAGAATGGGCAGGTTCAAAAAGCCCGAGGCCTGCAAAATGGCGTTGCACAGCGTTACGATGCAGGTGCAGATGGAGGCGATTCCCAGAATGGTCAGAATGGGCCCGGCGATGGAAGAATCATAGCCGGGGTAGAGCAGCTTCACGATGGGGGTGGCCAGGGAGAACAGGCCAAAGCCCATGGGGCAGGCCAGCAGCATGGCCACCCGCATGGCGGACTCGGACACCTTGGCGGCCTCCAGAGGGGCCCGGCGTGCCCGCGCGGCGGAGATGGCGGGAATAAGCGCTGCTGTAAAGGGCACCATCAGCGCTGACGGCAGGGAATAGAGGTTGCCCACAGCGGAGTAGTTGCCGTATAGGGAGCTGGCGGTCTCCACGGTCATGTTCAGAGCGGACTGAAGCCGGCCCTGCACGATTCCGGTGTCCAGCGCGTTGACAATGGGCACCACCGAGGAACCGATGGTGATGGGGATGGCCACCTTGACCAAATTGGCCAGAATGGTCCCCTTGGGCTGGGGCGTATCCGTTCCCCTGCGGGTGTCCCGATGGGTGCGGTTGATGTGGGAGCACACCAGATAGCAGAAGGAGGCGATGGTACCAGCGGTCACGCCCAGAATAGCGCCGGCGGCGGCCATCTCCAGGGGCTGAGCTCCATTCAGCGCGGGGACCGCGTTGGAGATGGTGTCGGCATAGTGCAGGAACAGATAGGCGCAGGTGAGGCCGACGATCAGCTTGCTCAGCGCCTCAATGATCTGGGAAATAGCGGTGGGCACCATGTTCCCCTGCCCCTGGGCATAGCCCCGTATGGCAGAGATGCAGCACACAAAGAGCACCGAAGGGGCCAGAGCCAGAGCGGCATAATAGGCGCCGGGGTTGTTCATCAAAACGGTGATGGGCCCCGCACCAAAGGACATGACCAGAAAGCTGAGGATACCCAGGGTAAAGAAGGCGGACAGGCCCACCCAGAAGATGCGCCGCTCCTGATTGACCTTGCCCAGGGCCCGGGCTTCGGACACCGACTTGGACAGGGCCACCGGCAGGCCGCCGGTGGAGATGGTCAGCAGGACGGAATAGATGTTGTAGGCGGTCATGAAGTAGCCGTTGCCCTCTTCGCCCAGGATGTTAGCCAGCGGGATCTTATACAGCGCGCCGATGAGCTTGACGATGATGACGCCCACGGTCAAAATGGCCGCGCCGCCGAAGAAGGTATTTTTTTTCTCGGGATTCGACAATCGTTCCACTCCTAACTTGGCCTCAGCCAAAGAGCTTGGGGATGGCGTACTGGGCCACCTCCTGTTTTACTTTATCGAGATCCAGGGTGAAAAATGCCCCGTTCTGATAAAGAATTCTGCCCCGGGCCATGGTCAGGGAGACGTTGCTCCCGTGAGCGGCATACACCAGGTTTTCCGCCACATCATGGCAGGGAATCAGATTGGGCTGGCGGAAGTCCACCAAAATCAGGTCCGCGTCGCAGCCGGGGACCACGCGCCCGGTGTTGCGTCCCAGGGCCTTGGCGCCGTGGACCGTGGCGATTTCCAGCGCCTGCCAGGCGGTGACGGCCATAGGATCCAGGGTGGCGCCGCAGGTGAGGATGGCGGCCAGCTTCATGTCCGCGAACAGATCGGTGGCGTTATTGGAGGAGACGCCGTCGGTCCCCAGGGCCACGTTGACGCCCGCGTCGATCAGGCCCTTCACCGGCGCGATGCCTGAGCCCAGCTTCAGGTTGCTCATGGGGTTGGTGACGGCGCTCACGCCGTGGCGGGCCAGAATGGCCCAGTCCTCAGGCGTAGTCCAGACGCAGTGGGCGGCGATGGTCCGCACGTCGAACAGGCCCGTCTCCGCAAAGACCGCCGCCGGGGTCTTGCCGTGGCGGGCCAGACAGGCCTCGTGCTCGGTTTTGGTTTCGGACAGGTGGACGTGCATCCCCAGCTTGTGATCGGCGGCGTAGCGGGCCATCCACTCCCACAGAGGGGC
The DNA here is from genome assembly GCA_019415645.1 of Clostridiales bacterium. Classification (GTDB taxonomy): domain Bacteria; phylum Bacillota; class Clostridia; order Oscillospirales; family Oscillospiraceae; genus DXYV01. The sequence continues at coordinate 162,191 of DXYV01000001.1, forward strand.
GTGGGAGGTGTACTCCCCGTGGATGGAGGCGTCGATGCGAATCTGCCCGTCGTTGCAGCCGTGCCAGCGCTCGGTCAGGTGCCGCTGGGTCACGCAGTCGCTGTGGGTGTCAGGGTCAAACTCGTCGGAGAACTGCGTGGCGCCGCAGCTGATGTTGGCGTTCATTCCGGCGGCCAGCAGCTCCTCAATGATGGCGTCGCAGCGCATATACATGTCGGCGATGCACGTCACGCCCGAGGCGATCATCTCCGCCAGCCCCAGCCCGGTGGCGGCCCGGATGGCCCGGTCGTCCCACTTGGCCTCCGCGGGGAAAATGAAGTCGTTCAGCCAGTCCTGCAGGTTGTGACCGCCGCCGTAGCCCCGCATGAGCGTCATGGGAATGTGGGTGTGGCAGTTGACGATGCCGGGCATCAGCACCTGTCCGGTCCCGTCAATGACCTGGTCGAAGGAACCGGCGGGCCGCTCCTGCCCAACGGATTGGATCTTGCTTCCCTCCACGGCCACGTAGGCGTCGGGCAGGACGGTATGGGCCTCGTCCATAAGGACGGCAGTGACGTGCTCGAAAAGTGTGTTCATGCAAAAACCTCCTAATGTGCAGGCGGAACTTACAGCTTGCGCAGGCAGGCGCGCACCAGGGCGGAGAACTTGCCCTTGCAGGCCTCGGCGGCGTCCAGAACTTCCTGCTCGCTCAGCGGCTGGTCCAGGATGCCGGCGGCCATGTTGCTCAGCAGGGTGAAGCCCAGCACCTGCATTCCGCAGTGGCCGGCGGTGATGACCTCCGGCGCGGTGGACATGCCCACCGCATCGGCGCCCAGAATGCGGGCCGCCCGCACCTCGGCGGGGGTTTCATACTGAGGGCCGGGGAAGTACATGTAGACGCCGTCCTTCAGGTCGATGCCAAGCTCCTCCGCGGCGCTGTGGGCCAGGGCCTGGAGCGCAGGGGTGTAGAGGTGGGATGCGTCGGGGAAGCGGGGGCCAAATTCCGGGAGATTTTCGCCCCGGAGGGGGGATTCCATGAAAATCTTGATGTGGTCATGGATGAGCATCAGGTCCCCCGCCTTCCAGGCGGTGTTGACACAGCCGGCGGCGTTGGTGACCACCAGTGTGTCGCAGCCCAGCAGACGCAGCACCCGCACGGCGTAGGCCACCTCCTCGTAGGAGTAGCCCTCGTAGTGGTGCATCCGGCCCTGCATAACGGCCACGTTCTGGCCCTCCAGCACGCCGAACACCAGCCGGCCCTTGTGGCCGGGGGCGGTGGAGGATTTGAAGAAGGGAATGTCACGGTAGTCCACCGCAATGGACTGCTCCACCTCGTCGCCCAGATAGCCCAGTCCGGAGCCGAGAATCATGGCGATCTTGGGGACGAAGGAGCCGATGCGCTCCCGGATATAAGCGGCGCTCTGCTCGTATTGCGCGTAGGTGTAGTTCATAAAAACGACCTCCGTTCAGATTGGGAAGGATAAGCAGAAACAGTTTACACCAAAACGCTGGAAAAATCAATGAACGGAAGGAAAACAAAGGAGAAGCGCTGAGCGGCCGGGAGCAGCGGCACAGTGAACCGCGCAGACGAAAAAACAGGTGGCCCCGAAGGCGGCGCGGCATTTTTCGCGGAGCGGTGAGCAGTGACCGCGTCGCGGAGGCCGCGAAGCGTGACAGGAGAGAAGCGTTGAGCCGTCGTGAGCAGCGGCAGAAGGGCTTGCGCAGACGGCGAGCAGCGCAGGGCCGCAGGCCTGAGCAGCAAGCCGCGGAGCAATTCCCTTCTGACCGCGTCGCGGAGGCCGCGAAGCGTGACAGGAGAGAAGCGTTGAGCCGTCGTGAGCAGCGGCAGAAGGGCTTGCGCAGACGGCGAGCAGCGCAGGGCCGCAGGCCTGAGCAGCAAGCCGCGGAGCAATTCCCTTCTGACCGCGTCGCGAACAGGCGAAGCGTGACAGGAAGAAGCGCGAGGATCGGCGGCCTGCGGGCCGCAAGGGCGATGTTCCTTTCTGCTCGTACAGAAAGGAACCAAAGATACGCCAAAGAGGGGGGATTTCGATTTTCCCCCTCTTTGGAAACACCCCCTTGAAACGACCAAACACAAGGGGGCCTGCGGGCCCCCTTATTGGAAGTATCCCCCCGGGGAACGAAACCTGAGGGCATCAGCGCCGGAACGTCGCCCCCGGGGAAAAGGGCGGATGTGGGCATCCGCCCCTGCATTTCTCCAGAAAATTTCCCCAAGACGCTCCAACGCCCGCCCTCGCGAACGAGAGCGGGCGT
>DXYV01000010.1 GCA_019415645.1 Clostridiales bacterium
CCTCGGGGAGCTCTGTCTCCGGAAGGTCAGACGCAGCGGGCGGGGTGCTCTCCGGGGCAGGGGTGTCGGTGAGGACAGGGCTGTCGGTAGGGGTGTCCGTACCGGAATTATTCCCGCCGCAGGCCGGCAGAGCCAGCAGCAGACCGGCGGACAGCAGAAGGGCAAGCGCTCGGTGTTTCATGGTGTGTTGAACTCCTTTGCAGTTAGGTTGCGCGCGGCCGGCTCTGGAAGAAGAGCGGCGCGACAAACCTTTGGACGGCGGCGCAAAGAAAAAAGTTCCCGCAAAATAGCAAAATTTTGCGGGAACTTGGAGACAGCGCCCACAGGGCCGGTCAGGCCTGCTCTACATGGCTTTTGATGCGTTGGATGATCATATCCAGGGCCACCAGATTGCGTCCGCCCTCCAGCACCACGATGTCGGCGTATTGCCGGCTGGGCTGGACGAACTGCTCGTGCATGGGCTTCACGGTGGTGAGGTACTGTTCGATGACCGAATCCAGGGAGCGCCCCCGCTCTTTGACGTCCCGCAGGATTCGGCGCAGGATGCGTACGTCAGCGTCGGTGTCCACAAAAATTTTAATGTCCATCAGGTCCCGCAGGGCCTTGTCAGCAAAGATGAGGATTCCCTCCACAATGACCACCTTGGTGGGACGCACCTCCACCGTCTGGTCGGAGCGGTTGTGAATCGTATAGTCATAGACCGGGCAGTGAATGGTTTTCCCTTCACATAACTGCCGGAGATCCTCCACCATCAGCTCCGTGTCAAAGGCGTCAGGATGGTCGTAGTTGAGGGCGGCCCGCTCCTCATAGGTCATGTTGGGATGGGCCTTGTAGTAGTTGTCGTGGTAGACGACGCTGACATCGTTGCCAAAGGTATCCTTCAAACGCTTGGTGAGCGTGGTTTTGCCCGAACCGGTCCCGCCGGCGATTCCGATGACCATGGTTTTCATCCGTTAGCAGCCTCCCTTGCAGTCTATGCCGCAAAAGGACCTCCACGGTCCGGAGCGCGCGGCAGTCGCTCCAGTCGTTCTTATTCTAGCGAAACATGGGGAAAAAAGCAAGGCCTACCAGAGGAAAAAGGAAAAAACTCTTGCAATCGGCCGGGGGGTATGGTATCATACTAGTTACGAATCGGCGCATTGCGCCCGAATGAGTTTGAAAAGCCCCACGGGGCTCTCTGAAAGGAATGGAAACTATGTCTATCCCCGCAATCATTGTAAGCGTTGTCTATGCGCTGGCTGCCCTGTTCCTGATTGCCGTGGTGCTGCTCCAGTCCGGTAAGAGCGCCGGCCTGTCCGGCGCCATCGCCGGCGGCGCGGACACGTTCCTGTCCAAGAACAAGGCCAAGAGCGCCGACGCCCGTCTGGCGAAGGCCACCAAGTGGGTCGCCATCCTGTTCATGGTCCTGACCCTGGTGCTCTGCTTCCTGATCTGATTGGAACCGGGAACCACAAAGCGGCACAGCTATGCTGTGCCGCTTTTTATGTTCTCTGGCGACTACCCAAAGACCGAGAGCTTCGGCAGGATTGGGGAAAGCTGCGGAGAGAGCGGAGAAAAATTCGGGAGAAAAGAGATTCCTTTTCGCGGTTTTGTGATATACTACCTGCGAATCAAACCATCCAGAAAGCGAGGTGTGCGCCATGGGCGACGCCAGAACGGGTGTCTATCGGGCCACCACGGGCGCCTACGGATTTGTCACGCCGGAGGACGGCGGAGAGGACTGGTTCGTGCCGCCCCGGAAAAACGGCGGGGCCTGGGACGGCGATACGGTCCAGGTAGAGTCGGAGACGGATACAGACGGGGAACGGGATACCGTACGCGTCATAAAGGTGCTGCGGCGGGCCCACACCGCCGTTACCGGGATTCTGCGCAAGCACGACCACAAGTGCTGGCTGGAGCCGGACGAGCGCAAGTTGCCCTCCCCCATGCTGGTGACCGGGAAGCTCCACAACGCCCATGCAGGGGACCGGGTAGCCGTGGCGGTGCGCAGCTACGCCGCCGGACGGGGGCAGACTCCCAGCGGCGAGGTGGTCCAGATCTTCGGCCCCGCCGGGGAGCTGGCCGCCATCGTGGCCGCGATTCTCTATAACCACCACATCCAACCGGCCTTCCCCGACGCGGTGATGGAGGAGGCGCTGTCCATTCCGGAGACGCTGACGGAACAGGACCTGGCCGGCCGGCTGGACCTGCGGGCGGAGACCATCGTGACCATCGACGGGGCCTCCTCCCGGGACTTTGACGACGCGGTCTCCCTGACCCGGGACGAGGCGGGGAATTGGCGGCTGGGGGTCCACATTGCCGACGTGTCCCACTATGTAAAGGCCAAGAGTACCCTGGACCGGGAGGCATGGGAGCGGGGTACCTCGGTCTATTTCGCCGACCGGGTGGTGCCCATGCTGCCCATCGCCCTGTCCAACGGAATCTGCTCCCTCAATCCCCAGGTGGACCGGCTGACCATCTCCTGCCTGATGACGCTGGACCGTGCAGGGACCATTCTGGACCACAGCCTGGCCAAAAGCGTGATCTGCTCCACCGAGCGCATGACCTACGAGGACTGCAACGTGCTGCTGGCCGGCGGCGATTCCGCCCTGGAGGCGCGCTACGCCCATATCCTGCCTATGCTGCGGGACATGGACCAGCTGGCGGCGGCGTTGAAGAAGCGGCGCCGGGCCCGGGGCGCGCTGATGCTGGAGAGCAGCGAGGTGACCATCGCCTGTGACGAGGAGGGGCGGCCCACCGGCCTGAGCCTGCGGCAGCCGGGGCGCGCGGAATCCCTGATCGAGGAATGTATGCTGGCGGCCAACGAGACCGTGGCCCGCCACCTGCACGACGCGGGCCAGCCCTGCGTCTACCGAATCCATGAAAAACCGGCCTCTGACAAGCTGGAAACCTTGCGGGCCATGCTCAACCCCATGGGCTACACCGTGGGGCAGGGGGACGGCTTTGCGCTGCAGGCGGTGCTGGACGCGGCTCAGGACAAGCCCGAGGCCCCCATGGTGAACACCATGCTCCTGCGTGCCATGCAGAAAGCGCGCTATTCGGCCGAAAATCAGGGCCATTTCGGCCTGGCCGCGCCCTACTACTGCCACTTTACCTCCCCCATCCGCCGCTATCCGGACCTGATGGTCCACCGGGTGCTGAGCCACCTTCTGGCCGGAGGGGAGGACCTCAAGGCGGCGCGCAAGCTGACCGGTGCGGTGGAATACGCGGCCGCCCAGTCCTCCCAGCGGGAGGTGGAGGCCACCGCCGCCGAGCGGGAGATCGAGGCCTGTTACGCGGCTCAGTTCATGGCCGGGCACATCGGGGAGCGCTTCTCCGGCGTGGTGTCCGGCGTGACGCGCTTCGGCCTGTTCGTGCTGCTGGCCAACGGCGCGGAGGGAATGCTCCCCGCCGAGGCCCTGCCACCGGACGACTATCAGTACGACGAAAACGCCATGGCCCTGGTGGGCAGACAGCGGAGCTACCGCTTTGGGACGCCGATGGAGGTGATCGTGGCCGCCGCTGACCCGGCCGCCGGACAGATCGACTTCCGGCTGGAGGGAGTAGCCTACCGGCCGGAGCCCGCTGCCCGGCGCCCGGAACGGGAGGGGAGCGGAGGAGCCTTCCGGCGGAGCAAGGCGGGCCGTCCCGCCATGCACGTCCCCAAATCACGGGGAAAGCGGAGCAAAGGGAGGAAACGGCGATGAAGAAACGTATTCAAAGCGGCATTTTATTTCTGACTGTATTGGCTCTGCTGGGCGGCTGCGCCCCGGGAACAGGAGCGGACCCCAGTTCCGGCGCGGAGCAGACGCCTTCAGGTTCCGCCAGTGCCGACCCCATTCCGGAGACCGGCGGACCGGAGCCTACCGCTTCTCCGGAGCCGGAGCCGCCCACCGACCCCATCGCAGATCAGCTGGCGGAGCTGACCACGGAGCAGAAGGTGGGACAGCTGCTGGTGGCTGGCATCGAGGGGACCACCGCCGGAGAGGACGCCCGGACCGCCATTGTGGAGTACCAGGCGGGCGGCGTGATCCTGTTTGGCCGGAATGTGGAAAGCGCCGGCCAGCTGGCCGGACTGACCAATGAACTGAAAGGGCTCAACGGGACCTATGTGCCCCTGCTCTTGGGCGTGGATGAGGAGGGGGGGACCGTCTCCCGTATGCCGGCCGAGGTGGACGACGTGCCCTCAGCCTATTCCTTCGGGCAGATCTCCGACCCTGACCGGCGCATGGATGCCTGCTTCGCGCTGGGGCAGACGTTGGCCGCGGAGTGCGCCGCGTTTGGCTTCAATCTGGACTTCGCCCCGGTTATGGACATCTGGAGCAATCCGGACAACACGGTCATTGGCCGGCGTGCCTTCGGCTCGGATTTGGAGTCGGCGGTCTATGCCGCCAACGAGACCGCCTGGGGCATGCTCAGCAGCGGGGTCATCGCCGCGGCCAAACACTTCCCCGGGCATGGGGATACGGCGGTGGACTCCCACTACGGTCTGCCCACGGTGGAGAAAACAGTGGACGAGCTGATGGAATTTGAATTGGTCCCCTTCCGCCAGGCCATAGAGGGCACCTGCGTCTACGGGGCGGCGGGCGGCGATTCGTCCATTCCGGTGATCATGGTGGCGCACATACTGATGTCCGCCATTGACCCGGACAGGCCGGCTTCCCTGTCCCAGGCGGTGGTGACCGGCCTGCTGCGGGAGGAGCTGGGCTTTTCCGGCGTGGTGTGCACCGACGATCTGACCATGGCGGCGGTGTCCGATACTTACGGCATGGGGGAGGCGGCGGTACTGGCCATGGAGGCGGGCTGCGATCTGCTGCTGGTGTGCCACGGGGCGGACAATCTGACGGCCGCCCGGTCCGCGCTGCTGGAGGCGGTGGAGTCCGGCCGAATCACCCAGGCGCGGCTGGATGAGAGCGTGTACCGCATCCTGAAGCTGAAGGCCGACTTCAACCTGACCAATGACCCGGTGGAGGAGAACGTGGACGTGGACGGACTCAACCGGCAAATCAGCGCGCTGAAGGAGCAGCTGGCCGGGACCTGATTGCAAGGAAAAGCCCTGCGGGCCCGCACGATCGCGGGGCCGCAGGGCTTTCTGCTTTACACCAGGTTTAGGGCCTTCATCAGGCCGGGCAGGGCGGCTTCAAAACGCACGCCGTATTTTTTCTCCCGGCTGGGGTCGCTCTTTTGGATGCTGTCGGCGGTGAAATCCGCCGCGATCTGGATGGCCTGGGCCAGGGTGCGGCCGCACAGCAGGGCCGCCAGCAGGGCGCTGCCGAACACGTCGCCGGTGCCGTGGAAGTAGCCGGGGACCCGGTCGGCCAGGGCGTAATCCACCCGGTCGGCCGCGGGATCGTAGGCGGCCGCGCCTACGGCGGTGTCGTCAAAGAACACGCCGGTGAGAACGATTTTACCGGGGCAGACGGCGGTAAGCCGGCGGAGCAGGCCCTCGATGTACGCCTTGGTGTAGGGGCCGGCCACATAGGGCTCCCCCAACATGAGGGCGGCCTCCGTAAAGTTGGGCACGATCACATCCGCCTTGGCGCACAGCCGCTTCATCTCCTGGGGAAAATCGGGGGCGAATCCGCCGTAGAGCACGCCGTTGTCCGCCATGACCGGGTCTACCAGCTTCAGGGCGTTTTGCCCGAAGCGGTCGAACAGGTCCAGCATCAGGGCCACCTGCTCCTTGGAGCCCAGATAGCCGGTGTAGATGGCGTCGAAGGTCAGCCCCAGGGACTGCCAGTGGCGGGTGATGGGGCCGATCTCACCGGTCAGGTCGTGGAAGGTATAGCCCTCAAACCCGCCGGTGTGGGTGGAGAGCACGGAGGTGGGCAGCACCGAGGTCTCGATTCCAGCCGCGGACAGAATGGGCAGGGCCACGGTGAGCGAACACTTGCCCACACAGGAGATGTCGTGGACCGCCAGCGCGGTCTTTTGCTTGGTCATGGGAGTCACTCCTTGAAGCAATGTTTTTTCCAGTATAAACAAGAACTGGCCGCTTTGAAACGGCCAGTTCTAAAACTTTTTATAGGGTCAGTTTGAAATATTCAGACAATGGACAGAGCAGCAAAGTAGGCGCTGTGGGTGGCATCGTAGAGATTCTTGCCGCCGGCGCAGTCGCCCACGCAGCGCACGCCGGTGGCATATTTGGCCTCCAGCGTCTGGCCCAGCTGATTGTTGGGGCGCACGCCCAGGGCCACGATGGCGGTGTCTGCGGGCAGAAGGATCGGAGCGCCGTCCGCCCCGGACACCTGCACGCCCCCGTCGGTAAAGGAGGTCACGGTGTGCTCCGGCAGCAGCACGGCGCCGCCCTGCTCCAGCTGCTTCATCAGGTCCAGCCTGGGCAGGTAGGGCATCCCGCCGGCGAAGCGGTCCAGGGGGAGCTGGTCCACCACGGTGACCTGACGGCCCTCACGCACCAGGTCCAGGGCGCACTCCAGGCCGGCGGAGCCGCCGCCGCACACCACCACCCGCCGGCCCGGATCGCCGGGCTCCCGGTGGAAGTCGGCCAGCATCCGCACGTGGGGCAGGTCGATGCCCGGGATGCCGGGGCGCAGATAGGTGGAGCCGGCGGCCACGATGACGGCGTCGGGATTCAGCTCGTCCAGGATGTCGGGGGTGACCTTGGCGTTGATCTTGAGGATGGCCCCGCACTGGGCGGTCTCATGGACCAGCCAGTCCAGGTAGCGCTTCATGTAGCCCTTGCAGGCGGGAGCGGCGGCGTCGATGAGCTTGCCGCCCAGCTTGCGGCTGGCCTCGCAGAGCATGACGGTGTGGCCCCGGCGGCGGAGGGTCTGGGCGGCCACCATGCCGGCGGGGCCGCCGCCCACCACCAGCACCTGTTTGGGGACGGACACCGGCGGGAGCCGGCGCTCAAAGTCCTCAAAGCCCAGGCCGGGGTTGACCGAGCAGTGGATGGCCTTGCCCCGGGAGGAGTTGTCGATGCAGCCCCGGTGGCAGCGCACGCAGGGACGGGCGCGCTCCGGCTCGCCGGCGAGGGATTTGGCCATCGCCTTGGGGTCGGCCAGGTGGAAGCGGGCCATGCACACGATGTCCGCCGCCCCCGAGGCCACCAGCTGTTCGGCCTCGTCCAGAGTGGTGACGTTGCCCACGGTGGCCACGGGGATGTCCAGCTCGGCCTTCACCCGGCGGGCGTAGTCGGCGTTGAGGCAGCGGGGCTGGAGGAAGGTGGGCAGGGTGTAGACGCACGCGTCGTCGTAGACGATGCCCCGGGAGACGTGCATCAGGTCGCAGTAGCGCTGGGCCTCCTTCATGAAGGCCAGCGACTCCTCAAATTCCAGCCCGCCGGGGGTCATCTCCACGGCGGATACCCGCACCTCGACGGCCATGTCCGGCCCGACGGCCTCCCGCACCGCCCGGAGCACCTCCAGGGGATAGCGGCGGCGGTTCTCCGGCGAGCCGCCGTACTCGTCGGTACGGCGGTTGGACAGGGGGGAGAGGAACTGGCCCAGCAGGTTGTTGTGGGCGCAGTGGACCATGACCATGGGGAAGCCTGCGGCCCGGCACTGTTTGGCGCCGTGGACGAACAGGCCCTTCACCCGCTCCAGGTCGTCCCGGTCCATCTCCTTCACGTTCTGGCTGCACCGGGGGAAGGGAATGGCGGAGGGAGCCAGGGCGGGGCCGCTGATCAGGTCGTCCTTGGCGCCCCGGCCCGAGTGGTTCAGCTCCACCGACAGCACCGCCCCGCCGAAGGAGGCGGCCTCGGCCAGGCGGATCATGCCGGGCAGGCTGGTCTTGCGGGCGATGTTCAGGGTGGCCATGAAGGCGCCGCCCCGCTCGTCGTCCACCTGGGTGTCGCCAATGGTGACGTAGGCCACGCCGGTGGCGGCCTGGCGGTAGACGAAGTCCACCATGGCGTCGGTAACGGTGCCGTCGATGGTGCACTGGTTGCACACCATGGGGGCGAAGCCCAGGCGGTTTTTCAGCCGCACCGGGCCGATCTGAATGGGTTGGAACAGATGGGGATAGCAGTTGGAAGAAATCATAGGGGTCACTCTCCTTTGGTTCCATTTTGCGGCAAAAAGCAGGGAAAGTCAAGGGAGAAACACCGCTGGAGAACACAAAAAGGGAGGCCGCCGGTGGATGCACCGGCGGCCTCCCGGACCGATCAAAGGGGAACGGGCTTACTTGCACAGCTCGCCGGCCACGGCGGCGGCCAGACGGGCGTTGTTGAATACCAGCTGGATGTTGGCGTCCAGGCTGTCCCCGCCGGTCAGCTCCTTGACCTTGGCCAGCAGGAAGGGGGTGGTCTCCTTGCCGTGGATGCCCTGCGCCTTGGCCTCCTCCAGAGCCTGGTCGATGGCCTGGTTGATCACGTCGGCGGGCATGGAATATTCCTCGGGGATGGGATTGGTCACCAGCATACCGGTCTTGAGCCCCATGTCCCGCTGGGCGCGGTAGGCGGCGGCCAGCTCGGCGGGGGTGTCCAGGCGGTAATCCACCTTCAGGCCGCTGTGGCGGGTGTAGAAGGCAGGCAGCTCCTCGGTGCCGTAGCCCAGGACAGGCACGCCCTTGGTCTCCAGGTACTCCAGAGTCAGGGGCAGGTCCAAGATGGCCTTGGCGCCGGCGCAGACCACCATGACCGGGGTCTGGGCCAACTCCTCCAGGTCGGCGGAGATGTCCATGGTGGTCTCGGCCCCGCGGTGGACGCCGCCGATGCCGCCGGTAGCGAACACGGAGATGCCGGCCATGTGGGCGATGAGCATGGTGGTGGCCACGGTGGTGGCGCCGTCCTCACCCTTGGCCACGATCACGGGCAGGTCGCGGCGGGAGACCTTTGTGACCGCCAGACCCTTCTTGCCCAGATGCTCGATCTCCTCTTTGGTGCAGCCGGCCTTGAGCCGTCCGCCCAGAATGGCGATGGTGGCGGGCACCGCGCCGTGTTCCCGAATGATCTCCTCCACCTTGAGGGCGGTCTCCACGTTCTGGGGGTAGGGCATGCCGTGGGAGATGATGGTGGACTCCAGCGCCACCACGGGCTTGCCGGCCTCCAGGGCGGCAGCGACCTCGGGAGAAATGTCCAGATATTGCTTCATGGTAATAGCCTCCTAAATAGAAAGAGTAAGGTGAAATGATAAATTGATAAATGGAAAACGGCTTCAGCCGTCTCGAACGGATTGGTTCCGGGCGGGCCGGATGTCGAACCGCCAGACCGCCAGCAGGAAGGAGCAGAACGCCGCGACCTCGATGACAGCGCCGGAATAGGAGCCGGCCATCAGATTGTAGACAAATACCAGCGGGGAGTTCAACAGAAACAGCAGGCGGGTCAGACGCATGTTGTGCACCCAGAGAGCCACCGTGGTCAGCATCATGGCCAGTCCCAGCAGCAGGCAGTAGGGGCCGTCCCAGGTCAGCAAGGGGGACAGGCCGTAGCAGACCAGGAACAGGGCCAGAATCCACCGGCCGGAGGCCCATTTCCGGTCGTTGAAGGAGCAGACCAGCCCGCGGGCCAGGCCCAGCAGATTGATAAGTACACCGGTGTACGCGCCCAGCAGGGCGTAGTGGGCCACCCACAGCACGCAGCAGACCAGCTGGAGCAGCAGGATCTTCCGCCGGCTTCCGCTCTGGAGCGAGGTAAAGGAGATCAACGAGCCGATCAGCCCCAGGGCCTGCACAAACCAGAAGCTCATAGGGCGCGCGCCGTCCCGGAAGAAGCATGCGCCGGAGCGGACCCGGCCCGCTGGCGGAGCAGCTCCACGCTCATGGCGGGGTTGATGGTCTCGGCCCCCTCCATGGCGATGGACGAGGCAGCCAGCCCGGCCTGGGCGGTGCCCTCCAAATCGGTGCCCTCCAGATAGGCCCAGGCGATGGCGGCCATAAACGCGTCGCCGCAGCCGGTGGTGTTCACCATCTCACTCGGCAGACAGGGCAGGTGGGCGCGGCCGTTGTGGTCGGCGGCAAAGACCCCGTCGCCTCCCAGGGAGACAAACACCCGCCGCAGACCGGTATCCAGCAGGGCGTCGGCGGCCCGGTTCAGGCTGGCCTCGTCCGTGATAGTCACGCCGGAGAGCAGCTCGGCCTCCATGCGGTTTGGCTTCAGGGTGTGGAGCTTCCCCAGAATGGGCTGGAGCTTGACCGCCTTGGCCGTGGAGACCGGATCGGCGAAGATGGGGACCCGGATATGCTCCGCCAGCCAGGCCAGGCTCTCCGCCGGGATATTGGTGTCCACGACGATCAGCTGGGCGTTTTGCAGCAGGTTCTGACGGCTTTGCAGAAAGGCGGGAGTCATATGCTGGTAGATTTCCATGTCGGATACCGCCAGTGCCATATCCCCCTCCTGGTCGGCCAGGAACAGGTAGGTGGAGGTGGACGCGCCGGGCACCTGGAGGCACTGGGAGATGTCGATGCCCAGCTCTCCGCAGGAGGCGGCGATCTTCTGGGCGTACAGGTCGTCGCCAAAGGCGGTGACCAGCCGGGTATCCACCCCAAGCAGCGCCATATTGTGGGCGATGTTGCGGCCCACGCCGCCCAGGGACATGGTCACCCGGCCAGGATTGGAGTCCTGCGCCACCAGCGGGGCAAAGGGGCGGCCGCCGATGTCCATGTTTACGCCCCCCACCACCACGGCGTAGGGCGCAGTGTGGACGATGTAGCCCTTACCCTGGATGATGCCCTTTTTCATCAGGTTGGAGATGTGGACCGCTACCGACGAGCGGGTGATGCCCGCCCGATCCGCCAGCTCTTGCTGGGAAATGAGGGGATTCTCTTCGATCCAGCGCAGGATCTGCCGTTCCCGCTGGGTCATACCATCGCCTCCTAAACTTTTGCTTGTAGTCTAATCTATTGTTTAGTTTACACGCTTTTTTGTATTTGTCAAGTATCTTCGGGAACGAAATTTCTTGGCTCTCGTCCAAAGAAACGAAAGGAGGCAATGCGTATGAAAAAAAGTCTGTTGACCTTGGGGCTGGCCGTGGGTTTGGCGGCCCTGACGGCGGCCTGCGGGGACCCGGCGATCGCCCCCTCAACGCCCCCGCCGGAGGAGACGCACACCGCCGCGCCGGAACAGACCGCCACGCTCACCTGCCGCATCGTGGACGGCGCGGAGGAGGGCAGCCTGCTGCTGGCCGATCTGGAGAACGCCGGCGGAATCTACCGCCTGGGCGTTGGCGAAGGCGTCTCCGTCACCGTGGACGGGGAAGAGGCGTCTGCCGCCGACCTGACCGACGGCATGGAAGTGACAGTGGTCTTTGACGGGATGGTGCAGGAGAGTTATCCCATGGGCTTCTATGAGGTCTACGCCCTGGAGACCGTCACGCCGCCGGGCGGGAGCTATACCGACCTGTGCGGCTTCTACCTCCAGGTGTTGGATGACCTGTGGCAGGCGGACGACGGCCTCAACGGGGATACCGTGGGCATTGACCTGTCCCAGGCGCCCGGCGGGCTGACGGAGGCGGAACAGGCAGCGGTTGCGTGGCGCTTCGGGGAGCTCCACGGCGTTTCGGCTAGGACGGCCGCCTTTGACCAGCTGGTGGAAGAGGGGTATATCACCGCCGATCCGCTGGACGAGGGTGATCCCGACGGCCCGGCGTTCTATCAGTGGGAGGGGGGCTGCCTGCTCACCGTCACACCCCATGAGGGGGAGGAGACGGAGGCGTATTCCCTGCCGGTGCTCCGATTCGATGCGGAGAAATGGGCATCCAGCCTGGGAGCCTACTGCTTCTATGACTGCACCGCCGTCTGGCCAGAATTTGGGAGCTGGTCGGACTATACGGTGCGCAATGAAATGATTGCCTGATGGTGTGATAAATTTCTCACATTTCCCTTGACAGGAGATCAGGAGTGTGATATATTCCTCACATGAGTGAGAAATATATCACAAGGAGGAATCTCTATGAAAGCCATTCCGAGGCGAAAACTCTCCCTGACCCGCAGCCGGGTGATCGAGGCGGTGTGTTGGGCTCTGGTTTTGGCCGCCGCCCTGGTGGCCCGTTATTTCCCGGTGCGCCAGGTATTGCCCCTTCCCCTGCGGGTGGGAATCGGAATCGTACTGGGCGTTTTGGCGGTGATAATCGTGGCCGTGAGCCTGGGCTTTGTGACCGAGAAGGGGGACGAGCGCTCCATGGACAACGACCGCAAGGCCAACTCTACGCTGTTCACCCTCTTTTTCCTGCTGATGGGGGCGCTGCTGGTGTTCGGCAAGGACGGACGGGTGTACGCCGTCGGCCAGTCGGAGCTGCTGGTCATCTTTGCTGTGGTCTGCTTGGCCAAGGACCTGGTATTCCTGGGCTATGAGAAGTTTGGGACCTGACCATGCTGGAGACCAATCTGAAGCAGCTGCGGGCGGAACGCGGCATGGATCAGGCGGAGCTGGCCGCGCTGGTGGGGGTACGGCGGGAGACCATCAACCGGCTGGAGAAGGGCCTTTACAATCCCTCCCTCAAGCTGGCTCTGGACGTGGCCCATGTGTTCGGAAAGACTGTGGAAGAGGTGTTCTCCTTCCGGGAGGAAACGTGAGCGCCGACCATCCGTAAAAACAAACCGGCTGTCCAAAATCGGTGGACAGCCGGTTTCTTTTTGCCTATACTGGGGGTGAAAGGGGGGAGCGGAGCATGAAGGTGGAGTTGATTCTGGACCCCAGCTGCGGCGAGCCGGAGGTGACCGTCCGGGCTGCGGCGCGCACGGCGGAAGTGGAGGACCTGCTGCGCCGGCTGGAGGAGGGCCCCGCCGGAATCCTGGGCTTTCGGGAGGACCGGGCCGTTCCGCTGTTTCCCGGGTCCGTACTGCGCTTTTACGGCGAAGACAAGGGCGTGCTGGCCCAGACCGAGGATGGGGTATGGCGGGTGCGCCTGCGGCTGTACGAGCTGGAGGAGCGGCTGGAGCGGCATACCTTTGTGCGGATCTCCCAGTCGGAGATCGTCAACCTGCGCAAGGTGACCGCCCTGGACCTGGCCCTGACCGGCACCATCCGCATGACGCTGACCGGCGGCACTGTGTGCTGGGTGTCCCGGCGGTATGTGAAGAAGATCAAGGAGGCCCTTGGGCTGTGAAAGGAGGAGAAACCATGTTGTTCAACGACAAAAAGAGGGCGCTGTCTCGGGCCGCTATCGGGGGCCTCGTGGGCACGGCGGTCCTGATCCCGGTGGGCGGGCTGTTCAACGACCTGGTCAACGGCGGCCTGATCGCCACAGGGCCGCACACTCCCTTCCGGATGGTGAGCTATGACCTGGAGGTACTGGTGGGTGCCGCCCCCCTGGCCCTGGCAATCCAGATCGTCCTCTACTTCCTCATGGGGGCGGTGGTAGGGATCGCCACCCTCCCCTTTGCCGACGGCGGGCGGGAGTTAGTGCTCCGCTCCTTGGCCCACTTCGCCGCCATCGCCGGGCTGCTCACCCTCACCTGCACCCTGTTGGGCTGGGCCTGGTCGTGGCAGGCCATGGCAGTGTACCTCGTCCTGTTGGCGGCCGTCTATGCCCTCATCTGGCTGGGGCGCTGGGTGGGGTGGTACGCCGAGGTGGCGGCCATCCGGGAAAAGCTGGGCCTGGCGCCCGGCCCCTCCCCGCTGAAGTGGAAGGAGAGCTTGCCCTACCTCCCCTTTGCGCTGCTGCTGTGTCTGGCCCTGCCCTTTGTGCTGCGGCTGTGCGACGCGGCGGATGTGCCGGTCCTCTCCGGCCTGCTCTATCCCTATCTGCTGCTGCCGGTGGGCGGCTTTTGCTCCGGCCTGTCCCTGGGGCGGCGGCAGGGCTTCTGCCCCCTGTACCCCCTGCTGTGCGCCGGTTGTATCCTGCTCTTTATCCCCCTGGCCCGGCTGGTGTCCAACATGGCGGACGGCCCCCTGCTCGTCATCGCCCTTGTTTCAGCTCTGCTGGGGAACGGGACTGGCGCGGTTCTGCGGCGGAGAAAGGAGACAAAACCATGAAACGGGAGATAAAGCTCTATAACGTCCTTTTCCCGATTTGGATATTATACTTCTTCCCTCAGGTTTGGATCGTCGCGGTGCCAGGAAACCTGCTCATTGATTGTGGGCTGCTGCTGTTGACCCTGGCCGTCCTGAAGCACACAGAGAAAAGGGCGGTTTTGAAAGCGTTGTGGTGGAAGTTTTGGCTCTTGGGCTTTCTGGCCGATTTTATCGGGGCGGCGGTGCTTTTCGGAATCTGGCTTCTCCTCTCTGTCCTGGACCTCTCCGGAGGAGCCTGGTCGGAGATTATGATGGCCTATCTGGCTAACCCCTTCCGCTCTCTGCCAGCCCTGCTTCTCACTCTGGCCGGAGTAGTCCTGGCCGGGGTGTGCATCTACGTTTTTGACAAGCGGGCCATGAGGCGCTGCGCTCTGCTCACGCTTCGGGAGAAGCGCGCCGTTGCCCTGGTAATGGCCATCACCACCGCTCCCTGGACCTTCCTGATTCCTCTATATTTGTACTGAAAAGACCTATTTTCGATCGAGACCGATGTAGGCTCGTGCCATGCAGGGAAAAACGGAGAGAATTCGGACAAAACCATGCGGCGTCCATCCAGCTGGATGGACGCCGCATTTTATCATGACTGGAACCAGAAGCCCACGAAGTCAGATTTCATGACCCGGTAGCCGTTCATCAGGCACTCGTACTGATAGGACCGGATGAGAGTCCCGTCCGCGTCATACTCGCCGAAGGTCTGATCCACGCCGCTGTTGACCACATAGGTCTCGCCGGTGTCCTGGGCGTTGGAGACGACGCTGGAGTAGGGGACGGAGAAGGAATCCACCAGGGTGAAGGTGCCCGCATTCTCGTCGATGAGATAGAAGTACACATAAGAGTACTGCTCGCCTTCCGCATACAGGCCCGTGCCCACGGAGTCGGCCAAATCGGGGGAGTAGCCGTCCTCCCGGGTGCTGTTGGACCAGTAGTTGTTGTTATAGAACCGCAGCAGGTACTGCCCTTCCTCCAGAGTGTCGTCCTCTACCAGCTCCACGTCGTGCTGTCCATACTGGGGGACAAAATCGCCTACCTGCTCCAGGCAGTAGTCCGCATAGGGCGTGTCCGCCCAGAAGTCGGAGTCGCCCGCCATCCAGGTCAGGGTGGGGGAGGTAGTCACCTGGCTCACCTTGAGGATGGTGGAGGTCTCCCGGGAGCTGACCAAGATGCTGTCGTCCTCCTCCAGATACTGCACGGAATTCAGGTGCAGCCAGTCCCACTCGCCGGCCTGCCAGAAGAAGGAGTCGGTGGCCGACACGGCCTCGGTGGTGGCGAAGTAATCGTACAGCAGCTGGGAGAAGTCCACCAGCTTGGTGACCACTCCGGTCTCCAGGTCGATCTGGATGAGCTGATCCTCCACAGTCTCACTCTCCGTGTCGGTGGCAAGGGCCAGCACCGTGCCGTCGGGGCCCCAGTTGATGTCGTGGTGGAGCTCATACTGGCCCAGGTCATAGACCCGCACCGCCTGACCCAGCCGGCTGAGGCGGGCCAGCTTGGTGCTGCCCACGCAGGTGACGATGTCGCCGTCCAAATTCAGGATGCGGTCGGCGTGGTAGCCGTCCATGACCATCTCGTAGCGCATCACGCCGTCGTTGTCAAAGAAGAAGGTATAGCCGTAGTAGTCGCCCAGGCCCATGGCGTAGAACAGTCCGTCAGACAGGGCCGCGGCGCTCTCGCCGTCGGTGGTCTCCAGACGGTTGGCGTAGCCGGAGGTGGTCTCCGGCATGTCGATGGTGAAGGAGAAGCTGTCCCGCACCCGGCCCTGGGTGCCCACTGCCTCCAGGGTGACGGTATTGGTCTCGCCGGGCACCAGACCGATGAGCAGGAACTCATGGACCCGGCTGTATCCGCCCTCCCCATTGTTGTTGGCGGTGGCGGTGTAATCGGGGATGTCCGCGTCGTCCACGTGGACCGTGTAGCGAATCTGGCAGCGGGCCTCGGTAGTGAAGCAGAGGTAGAGCCCATTGGAGCCGGTGCCGAAGGGGTTGAGGACGGCCAGGGGCTCCGCAAGGGTGTGCTCCCGGGTTTCCAGCATGGTAGCCAGGGACTGGGCCAGCCGCTGCTGGACCGATTCGTCGTAGTAGGTGAAGCCCTCGCTCTGGTACTCATGGGGCACCATCTGAAGGACCGTGATGCTGGCCTCTACCGGGTCGGTGTACAAATCGATTTGAAGCTCCTCATCGGTAAACGCATAGGAGCCGGTCTGAATTTCCCAGCTGTCGCCGTCACTGATAACATTGGCATGGAACACCTTGTCCGGCCGCTTATTTGCGCTCTGGACGATGGTGACAGGTGAGATATGCTCCATGCCTCCCTTAAAATTTATGCGGCCCTCCCCGGCTGGAGCCATGGCGGCCACAGTCTCCGGCGACTGAGCAGCCAGCGTCCCGGAGCGGAGAATGGCGTCCACATCCGCCTGGAGCTGGATTTCCAGGTGATCCTCGTACACCTGGATCTTCCGGATGATCAGCTCCAGATCGTTGCGCTCCAGGGTGTCCTTGCGGAGAATGTCCCCAAAGACTTCCATGGCGGTGCGTGCCGCCCGGTTCACTTGGATGATGGTGTTCCGTTTGTCCGAGAGCATCTCGATCTGGTGGCGGATGCCCTCGATCTTTTTCTGAAGGTCGGCCTCCAGTTCGTCATAGGTCTCCGACAGAAGTTCCTCCTGCTCCGGGTGCTTCATGAGATCCCGGATGCGCTGGCGCTTGGTGACCTTCAGCTCCTCCTGGAGATCGGAGAGTACCTCCGCCAGCCGGTCGGCGCTCTGCTCCGTCTCCTGCACATCCTCCTGCTCCCGGGCCAGATCCTCGTTGAGCCGCGTCAGCATATCCGCCGAGTTCTCCATCACCTGCCGGACATAGGTTTTCAGCAGTTCGTCCAGCTTATCGGTGCGGATGTGGTGGGAGGTGCAGCCCGCCCGGCCCCGCCGGTGGTAGGTGCCGCAGGTGTAGGCGCTTTTTAGATCGCTGCGGCTCATTGCGAACATGGGGCTGCCGCAGTCCCCGCACACCAGAAAACCGGAGTACACATTGTCGTACTTTTTCACTCCCCGGTAGTTGGAGGTGGTACGCTTTTCCCGCAGCGCCCGGGTGGTGGCGAAGGTGCGGTAGTCGATGATGGCCTGGTGGTGGTTTTCAATGACGATCTGCTCGTCCTCGTCCCGGAGGATGTCCTTGCCGTTGATCTTCTTCCGGGTGTACTTCCCCTGGCGCAGGGTGCCGATGTAGAAGTCGTTGTCCAGGATGCCCTGCACCGTCACAATGGCCCAGTCCCGCTTGACCGTCCGATTGTACTCCTTTCCGGCGGCCTCCTTCCGGTCCCGCTCTGCCATGCGGGGGGTTGGGATGCCCTGGTCAGTGAGGTAGTTGGCGATTTTCTTGTAGCCCCAGCCCTCCTCGTTATAGAGGCGAAAGATGGTGCGGACGATATCCGCTTCGGTGGGGACGATCTCAAACTCCTGCCGCTGGTTGATGATGTAGCCGTAGGGCGCGGCGCAGATCCATTTTCCGTCGGCCTGCCGCCGCTTGATGACATTGCGTACCTTTTTGCTGGTGTCGGTGACGGGCATCTCGTTGATGAGGAACTGGAACTGGATCTTCAGCCAGTCGTCGTCGTTGGGGAAGTCGATACCGTCCCCGATGGAGATGATCCGCACCCCGGCGTCCCGCAGGTCCTCCAGTTCCACCAGCCCCCGGCTGTTGCGCCGGGAGAAACGGGAGAAGTCCTTGACGATGAGAATGTCGTACTGGCGGGTCACCAGTTTTTTCCGCATGGCCTGGTAGCCCTCCCGCTGCTCGAAGGTGTAGCCGGAGCGGTCCCGGTCCTCGTAGAAGGTAAGGGTGCTGCCGGGAAATTTCTGCTTTACAAAATCCTCGATGATGGCCTTCTGGTTTTCAATGGAGATGTTTTTCTGATCCAGCTCATCGTCCACCGAGATACGGGTGTATCCGGCAATATCAAAGGTCTCGATCACGGGTTGCCGCCCCCTTTCAAGTACCGCTCCATAGCCCGGTCAAACTCGGAGATGTAGTCGGCATCCTGTTTCTTTCGGAATTGGGCATAGATGTCGCTGACCTTCTTCACCGCCGCCTCCCGGGAGATATGCCCCTTGCCCTCCAGCACCTTGCGCCGGTTGTTGGTGAGGAAGCGGTCTGTCTCGCGGAGCCAGTCCTCCATGCTCATAAGCTGCTCGTCCTCTGCCATCAGCTCGGCGTAGTCGATGAACATGGTCACCAGACGGTTGAGCCGGGACAGCTCCTTCTCGTTGAGATAGTTTTTTGCCACCAGAGTATCGCTTTTCAGAATTTTTCCGTCCGGTGCGCCCTTCCAGGTGGTCAGGCCCATGGTGGGGCTGTCCAGAGTAGCCCGTTCCGAAATCAGCTCCGCCGCCGTCTTGCCGGTGACGGCAAAGTGCAGCTTGTTCTGTACGAAGGCATAGAAGGCTTTCGTGGTTTCGCTGTTCTTGTCGTAGTCATAGCTGCACTGCTCAAACACATCGGCGATCTTCTGATAGGCTCGGCGCTCGCTGGCCCGGATCTCCCGGATGCGCTCCAGCAGCTCGTCGAAGTAGTCCCGGCCGAAGGGCTTGCCGTTTTTCAGCATGTCGTCGTTGAGGACAAAGCCCTTGGTGATGTACTCTTTCAGTGTCTTGGTCGCCCACTGGCGGAACCGGGTGGCCTTTTTGGAGTTCACCCGGTAGCCCACGGCGATGATGGCATCCAGGTTGTAGTGCTCCAGGATGCGGCGAACCCGCCGGGAACCCTCCTCCTGAACTGTTTCCATTTTGGAAACGGTTGCGTCTCGGGTGAGTTCCTCCTCCTCATAGATGTTTTGCAAGTGCTTGGAGATGGCGGGAACATTCACATCGAACAGCTCCGCCATTGCCTTTTGCGTCAGCCAGAAGGTCTCGTCCCGAAATACAACACTGACAAACTCCTTCTCGCCGTCATTGTTGTAGAGCAGAATCTCTCCCTGCTGCATGGGCGTTTGATCCATAGTATCCCCCTTTCAACAATATGGTTTATTTTTATTCTTCTATTTACAGATAACATTGTATATTGGTTTTTCAAAAATTGCAAGCGGAAAATAAAAAACAGGGGGAGGCAATTTTTCGCTGCCTCCCCCGATCGGTTACATGGTCATCGCCTGTTGCTCCTGCTTTTGCGCCAGCACTTCCTTCTCCGCCTGTCGCCGCCGGTTATAGAGCAGCAGATCCCGGGTCTGCTGGTACAGGTCTGCCTCTCCGGACAGGAAGACCGCCACCAGATAGTTCTGTGCCTTGTACTGCTGGTAGAGCGGCTTCAGCGATTCCCGGAATGCCGCGTCCTCTTTTTCCTCTCTGGTCAACCAGAGCTCTACGATCTTGTTTTGTTCCCTTACTTCCATGCGCAATGGGCTGTCATCTCCTCTCCAGTATTTTCCTCTTTGCGGAGGAAAAATATTCACATGGTCTGCTGCCAAGTCTGTTCTTCTTCGTGATCGTCCTCGGCATGGCCTTGGGCGATTTTCTTTTGCTGCTTCTTACGGAGCGTCTTCCTGTCTGTATGCGGATGTGTGGTGGTAGCGTCCATCACGGGAGCAGACCCCTGGCCGCGCTCCAGAGCGTGTCCAAGCTGGACCACACCACCCACAGCACCAGCCCAGTCAGCGCCAGGGCCGCCAGTCCCAACAGCAGACTGCTCCATGGAATGTCCGGCAGCCGCAGTCTGGGCAGCCTGATGCCAGGCAGAGAAAAACGCTTCTCGTTCCGCTTCCCAGCCTGTCGCAGTATCGCCCGTATCTCCGCCACATCCCGCGCCAGTGCTTCCATCTGCGCCTGGGTGGGGTACGGCTCCCTCTGGCTGGAAGCCTCCCGCAGAAGGGCTGTGTGGGCCGCTGTGTGCCGCTCCAGGTTCTCCAGGGCCTTGCTCTGCTCTGTCGTCAACTGATACAGTGCGCTGATCATCAGCAGTAGATTTTCCCACTCCTCCTGGCTGGGACAGGTCTGAGTTGGTACCGGCTGCGAAACGTTCCTCCGCTTCAATTCCTCCATGGGCAAGCGCTGCCCGGATTCTGAACTCATGTTCCATGACCTCCTTGGTGTACTTCTCATCGTGGAGCCGGTCATCCCGGCACTTCATGCCCTTTGGTGTGGTGTAGGTGATGTTCTTCCGGTTGTCCGTCCAGCGCACTTCGTAACCCTCGCTTTTCATCAGAGCAATGAACTCTTCCTTGGTAGAGGCATACCGCATACACTGGTCGATGGTGTTCATCAGTCGGAACTTCCAGCTCTCGCCCTTCACAGCAGACCGGTATTCCCGGCTGCTCATGCCCTTGGCCTTTTTCGGTTGTTGCTTCTCCAAAACAGAAAGACCGTATTTCATACAAAGCTCATCAGAGAGTGTGCGCAGGTTTTTCAAGGTGCTTGGTCCCTGGCGGAGCATTTTTCCGGTTCCGTAGCATACCGAATTGACAATGAAATGCGTATGAATGTGTTCGGCGTCCGTGTGGGTGGCGATAATCACCTCACTGTCCGGCCACGCCTGCTGGGCGAACTCTTGGGCCACCTGGTGCGCCAACGCTCCGGTGATCTCCTCGTCCGGCGAGAAGGACTGGACATAGTGATAGAACCAAATGGGGCTGTCCTTTCGGTGCATCTGCCGGGTGGCAATGAACTCCTGGGCGGCCAGCTGTGGCGTACAGTTTTGTCCGCTGACCAACTGCCAGCCGTCCTCTTGCTCGGTTTTCTGTTTCTGAGACACATAGCCTGCCACTCCATGAAGCGCTCCAGCGGACTGACTCTTGTATCGAATGAATGTAACCGTAGCCATCAGGTCCGCTCCTGTTCCGCCAGTTCCCGCAGTTTGAGATAGACCTGGCTGAGTGTCTGCCACGCATCGTCCAGATGGACTTCTTTGATCCTGCCCATGTTGCACAGCACCACCAGCTGATTGATGCTGCGTCCGATGCCCTTGAGCTCATGGGTGATTTCTTTCAGCCCATCGATCACCACTACTCTGTGCCGCAGAGCCGCCGCACGCACATATGCGCCCACCGGCATCTGGGCTGTTTCCGCTTTTGCCGCGATGCTGTCGTACTGCTCCTGCGTGAGCCGGAGCGTGATCCGCACTTCTTTTTTCTGTTTCATGCCATACCTCCATTTTCTCGTCCCCACCAAACGGGAGTCCAGCGCAGTGGGTCTCGTTTGGAAAGGAGACAGTGTGTAATGAACGAGCTTTCGGCTTTAGCCGGAAGCGAATGATGTGGAACTACTGTCGACGCAGTGGGTCCGGGCTTCTGCCCGGAATCCGCCGGTTTCCGGCGGGGCCAAGTCCGACAAAGTCGGACGAAGGCTCTGCTTGCCCTCCCAAAGGGAGGAATCCGCGTCCCCGGCCCTCTCCGCTCCTCCAGTCGAGTGGTCAACGATAGCAGGGTCAACAGGGTCGACCGCCGGGACACCCTGGGTATCGTCACTTCCGGCACGCTGCAGCTCAATGAGCCGCCTTCCGTTGCTGCGGCGCACCACAGCGGAAATGCCGATTTTGCTTAGTGCGTCAAGGTTTTGCAGGATCTGTCGGGACACTTTCTTGGGCGAGATACGCTCCGCCCCCACAGGGTCGATTCGTTCAGACAGCTCTGTGGGAGTGCCGATAAATTCGGTTCGGTCACGCATTAGTTCAGAGAGAAGATAGATGATGCGGTCGCCCAGCAGCTCCGGTTGTGTCCGGCTGTCCGACACCAGCTCCCACACATTTTCACCATTGCGCTCCAGTGTCAGCTCCCGGTATTCAATGTCACGACCGATGCAGGAGAGCTTCGCCCTGCCGCTGCCCCGCTTTTCTTCCACCAGCGTGAAGCTGGAATCCACCGCACCGCTGATGGCAGTGGTCCCGGAGATCCGGTGGAACACATCTTCCGCCTTTTCTTTCCGCAGATGGTGGATGAGCAGGATGGCAATGTCGTGCTTGTCCGCCAGCCGCTTGAGCACAGACAGATCCCGGTAGTCATTGGCGTAGGTGGCGTCGTGGATCGGACGGACCATCTGCAGGGTGTCAATGATGACCAGCACGGTGTCGGGGTGTGCGGCGATAAATGCGTCCACCTGTTCCTCCAACCCTTGGCCGATGTGGGCGCACTCGGTACAGAAGTGGACGCTGTCCGGTGCGTCCTCGGTGATTTCAAAGAGCCGATTCTGGATGCGGAGGACGGAATCCTCCAGACAGAGATAGAGGGTGGTGCCCTGCTTGGTGGTCATGTTCCAGACCGGTTCTCCCTTGGCAACTGTCACCGCCAGCCATAGAGCAAGCCAGGACTTGCCCACCTTTGGTGAGCCAGCCAGAATGTGCAGACCCTGAGAGATCAGGGTATCCACCACAAAATTGGGCGGTTCCAGCGGACGATCCATCAGGGTCCTGCCGTCTACTGTGATGAGGGGATGGTTCATTTTGTTGTTCATGTTTGGTACCTCCATTTCAAGAATTTGAATACAAAAAGCTCCCACCTCAAAAGAAGTGGGAGTAGTATTCATTTTGATTTTGAAATAGTTTGTGGTAAAATACAGCAAACGGAGGTGAGCCAATGGCGACCTATCAGATCTACGAACTCACTGCCCGGGCAGTGATGAGTTATGCCGCGGAGCAAGACGGCGTTTACACCTTTGCTCTGAACCGCAGCGCCACCGAACACTGCAAGGTACCGGGTGCCAAGCACGAGCAGGACAGCTGCGCCATGTTCCACCAGCTGATGTACCATCTCCACGGGAAGGGCTGGCGGGAGCATGGAGAGGAGAAGGTTACCGCCCTTTCCGATGTGCTGTTCTATATGGACTTCGCCGGGATCTTTGACCGGCGTGGAACCGGAAGGACGCAGCAGGCCCGCCGGGAAAAGGCCAGAGACATGTTCCGTCCAGAGGGGATCACCCTGGACTTCGGCGGCGGTTCCTGCCGCTATGTGGCCTTTGAGCGCTCCGCCAGCATGAGCCGCCAGTCCCGCCTCTCCTTCATCCGGGCGGAACTGTACGAGCCCATGCGCCGGCGGATCATGCTGAATATGGAACTGGGCCGATGCCAACTCAGTAAACTCTACGCCTACAATGGTCTCCTGTTCTCCAGCGGAACCCGGGTGGACGGCATCCGCATTGAAAAACCTCACCGGGTCATCGTCATAGACAATCCAACCAAGAGAGTGGAGCGAGCCCCTGTCATTACCCTGCTGGAAGGCAGAGAGCCGGGAACCTTTTACCGGGCAGATACACTGGAAGATCTGGACATCACCTGCTTTGACGGCGTGGGCCTCATCTCCAAAGAGTATGCGGAGGTAGTGGACAAGGCTTGCTGCGGCAGCCATACCCACACCTCCTTCCAGATCCGGATGCCCTACATCAAGGGGATGCTCCATCAGGTGGATTTCAAGGACTTTTTGAAGCGCAGCGGCACCCAGAGCATCGTGGACATCTGGGGCAAGGCGCACCCTGTCCGCAGTGTGGACATCATTCTCACCCGCAGTCAATTCAAAGCCTACGGCTGGCTACGGGAAAACAATATGACCTGGGAGGACTACTGGGACGCCTTCCGGGACTACAACCACGCTCTGTACATCACCAACCTGAGCAAGACGGAGCCAGAGAAATTGGTGGAGCTCAACTACCAGTTCCTCTCCACCCTCTCCATCCAGCCGGAGGAGTTTCGCCCCGCCGGCCTGCCGGAGGGCTGGGACCACAGTCCGAAGGACGATCCCCGGCAGTGGCTGACCAAGGCCACCGAGACGGCCTACTATAACTTTCGTGCCAATGAAGCATATCAGCAGGAATACTTTCGCCGGGGCCTGAGCCAGCCAAAAGGAAGCCGGGCCAACATCATGGCCCGGGTGCTGGAGAAAAATTCAAAGTTTATCCGGGAGCCTATCTATACCGAGCAGCTGGACGGACAGGCCCGGAAGATCCTCCGAGGCTACGCCGTTGGGCGGTTGCTGGTGTCAGGGGACAACCGATTCCTCTCCGGTGATCTGCTGGAACTGCTGCGGCAGTTAATTGCGCCCCGTGTGTTCCAGTTGCCCGGTGAGCGGGACTTCTGCAATCAGGTGATGGGAGATTTCTTTGCGGAGGACAGCTTCTTTGCTCCTGGTGCAGCCTATGACCACGAGGACAGCTGCACCCTTCTCCGCAATCCCCACATCGCCCGGAACGAGGAATTGCAGCTGTCGGTGTATCCGGGGGGAGACGCACTGCGCCAGCATTACCTGGGCCACCTCACCGATGTGGTCATGGTGTCTGCAGACAGTTTGGCAGCGGAACGGTTGGGCGGTGCGGACTATGACGGCGACCTCATCAAGACCATTGCCGATCCCATTCTGAACCGCTGCGTGAAGCGGAACTATGATTACGATGTCCATCAGCAGCTCTCCAACAACGCCAACCTGCCCCTGCTGAAGATCCCCGCTCTCTCCGCACCCAAGTCCGACGCCAACGACTGGCAGTCCCGGTTTCAGACAGTGGAAAACACCTTTGCCGCCCGCATTGGACAGATCTGCAACGCTGCCCTGGATCGCAGCGTCATCGCCTACAACGACCACGCCGACCCGGAGGAGCGAAAGCGGTGCCGCCAGGACTTGGAGGCCCTGGCCATTTACAGCGGGCTGGAGATCGATGCGGCCAAGACCGGTGTGCGGCCCAACCTGGATGAATTTCTGGGCGTGAGGAAGGTAAAACGCACTCCATTCCTCCAGTACAAATATCTGTTGGAGCATGCGGAGGAACGCCGCCGTGCCTGGTACGAGCCCACCCACCGGGAGCGGCTGGAGACCTTCTTTGCCGGGATCGACTGGGACACGGTGGACTCCCCGGTGGAGCGATTGCCCTGGCTGGCCCGCCAGCTGGAGCGCAACACGCCCAAGATTCAGGAGAAACCAGCGAAGGATAGCGAACTATTTACCTTCGCCCAGGAACGAAGTTGGAAGAAACAGCTGAATGAGAACATTCTTTCTTCTGTCTCTGCCTTGCTGTGGGACTACGAGCACTGTCTCTCCCGCATTCGGGCCTGCCGCGCCCCTGCCAAGGGACAGCAGCGAAAAACGGACATTGACCGCATTCTCTACGCCAGGGGACAGGAAGAAGTCTACGACAGCGACGAACTGTATGCCTTCTTCCAGCAGCTCTCCCCGGAGCGTATCGCCGCTCTGCGAAAGGAGATTGTGGAACAGCAGTGGCACCTGATGACAGAAGCACAGAGAGAAACATTCCTGCGGGAGTGGCTGCCGGAGGGAGCCGACTACTACGATCTCCTGACCGACTTCCGCCACGGCGGATTCCGTATACTGGGGGATCTGGTCTGTGACATCGACGATCTGGAGACGGCCCGGGAACGAAAGCAGCTCCGCCGCCCGACGGATTCCCCGGCCTTCCAGAAGATGATGGAGGCCTATCTGTCCGCCCCCTTCAGCGGCAACGAGCGGGCCGTGGTGTCCAAGGTCTGCCGCAAGCTGCTGAATAAGATTATCCGTCCCAGCCTGGCGGCACCCTATGTGGTGGCCATTGGCAAGCGGAACCTGCTGTGGGATCTGCTGCCGGACCACATTGAGGAACATGTGCTGGAGGTGGATCATGCTGAATGAGTGGAAGGAATTTCAGGACTACACCGGTGCGGTAAAGTACACCGCCCGGAACAAGCAGGACACCACCTACCTGGGCCGCTTCACCTTCGACACCATCCTGGATTTCGAGGGACTCAACCGGGTGCTGACCATCCTGGCAAGAGGGTTTCTGTTTCATAACGAGAATGGCAGCCCGGTCAAAGCGCCCTGGGAACGCATCGACTATGCCAAGCGGGGCCTGTGCGCCTGGTGCAGTGTGCCGGACAGCAAAAAAGCCACGCCCCGGGAGGCGTGGCAGTTCGGCAGTGATTTTGGGGACCTTCATTCTGAATTCCCCAGCCTTGTGGAGGAAAACGGCAGCGGATGGTTTCACCGCCATGTACATCGAGTGGCGGATTTTGTGCGGAAAAATCCCAAGCGGGTATCCAGCAGCGCTCAGAAGAAGTGCGCCGCCATTGAGAAGGGCTTTGACCGGGCCTGGCGGGACAAGGTGATCCAGATGCAGATTCCCCTGTTCGCCCCCACCACCAAGGGGCAGTGGGGCCTGCGGTTTGACAGTTTTCTGGCCCAGGCTCTGGAGCTGGGGCCGCTCCGGACGGAGGAACCGATACTTCCACTCGCATTGGTGGAGCAACTTCGCAGCCTCACGCCTAAGGGCGTTCCGATGGAGATGGTGGAGACGCTGGCGGCCTACTACCTTGCCAACAAGCCGGAGGACTCCGACTGGGTGGTGCTGCCGGTGGCCAACTTTGACGCGTACTTCGGCACCACCAGCTTTGGGCGAAAGTATCTCAAGCAGATCCCAGAGACCATCATGGAACGCTCGGAGACTGGCTTTGGGCTGTGTCGGTATCGGTTGAGCGACACCCTTGCAATTAAGCAGGGATAGAATCAGGCATCCATCTCCGCTTCTTCCACTGGAGATGGATGCCTGTCCATTTCAAAGTGATTCAGTTCATATGCCAGTTCCCACGCTAATTTAAACCCACAAAGGAAACTGTCCACGGAGCGTTCCTCCGCAATCAGGCCCTGTGCGTCCATGATCCGCAGTATCAGTTTTCTCTCTGGTTTTTCCAGACGCTCGATGAGCTGCTGGTGACAAGTTTCAATTTCCTGCTCGGCCTCCTCCATAGGCAGCGGGGTGTAAAATCTGTCGTACAGTAATTTCAGCGTATCGTGCATGTGCCTCGCCTCCTTACAGCGCAACAACATATCACAGTCTTTCAACAAAATCCACTGTAAGTTTCTCATAAATTTTTTACATACCGCCCCGCCTTGACCCCTTGCCCTGTCATCTTCTATAATAAAGAAAAATAACTTTGGGGAGGTTCCTATGGACTACATCACCGCGCGGGAGGCAGCGGAAAAGTGGGGCGTGTCAGAGCGCCGGATCAATCAATATTGTGCCGAGGACCGCATCCCCGGTGCGGAGCGGTTCGGCGGGGCCTGGGCCATCCCCGCTGACGCCGAAAAGCCCGGCGACCCCCGCAAACAGAAAACGCAAACCGCACCCCCAAGTGCGAAGCAAGCGCCGGAGCTGTTTCCCGGCTTCATGCCCCTGATGAACACCCCATTCCGTCCCGGGTGCTGTAAGGAAGCCATTGCCCGCATGGAAGCCGGTCCGAAAAAGGACATTGCCCTGGCGGAGTACCACTATTTCAGCGGGCAGGCGGAAAAGGCCATGCAGGAAACGGAAGGTTATCTTACGGCGGCTGACGGCGGGATTCGTCTTTCCGCCTGTCTGCTTTTCGCCTATGCCTGCCTGTCCATGGGGCGCATCGACCATGCCCAAAACGCCCTGGGTGAGATCCGGCGCACCCTGGCTTCCGGCGGGGAGACCGACCCGGCGGCCCGCGCCACAGAGGCATTTGTGGCATTTGCGGCGGCGGTGCTGCTGCACCTGCCGTTGCCGGAGGAAATGCCGCCTGCGGAATCCTTTCTGCCCCTGCTGCCCCCCGGGCTGCGGGCCTTTGCCCTGTATGTGCAGGCCCACTATCTCTATCTGAAGGAGGAGTACGCCAACAGCGCCGGGATGGTGGAGGGAGCCCTTGCCATGGGAGCGTCCGCCTACCCCATCCCCGCCATCTACCTGCATCTGGTGGCGGTGATGGACTACATGAGTCTCAAGGCGACGGAAAAGGCCCAGACCCATCTGCTGACCGCTTGGAAAATCGCCCGGCCGGACGATCTCATCGAAGCCTTCGGGGAGCACCACGGCCTGCTGGGGGCCATGCTGGAGGCGGCCATCAAGCCCGACTGGCCGGAGGATTTTAAGAGAATTATCGACATCACCTACCGTTTCTCTTCCGGCTGGCGTAGAGTTCACAACCCCATCACCGGCCATGATGTGGCCGACGATCTGACCACCACGGAGTTCGCCGTCTGCATGCTGGCGGCCCGGGGCTGGACCACCCGGGAGATCGCCGGCCACCTGAATATCTCCGCAAATACCGCAAAACGCCATATTTCAGAGGCCATGAAAAAGCTGAAGGTGAAGAACCGGAAGAACCTGAAGCAGTATATGCTGCGATAGGAAACTGCCCGCGGGCCATCCCGCGGGCATGACCCATTTTAGGGGGTAAAATAGGTCATAGACCTTTCGGGGCATTTCGGATATAATGAAGATGTATTTGTTTGCCTTTGGGACGCGCCAGGGGCGAACGGGAGTAAAATCGGGAACTTCTTCTCAGCGGTGGAAAGGAGAACTCATATGAAAAAGAGATTGTTTGCCTCGCTGCTCTGCCTGGCGCTCTGCCTGGGGCTGCTGCCTGGCACGGCCTGGGCGAATGGGGATGGCGGTGTGAAGTACATCGAGCGGGGCTGGGACGGCAGCGCCGTGACAGAACAGGTAAAAACCATCGATACCTACACCACCATTACCAGCAACACCATCCAATGGAACAACGGCTGGTATGTGGCCCAGGGCGAAGTCACCATCGGCACGGATGACGACCCTCAGCGCGTCACCGTCACCGGCGACGTTCACCTGATCCTGACGGACGGCTGCACCCTCACCGTCAACGGGGGTATCCAGCTGGAGGCGGGCAACAGCCTCACCATCTACGGCCAGTCGGACGGGGCGGACACCATGGGAAAACTGACCGCGTCCATCACTTCGGAAAACACGGACCTCTACAACGCCGCCATTGGTGGCAATACTGGAGAAACCGGCGGCACCCTGACCGTCTGTGGCGGCGCAGTGGAGGCCACGGTTACTGTCATCGATGTCTCCCAGAGCGATCCCGATACATCTCAGGGGAACAATAACGGCTCTTTTGCTGGTGACTCCTATGGTGCAGCCATCGGCGGGGGCGGCTCAGAAACCGGTACCGGCGGCGACGGCGGAACCATCACCATCTTCGGCGGCACGGTCCGGGCAGAAAGTGTCCTCGGTGCAGGCATCGGCGGCGGCAGCGGCGGTGGCGGCGGCGGCGACGGCGGCAAAGTCACCATCTCCGGCGGCGCCGTCCGGGCGGAAAGCTACTATGGCGGCGGCATCGGCGGCGGCGGTGACCTCTCCGGCGGCGATACCGGCGGCGACGGCGGCACCATCACCATCTCCGGCGGCACGGTCGAGGTTCAAAGTGTCTCCGGCGCAGGCATCGGCGGCGGTAACAGCGGACTCGGCCCTTCCGATTCTATTCCAAAAAAAGGAACCGGCGGCAGCGGAGGCAACATCACCATCTCCGGCGGCAGCGTGACGGCAACCACCATGACAGGCCGTACGATCGGACTGCTTGCAGAGCGGAATCAAGGCAGATGGGCGGGTGCAGCCATCGGCGGCAGCTTCGGCGGCAGCAGCGGCAACATCACCATCTCCGGTGGCACCGTCACCGCCATCGTTTCCAGCCAAACCGCCCCGTATGCGGATCCGGACGCGGATCCCAAATACAGTGCGGGTATCGGCAGCAGCGATCACAGCATCGGCGGCGGCACCATCACCATCTCCGGCGGCACGGTCTTCGCCCAAAGCCCGGACGGCGCAGGCATCGGCTGCGGTGAAAACAGCGATGGAAGTGCTATCGTCATTGCCATCTCCGGCGGCACGGTCGAGGCCGTCAGCACCAACGGCGCGGGCATCGGCGGCGGTATGATTGAAGCGTTAAGCGCTATGGTGAATTTTGAAAAAACCTACAGCGGCGGCAAAATCACAATCTCGGGCGGCTCGGTCTCCGCCCAAAGCACCAATGGCGCGGGCATCGGCAGCGGTGCGGTGATTTACGATGTGGAAGAGGTCTCCGAACGGAATACGCCTGAAGTCAACGGCGGCGAAATCACCGTCTCCGGCGGCACGGTCTCCGCCCAAAGCGTCAGGGGCGCAGGCATCGGCGGCGGCAGCGGCCAAGTCACCGTCGGCAGCACTGTCACGGTCGATCCCGATGCCCAGACGACCCCCAGTCTCACTTTGAGCAGCGGCAGCGGCGGCACCGTCACCATCTCCGGCGGCACGGTCGAGGCCGTCAGCACCGAGGGCGTTGGTATCGGCAGCGGCGGCATGCCTTTTTACCAGAGCGAATCCCACAATGTTGACCAATATATTCATTGCGTCAGCGGCAAAGCCGGCACCTTTGCCACCGGTACGGATGGGAACGCCATGCTCTTTGCCACCGGAAGAATAGCTCACATTGAGGATGACACCTCTGCTTGGCAAGGCGTGATTTTCCTGGACGGCAAGGGGCAGCTCTACGGTACTTCGGTGACCCTCTCCGAAGATGTTACCATTCCCAGCGGCAATACCCTGGAGATCGGGCAGGGGCAGACCCTTTCCGTTGACCGGGGTGTGACCATGACCATCGACAATGAGGACTGTCTCACCGGCGGGGGCACGCTGGGTGCGGGCGGCAGCTATCAAATTCTCAATCCCATGCCCGTGTTCACTCCGGCCACGCTGGTTTACACCGGCGGCGACCTCTCGGGAAGCGTATCGCTTACAGCGCCCGCCGGTCCAGTGTCCGTGATGGGGCAGGTGTTTACCATCAGCGGCTCGCCCAACTATGACGATTGGGTTATCACTACGCCCGCTGGCGGCATCCTCCAGGTGGGCACCTATACCGTCACGGCATACAGCGCGTCCCAGGGCCGTACGGTCTCCGGCCAGATCACCGTAATTGGGGATTCCTCCTCCACCCCCACTTATTCCGTCATTCTGCCGGGCAGGGTAGAGGGCGGCACCGTCACGGCGAAAAAGTCCTACGCGGAGGAAGGGGAGACCTTCCGTTTCACCGTCACCCCCGATGAGGGCTGGGAGTTGGACACTCTGAGCGTCACCGACAACCGGGGCACGGAGCTGGACGTGAAGTACGAGGGTGACAGTGTGTACTCCTTCAAAATGCCCGCCAGGCGGGTGGAGATCCAGGTCTCCTTCCGGGAAATTCCCCCGGAGTCCCTGCCCTTTACGGATATAGCCGACAATGCCTGGTATGCCGATGCGGTGCGCTATGTCTATGAGCACGGCCTTATGGCGGGCACCAGCGCCACCACCTTTGCCCCCGATGTGACCACCAGCCGGGCCATGATCGCCACCATCCTCTGGCGCATGGCAGGCAGCCCCGTGGTCAACTACGCCATGAACTACACCGATGTGGCCCAGGGCCAGTGGTGTTCCGAGGCCATCCGCTGGGCCACCAGCGAGGGCATTGTGGGCGGTTACGGCAACGGCCTGTTCGGGACCAACGACCCCATCACCCGTGAGCAGTTGGCCACCATGCTGTGGCGCTACGCCCAGACCGAGGGCTACGATGTGAGCGTGGGCGAGAACACCAATATCCTGTCTTATACGGATGTGGCGGATCTCAGTGAGTATGCCATCTCCGCCATGCAGTGGGCCGTGGGCGCCGGGATCATCAACGGCACCGGCGACGGCTCCACCCTCAGTCCCCAGGGCCAGGCCACCCGGGCTCAGGCGGCGGTGATGCTTACGCGGTTCTGCGAGGAATATGTGACCTGGTAAGCGCTAAAACAGAACAGCAGCCCCCGTTGACCATTGGCCAGCGGGGGCTGTTTTTCAATCTTCTCCCGGTTTTTTCAGGTCAATGACCCCTCCCGAATACCCACGGTAGAGCCCGCCGGTTTCGTCATGATGTACAATCCAGGCCGGTTCTTTTTGCCAGATCCAGCATTCCGAAGCAGAACATCTCCCACCATGTCCATGTCATCTGTGACGGGTCCCGGTCGCGGATCTCTGATTCCATCAGGGAGTTGGTCACCAGACGGAACACCCCGTAGACCACCGCAGCCAGCACCACCAGACACACCAGCAGAATCAGCCAGAATTTTTTCTTTTTCACCAGTTGCATCAAGACCACAGCCTTTCGCGGAAACTATCATCACGCCGGTTGGCGGAAATGACGGGGTGCCGGGGAGGGGCGGAATCAGAGCAGATATTCCACCGTCAGCATGACCACGGCCAGAACGGTGAGCACCGTGCCGACGACCCGGTTGAGGACGACGGAGCTGGCGCGGTTGGCAAAGCGGGCGGCGATCTGGGCCCAGAGCAGGGTGAACACCGCGCACAGAATTAAGAGCAGCCAGTTGGGCGCGCCGCCGATAACGAAATGGGAGGCCGCGCCGGTCAGGGCGGTAAACGTCATGATAAACACGCTGGTACCTACGGCGGTCTTGAGCTCATACCCCAGCACAGAGGTCAGAACCAGCAGCATCATCATTCCGCCGCCCGCACCGACAAAGCCGCAGATAAAGCCCACCACTCCGCCGCAGGCGGCGGTGCAGAAAATACGGCCCCGGGGCGTGAGCCGGTCGAGCAGGCTGCGGGGCGCGTTCACGGGCTTGACCAGGAAACGGATGCCCAGCAGCAGTGTCATAACAATGGAAAAGCCGCTCATCGTACTTTCCGGCATCAGGCTGGAAGCGTAACTGCCCACCAGGGTGAACAGCAGGACAAAGACCATCATGATCAGCCCGTTGCGAATGTCCAGGTTGCGGTGGCGCTGGTAGGTCCAGGCTGACGCGGCGCTGGCCAGCACATCGGAGGCCAGGGCAATTCCCACCGCCTCGTAGGGCGGGACATCCAGAAAGGTGATCAGCATGGGACTGATGACGGCGGCCGCGCTCATTCCGGCAAAGCCGGTGCCCAGCCCGGCGCCCAGTCCGGCCAGAAAACAGACGACAAGAGACAGCATGGGACGCTTCCTTTCCCAAGATACCGCCGCGCGTCCCTTCCTACGCAGGGCGGAAAAACCTACTTTTAAGACTACTCAAATTTCGTATGGTTTGCAAGCCAAATCTGCAGAAATTTTCAGAAATTTCAAAAAATTGAAACAAAGAATACGCAAAACGGGGCTCCCTGGCCGGAGAGACCGGGAAAAGACGGGAAAAACCGCTAAGTTGTGGTTGTAAAATGGCCGGAAACCACTTATAATGAGGGTTACGGAAAAAACTCGCTAAGGAGAGAGAAACACCATGGAACGAACCACTATCGCCCAAATCTTCGCCGATCAGGAGGCGTTCGGCGGCAGAGAGGTCACGGTCTGCGGCTGGGCCCGTACCATCCGGGACATGAAGACCTTTGGGTTTATCGAGCTCAACGACGGCTCCTGCTTCAAAAACCTTCAGATCGTCATGGAGGCGGAGAAGCTGGCCAATTATAAGGAGATCGCCGGCCAGAATGTGGGCGCGGCCCTGATCGTGACGGGCGTGGTCGCCCTGACGCCCCAGGCCAAGCAGCCTCTGGAGGTCAAGGCGGACTCCATCACGGTGGAGGGCCCCTCCTCGCCGGAGTATCCCCTCCAGAAAAAGCGGCATACGGTGGAATACCTGCGCACCATCCAGCATCTGCGGCCCCGCACCAACCTGTTCTCCGCCGCGTTCCGGGTGCGCTCCGTGGCTGCCCACGCCATCCACTGCTTCTTCCAGGACCGGGGCTTTGTCTATGTCCACACGCCCATCATCACCGCCTCCGACTGTGAGGGCGCGGGTGAGATGTTCCAGGTGACTACCCTGGACCTGAACAACGTGCCCAAGACCGAGGACGGGCAGGTGGATTATGCCCAGGACTTCTTCGGCAAAAAGGCCAATCTGACCGTCTCCGGCCAGCTCAACTGCGAGAACTTCGCCATGGCCTTCGGCAGTGTTTACACCTTCGGCCCCACCTTCCGGGCGGAGAACTCCAACACCCAGCGCCACGCTGCGGAATTTTGGATGATCGAGCCGGAGATCGCCTTCGCCGATCTGAACGACGACATGAATCTGGCGGAGGATATGCTCAAGTATGTCATCCGCTATGTCATGGACAAGTGCCCCGATGAGATGAACTTCTTCAACTCCTTCGTGGATAAGGGCCTGAAGGAGCGGCTGGAGCATGTGGCCACCTCCGACTTCGGCCGGGTGAGCTACACCGAGGCCGTGGAGATTCTCAAGCAGCACAACGACCAGTTTGACTATAAGGTGGAGTGGGGCTGCGACCTCCAGACCGAGCACGAGCGCTACCTGACCGAGCAGGTGTACAAGCGGCCGGTCTTTGTCACCGACTATCCCAAGGAAATCAAGGCGTTCTATATGCGCCTGAACGACGACGGCAAGACCGTGGCCGCCGCTGACTGCCTGGTGCCGGGAATCGGCGAGATCATCGGCGGTTCCCAGCGCGAGGAGCGGCTGGATGTGCTGGAGGCGCGGATGGCCGAGTTGGGCCTGGACCCCAAGGATTACTGGTGGTATCTGGACCTGCGGCGCTACGGCTCCTGCCGCCACGCCGGATTCGGCCTGGGCTTCGAGCGCATGGTTATGTATCTGACCGGAATTTCCAACATCCGCGACGTGGAGCTGCACCCGAGGACGGTAGGCAACGCAGAGTTTTAAGAAGTGCATGAGGGCCCCGATGTGGAAGCGTGTTTCGGCAGCACCACGTCGGGGCCCTGTCGCGAGACGGGGCGGCGCTCTGCGCCGTACAAGCGTTTTGCGGAGCAAAACCTTGCCGCAGGCGGAATTCACTTCCGCCGAGGAAGATCAAAAAGGGGGTCCCCGCGGGATGGGACATCCCGTGGGGCGGAGCTGCACCCGAGGACGGTAGGCAACGCAGAGTTTTAAGAAGTGCATGAGGGCCCCGATGTGGAAGCGTGTTTCGGCAGCTCCACGTCGGGGCCCCTGGATTCGTAAGGGCGTTTGTACTTTTCTTGTTCCGCCAAGAAAAGTACCCAAAAGAAGGCGGGCAAAGGGGAGCACCCCTTTGCAATCCCCCGGTTCTGTCGAGGGCGCATACGATTCAACTCCGGCGCCCGAAGCCTGCATACTCTGGCACCCCAGCACCCACTGCCGTTCCACGATCGGGTATCGTAGCCTAGCAAGGTCCACCGAGCGCGCCTAATCTGGCGGTGTTAGGTCAGCCTTTCGTCATCTCTCCGAGGGGGTTCTTTTACACGGTTCCCCGGTTACTTCCCCCTGCACGTAATATTTCGGCGCTGAAGCCCCCAAGTTTCGTTCCCCCGGGGGGATACTTCCAATAAGGGGGGCCGCAGCCCCCCTTGTGCTTGGTCGGTGGGGGGTGGTTCTCAGGAGGGGGAATACGAAATCCCCCTCCTGAGCGTGTCTTTGGTTCCTTTCTGCACGAGCAGAAAGGAACGCTATCGCTGTAATGTCTCTGGCAATATATAAAAATAAAAGGAAGGACGACTGTTCAGCCGTCCTTCCTTTCGTATTTTTTCAACAGGTCCTCAATGGCTTCGTCCAAAAGCCGGGATTTGTTGATTCGGGTTCGTTTGGAAAGCTCGTTAAAGGGTTCGACCAACTTGTTATCCAGAGAAGAAACAAAACGTTTTCGATTGACTAAAACAGCTTCACCCATTTTGATTGCTCCCAACAATTTGGCCTTTTTTATATTTTTTTAAGAGGTCTTCGATTGCTTCGTCCATAAGTTTTGATTTCGGGATTCTAGTTTCGTTAGATAACTGATTCAAAGCTGTATTTAGTTCGTTCTTAATAGAAGTGGTGAATCGTATCCGATTGACAAGCTTGCCCTGATTCATAATACTGCTCCTTTATGTTACCTAGCATCAATTTATTCTAGTTTACACAAATGGCTTTTGGAAAACAAGGGGTTGCAATTATCATAAACTTATGATAATTTATGAAAAGAAAGGAGGGATTACCATGAAACAAGAACCACTGAATTTATGGATGCAGATTTTGTTTCGCTTTGAACAGGACTATTGGAAATGCGACCTGGACCATCAAAATCTGTTCTCCGAAGCGGAGCGCCTCCATGAGACCTTTTGCGACCGCCACAGGGCCGACCGAGAGCTGATTGTGGAAGTCAATGAGATCATCGACGCCTATACCTGTGTGGAGGAATACGAAAAGGAGTTCCAAATCCGCCTGGGGCTCCTGCTGGGCCTGGAGCTGGGCGGGCTTGACCTGCCATACGCTCTTTGACGCAAAAAGGCTCCGCCTCAAACCGCGCAGAACGCGCGATTCGGGGCGGAGCCAAAAGGTCGGTTCAGGAGGGACGCAGACCCGTGCGGAGGGGAGGGCCTGCCGCAGGGCAGGCACAGCTCCGCAGAGGCGAAAGGTCAATCAGACGATCTTGACCACGAACATCCACCAGGGGATCATGATGGCGACGGTAAAGACCGCGGAGACCGCCATTTTCACCGCGCCGCACTTGGCGAAATCCTTCAGAGTGACGTAACCCATGCTGAAGAAGATGAGGTACGTGCCCACTTCGTAGGGCAGGATCAGCTGGTCCAGGCCCAGATAGAAGGAGTAGGTGGTCGCCATGGGGGACACGCCCAGGCCCAGGGCCACGCCGGTCAGCAGAGGCGCGATGGAGGACATGGCCGCCATGGGAGTGAGCAGGAAGTTGATGATCACGCCGAAGATGAACACGATGACCAGGAAGCCGAAGGTGCCGGTGTTGGACAGCAGCGGGGTAATGATATTGACCAGGAAGTTGCCCGCGCCGCAGGAGGCCGCCACCGTACCGATGGACAGGCAGGCCACGATGAAGAAGATGACATTGAAGTTGACCCTGCGGAAGTGCTCCACCTTGCCCACCTTGATGCCGGGCAGGTAGCAGATAATGGGAGCCAGCAGGAAGCCATAGAGCATGTTCCAGCCCGTCCAGCGGTTGCTGAGCAGGTAAACCAGCAGGACCAGCAGGATGACCAGGACCTTCTTGTCGTTGGTGGTCATCTTGCCCAGTTCCTTGAGCTGCTGCTGGAAGTAGGCCTTGCCGTTGATGGGCTTCTCGGGCTTCATGAGCTTGGTGATCAGGAACGCCATGATGAAGGGCAGAAGCACCAGGGGCAGGTCCTGGATGAAGAAGTCGATGAAGTTGGTGTTCAGGCTGCCCTCCACGACGCCTTCCACGCTCTTGGACATATCCAAGAACATCTGGATGCCGGAAGGCGAGTAGATGAAGCCGGACGCAATGTGGAAGCCGAAGCAGGCGGTCATGAGGATACCGCCGGAGGCCTTGCCTACGGGCAGATCCAGGGACTTGATGATGGACAGGGTGATGGCGGCCACGGCCATGCTGGTCCAGGTGCCGGGAACGATGATGATGGACAGCATAGCGGTGATGGTGATGCCGAATACGATACCGGTATAGGTGCCGCCGGCCCAAATGATGCAGTGGTAAGCGATGCGCTTGAGAATGGTGGTATCCTCCAGAATGTTGACCAGCAGCAGCGTGGCCAGGATGTACCAGGGAATGTCATTGGTCCACGCGGAGAATACGGTGCCGGAAGGGGCGATGCCGGTCATGATGTACAGCAACATCATGAGGATGCCGGCGATGGCATTGTCCATCTCGTCGAAACAGAACATGGCAATGCCCATCAGGGTGATTGCGAAGAAGGTGCGGATTTGGCTGGTAAAAGCTTCGCTGGTGGGAATCAGCAGAATGATGATCGGCAGCGCCAAGGTCACGATCCAGCTGATCAGGCTTTTACGGCTGGCTTTCGCCATAATAGATTCCTCCTCTACTCGAAATGTTCACAGGGCGGATAAGGCTGCTTTCGCGGTTGGGTCGACGTTCCTCGCACTCAACCAGAATAGGGCGAATGGAGAAAAAAGAGAAATAAGTATTTCAAATAACAACAATAATCAAATTAAATCAGATGAAAAATTGTGCAATATAGCCAAAACGGATTTTCAAGACAGCAGGCGGGTTGCGGGGCATTGTCCGCCGGTGGAGGGCAAAATCTATGTTATTTTTTTGACAAGATAAAAAAATGTGATGAACTTTATCACAAGACGGTATTTCTCATTTGCACGCCTTTCCTTTATAATGAACGCAGAGTAGCTGTTTCGGCGGACCTCGCACAAAGCAGAAACAGACCGACTGGGAACGGAATTATGTGTTAAAGAAGGAGAATGCTTATGAACGCGTATTATCCCCATATTTTTGAGCCGCTGACCATTGGCAACGTTACCTTTAAGAATCGTATCTTCACCGCCCCCACCATGGGCCACATGCTCCAGAACAACGCCCCCACCTATCCCGAGATGCCCATGATCGCCAACTATCTGGAAAAGGCCAAGGGCGGCGCGGCTCAGGTGGAGTGCGGCGGCCAGCAGGTCAACGATCCCGGCGCCAACCCCATCCACTCCAAGTTCGACATTGAGAACCCCACCGGCTGGCGCAACTTCATCCACTTCACCAACGCCATCCACTTCTATGATGCCAAGGCTTCCTACGAGCTGATCCACTTCGGCTCCGAGGGCGAGTACACCAAGGAGGCCCTGGCCAAGGGCAAGCCCTTCGCCTGCTCTACCTTCACCCGCAAGGACGGCGTGGAGTTCCAGGAGATCCCCGAGGAGGAGATGGACAAGCTGGCCGACCGCTACGCCTCGCTGGCTGAGTGCGTCAAGTTCTGCGGCTTCGACACCCTGCTCATCCACGGCGGACACGGTACCCTGCTCCAGGAGTTCGTCTCTCCCCGCTCCAACCACCGCACCGACAAGTACGGCGGCTCCATCGAGAACCGCGCCCGCTTCCCCCTGATGGTGCTCGACCGCATCCGGGAGCGGGTGGGCCGCGATCTGCTCATCGAGTACCGCATCTCCGGCTCCGAGTGCGTGCCCGGCGGCTTCGAGGTGGACGAGTGCATCGAGTTCTTCAAGCTCGTCCAGGACCGCATCGACATCGCCCACATCTCCGCCGGCGTGGTGCGTGAGCCCCGCCTGCGCGCCATCACCCATCCCACCGGCTTCCTGCCCGAGGCTGCCAACGCCTACCTGGCCAAGGCGGTCAAGGCCTGCCCCGACATCCACATCCCCGTGCTCACCCTGGGCGCCTTCCAGCAGCCCGAAGCCATCGAGCGCGTGCTGGCCAACGGCGAGGCCGACATCGTGGCCATGGCCCGCGGCACCATCGCCGACCCCCACACGGTGGAAAAGATCCGTCAGGGCCGGCCGGAGGACATCGTCCCCTGCATCAAGTGCTTCCACTGCCTGGACGACTTCAAGAACACCCATTACTACTCCTGCGCCGTCAACCCCATCGCCGGCCGGGAGACCCAGCTGGATATGCTGCTGCCCGCTCAGTACCACAAGCAGAAGGTCGCCATCATCGGCGGCGGCCCGGGCGGCATGAAGGCCGCTCTGCTGGCCTCCGAGCGGGGCCACAAGGTCACCCTCTTTGAGAAGAAGAAGGAACTGGGCGGCCAGCTCAACGACGCCGACGTCATGTCCTTCAAGTACGACCTGAAGGCCTACAAGAACTACCTCATCCGCCATGTGGGCCGGGATGAGAACATCGACGTCCGCCTGGGCGTTGAGGTCACTCCCGAGATGCTCAAGGCCATGGATTTCGACACCGTGGTGTGCGCCATCGGCGCGGAGCCCATCATTCCGCCCATTCCCGGCGTGGACGGCGACAACGTCATCTGGGCGGGCGACAGCTTCTTCGCCCCCGACCGGGTGGGCCAGAAGATCGTGGTCATCGGCGGCGGCCAGGTCGGCTGCGAGACCGGCGTCCACTACGGCATGAACGGCAAGGACGTCACCGTGCTGGAGATGCAGTCCAAGCTGGCTCCCGACGCCATGCGTACTTACCAGGAGGAGCTGGAGGGTCAGGTCCATGACCACTGCACCGCCATCCTGGGCGCCCGCGTCACCAAGATCTCCGCCGAGGGCGTCACCTATACCGACAAGGACGGCCAGGAGCACCTGGTGCCCGCCGATACCGTCATCCTGGCTGTCGGCATGAAGCCGCTGGCCAAGCAGGCCGAGGCCTTCCGCGAGTGCGCCGACGGCTTCCGCAAGCTGGGCGACTGCGTGAAGGTGGGCAACGTCAAGACCGTTACCCGCGCCGCCTTCGATGCCGCCATGACCCTGGGCGCGTACTAAGCGGAACCCCAACTGCAATCAAATATCCCAATTCAGGCGCGGTCCACAAGTTGGACCGCGCCTGCAGTCTGTCAAAAAAGCAGACGCTATGCAAGAGTTCAGGAGATTTTTGCAGGCAAGAACGTTCGCAGCAGAATTTTGCCGCCCGCAGGCGGCGAACGGAATACAGTCTCTGAAGAAAGTGCCACCGGCACATTTTTTACGCTGCGGCCTTGGGAAAGGCTCTGTCCGGCCCGCCAGCGTGTGGGCCGGGAACCCAAACAAAGCCCAGCGAAGCGGGTTTGTTTGGGAGAGGCGGGACAAGGGAGCGGAGTGAGAAATGCCCGCAAGGCGTTTTGAGCGGTGCGGACTTTGGCCCGACGACGGACCGCGCCTGCTTGTTTGCAAGAGTCAACAGAGATAAAATCGAACAAAAAAAGTTCCCATGCGCGTCGCGCATGGGAACTTTTTGATTGCAAAGAAAATCTTAGAACTTGTACCAGTCGGGCTCGTTGCTGTGCTCGAAAACATAGGGGTTCTCGATCTCGCCAGCATTGACCTTCTCCCACCACTCGCCGGCCTTCTTGGGCATGGTGCGCCAGGACTCGGCAGTCTGGGGCTGCTCCATGTCCTTGGTGGCGTAACGCCAGTCGTTGACGCGGCTGATGTACTTCTCATCCTGCTGAGCGGAGTTCTCGTCGCCCAGATCGCCGGCGGCGATACGCAGCAGGGAGCCGTACTGCTCGGAAACGGTGTGCAGCTTCAGGTCCTCGACCAGCAGCTTCTTCAGCGGGCGCTTGGCCAGGTTGGACATGATGGTGCGGTTCTCGTAGGGCATGGTCTTCCACATGCGGGCGATCTCCCAGGCGCGCTCCACAGCCTTGCCCTTGGGCACGACTTCGCTGACCATACCGGCCTGGAGCATCTCCTGAGCGGTGATCTGACGGGAGGTCATCATGTAGTAGTTGCCGCGCTTAGTGCCCAGATAGTGCTGAGCCATCAGGCCCATGCCGTCACCGGGAACCAGGCCGCCCTGAGCATGGGGAACCTCGATCTTGCAGTCCTCAGTGCAGATGGTCACATCGCACAGGAACGCGGAATCCCAGTGGAAGCCGGGGCCGGGCAGCGCGCCGATGGTGGGCACGTCCAGATCGAA
The DNA here is from genome assembly GCA_019415645.1 of Clostridiales bacterium. Lineage (GTDB taxonomy): Bacteria > Bacillota > Clostridia > Oscillospirales > Oscillospiraceae > DXYV01. The sequence goes on from DXYV01000010.1 coordinate 40,890, forward strand.
CACCATGTTCTTGATCAGGTTGGTGTCATCAAAGTACTGATGCTGGAACCGCTGAGTGGGCAGCTCGGAGTAAGTCTCCCAGCCGTTGGCGTCAGACTCGATCATCCAGTTGTCACCGATGTGGGTGAAGATGATGATCTCGTTCTCCCAGTCCAGGGACAGGACGCGGGTCAGCTGGCTCATGGCGCGGTGAGACATGCCGCTGTGGTGCATGGGGCCGTCGTTGGTCTTCCAGGTGACCTGGAGGATGCCGTCCTCACGCTTCAGATCGGCAAACGCCTTAAACCACTCCTTGTACTCGTCAAACCCGGGCAGCTTGACATAATCAGCTAGGGGCTTCGCCATAATGATTCCTCCTTGAATGATAAATTATAGTTGGATGGTTCTAACCTAACTTCCACGCCGGAAGTCCTTTCCGGAAGTACGGGAAAGGACAAACCGCCGAGCAAATTAGCTTGCTAACTATCGTGTCAACTTTACCACAATACACCCCGAATGTCAAGGTATAAGTCGTTCAGAAGCAACAGTTTTTCGCAGGCGGGAGGGGAAACGGAGCGGACCGCCGGCAGGTGCCGGAGGCGGAACATAAAACCTGGGCGCGGCCTGACGGACAGGCCGCGCCCAGAGGTCAAAAACGGGGAAACAGGGGGCAAAAAAGTTATCTGTTCCCGTCAAGCTTCCTGCGGCGGGAACTGTTCCAGCAGACGGGCGACCATGGGGTTGTTCGTCCCCCGGTTCCAGACGGCTACATGGGTAATGTGGGCCGCCTCGTCGGGAATGGGGAGAGCCTTGAGACCCGGGTAGCGGTGCTCGTGGTAATAGACCTCAGAGAGCAGCATGATGCCCTTGCCCATCTGGGCGTAGACAAAGCCAGCGGGCATGGAATCCACCCGCCGCAGCCGGGGCTCCAGCTTCATGTTCTCCAGGGCGCGGAGAATCCGGGAGTTGCCTCGGGGTTTTTCTCCCACCAGCAGCAGGTCCATGGTCTCGATGGCCTCGGCACAGGTCTGTACCGGGCTGTCCTTCCGCACGGCCATGATGACGCGGCTCTGGTACACAGGCCGGCAGGTGAGATCGGGCGGGAGGTGTTCCCGGTGGCGCAGAATCAGAAAGGCTACGTCCAGGTCGCCGTAAATGACCTGATCGGCACACTCCGGGAACGGGGCGCGCAGCATGGACAGCTCCACGCCGGGATTGTCCAGACTGAAGCGGGCGATGGCCTCGGTAACGCCGATGGTTTCGAAGTGGTCCTCCGTGCTGTCAAAGCCGATGCGCAGCAGGCCGGCCTCGTGACCGCTGTCCTGCCGGACCAGATCGGGCAGGGAGCCGGCCTGCTCCAGAATGGACTTAGCCGGCTCTACCAGCGCCATTCCGGCGGGAGTCAGGTAGACCTTGCGCCGGTCCCGGGTGAACAGTTCTGTGCCCAACTCCCGTTCCAGCTCGGCAATCTGATAGCTCAAAGCAGGCTGGGAGATATACAGGGCCTCTGCCGCCCGGCTGAAATTCAAAAATTCCGCGACCTTTAAGAAATAGTGCAGCTGTTTTAACTCCATGCAGCGACTCCCCCAAACATTCCACGAAAAAGGCGGCCTGCGCGGCGTCGGGCGCCCGGCTGCGCCGCAGAGGCCAGGAACACACCTTATTATAAAGCAAGAAGGGCAGCTGCGCAAGCGGAGTATGCTCAGCCGTTGAGGCCGATGGTCAGCGCGGCGTTATAGGCGGTGGCTGTGGCAGAGCTGATGGTGCCCACGGCGGCGCAGTCACCCACAGGGATCACATCAAAGGCCAGACCCAGGAACTGGTCGCGCTGGGCGGTCAGGCTCTTCATGCCGGCGGAGAGGACCACGCTGTCCGCTGCCAGGACCTGACGGGCCCCTTCGCGCTCCACGACCACACCGGCCTCCTGAATCTCCACGCAGCGGGTGTCCGTATAGACGGTGATGTTGGGGTCCTTCTCGATGTACGACAGAGTGTGCAGACGCTCGGTGTAGATGCCGTCGGGCGCCAGCACGTCCTGCATCTCCAGCAGGGTGACCTTTTTGCCCTTGCTGGACAGGTGGAGGGCGGTCTCGCAGCCCACCATACCGCCGCCGACCAGGACCACATGCTCGCCCAGCTGGTCCTCATGGCCGTAGCAGTCGATGGCGGGCACCACATGGCTCCCCTTGGCACCGGGAATGGGAGGGACCAGCGGCTCGGCGCCCACGGCCACGATCACCGCGTCCGGCATCAGGACCTGCAGGCGCTCCGGTGTGGCCTCGCAGTTCAGGCGGATGTCGATGTTTGCCGTCTGTACCTGGCGAATCAGGTACTGACGGTAATGCTCCATGTCCGTCTTGAACCAGACGTGCTTGGCATAATGGAGCTGGCCGCCCAGAGAACCGGAGCGTTCAAACAGGGTGACAGAGTGGCCGCGCTGGGCGGCCGTCAGGGCCGCGACCATGCCGGCGGGGCCGCCGCCCACCACGGCGACCGTCTTTTTCGCCTTGGGCAGGGGAAAGTCGATCTTGCACATAGCGTTGCCGTGCAGGGGGTTGACGGAACACTCGGTGCGGCGGGTGACGGTGGGGAACTCGGAGAGATAGTCGGCGATGTTGTGGCGGCTGACGGTGCGCTTGCCGCCGGCCAGGTCCATGCAGCGGAAGCACTTGATGCAGGGACGGATGTCCTCGGCCTTTCCGGCCCGCGCTTTGTTGGCCCAGTCGTTGTCCGCCACCCAGGCCCGGGCCAGCAGGATATAGTCCGCCTGGCCCTCGGCCAGGACGCGCTCGGCAAAGGCCGGGTCCTGAATGGAGCCGATGGCGCCCACCGGGATTTTGATGCCGGCCTTCTTGGCGGCCGCGGCCAGATGGACGTTGTGCCCCTCCTCCAGGAAGTGGGAGGGGTGCATGATGGCGCGGGTCTCGGGGAAGAGACGGTTGCCGGCGGAGAAGTGGACCAGGTCCGCCAGGTCCTCGATCATTTTTACATATTCGATGGCATCCTCGATGACGATGCCGCCGGGGGTGTACTCGTCGCCGGAGATTCGCACCTCAATGAGGAAATCCTTGCCCACGGCCTTGCGGACCTCCTCCAGGACCATGCGGGGGAAGCGCATCCGGTTTTCCAGGGAGCCGCCGTACTGGTCGGTACGGGTATTGACCAGCGGACTCAGGAACGCGCCCATCAGCCAGCCGTGGCCGTAGTGCATACACACCATGTCGCAGCCGCCCCGCTTGGCCATGTTCGCGGCCTTGGCGTAAATCTTGGCCACATAGGCCATGTCGTCCTCGTTCATCATGCGCACATGGGTGCCGGAGGGCATATTCATCTCCACCGGGCCCATGGGGTCGCTGCCGTCGCCGAACTGGGGCATGGCGAACTGACCGGAGTGATTGAGCTCCACCGAGGTCTTGGCCCCAAAGATGTGGGCGTATTCGTTGAAGGTATTCAGGGTCTGAAGGGTATTTTCGTCGATCAGATTCATATGGTCTTCATGGGCTAGGGAGTTTTTACGGTCCATGATGACCTCACCCATATGGATGGCGGCAGAGCCGCCCTTGGCAAAATTCCCGTAATAGGTCATGCCCTCTTTGGTCAGGAACCCCTGACTGTCGATGGAGATCGGCAGGTGGGTGGGCGCGGTGAAGATACGGTTTTTGAATGTGTTGGAACCGACCTGCATAGGCGCGAAAAGATGGGGATAGAGCTGTTCATAGGGCTGTCCAGACATAAGATCCTACCTTCTTTCTGAAAATGTGGAAATAACGGGTCTGCGAAAGGGAGGGATGTGGATAAGTTTATCTTAGCATGGGGCACGCGGTTTGGGGAGAAGATTATTCCGCCCAGAGCTGCAAACTATTTTTGCAGCTAAAAACGCATTCAGAAAACCAATGGGACTATTCAGACTTCCTATTTTTCATTTTGCCCCGCGTTTGCTACACTGAATCCGGAAAAACAGCGCCCAAGACATAATAAAGCAGGCCCAGCGGCCAAGAAAAGGAGAGTATGGTGCAAATGGAAGGTAAGAAGTATCCCAATTTGTTTTCCCCTCTGCAAATCGGAAGCATCACCGTAAAAAACCGGATCGCCCTGGCTCCGATGTCCTACACCAAGCGCAGCCCGGACGGCGGCTTTGCCGAGGAGAACATCCAGTACATTGAGGAAGTGGCCAAGGGCGGCGCGGGTCTGATCACCATGGGTGAGAGCATCGTGGGCAACGGCGAGGGCCCCTGCGGCGGCAAGACCCATGTGGACATCGTGATGCTGACCGCGGCGGATAACCGCCGCTCTCTGTGGCGGCTGGCAGACATTGCCCACCGTTACAACGCCAAGCTCAGCGTAGAGGTCTCCCATGGCGGCGTATTCTCTCCGACCCAGTTCAACCACGGCATGGCGCCCATGGGTCCCAACCCCTACTCCAACGACCGGGGCTTCAACCGGGGCGACGGCACTATCGTCCACGCCATGAACGAGCAGGATATGGCAGTGGTGGCGGATAACTTCGCCGACACGGTGGCGGTGCTGCGGGAATCCGGCTTTGACATGGCCCAGATTCACATGGGCCACGGCTGGCTGCTCCATCAGTTCCTGAGCCCTCTGTTCAACCAACGCACCGATGAATACGGCGGCTCCCTGGAAAACCGGATGCGCTTCCCTCTGATGGTGCTCCAGCGGATTCGCGAGAAGGTGGGCCGGGACTTTCCCCTGGACATCCGAATTTCGGGCTTTGAGGTCCTGCCGGGCGGCATGGTGCCGGAGGATGTGGCCCAGATCGCCAAAAAGCTGGAGCCCCTGGTGGATATGATCAGCGTCTCCTGCGGAGGTGTCTATCACGCTTCCACGGCCGAACGTATGGCACCCAGCATGTTTATGCCCGAGGGCGTCAACGTCTACCTGGCGGAGATCGTGAAAAAATCCGGCGGCATGAACATCCCGGTCTCCACGGTGGGCGCGCTGTCCACCCCGGCCTACATGGAACAGATCATCGCCTCGGGCACGGCTGACCTGTGCAACATCGCCCACGGCCTGATCTGCGACCCCTATCTGCCCTATAAAGCCCTCCACGGCCAGGACGAGGACATCCTGCCCTGCCTGCGCTGCAACTCCTGCCAGGATTCCCTGTGCCGCCAGCCCCAGCGGCTGGTCCGCTGCGCCATCAATCCCAGAGCGGGCCTGGAGGCGGACCCCAGGCTGGACCCCTCGGTGCCGGCGGACGAATCCAAGCTGCTGCTGATCGCCGGCGGCGGCCCGGCCGGCATGGAGGCGGCGCTGACCGCGGCCAAGCGCGGCCACCGCGTGATTTTGTGCGAGAAGGAGGACCGGCTGGGCGGTACGCTGAATATCGCCGATACCGTGTCCTTTAAGGACCGGATGAAGCTCTACAAGGACCGCATGATCCAGCACGTCCAGAATCACCCCAACATTCAGGTGCGTCTGAACTGCGAGGTGACCCAGCAGCTGGTGGACGAGATCCGGCCGGACGCGCTGTTTGCCGCCATCGGCGCGGTCCACGCCTACCCGCCCATCCCGGGACTGGAGGGCGCCAATGTGATTACCGGCAAGGATGTACACGGCCGGGAGGATCAGGTGGGCCAGAATGTGGTCATCATCGGCGGCGGCCTGGTGGGCGCGGAGACCGGAATCCACCTGTTGGAGCTGGGCCGGAACGTGACCATTGTGGAGATGACCGGTCGGGTTGCCGCGGACTGCGCCGGGTCCCATCACGAGGCCTGCATCAGCCGTCTGAAGGACGCCAAGGTCCTGATGAACACCAAATGCACTCGCGTGACCGAGAACGCGGTCATCGCCGAGACGGAAGCAGGCGAAACGCTGACCCTGCCCGCTGATACGGTGATCTTGGCCGCCGGCATGAAGGCCCTGACCGAGGAGGCCTATCAGCTGGGCCAAAATGTGGCGGATTTTGCCGTGATCGGCGATGCAGTAAAGCCGGGTAAGATCCAGGATGCTACCCGCACGGGCTTCTTTGAAGCGATGCATCTGGGGAAAAAGGCCACGTTCTAACCAGCAGAAGCTGCAAAAATATTTTGCAGATCCGCCAAAATAAATGTACTTCCCTTTTGGTTTGCTTCCGGGTATAAAAATGAGGGAGAGTTGTGGAATTGGCACAAGTGAAACCGAGAAAAGCGACGGATGGATTGGTGGATATTACAAACTGACTCGCGGGGCGGCGTCTCATCCCTGAACTGGGGGCCGCCCCACGGGAACCATTCGTCCACAGCATGGAAAGGGGGAAACGATTCCGCCTCAGGCGGAGAATAGAACGCATCACACGGAAAGAGCTCCATGCTGCTTCGGCCTTAGCCGCAGTCATTACAAAAACGAGAGGAGAATGTTTCCATGACGCAAACCATGTCGCTGAAAAGCAAGCTGATACGCTGGATCATTAGTCTGCTCCCGCTGCTTCTGTTTCTGGTCCCCGTCACCGAGACCTTCACCGCGCCCATGCGGACCTGCTTTGCGCTGACCCTGGTGGTGATTCTCTGTCTGTGCCTGGGCCAGATCGACATGATGATCACCGCCTTTGCCATTCCCTTTGTGTACTACATGGCCGGCCTGCTGCCCATGTCGGAGGCGCTGTCACCCTATGCGGGCGGCATTGTGTGGATCGGCGCGGCCTGCTTTATTCTGGTCAATACCCTCCAGCGAATCGGCCTGATGAGCCGAATCGCTTACTGGGTGATCTACCGCACCGGCGGGACCTACCGGGGCTTCTGCTTCGGCGTGCTGATCGTGGGCATCGTGCTGAATATCATCGCCCCCGCTCCCCAGGTGGCGACGGTCATGTTCTTCCTGTGCGCCAGCATCTGCCGGGAGTTCGGCATGAAGACGGGCAAGACCTCCGCGGGCATTATGTGCGCCTCGGTCGTCGCCTGCAACACCACCCAGCTGTTCCTGTACATGCCCACCCAGCAGGGCGTTTCCCTGGCCATTGTGGGTGAGGAGATGACCTGGATCACCTATCTGGTCCAAAACATCGTCTTTGTCCCGCTGGTGGTCCTGATGTGCTTCCTGCTCACAATCATTCTGCCCAAGGACGAGGAGTTCAACGGCAAGGACTACTTCCGCATGAAGCTGGCGGAGATGGGCAAGGTCACAAAACAGGAAAAGATCACGGCTGTGATCCTGGTGATTTTTGTGGCCTTCCTGCTGACCACCACCTATACGGGCTTCCCCATCGAGTACGGCTTCGTAACGGTGCCGGTGGTGCTGTTTATCGCCGGCGTGGGCAAGACGGAGGATATCGTCAAGGTCAACTTCGGCGTGCTGCTGATGATCGGAGGCTGTATGTGCATCGGCTCCGCGGCGGCGGCCGTGGGTGCGGGCGAATGGATCGCCTCGGTGCTGCTGCCGCTCCTCAACGGCATGAGCGAGTATGTGTTCCTGTTCTTCTCCTACGTCTTCGGCGTGGTGATGAACTTCCTGATGACGCCTATGGCGGCCATGAGCTCGCTGTCGCAGCCGCTGGCGGACATCGCGGTGTCGCTGGACGTGAGCACCCGGGCCTCGATGCTGGCCTTCTGCGCCGGTCTGGAGCAGTTCATCCTGCCCTATGAGATCGGCTCCCTGGTCACCATGTTCTCTCTGGGCTATGTCAGCATGAAGGACTTCATGAAGTTTGGCTTTGTCAAAATGATCGTGATCACCGTCGGCATGCTGGCGCTGGTCATTCCCTACTGGCTGCTGATGGGTGTCTGATCGGCTGGTCCCGAAAACTGTAAATCCACATGCGGCAAGGACAGCCGGAGAGTTGCTTCTCCGGCTGTCCTTCTTGAAGATTTGACAAAGAACCGCTTCTGAGCTATGCTGAAGGTACGCAGCGGCGGCCCGGGATACCTGGGTGCGCGGCGGAAAACACGCCCGTGAAGGGAGAAAGGCAGGGAATGATGTTTCAACAGTTGCGCTATTTGATCGCGGTGGCCGAATGCGGGTCCATCAATCAGGCGGCGGAGCGCCTGTTTATCAGCCAGCAGTCCCTGCGGGCGTCCATCAATTCACTGGAGCAAAAGCTGGGTTTCGCCCTGTTTCACCGCTCCGCCAAGGGAATGCGCCTGACGGAGGCGGGGGCCGCGGTGCTGGAGGATTCCAGAAAAATTCTGGCGATCGCGGAGGGCTGGGAGCGGTTCGCCTCGCCGCCTCTGCGGGAGAGCGCTGAGGTCCAGATTGTGGCCTCCCCGCTGGTGTATAATTTGATTCTGACCGACCTGGTGGTGGAGTGCCGGGCAAAGTACCCCCATCTGACCCTGCGGATCTACAACGCCCGGGACGACGAGCTGCTGCAGAAGCTGTCGGACCACACCATCGGTGTGCTGGGCTCCGCCCCGCTGGAGGAGGTGCGTCAGAAGCTGCACAGCTTTGCCATTCAGCATCACCTGGCCATCGACGCCTTTGGCGCGGACCAGTTCTGCATCTATTTGAACCGCTCCAATCCCCTGGCCCAGCAGCCCTATCTGACCACGGAGCAGCTGAACAAGCTGGTCCTGATCGCCTATCCTCAGGAGGAGAAGCGGTTCTATTACCGGGCGATCTACCGCTATTTCAGCAGCGCGCCGCCTTACTGGATCGAAAAGCTGGAAAATATCTTTCAGATGATTGCGGAGCTGCCCGACGCGGCGGGCGTGTTTCCCCGGCTGGCCAGGGTGAATAACGTCCACATCCAGCGGGGAGAGATCGTGGCGCTGCCGGTGGAGGATTTCCCCATGCCGGCCATCAGCTGTATGCTGATGCCGGTCTCCAGCGCGCTGACGCAGGCAGAAAAAGTCGTGGCGGCTATGATTCGCCAGCGAATCCAGTCCGTATCCGAAACCTGAACCAAATCGTCAGAACGGCAAAGAGCCGGGACGCTCCCCAGTGGGAGAGTCCCGGCCCTTTTTGCAATTTGCAAAATAGCGGGAAATCGTGTAAGATAACCTCTTAAGGCGACACAGCACGCGGCCGGAGCAAACGCCCGGCCGCCGCACACAACGCAAAGGAGTTTCCTATGGAAGGTATCATCCCGTGGTTTGGGGCCCTCATTCAGGACCTCTGCCCCCGAAATCCCGAACTGGCTCGCAGGCTGCTGCGCCTGGGGTATCACGCGAAAAACCTGCAGCTCAAGGTGGCACCGGGCAAGCTCAACCGGGCGGCGCAGCAGGTGGCCATCGAGACCACCACCTCCATCGTCCACCCCCTGGACCACCCGGACCGGGCCGCCATGGTCAGCCTGTTCACCCCCTGCGAGATGCTGCAGGTGCTGGGCCTGTATCCCTATTCCTGTGAGGGACTGGGCTGCTTTCTGGCCGGGACCTGGGCCGAGCGGGCTTTCCTGGAATATGCCGAGGACGAGGGCCTGCCGGAGACCTTCTGCTCCTACCATAAAATTTTCATCGGGGCCGCCGAGCGGGGCCTGATGCCCAAGCCCCGGTTCATCATCAATACCACCCTGGCCTGCGACGCCAATCTGCTCACCTTCCGGCGGCTGGCGGACTTTTTCCGGGTGCCGCAGTACGTGATCGACGTGCCCTATGAGCCGGACGAGGCGGCCGTGGCCTATGTGGCGGAGCAGCTGCGGGGCATGCAGGCCTTCCTGGAGGAGCAGACCGGCCGGAAGATCGACCAGGGCGCCCTGCGGGAGGCGGTGGCCCGGAGCCAGCGGAGCATGGACAACTACGACCGCTACCTCTCCCTGCGGTCGGACCGGCTGATTTTGGGCGACAGCGCCGGCGAGCTGTTCAGCGCCTTCGCCCTGCATACCCTGCTGGGCACGCCGGAGACTGAGGCGTACACCGAGCAGTGCCTGCGCCTGGCGGAGCAGGCGCCGCCCGCCGCCGGAGTGCGGCTGATGTGGATGCACACCAACCCCTTCTGGGCCAAGCCCCTGCGAGACCTGACTGATTTCCGGAAGCAGGTGCAGATCGTGGGCTGCGACATGTGCTACGAGGGCTTGGTCCACGCCGACCCCTCCGACCCCTACACCGCCATGGCGCAGCGTATCGTCTGCTCCGCCTTCAACGGCCCGGTCTCCCGCCGCATCCAGCGGGGTCTTCAGGCGGCGGAGCAGATTCGGGCGGATGGCGTGGTGTGGTTCTGCCACTGGGGCTGCAAGCACACGCTGGGGGGCGCGCAGCTGGCCAAGGAGCAGTTTGAGCGGGCGGGCTATCCCTGCCTGATTCTGGACGGAGACGGCTGCGACCGCAGCCACGGCGGCGAGGGCCAGCTGGCCACCCGGATGGAGGCGTTTCTGGAGATGCTGGAACAGGAGAAGGGGGCGGACCGGCCGTGAGCGTGACCCACTATATCTGCAAATACACGCCGGTGGAGCTGCTGGCGGGATTTGGCGGCTCCTGCGTGCTGCTCAACCAAATGCCGGACAACTTCGACCGCAGCGACCAGGTGAGTCATCCTAATCTGTGCGGCTTCGGCAAGGCGCTGCTGGAGGCCTGCCTGGAGGGCTCGGTGCGGGAGCTGGTGCTGGTCAACTGCTGCGACACCATCCGCAGCGTCTACGACGTGCTGCTGGAACACGGGAATCTGGACTTCCTCTACCTGATGGACGCGCTCCACACCGGCGGGACCTGCGCCCGGACGCGCATGAAGGAGGAGCTGCTGCGCCTGGCCCGGGCCTACGGCGCCTACCGGGGGACGGAATTTGACCTGGAGAAGTTCCGGGCCGCCTTCTGCCCGCCGGACCGCCCCGCGGGCCCCTACCTCAGCGTATTGGGCGCCCGGGTGGGGGATGCGCTGTTTGAGCAGATGGAGCGGACCATGCCTCTCCCGGTACGCAACGACACCTGCGTCCACAACCGCAGCGTGGCCGCGCCGCCGGAGGGACTGGACTTTGACGCCTGCCTGGAGTGGTACGCCGGCGCGCTGCTGGAGCAGCTGCCCTGTATGCGGATGACGGACATCACCGGGCGCAAGGCTCTCTATCAGGACCCGAACCTTCGGGGCGTGATCTACCACACCGTAAAATTCTGCGACTATTACGGCTTTGAGTATTCCCAGCTGCGCCGCCAGCTGACCGTGCCCCTGCTGAAGCTGGAATCGGACTACACGGCGCAGAGCAGCGAACAGCTGCGCACCCGGCTGGAGGCGTTCGCGGAGCGCATCGCGCCGGAGCAGACCAAGACGAAACGGAGGAACGGCATGAAACGGGGAAAGGGCCTGTTTGTGGGAATCGACAGCGGTTCCACCAGCACCGATGTGGTGATTTTGAATGAAGACCGGCAGATCGTCTCCCAGGTGATCCTGCCCACCGGCGCCCGGGCGGCGGCGGGGGCGGACCGGGCCCTGGAGCAGGCGCTGGCCCAGGCGGGGCTGACCCGGGGAGACATCACGGCGGCGGTCACCACTGGTTACGGCCGCAGCGCCATTCAGATGGGCGATCAGTCCATCACCGAGATCACCTGCCACGCCAAGGGGGCCTTTTTCCTGGACCCGGAGGTGCGAACCATCATCGACATCGGCGGCCAGGACAGCAAGGTGATTCGCATCGACGAGACGGGAAATGTAATCAACTTTGTCATGAACGACAAGTGCGCCGCCGGAACGGGGCGGTTTCTGGAGCTGATGGCCCGCACCCTGGAGCTCTCCCTGGAGGAGATGAGCGCCGCCGGGCTGGCGTGGAAGGAGGACATCACCATTTCCAGCATGTGCACCGTGTTCGCCGAGTCGGAGGTGGTCTCCCTGATTGCCCAGAACAAGACCACCGCGGACATCGTCCACGGGCTCAACCGGTCGGTGGCCTCCAAAACCGTGGCGCTGTGCCGCCGGGTGGGGGGCGAGGAGGCCTACATGATGACCGGCGGCGTCTCCCGCAACGCGGGCGTGGTGGCGGAGCTGGAAAAGCTGCTGGGCGTCAAGCTGCGAATCTCGGAGAAGGCGCAGCTCAACGGCGCGCTGGGGGCCGCCCTGTTCGCGCTGGAGGGCTGATGAACTGAAACTCGCGCAAACGGGCCGGTCCGCTGCGGAGACGCAGCGGACCGGCCCGTTTTGATTTACGCAGCAGGGAAGGGCGGTTCAGCGGTCCGCCGCTTTGGGCTGGAGCAGCCGGACCAGCTGGGCCACCGCACCGCCGTCGGTAGCGGGGTACTCCTCCTCCGGCGGGCAGACGCCGCCGGAAAAGCTGACCCAGGGGTTGTGGGTGGCGGAGCGGTCGATCTGCGCAGCCTTCATGGAGGCGTGGATCTGGTCGCAGCCGGTCTCCTCCAGCAGGGCGCGGGCGTTGCCGAGCCGGACGCCCGCGCCGGGCAGGATGGCAATGCGGCCGGCGGCGTAACCCCGCATGGCCCGGATGACGGATGCCCCTTCCGGCGCGGTGGCCGCCTGGCCGCTGGTAAGCACCCGAGTCACGCCCAGGCCGCACAGTGTGTCCAGGGCCGCCCGCCAGTCGGGGACCACGTCGATGGCCCGGCTGAACACGCTCTCCCGCGCACCGATGACCTCCAGCATGGCCTGGCAGCGCTCCGCGTCCACTGTCCCGTCCGGGCGGAGAAAGCCAAAGACGATTCCCGCCGCCCCGGCCTCCAGCAGGCGGGCCGCGTCCGTGAGCATGGTGCGGAACTCCAGCTCTGTGTAGCAGAAGCCGCCCTCCCGGGGGCGCACCATGGCCAGAACCGGGATTCCGGCGTCCCGGGCCAGCTCCATGGCGCCCAGGCTGGGGGTCAGCCCGCCCAGAAAGAGGGCGGAGTTGAGCTCCGCCCGGTGGGCCCCGGCCCGGGCGGCGGTCCAGACATCGCCGGCGGAGCCGCAGCAGATCTCGATGGTATAAGCAGACATCAGAAGTCCTCCCCATGTATTTTCTGCTATGATACCACAAAAAAGTGTGGTATCATAGCCCCAAACGAAGTGCAGGAGGGATGCCGCATGGACGCGGAACTTGCCTATCTCAGGGAGGCGCTGCCGGAGGACTGGGACCAGTACCCCCGGGCACTGATGGAAGAATTTGCCCGCCACGCCGCCGGGCTGCGGCGGACGGTGGATTGGTGCGCCGCCCTGCCGGAAGAGGCCTATTTCCACTATGTGGTCTGTCCCCGGGTCAACGACGAGGACCTGTCCTCCCACCGGCCGCTCTTTTACGGTCTGCTGTGGGAGCGGGTAAAGGGGCTGGACCAGGAGGCGGCGGTACTGGAGGTCAACCGCTGGTGCCATGAGCAGGCCTCCTACCAGGCCCAGGACGACCGGACCGCCTCCCCCCGGACCGTATTTTTCTCCGGGGTGGGCCGCTGCGGGGAGGAGTCCGCCTTTCTGGTGGCCGCTTTGCGCAGCGTGGGACTGGCCGCCCGGCAGGTGTACGCCCCCCGGTGGTCCCACTGCGACGACAACCACGCCTGGGTGGAGGTGCTGTGCGGCGGCCGCTGGCGCTTTCTGGGGGCCTGCGAGCCGGAACCGGTTCTGGACCGGGGCTGGTTCAACACGGCCGCTTCCCGGGCCATGCTGGTCCACAGCCGCACCTTCGGCCCGGTGAAGGACCTGGCGCTCCACGGCGCGCCCCTGGACCGGCGGGGCCAGGCCCTGTATCACAATCAGACCGCCCGGTATGCCCGCACCAAGCAATATACCTTCTGGGCCGCGCCGGGGGAACAGGTCCGGCTGGAGGTGCTCAACGAGGCGCGGTTCCTGCCGCTGGCGGAGCTGACCGCCGACGGGGAAGGGCGGATTCAGGTGGAATTGGGCCTGGGCGACCTCCACCTCAGCGCCGGCCGGCGGGAGGCCTTTTGCCGCGGGACCCAGTCCGACGGCGCGGTTCTGGCCGATCCGCCGGCCGATGCGGGCTGGACGGAGTTTACGTTCCATGCTCCCGCCGCCGCGCCGGTGAACCCCGCGCCTCTGACCGCGGCTCAGAAAAGAGAACGGGCGGCGGTCCTGGAGCACAGCGCCGCCCTGCGCACCGTGCGGATGGCGGGCTGGTTCGACGAGGCGCGGGCGGCCCGGTTTCCGGGCCAGGCGGACCTGCTGCGGATGGCCCGGGGAAATTTTGACGCGATTTACGACTTCCTCAGCCGGGACGGGGACCCCCTGCGGGAGGCGCTGCTGCGCACCCTGACAGAGAAGGACCTGCGGGACGTTTCGGCTGAGGTGCTGGAGACCCATCTGCGCCGGGCCGCGCCCTGGGCGGGGCGGTATCCGGAGGAGGTGTTCCGGCGGTTCCTGCTCTGTCCCCGGGTGGCCTGGGAGCGGCTGACCGACTGGAGCACCCTGCCCGCTGGACCGGCGGGCCATGTGGCCGCCCTGCGGAAGGCGGGAACCCCGGCATATCTGCGCTCCCTGGATGGGACGGTGATGGTATGGCGGGAGGGACTGTTTGTGTCCCAGGTCCCGGAGGAGACCGGCCGGGTCTTTTTCCGCCGGAGCTTCGGCGACCAGTTCCGGTACCGCCAGAACTGGTCCCTGGCCCGCTGGGACGGGACCGGGTGGCAGGAGCTGCTGCTGCGGGACCGGGCCTGGCAGCGAAACAGGCTGTTTGCCCGGCTGCCCGCAGGCCATTACCGGGTGCTCACCGCCCTGCGGCTCCCGGACGGGGACCAGTTTGCCAGCCGCCTGGAATTTGATCTGGCGGCGGGGGACCGGCAGGATATTTTCCTCCAGCTGCGAACCTGCCAGCCCTGCGATTTGATTGCGCTGCGGGACCTGCCCCTGGTGGACGGCCGGCCCGGGCGGGGAAGCGGGACCCTGCTGCTGTGGCTGGAGGAGGGAGCGGAGCCCACGGAGCATCTGCTCAATGAGCTGCGGGAGCAGCGGGCGGGCTTTGACGCGCTGGGGGTAGAGCCTACCGCCTTTCTGCGCAGTCAAGAGGCGGTATGTCAGCCCACCCTGGCTGCGCTTCGGGCCGAGTGGCCGGCGCTGCGCACGGTCTGCGCGGAAGATTGGGCCTATCAGGCAGAGGAGCTGGCCCGGCACTTTGGACTGGAGCCGGACCGGCCGCCTATGGCCATCCTCTGTGACCGGGCGGGGCGGGCGGCCTATGCGGTCAACGGCTATCAGGTGGGGGCCGCGGCCCTGCTGCGCCGGGTGGCGGAGGCACTGTGCGAAGAAGAACGATAACCGAAAGGGCGCGGCCAGATGGCCGCGCCCTTTCAGCGGTTCTGCTCCGGCCGGTAATGCAAATACGCCGGATAGAAAAAGTTGATCTTCTGCTGCGCCAGTTGGATGGTGAAGGATTTGGCCTTCACGGTCTCGCCGTCCACGACGGCCACCAGCTCCTGGTCAGAGGAGAAGGTGATTCGTTCTCCGTGATAATGGCGGATCAGCTGAGGATAGTTGCGGTATTTGCCTTTGGCATACTGGCCCACCAGCCGGAAGAAGGTGAAGCGGCTCACCTTGGGGACCATAAGAAAGTCCAGCACCCCGTCGTCAGGCATCGCGTCTCCTACCGGCATGAACCCGCCGCCGTAGTACCGGCCGTTGCAGGCGCAGAGGATCGCGGTCTCTCCCTCATAGTGGAAGTCGCCCATGTCCACGGTGCAGGGGCGGGTAATTCCCTTGAAGAGCACATTGACGATCAGAGAGAGAACATAGGCCCCGGTCCCCTCCACGGCGGGGAGCTGGGTGTATTTGTGCACGTCGTCGGCAATGCGCGCGTCCACACCGGCGCAGGCCACGCCGATGCCCAGCTTGCCGTTGCAGTCCAGCAGGTCAAAGACTGCCTGGGGACCGGCGGCCAGGGCCTCCAGGTCGGAGAAGCCCGCCCGCCAGCCCTTGCCGAAAATGCGCAGGAAATCGTTGGCCGTGCCCTTGGGCACATTGGTGACCGCCACATGGTCGTGCCCCGCCGCGCCGCACACCACCTCGTTGAGGGTGCCGTCCCCGCCGCAGGCATAGATCCGCATGGGCTCGCCCTGCTGGACGGCCTGTTGGGTGCGGCGCAGCGCGTCGCCCGCCCGGGCGGTGAGAAAGAGCTCCGTGTCCAGCTCCAGAGCCTGAATGTGTTCCAGCAGCCGCTCCGTGCTGTCCTGCCTGCCGGCGGCCGGATTGATGATAAACAGATGCTTCATGGCCCAGCGCCTCCGTTTGAATGAATTCTGCCGGAACGAATCTTGGCTTAAAAATACATAAACAGATCACATTTGAGCATACCATTATAGAGCTTGCGCTTTTTCACGGCCTGCTTGCCGAAGGTGCGCTCAAATTCCGTGTGGGAGGAGAGCAGATAGAGCTTCCAGTTTGGGTAGAGCTTGGCATAGGCCTTGCCGAAGCCGCGGTAAAGGGCCTCGGCCTCCCGCTTCTCCATGAGCCGCTCCCCGTAGGGCGGGTTGGTGACGATGCGGCCCTCCGGCTCCGCCGGGGCGAACTGGAGCGCGTCGGCCACCTGGAAGCGGACCAGATCCTCCACCTCGGCCTTCTCCGCGTTGGCCCGGGCGATCTCGATCGCCCGGGGGTCCAGGTCGGAGCCCAGAATGTCATAGGGCCCTTGGAACTCCTTGGAAATGGCCTCGTCCACGGCGTCCATCCACAGCTCCGGAGGGAGCCCGGCCCATTTCTGGGCGGCGAAGGAGCGGGTCAGGCCGGGGGCGCGATTCTTGGCGATCAGGGCGGCTTCGATGGCTATGGTGCCCGAGCCGCAGAAGGGATCCCGCAGCGGACCCTTGCCCTTGTAGCGGGAGAGCAGCACCATGGCGGCGGCCAGGGTCTCCCGCAGGGGAGCGTCCACGCCCACGGCCCGGTAGCCCCGCTTGTACAGGCCCTCTCCGGAGGTGTCCAGCATGAGGACGGCCTCGTCCTTGAACAGGGCGAACTGAATCTGATAGAGCGCGCCGGTCTCCGGCAGGGTGTTCTGGCCGTAGGCCGCTCCCAGGCGGGTGGCCGCCGCTTTTTTCACGATGGACTGGCAGGCGCTGACCGCGTGGAGCTGGGAGTTGAGGGAATAGCCCTTCACCGGGAACCGGCCGTCCCGGGGGATATAGTCCTCCCAGGGCAGGGCGCGGGTGCCCTCGAACAGCGCGTCAAAGGTCTTGGCGGGAAAACGCCCCAGCACCAGCAACACCCGGGCTCCCACCCGCAGGTTGAGGTTGAGCCGTGGAATGTCCGCCGGCCCGCCGGAGCAGAACACCCGGCCGTTCTCCGCCGCCACATGGGTCAGGCCCAGCCGGCGCAGCTCGTCGGCTACCAGTCCCTCCAGCCCCAGCAGGGTGGGAATCACAAATTGCAGCTGTGTTGTCATAGACATGACCTCTTTCTTCCGGAAAAACTTCTTACCCAAAGCATACCCCAAATTTCGGCCCGGCGCAATGGGAAGCGCCGGTTTTTCTGGTGTTTTTATGGACAGACGGCGAGCTATGTGGTATGATGGGGGCAAAAGCCGCGGACACGCGGCGCGCGGGGGCGGAGAAAACGCCGTCCCCGGAACGGCCCGCTCCCTTTGGACGGAAGCGGGCGAACCAGCGAAAGGAGCGAATGAACCTTGTACCAAGAGAATCGATCTCCACAGGGCTGGGACCTGGAACAGGTCCAGACAGGTGAAAGCCTGCAGCGCTATACCGCCAAGACCTTTTTGTGGATGTTTCTGGGTCTGGCCGTCACCTTCGGCGTGGCCCTGCTCGGCTATGTGTCCGGAATGACCATCTCGCTGCTGATCAGCGTCCCCTATTTCCACCTGATCGTGCTGGTGGCGGAGCTGGCGGTGGTGCTGGTGCTGGCCGCCCGAATCACCAAGTTGTCGGTGGGTGCGGCACGGGCACTGTTTCTGGCCTATGCGGTGCTGACCGGACTGGTGTTCTCCACCTATTTCCTGATCTTCGACGTGATGAGCATGATTCTGGTCTTTGCGGTGACCGCCCTGTATTTCGGCGTTATGGCCCTGTTTGGTTACTTCACCACCATGGACCTGTCCCGAATCCGCACCATTCTGGTGGGCGGCCTGCTGTTCCTCATCGTCTTTGGCCTGCTGTCCCTGTTCATCCCCGCCTTTGGAGCCATGGAGCGGCTGTACTGCCTGATCGGAATCGCGATCTTCCTGGCCTTTACCGCCTACGATACCCAGAAGATCAAGCACCTCTACTACGGCTTTGCCGGGAACGAGGCCATGCTGGCCAAGGCGTCCATCTACTCCGCCCTCCAGCTCTATCTGGACTTTATCAACCTGTTCCTCTACCTGCTGCGCTTTTTGGGCCGGCGTCGGAACTGAACGAAACCGCGCGGAAAGCGGCCTGCAAGATTGCCTTGCAGGCCGCTTTTTCTTCTTGAGGGGCCACGCTTACAGGCCGGCTTTGGCCACCTGGATCATAATGGCGCACTCCATCCGCTTGCGGAACAGCTCGCAGCCATATTCATAGGTGCCGGTGATGCTGCCGGTGGCGTGGCAGGCGTTGGCCGCGCAGCCGCCGGAGCAGTACAGCCGGGCCCAGCAGTCCCGGCACTCGGGCCGGGCGTAGACATTGCACTGCTTGAACTCGTCTCGCAGGGCGGTGTTGGTGACGCCCTGCCACACGTCGCCCATGCGGTAGTGCTCATCCCCCACGAACTGATGGCAGGGGTACAGGTCGCCCCAGGGGGTGACCGCCAGATACTCGGTGCCCGAGCCGCAACCCGTGATGCGCTTGTAGATGCAGGGGCCGTGGGTCAGGTCGATCATGTAGTGGTAGAAGGTGAAGCCCCGGCCCTCCTTCTCCCGGCGCAGCATCTCGCAGGCCAGCAGCTCATACTGCCGCTTGAGCTCGGGCAGGTCCTCCTCCGTCAGGGCATAGGGCTCGCCGGGGGCGCAGACCACCGGCTCCATGGACAGCTCCGTAAAGCCCAGATCGGCCATGTGGAAGATGTCGTTGGTGAAGTCGGTGTTGTTGTGGGTGAAGGTGCCCCGCACATAGTAGTCCTTGTTGCCCCGCCGGCGGACGAATTCCTGGAATTTGGGCACGATCACGTCGTAGCTGCCCTGGCCGGCGTAGTTTTTGCGCAGGTGGTCGTGGACCTCCTTCCGGCCGTCCAGGCTGAGGACCACATTGTGCATCTCCCGGTTGGCGAAGTCCATGACCTCGTCGTCCAGCAGCACGCCGTTGGTGGTCAGCGTAAAGCGGAAGTGCTTTCCCTTTTCCTCCTCGATGCTGCGGGCGTAGCGCACCAAGTCCTTGACCACGTCCCAGTTCATCAGCGGCTCGCCGCCGAAGAAGTCCACCTCCAGATTGCGCCGGGTGCCGGAGTTGGCCACCAGGAAGTCCAGGGCCTGCTTGCCCACCTCGTAGCTCATAAGAGCGCGTTCTCCGTGGTATTTGCCCTGGCTGGCAAAGCAATATTCGCAGTTGAGGTTGCAGGTGTGGGCCACATGCAGGCACAGGGCCTTGACCACCGTGCTGCGGGCCTTGAAGTCGATGGCCTGGGCGGTGTAATCCTCGGAGGAGAACAGCTTGCCCTGGGCCTTCAGCGCCTCCACGTCAGCCAGACATTCTTCCACGTCGGCCCGGGTGACCGCCGGATATTTGGCGGTGACGGCGGCGATGATCTGTTCGGGGGTGCTGGTCTCGTACTGCGCGATGATGTCGTAGGCCACCTCGTCCACCGCGTGGACCGAGCCCGAGCACACGTCCAGCACAATGTTGTAGCCGTTGAGCTTGTATTGATGTATCACAGCGTTCGATTTCCTTCCTGATTCCAGAAAAATGCCGCTTGTCCCCAAGAGGCCAAGCGGCAGACTGGAACGATCTGGTTACTGGTTGTTCTGGTTCTCGCACACCTGGTTGGCCACGCCGCAAGAGGTCTTGCAGGCGGACTGGCAGGAGGTCTGGCACTCGCCGCAGCCGCCGTGCTGAGCGCTCTGCGCCAGATCGCGGGTCTCGAGAGTCTGAATACGCTTCATGGAATGATTCCCTCCTTCCCTCTGAGTTCAAACGATACAAATATACTATACACCATAGAACGGACTATCGTCAAGAGGGGCGTGGTCCGGCAGAACCAAAATCTTCCCCTCCGGCACCTCCTGAGGGGAGCGCAGCGCCACACCCCCCCGGACCAGGGCGCGGGCCTGCTCCAGAAAGGCGGCGGTGATCTCCTCGCCGGGGACCAGCAGCGGCACGCCGGGGGGATAGGCCCACAGGTACTGGGCGCACACCCGGCCCGTTGCCTCCTCCAGCGGGAGCAGCTGAGGCGTCCGGGCCAGCGCCGACTGGACGCTCTGGCGCACCGGGGGCAGCGGAGGCGGCTGGAGGGGGACGGACACCGGAGCGCCGCCGGCCTCCCGGTCCAGCTCGGTCAGCGCGCGGGCCAGCCGCAGCAGGGAGTCCGGCGTATCCCCCGCGCCGGTCATGGCCAGGGCATAGTGGGGCATGGACATCTCCAGTTCAATGGCGTACCGGCGGCGCAGCGCGTCCATAAGCGCCGGTCCGGTCCGGCCGGCGGGCCCGGAGAGGATCAGCCGCTTGCTTCCGTCCCAGCCGAACACGCCGGACGGCGGGCTTCCGGCCCCGCCGGTGACCCGCAGCCGGGTCAGGCCGGAGACGGCCTCGTCAAAGGCGGCCAGACCCGCCCGCCAGGCGGAAAAGCAGTCCGGCCCGCCTTCCTCCAGCCAGCGCACGCAGCCGGACAGCGAGGCCATCAGCAGATAGGAGGGGCTGCTGGTCTCAAAGATGTTCAGGGCCCGGGCCACCGCCCGGTCGTCCACCAGCGTTCCGCCCACATGGAGCAGGGCGGTCTGAGTCAGGGAGGGCAGGGTCTTGTGGGCGCTTTGAATGACTACGTCGGCCCCGCAGGCCAGGGCCTCTGCCGGGAAGCCCCCCAGCCCCAGATGGGCCCCGTGGGCCTCGTCCACCAGCAGGGGGACGCCGGCCTGGTGGCACAGTTTGGCGATGGCCGAAATATCGCTGAGAGCTCCCTCAAAGGTGGGGCTGGTCAGCAGGACGAACCTGGCGTTGGGCGTGTCCGCCAGGGCCGCGGCCACGGATTCGGGAGACACGGAGCCGTAAATGCCCCATTCGGCGCACCAGTCGGGCAGCAGATAGCGGGGGGTGAGTCCGCACAGCTCCAGCGCGTGGTACACTGCCTTGTGGCAGTTACGGGCCACGATGGCGGAGCCGCCGCCCGCAGCCACGGCGTAGACGGCGGCCAGCAGGCCGCAGGTGCTGCCATTGACCAGGAAGAAGGAGCGGCGGGCGCCCCAGAGGGCCGCCGCCCGCTCCATCTCCCGGCGCAGCACGTCCTGGGCGTCGTGGAGGTTGTCAAAGCCGTCGATCTCGGTGATGTCCAGCCCGCCGCCCAGGGGAGCCAAAAAGGGGGCGGCCGTCAGGTTGCGCTTGTGGCCGGGCATGTGCATGGGCAGGGCGCCGGAGGAGGCGTAGGCCTCCAGCCGCGCCAGCAGAGAGGGGTCGCGCATCGCGAATGCTCCTTTCGGGAAACCGGGCCCGTCGGAACTGGGGCGCTGCGGGTCGGTCAATGGTCTTACCACTGTACCAGAAATCCCGGCTTTTTGCAAGAAAGAGGCGCGTCACGGCGGAATCGAAAAAAATTCTACGATTTGCGCACCGTTTTGGCCCGCCGCGTCGTATGATAAGTGAAAGGGAATGAAAGGAGGCGACGGACGATGGATGACCGGGCCCTGCTGAAGCTGTTCCGGACCGAGCCGGACCGGGCCATGGAGCTGCTGTGCGACCGCTATGCGGCCCTGGCCGCCGCCGTGGCGCGCCGAATCCTGCCCGACCGGCCCCAGGAGGTGGAGGAGATCACCGCCGACGTGATGGTGAAGGTGTGGCAGGACGCGCGGAAGCTCCGGCCGGAGACGCTGCGGGGTTTTATCCTGACGGCTGCCCGCAACCTGGCGGTGGACCGCTGGCGGGCGCTGCGCCGGCGGGGCGAGGTGCCGCTGTTTGACCAGGAGGCGGAGGAAGAGATGCCGCCGGACCGCCAGCTGATGGACCGGGAGCTGGTGGAACAGGTACTGGCCTGTTCGCCGCCGGACGGGGAGCTGTTCGTGCGCCACTATGTGCTGCTGGAGACCGCGCAGGAGCTGGCCCAGCGGTTCCAAATGACCGAATCCGCCGTCCGCTCCCGGCTGCACCGGGTGCGGCAGAAGCTGAAACAGGAGGTGTCGCCATGAAGACGCAGTATGAATATCTCTCCGGACTGGAGACCGATGGGCCGGCCCTGTCCCCGGACGCGCTGGCACGGATCAAGACCAGGGCCCGCGCCGGAATCCGGCGGCGCAGACGGAGGCTGGTGTGGGTGGCGGCGGTGCTGGCCGCCCTGCTGACAGCCTGCACGGCGGCGGTGGCCACGGGGGCGTTCCACCAGTGGTTCGCACCGCTCATCCCCCGCAGCGCCGATGAGGAGGCCATGCAGGAACTCTTCGCGGGCATGGGGACCGTGGTGGGGCAGAGCGTGACCGATCAGGGGACTACCCTGACCCTGGAGGGCCTGCTGTACGACGGACGTACGCTGATCATGGCCTTTACCCTGGAGGGGGAGGACCTGCCCTTCAACACCTTTAATGCGGTGCAGAGCGGACAGAGCTGGCTGGAGCCGGAGGACTACCTCCAGCGGCTGGAGGCGGCCTATCCGGAACTCAGTCGGGCCGAGCTGGAGGCCTGGATGGATCAGCTGCGTGAATACAGCCGCAGGCCGGACCAGATCTGGGTCTACCGCCAGGGGGACGGGACGGACCGTATGCTGGTCACCTACGAGCGGAGCGATCTGGAGGACGGCGCCTATACCATCCATTTGGAGGACCTGGAAGAGGGCGGAACCACCATCGCGGGCAGCTGGGAGTTCACCTTCGAGCTCACGGCGCGGGAGGTGTCCGTCTGTTACGAGGGTGCGGTGCCCCTGACTCTGGACAGCGGTGAGACGGTGACCATCACCGGTATGGAGATCTACCCCTTCAGCGTCCGAGCGTCGTTTATCTGGTCCGGCGGCGGCCTTGAGGACGGACGGCTGGATGGACTGAGCATCGACCGCGTGAGGCTGGCCGATGGGACGGATTATTCCGGCAGCCGCAGCGGCAGAGACGTCAGCAGCGAGGGCGTCGGTCAGATGGATCGGCTGGGCTACTGGCAGGCCGTGGACCCGTCGCAGGTCACCGCCGTCCAAATCGCCGGGACCTGGGTGGAGCTGAGCCGGATGACCCGCCTGGAGGAATGACAGGACCTTGGACGCGGGGCCGGTTTTCCGGCCTCGCGCCGGATTCCCGGGGGAAAACCTCCGGTTAAAAAATGGGACAAAAGGTTAACCAAATCTCCGTTGCGGAGCTCCGGGCACGGCTGGTACAATAAAGGCAGAAAACGCGTTTTCCAACCCAAATCAAAGGAGCGTGAAACGCTGATGAAGCTCAATGAGACCATCCGTGCCCGCCGCAGGGAGCGGGGGCTGACGCAGGAGCAGGTCGCCCAGGCCCTGGGGGTCTCCACGCCGGCGGTCAACAAATGGGAGCGGGGAATCTGCTGCCCGGACATCACCCTGCTGCCCCCGCTGGCCCGGCTGCTGGGGGTGGACCTGAATACGCTGCTGTCCTTTCAGGAGGACCTGACCCCCCAGGAGATCGGGGCGATCTCCAATCAGATCTGCGAGCAGATCCAGGCCCAGGGATTCGCGGCGGGCTACGAGACCGCCATGGAGAAGCTGCGGGAATTCCCCTCCTGCGGACTGCTGTGTTACCAGCTGGCGGCGGTGCTCCGGGGGGCGCTGTTCCTCTACGCCCCGGAGCAGACGGAAGCATTTCAGCCCAAGCTGGACGCCCTCTTCGAACGGGCCGCGCAGAGCGAGGAGCGGGAGGTGCGGGAGGCCGCCCTGGGAATGCTGGTGGCCCGGGCGGCAGAGCAGGAGGACTATGAACGGGCGGAGGAGCTGCTGGACCAGCTGCCCGACCCGCCGGGCCAGGACAAGGAGCTGATGCGGGCCAAGCTGTATCGGAAGGAGAAAAAGTATGACGAGGCGCTGGTGCTGTTGGAGCGTAAGCTGCTCCAGACTGTAACCAGGCTCTCCGACCTGCTGGGCAGCCTGATGGAGATCGCGCTGGCCCAGGGCCGCGCAGCGGACGCCGAGACCTATGCGGCTCTGGAGCGGGAGACCGCCCTGCGCTACGACCTGATGCCCGTGTGCGCGGAGCTGCCGGCCTTCCAGATGGCTGTGGGCCGGCAGGATGCGGCGGCCTGCGTGCAGGCCCTGGAGGGGGTGCTGGCCGCCCTGGAACGGCGATGGGATCTGAATGCCTCGCCCCTCTACCGGCACATCCCCGGCAAAAACGGGGAGGAGACCTTCTCCGCCGCCCTGGTGGAGACGATGGTGAAGCAGCTGGAGACCGATGAGGAGCTGGCCTTCGCCCGCAGTGACCCGGACTTTGCGCGGGTCCTGGCGCGCTTCGCCAAACGCTAGGCCCATAGAAAACGCGACCGCCCCCTCCGGCTCAGCCGGAGGGGGCGCGTTTGTTTTGACGAGCTATGTTATAATTAAAATATACTGGATAGCGCTTACGTATATCCGGAAGAGTAAGGTTTGAATAGCCTACTTCAGAGAGGATGGCGGACTTATGATTACCGATTCGAAAATCAAAAGCTTTCTGTTGCTGGCTGAGGAGCTGAATTTCAGCCGGGCAGCCCAACGGCTGTATGTCTCTCAGCAGGCACTTAGCGCACAGATAGCTTCCCTGGAACTGGACTTAGGGTTTCCTCTGTTTATCCGTACTACCAAAAGCGTTCAGCTGACGGAAGGCGGCCGGGTCATGGCAGAATTTTTGCGCCGGACGATGAAAGAATTCCAGTGCGTGACGGCGCCTTTTCGCCAGAATACCAGACGGCACCTTAAAGTAGGCTGCTTCGAAAATCTGGATTTTGGATCGTTACTGTTTCGTGCTAGGGATTCTCTATTCGATCTCTATCCAGAAATAAGCCTTCAGCTACATGCGTACCCCAACTACTCCGATCTGTTCCGCCGTCTGGAAGAGCGCGTAATCGACTTGGCGATTATGCCACTGGGAATGAAAATCCCGGCTCATTTTGCCTCCAAAACAGTGACGCACGACGAGACCTTCGCGTTTATCTCACGAAAATTCCCGAACTGGAATCAGGTCCATACGCTAATGGACCTGAAAGACAGCGTAATTTTCGCGGGACCGGAAAACAATGTAATTTGGAAATATTTACAGGACTATTTTACCGAATGGGGAAGCAGGCCGAAACTGCAGCATGAGCCGGAGATGTCAGTCAATCTGGAGCGCATGATTGTGGAAGCTGGAGAAGCGGTGGGAATCGGCGGGCGGTATTCTCTGCTCTTCCGTGCCCCCGGCCTGCGTCGAATCCCGATTGCAGTAGAAGGCATAATTGGTGCGGTTTGGCGTAGAGAAGATTCCGCGCCGGAGTTGCGCTCCTTTCTTCAAGCACTTTCCAATTTGGCTGACCAACTCCAAATCATTTGAAATAATCTAAACGAATCCCCTTATTTACAAGAAAACGCTTGTAAATAAGGGGATAATATTTGTTTCCGTCCTGGAACCTTGTGTGATATAACAAATTCAGTAAAGAGAGACAAGAAAAAATAGTTTGATTTGGAGGGATTTGGATGAGCAAAAAGCAAAATTTAGTGGGCAGAGATGCCAGCAGCAGATTCAGTCTGCGGGGATGGCTGATTATCCTGTTAGGCATGGCGATGTGGTTTTTCTCTGCGGCGATGACGGTGGAAGGAGCGAACGTGATCATTCCGGCCTTCTCCAGTGCTTATTCGGTGAATGCGGCAGCCTTGTACGGCGCGGCCACGGCGGCTAGTCTGATTAGTATTCCGGGCGTGGCGCTGTGCGGAGCGCTCCAGACCCGAATCGGTCCCAGAAAAATCGTGCTGTTGTGTTGGGTCGTAGCAGCGGCCGGCATGGGTGTGCTGGGAATGGCAGAAGGACTGGTTAGCTATTGTGCCGGCCGTGTTTTAATAGGTGTAGGCAACAGTTGCGCGACCTACATCGGACTTAACGGAATTATCACGAACTGGTTCCCACACAAGAAAGATCTTGTACAGGGATATGTAACCATGGGTTCCAACCTGTCTACTGCAGTTAGTCTGTATTTGCTTAATTTCCTGATGGCGCAGGTCGATTTGCGCGGGACATTTCTGGTCTGGGGCGCAATCTATTTAGCATTGGGGATTTTGTCTTATATATGCTTCCGGGACAATCCAGAGGAGGTAGGGGAGTACCCCGATAACGACAGAAGCATGACACAGGAACAGGTCCAGGCGGCGTTCCAGCAGGGAGAGGAGTACCGGAAGAAAAGTGCCCTGACCACCCGGGAGATTTTGAAAAAGCGACAGACTTGGCAGATTTCCTTTGGTTACGGAATTATTCTGATGATTACGGTAGGGATACTGTCCACGCTGGTCAGAACGCTGATCATCAAGGGACTGAACGAGAACATTGCGGTAAGCATGATGACTGTGGCTGCGGTTCTGGGCATCCCGTTCAGCTACTTGTGGGGGTGGCTGGGTGTCAAATTCAGTACAAAACGGGCGACCATTTTGCTCTATATCGTCATTTTTGCCATGATTCTCTGTATGCTGCTCCCAGGGGCGTGGACTGCCTATGTCACCGCGGTACTGCTGGGATGCTTTATCGGTGCGGGCAACAATCTTACCCCAGCCATTATCGCTACCGTGTTTGGCCGCTATGATTTTTCGAAAGCATTATCCGTAATCATGCCCATTTGGAATATTGTTGTGGCCTTTGCCACTACGGTGGTAGGGGTACCGCAGTCGTTGACAAACAGCTATGTGGCCGCCTATCTCGTCTTGGGCGTATTTGCGGTGATTGGCTTTATTTTGGTCCTGACGCTGGATGACCGCTGCATTGGAAAGAGTGAATAAGAAAAGAAAATATGCGTCTTGTGGCATAGAACCCTAAAGGAGGAATATATAAGTGAGACATCGCACAGAAAATTTAATCCTGTCCACCGCGTCTTTTTTAGACGAGAGTCACGATTATTTTGACCCTGCTGTTCTGAAAACCTATCGGGAGGCGCTAGCGAAAAGCGATTTGGAGAATGGGCAGATGCCAGATGGTCTAACAGTCAGTTGGACGATGCTCGGAGGTGTGCGTACGGCGCGAATCGACTGTGAAGGGGCCCCGAAGGATACGCTGCTGTTTCATATTCATGGCGGTGGTTGGTGCGGCGGAGTCCCCTGCACAGCCTTACAGGGAATGTTGCTGCTCCAGCGTCGATTGGGTTTGAATTTGATGTCTGTGGAGTACGGGCTGGCTCCAGAACATCCCTATCCGGAAGGAATTCAGGATTGTATCCACGCCTACCAGGCATTGCTGGACAGTGGCTTCCACAGTGACCGAATTGTCCTGATTGGAGAATCCGCAGGCGGCTATTACTGCTTGGCACTGACCCAATATCTGCGGGATAAGGGAATTGCGCTGCCGGCGGGATTGTGCCTTGTTTCTCCGGGGGCGGAAATGTTCGACCCGAACGAACTAAAACAAGCGCTGATTAGGGAGCCGAATAACGCTGTGTTACAGCAGAGTTTTGCATTCAGCACCATGTACACAAATGGACATGGTCTGGATGAGCCCTATATGTCCCCGAACCGCGGAAGCTATCGGGGCTTTCCGCCCATGCTGATTCAAACCGGAGGAATTGATTTTTGCAGGGATATGAGCTTGCGCTGTGCCAATCAGGCTGCGGCAGAGGGTGTAGATGTGAAACTACACAGCTGGGAATTTATGCCGCATGTATTTTTCCTGCTGCACGACATTCCAGAGGCCGAGGAAGGTCGGAATGAATTAGCAGAGTTCATTGAGTCTGTTCTGAAATAAGACAGAATTCAGAGAACTAAATCAAAACAACAAGGATGGCGAAGCGCAGAAAACTGCGCTTCGCCATCCTTGTATACAATGCTTAAGGGGAGGGCGTCCATTGATTGCGAACGGGAGCTCTATGGTTCGAGCCATGGGCAAGCCCCAGTCAAAGCGCCGGACCGCCGGCGGCCCGGGACGCGGGCTGGGCGGGGAAGGAGTTGCCCTCAAAATCCCGGTCGTACCAGGCGGAGGACAGCGGCGTGCCCTTGGCAATGGCGGCGAAGAACCCGGCCACCGCCTGAGCGGTGGGGGCCACCTCCCGTTCCAGTAGGTCCAGCAGGACCGCGGTGTCCGCGGCATAGGCGGGATTGGGCGAGCGGGTGAGCACCGCCTCCCGGAAGAAGGAGCACAGGGGGATGCGGGACACCGCGTTGACTACCTGCCGCAGACGGGTGCCCGAGGCACGGGTGAGCAGGCGGCTGATCCGGCGGAACCCGGCAAAGCCCTTTTGATACTGAGCGGGGGTCACGCCGGGATAGGCAGCCTGAACAATGGTCTCATAGGCCGCCTGGGGCAGCTCGGGCCGGGGCAGGGGCGTGGTGTGCAGCGGATCGATTCCCGCCTGGAGCATCAGGGCGCGGTCCAGCTCCGACTCCATGCCGGAGTGGGTCACGCCGTGGCCGCTGCGCTCGTTGATGTAGGCGTGGCAGCGGCAGTCCAGGGCAAAGTGACACAAAAAGCCGGCGGAATAGCCCCGGGCAAAGGGGCGGTTTTCCTCCACGGCCCGGCGCAGTCGCTCGGCCACCGGCCGCACCGGCTTATGGTGCATGGAGGTGCCCAGGACAAAGGGTGCGCTGTGCAGAATGGGGCGGTAAAAGAACAGCGGGTCCGGGCCGTAGAGCCCCAAGTCGAAGGCGTCCCGCTCCCGCTCCAGCACCGCCGCCAGCGCCGGCGGCAGGGCCGCGAGCACCCTGGCCCCAAACTGGCGGTGGGCAAAGTAATTTGGCATGATCTCATCCTTTCCGGAAGATGGGCCGGCCGGAAACAGACCGGCCGGAGAAGTACGTGGAGACTACCGTTATCCTACCACAGAAGCGGGAAAAAGAAAACCGACAAAACCGCCAGAATGTCCGGCAAAGTGGAGAAGAAGGGCGGTGCAGACCGCTGAAGCGGGGAATAGAGCTGTGCCAAAAACAGCCTTCCGGAGGGAGATATTCCAAATCTGCAAAAAGTGTCTCATCCGATGAGATAAAAGAACGGACGGGCGTGCCGGGGCTTTGCATTGTGTTATTTTCTTGACAAAACACGCAGACCCGGCCGTCCAAGGCTTCGGGGCGTTTTGAAGAATCACTCTCAATAAGAAAAGTTTTGAATAAAAAGGAAAAAGACAATTTTGTGAAAGAAATCACACAAAAAGATTGTGAAAAATTAAATTAGTGCCGAAAACGCTGGACAAACGGCCGAAGAATGCTTTATGCTGGGGGCATAAGGCCGCGGACCTGGTTCGGCGCCGCGGCAAATCCACAACTGGGAGGTGCTGATCTCATGCAGGAAACGCAAGGTCAGGGGACCTGTTGCTGCTGCGGCTGCGGGCAGGAGAGCGAGAGCCAGCTGCTGGAGCGGGTGCGCCAGGTGGCCCGGGACTATAAAGGGCGGGAGGGGTGCCTGATCCAGGTGCTCCATATGGCCCAGAGCATTTACGGCTATCTGCCGCTGGAGGTCCAGCGGGTGGTGGCCGACGAGCTGGACATTCCGGTAGCTCAGGTGTCCGGCGTGGTGACCTTTTATTCCTTCTTTTCCACCCAGCCCCGGGGAAAGCATACCATCCGGGTCTGTCTGGGCACCGCCTGCTACGTCCGGGGCGGCAAGAAGATCGTGGAGCGGCTCCAGGAGCTGCTGGGCGTCGGCATCGGGGACACCACCCCCGACCGGGTGTTTACCTTTGAGGTGGCCCGGTGCATCGGCGCCTGCGGCCTGGCGCCCGCCATGTCCATTGACGATACGGTCTACAAGCAGGTGGACCCGGATAAGCTGGAGACCATTTTGGCCCGGTATTATCAGGAAGGAGGGGAGAACGCGTGAGCGTGATCGAGCGTGTGAGCCAGCTGGAGGAGATCAAGCGGGCTTATCTGGACCGGCAGGCGGGCTATGCCCGGCAGGTGCTGGTGTGCGGCGGCGCGGGCTGCGTCTCCTCCCACTGTCAGGAGGTCCAGCAGGCCCTGATCGAGGCGCTGGAGGCCAACGGCCTCACCGACACCGTGCAGGTGCTGGTCACCGGCTGTATGGGCACCTGCGCCGCCGGGCCGGTGCTGTTGGTGGAGCCTGACGGCATTTTCTACACCAAGATGGACCCGGCCAAGGTGACCGATGTGGTCCAGCGGCATCTGCTGGACGACGAGGTGTGCATGGAGTACACCTTCTACGACGCCTACCGCAAGAAGCGGGTGCCCAAGCTGGAGGACATCTCCTTCTTCCGGGAGCAGGTGCGGGTGGCCCTGCGCAACTGCGGCCGCATGGAGTACGGCTCGCTGGACGCCTACATCGCCCGGGACGGCTATGCCGCCATTGCCAAGGCGGTCACGTCCATGTCCCCCCAGGACGTGGTGGACGAGATGAAGAAGTCCGGCCTGCGGGGCCGGGGCGGCGCCGGCTTCCCCACCGGCGTGAAGTGGGAGGCCGGCCTGAAGGCTCCCGGCGGCCAGAAGTACATGGTGTGCAACGCCGACGAGGGCGACCCCGGCGCGTTCATGGACCGCTCCGTGCTGGAGGGTGACCCCCATTCCATCATCGAGGGCATGATGCTGGGCGGCTACGCCATCGGCGCGGATAAGGGCTTTGTCTACGTCCGGGCGGAGTATCCCCTGGCGGTGGAGCGGCTGGGCGCGGCCATTGACCAGGCCCGGGCCGCCGGACTGCTGGGCGCGCCTCTGTTCGGCACCGGGTTCCAGTTCGACCTGGAGATTCGAATCGGCGCGGGCGCCTTCGTCTGCGGCGAGGAGACCTCCCTGCTGGCCTCCATTGAGGGCCGCCGGGGCGAGCCCCGGCAGAAGCCGCCCTTCCCCTTCGAGTCCGGCTTGTTTGAAAAGCCCACCATCATCAACAATGTGGAGACCCTGGCCAACGTGGCCCCCATTATCCACCAGGGCGCGGACTGGTACGCCGCCATCGGCACCGAGCAGTCCAAGGGCACCAAGGTGTTCGCCCTGGCGGGGGACATCGTCAACGCCGGAATCGTGGAGGTGCCCATGGGCACCATTCTGGGGGACATCATCTACAAAATCGGCGGCGGAATCGTGGACGGGAAGGGCTTCAAGGCCATCCAGTCCGGCGGTCCCTCCGGCGGCTGCCTGACCAAGGCACATCTGAACACCCCGGTCAGCTATGAATCCCTGTCCGCCCTGGGGGCCATCATGGGCTCCGGCGGCCTGATCGTCATGGACGAGGACACCTGCATGGTGGACACCGCCCGCTACTTCATGGACTTTATCGTGGATGAATCCTGCGGCAAGTGTCTGCCCTGCCGGGTGGGCACCCGCCGGATGCTGGAGATTCTGGAGCGGATCACCGAAGGCGAGGGCAGAGAGGGCGACATCGAGATGCTGGAGGAGCTGGCCGAGACCCTGCAACAGACCGCCATGTGCGGCCTGGGCCAGACAGCCTCCAACCCGGTGCTGTCCACCATCCGCTATTTCCGGGACGAGTATGAGACCCACATCCGGGCCAAGCACTGCGACGCGGGCGTGTGCTCCAACCTCTATACCTCGCCCTGCCGCAACGCCTGCCCCGCCGGGGTCAACGTGCCCGGCTACATGTCCCTGGTGGCCGCCGGACGGTACATGGACGCCTACCGGCTCATTCGCCAGGACAATCCCTTCCCCGCTGTGTGCGGACGGGTATGCACCCACCCCTGCGAGCGGCACTGCCGCCGCGCTCAGGTGGACGAGGCCCTGTCCATCTGCTCCATCAAGCGGTTCGTGGGCGATTACGTCCTGCGGGATGAGTTCAACATCCCGGCGGTCAAGCCGCTGCCGCCCACGGGCAAAAAGGTGGCGGTGGTGGGCTCCGGCCCGTCCGGCCTGACCTGCGCCTACTACCTGGCCCATCTGGGCCACGAGGTCAACGTCTACGAGGCCGAGGAGGTGGCCGGCGGCGTGCTCTACTGGGGCATCCCCGAATACCGCCTGCCCAACGAGGTACTGGCCAAGGAGATCCGCGCCATTGAAAACGCCGGCGTGACCATCCACACCAGCGCCCGAATCGGCACCCGGGCCGGCTCGGTCATGACCATGGATGAGCTGATGGAGCGCAACGACGCGGTCTATGTGGCCATCGGCACCCAGAAATCCAAGCGCATGGACATTCCGGGCGAGGATCTGACCGGCGTGGAGAGCGGTCTGGCCTTCCTGCGCCGGGTGGGCCTAAACCGGGACCGCTCCGTGCCCCGCCGTCTGGCGGTGGTGGGCGGCGGCTCCACGGCCATGGACTGCGCCCGCACCGCCATCCGCCTGGGGGCGGCGGAGGTCTTTGTCATCTACCGCCGCACGGAGGACGAGATGCCCGCCGACCGGGAGGAGGTCCAGGAGGCCCTGGAGGAGGGCGTGCGCATCCTCACCCTGACGGCGCCCATCGAGGTGATGGGCCAGGACGGCCGGGTGACTGGAATCAAGGTGCGCGCCATGCGCCAAGGCGACTTCGGCTCCGACGGCCGCCGCCGGACCAGCGGAATCCCCGGTTCGGATTACGTGCTGGAGTGCGACGGAGTGGTGACCGCCATCAACCAGGAGCTGGATGCCATGTCCCTGCCCACCGATGAGGCGGGCAACCCCTCCTTCCCCACCGACAAGTTCACCGCGCAGACCCCCAAGGAGGGTATGTTTGCCGGCGGCGACGCGGCCCCCTGGGGCGCCAGCGTGGTGGTCAACGCCATCGCCGACGGCAAGAAGGCCGCGGCCAGCATCGACCGCTATCTGGGCGGCACCGGCGAGCTGAACAAGGGCGAGGAGATCGACATTCCCGTCATTCCCGTGGGTGAGGTGGAGGAGCACGAACGCTTCCCGACCAAACGGCTGGATGTGGACCAGCGCCGCGACAACTTCTGCGAGGTGGCCTGCGGCTTCCATACCCTGGACGCCATGGCAGAGTCTCTGCGCTGCCTGCACTGTGACCGGAGGTGAACAAGATGATCCATTTGACCATAAACGGAAAAGCCTGCACCGCCCCCGACGGGGCCACCATTCTGGAGGCGGCCAAGGCCAACGACATCCATATCCCCAACCTGTGCTTCCTGGAGAACGTCCACCAGTACGGCGCGTGCCGCATCTGCGTGGTGGAGGTGGAGGGGGCGAAAAACCTCCAGGCCTCCTGCATGGTGAAGGCCCGGGAGGGCATGGTGGTGCGCACCAACAGCCCCAAGGTGCGCAAGGCCCGCAAAATGCTCTATGAGCTGATGATCTCCAACCACCCCAAGGACTGCCTGGCCTGCGAGCGCAACCAGAGCTGCCAGCTCCAGGCCCTGGGGCAGGAGCTGGGCGTTACCCAGTGCCGGCTGGAGGGAGCCATGGGGCCCGCCCATGTGGACGTGTCACCGTCCATCACCCGGGATACCTCCAAGTGCATCCTCTGCCGCCGGTGCGTCACCGTATGCAATGAGATTCAGCAGGTGGGCGCCATCGCCGCCCAGAACCGGGGGTTCCAGACCGTGATCTCCCCCTCCATGGGCCTGCCGCTGAACTCCACCGCCTGCGCCATGTGCGGCCAGTGCACCGTGGTGTGCCCCACGGGGGCCCTGCGGGAGACCGACGGCCTGGCCGCCGTGTGGGCCGCTTTGGACGACCCCTCCAAGCGGGTCATCGTCCAGACCGCGCCAGCCGTCCGGGCCGGCCTGGGCGAGTGCTTCGGCCTGCCGGTGGGCACGCCGGTCACGGGGAAAATGGCCGCCGCCCTGCGCCGGCTGGGCTTTGACGATGTGTTCGACACCAACTTCGCCGCCGACCTGACCATTCTGGAGGAGGGCACCGAGTTCCTCCAGCGGGTCACCGCGGCGCTCACCGGCGGCACGGCGGTGCTGCCCATGATCACCTCCTGCTCCCCCGGCTGGGTGAAGCACATCGAGCACGCCTACCCCGATCAGGTGGGCCACCTGTCCACCTGCAAGGCGCCCCACACCATGTTGGGGGCCCTGACCAAGAGCTACTACGCCCAGGTGCTGGGTATGGACCCCAAGGATATTTTCACGGTGTCCATCATGCCCTGTACGGCCAAAAAATATGAGATTCAGCGGCCGGAGATGGAAGTGGACGGCAACCGGGACGTGGACGCCGTGCTCACCACCCGGGAGCTGGGCAGGATGATCCAGAGCGCGGGCATCGACTTTGTCAACCTGCCGGACGAGGACTTTGACGCGCCCCTGGGCCTGTCCACCGGGGCGGCGGACATCTTCGGCGTCACCGGCGGCGTGATGGAGGCCGCCCTGCGCACCGTCTACGAGCTGGTCACCGGCCGGGAGCTGCCCTTTGAAAACCTGCACGTTACCCCCATCGTGGGGCTGGAACAGGTCAAGACCGCCAGCCTGAAGATCGAGGGCGCGCTGCCCCAGTACAGCCATCTGGAGGGCGTGGAGGTCAAGGTGGCCGTGACCTCCGGCCTGGCCGGGGCAGACATCCTGATGGACCAGATTGCCGCAGGGGAGTCCCCCTACCACTTTATCGAGGTCATGGGCTGTCCCGGCGGCTGCATCGCCGGCGGCGGCCAGCCCCGCACCGAGGACCCGGAATTCCGCACCAAGCGCACCAAGGCCCTGTACTCCGAGGACGAGCGCAAGGTGCTGCGCAAGAGCCACGAAAATCCCGACCTGCAGAAGCTCTATGCCGAATGGCTGGGCGAGCCGGGCGGACATCTGGCCCACCACCTGCTGCACACCCACTATGTGCCCAGGGGCCTGTACAACGAGCGCGTGGAGACCGGCGCGCCGGCGACCTGAGCCCGACAGACAAAATGACCGCGGGACGTGGAAACGTCCCGCGGTCATTTTTTGTGTGTCTGAAATATTAGGAAAGAGCCTTGGTGTCTACCTCATGCTTGAGCAGCGCGCTGAATTCGGCCAGGGGCATCACGCCCTTGTCCACGCCGCCCCGGGCGCGGACGGAGACGGTGCCCGCCTCGGCCTCCTTGTCGCCCAGCACCAGCATATAGGGGACCTTCTGCATCTGGGCCTCGCGGATCTTATAGCCGATCTTCTCGTTGCGGTGATCGGTCTCCACCCGGAAGCCGGCCTCGTCCAGGGCCTTGGCCACCTGGTCGGCGTACTCGGCCACCCGGTCGGTGATGGGCAGGACCTTGACCTGCACGGGGGAGAGCCAGGCAGGGAAGGCGCCGGCAAAGTGCTCGGTGATGACGCCGATAAAGCGCTCAATGGAGCCCAGCACCACGCGGTGGATCATAACGGGGCGGTGCTTTTCGTTGTCCGCGCCCACATACTCCAGCTCAAAGCGCTCGGGCAGCTGAGAGTCCAGCTGAATGGTGCCGCACTGCCAGGTGCGGCCCAGGGAGTCGGACAGATGGAAGTCCAGCTTGGGGCCGTAGAACGCGCCGTCGCCCTCGTTGACGACGAACTCCTTGCCCATATCGGTGATGGCGTTTTTCAGGATGTCCTGGTTGTGCTCCCATTCCTCTACCGTACCGATGTGGTCCTCGGGCATGGTGGACAGCTCGATGGTGTAGGACAGGCCGAAGGTGGAATAGACCTCGTCAAACAGGCGCACGGTCTCCTGAATGACATCCTTCAGCTGATCCTGGGTCATAAAGATGTGGGCGTCGTCCTGGTTGAAGCAGCGCACCCGGAACAGGCCGTGGAGGGCGCCGGACAGCTCGTGGCGGTGCACCAGGCCGATCTCGCCCACCCGCAGGGGCAGATCCCGGTAGGAGTGAGGCTCGCTGGCATAGACCAGCATACCGCCCGGGCAGTTCATGGGCTTGATGGCATAGTCCTCTCCGTCGATGACGGTGGTGTACATATTCTGCTTATAGTGGTCCCAGTGGCCGGAACGCTCCCACAGCTGCCGGTTGAGGATGACGGGGGTGGAGATCTCCACATAGCCGTACTTTTTGTGAATCTGCCGCCAATAGTCAATCAGCGTGTTCTTGAGCACCATGCCCTTGGGCAGGAAGAAGGGGAAGCCGGGGCCCTCGTCCCGGAGCATGAACAGACCCAGCTCCTTGCCCAGCTTGCGGTGGTCGCGCTTCTTGGCCTCCTCGATCTTGGCCAGATACTCGTCCAGCTCCTCCTTCTTGGGGAAGGCCACGCCATAGATGCGCTGGAGCATCTTGCGGTTGGAATCGCCGCGCCAGTAGGCGCCGGTGGCGGAGGTCAGCTTGATGGCGTTGCCCTTGATGCGGCCGGTGGAGTCCAGATGGGGGCCGGCGCACAGGTCGGTGAACTCGCCCTGGCGGTAGAAGGAGATGACCGCATCCTCGGGCAGGTCGTGAATAAGCTCCACCTTGTAGGGCTCCTCCCGCTCCTCCATGAAGGCGATGGCCTCGTCCCGGGGCAGCTCAAAGCGCTCCAGCTTGAGCTTCTCCTTGCAGATCTTGCGCATCTCGGCCTCCAGCGTCTCCAGATCGTGGTCAGAGAAGGGCTCGGGGGTGTCGAAGTCGTAGTAGAAGCCATTGTCGATGGCGGGGCCGATGGCCAGCTTCACCTCGGGGTGCAGGCGCTTCATGGCCTGGGCCAGCACATGGGAGCAGGTATGCCAGTAGGTCTTGCGGTAGGTCTCGTTTTCAAAGGTGTATTGGTTCTTGTTTTCTTCGGACATGTGGATTCCTCCTAACTGAATTTAGGGGTGAAAAAGAAAATCTCACCCCTGATGAGAATCAGGGGTGAGATACGAAAACGTATTCCACGGTTCCACCCTGCTTGCAAGCGAGAAGTGCGGAGCACCCGGGAGCAGGACAACAGTGACACGCGCAGACCGAAAAACAGGCCGGGAGAAGCCCGGCGGCATTTTCGGCGGAGCGTGGAACAGTTGGCCGTCGCAGAGGGTGCGAGCATGACACCGGAGAGGTGGATGCCGGCACAGGTCTCTTGCCGCTTGTGCCTTTCTGTAACGGGAAAGCCCCGTCCCGGTTCTGTCCCGGACAGCTCAGGAGTGGTAGACACCGCAGGCAATCCGCAGGGCGCTCGCACCAGAACGCGCCCCTCTCTGCCCGTCGCCGGGCGGGTCCTTCTCCGTCAAAGCCAATTTGACAGGGGTAGTGTATCATTCCGCAGGCAGATTGTCAAGTCCGGGAAACAACGGATTTTTGATTCCGCCGCAGGATGCCGGGACACAGGAACGGCGCGGACGGATGGGGGGTGGAAAAGCCTGCGGACTGTGTTATAATCAGGGAGGACCCCATTCTTAAAAGAAGATTAAAACATTTCCCGGCCCGCTCTTAAACTGCGGGGCCTACAATATCAACATGAGGTGAGGATATGAACACCATCCTGATTTGCGACGATGACAAGGACATTGTCTCCGCACTGGACATCTATTTGACGGCGGAGGGCTACCGGACTGTGAAAGCCTACAACGGCGTGCAGGCCGTGGAGGCGGTGC
This sequence comes from Clostridiales bacterium, assembly GCA_019415645.1. Taxonomy (GTDB): domain Bacteria; phylum Bacillota; class Clostridia; order Oscillospirales; family Oscillospiraceae; genus DXYV01. Next base: position 78,150 of record DXYV01000010.1, read on the forward strand.
GCCGGGGCGGAATCGACCTGATTTTAATGGACATCATGATGCCGGAGATGGATGGAATCCGGGCCACGGCCAAGCTGCGGGAGGAGGGGAACATTCCCATCATCCTGCTCACTGCCAAAAGTGAGGACACAGACAAGGTGCTGGGCCTGAACATCGGCGCGGACGACTATGTGACCAAGCCCTTCAATCCCATCGAGGTCATCGCCCGGGTCAAAAGCCAGCTGCGCCGGTACACCACTCTGGGCGGTAAGACCAAGGAGGAGAGCGACAGCCTGCTGCGCAACGGCGGAATCGCCATGGACGACGGGGCCAAGACCGTCACCGTGGACGGGGAGCCGGTCACCCTTACGCCCATTGAGTACAATATTCTCCGCCTGCTGATGAAGAACCCGGGCCGGGTCTATTCCACGGCCCAGATCTACGAGCAGGTGTGGAACGACGCGGCGCTGGGCTCTGAGAGCACGGTGGCCGTCCACATTCGCCACCTGCGGGAGAAAATCGAGATCAACCCCGCCGAGCCCCGCTACCTGAAGGTGGTCTGGGGGCTGGGCTATAAGATGGAGAAGATGACATGAACCGCCTGAAAACCAATCGGGTGCTCCGGGGCCTGGCCCTGGCACTGTGCGCCGTGTCCGCCGTGCTGGCGTTCTGGAGCGGGCTGGCCACATTGATGTATTGGGACGACATGTGGCTGAAATCAGATTACTATGACAGCACGGGGTATGCGCAGAACTGCCAGGTGATGGAATCCCGGGTCTGGGAGCTGGTGGAGCTGCGCGCGGAAAAACAGGCCGGCACGCTGCCCTACACGCAGCAGGAGCGGCTGGCGCGCCTGGAGGAGATGCTGGCGGCGGAGAACACCAATTACCGCTTTCGGGTCCGGCTGAACGACACGGCAGGCACAGTGGTGCTGGACAACTTGGAGGGGCAGGACCTGGAGACGGTGGCCGACGGCGTGCAGATGGGCGAGAATGTGCGCTCCAGCGGCGAGGAGTACCATGAGCAGGATTACACTTACTGGGACGAGGACCGCCAGCGTCAGATGCTGCAGGTGCGCACCGCGGAGGGCTTTGCGGAGCTGGACCCGGCGGAGGAAACGCCGGGGGCCTACAACCAGTACGGTTGGTACACCGGAGACGGGAAGATCTGGGATTATTACGATGAAGACCATGACAGCCGCATCCAGCGGGTGGACTATGTGCTGGAATCGGGGGTGTTGAAGGACATGATCGTGGATGATCTTTTCCGGGAGGGGATGACCAGCTACGCCAGCTGGCAGGTCAACCTGCCGGCGGTGGGTCTGGCGGCCCTGATCAGCGGCGCGGTCTTTCTGATCACCTTCGCTTACCTGTGCGCCGCCGCCGGCTATCGCAGGGACGTACCGGGCCTGGTGCTGGGCCCCTTGGACCGCGTCCCGCTGGATGCGTACGCCCTGGTGGTAGTCGTACTGCTGGGCCTGCTGGCCAGTCTGGGGGATTCGGTCTCCTACCGCTTTAACACGGATTCGGAGCCCGACCCGGCGGTCTGGATCGGACTGATGGTGTTCTGTATTCTCATCGCTCTGGTCTGCGTGCTGTTCCTGCTGAGCGTGGTCGTGCGCATCAAAACCCGCACCCTGCTGCGCAACACCCTGATCTGGCGCCTGTGCGCCTGGGCCGGCCGCGGCCTGAACCGAGCCGGGTGCTGGCTGTCCGGCTGTGTAAGGCTGCTCTCCCTGAACGTCCGCCTGACGGTGCTGTTTGTGGTGTTCCTGCTGGTCAACGCCTTTTTGGTCACCGGTTTGTTCAACAGTTACAGCGGCGCGATCTTCTTCCTGCTGGGCCTGCTGTGGTTCAACGGCGCGGTCCTGCTGGCATTGTGCCGCTGGGGCAGCCAGTGGAAGGGGCTTCGGCAGGCCACGGCCCAAATCGTGGGCGGCGACCCGACGGTGCAGATCGACACGAAACATATGTACCCCGATCTGGCGGAGCACGCCAGCCAGCTCAACGACCTGGGCAGCGCCATCAACCACGCGGTGGAGGAGCGGCTGCGCAGCGAGCATTTCAAGGCGGAGCTCATCACCAACGTGTCCCACGACCTGAAAACGCCCCTCACGTCCATCATCAATTATGTGGATCTGCTGAAGAAGGAGCCCATCGACAACCCCAAGGCCCTGGAGTACCTTGAGGTGCTGGATCGGAAGTCCCAGCGCTTGAAAAAGCTTACCGAGGATCTGGTGGAGGCCTCCAAGGCCTCTACGGGCAACGTGACCGTGAATGCGGCGCGGATGGACGTGGCGGAATTTACCCAGCAGGCGGCTGCGGAGTACGAGGAACGGCTGGCCCAGCAGGGGCTGACGCTGATCACCAAGATACCCGAGCGGCCGGTCCACATCCAGGCCGACGGCCGGCATATGTGGCGCATCTTGGACAATCTGCTGAACAACTGCGTCAAATATGCCCTGGAGGGGACGCGGGTGTACCTGGATGTGGTCGAATGGGACGGCAAGGCCAGCATCTCCCTGAAAAATATCTCCCGGGATCCGCTGAATCTCGGCCCCGATGAGCTGATAGAGCGGTTTGTGCGGGGCGATTCCGCCCGCACCACCGAGGGCTCCGGCCTGGGTCTGTCCATCGCCCGCAGCCTGACCGAGGTGCAGGGCGGCACCTTCCGGCTGTCCACCGACGGGGACCTGTTCAAGGCCACCGTCTACTTCCCCCTGGCCCCGGAACCGGAGCCTCAGCCGCAGGTGCCGGAAACGCGCTGAATCGCAGACAGCCTGTCGAAAAAGCCCTCCGGCAAGGAGTTCCGGCGCCCGCAGGCGACGGAATAAATTTTGATCCTTCTCGAAAAAGTGGCGCAGCCACTTTTTTGACAGCCTGAGCCCCGCCGCGGCATACGCGGCGGGGCTGTCTGCGTGTTTGGGGTGGGACTTGCGGGCCCGGCATCCAATGTGGTACAATAGCCGCATAGCGACTATTGTACCGGGGTTTTAAGTCCTTTTTCTCGCCCCTGCCGGGGCAACTGAAAAAGCTGACCTATGATACCATTCCGGCTATGCCGTCATGGTATTATAACCGCAAACACCGGAGAGTGGAAACAGATAGAGAGCGGGGGACGGTCATGAGCAGGAGAAGGGGACACAGGCCGCACGGGGGAGGGCCCCATGCGTAAGCTGGCCTGGTTTGCCCTGTCCTTTTCCGCGGCGGTGCTGCTGGCCTGTTACTGGATTCCCCTGGGCGCGCTGCCCTGGCTGGCGCTGTTGTGCGG
>DXYV01000011.1 GCA_019415645.1 Clostridiales bacterium
ACTCAACTATAACCGATGAGGCCCTATCCTTCATCCTTTTTCTTCACTTGTCCAACATGTATTGTAATCCTACAGGACGCTGTCCAGGGGCTTTTTGCATCCACTTGACAGAGAAGTGGGCCCGCGGTATAATATCGAATATCAATATTGATATTCGATATTAGGGAGGAGACTATGGCGCGGGAAAAGTTCGGCACGCTGACCGAGCAGATGTTTTACATTCTGCTGGCGCTGGATCAGGCCAGCTGCGGGGTGGACATCATGGAGCGCATCCGGAGCCTGACCGCCGGGCGGGTGACCCTCGGACCGGGGACGCTCTATGCGCTGCTGGCAGATTTTCAGAAAGCGGGTTATATTGCGGAGACCGCTGTGGAGGGCCGGCGGCGCTCCTACCAGATCACGCCCAAGGGAAGGGGCCTGCTGGCGGCCGAGCAACGGCGCCTGCGGCAGATGACGGCGGATTACGACCGAGTGATGGGAGGCGGACAGGGATGAGGGAACAGAGCCGAAAACGCAGGAGAGGCCGAATCAAATACTGGATTCATCCCGGCGATTATGCTATTGGGGAGAATGAGGCCTTCTATGCCGCGCAGGCGGCCAAAGGATGGCACCTGGAGAAGCGGGGCGCATACCTCAGCCGGTTTCGAAAAGGTGAGCCACGGGACATGGTCTACCGAATTGAATATTCCACTCCCGCCTTTCTGGAGGAGCAGGAACTGCCCGCGGCGCAGGTGGAGCTCTATGAGGAATGTGGCTGGGAACTGGCAGCCCATCACGGGCTGATGCATGTGTTCCGCGCGCCGTCGGACCGCCGCGCGCCGGAGTTTTATTCCACCCCTGAGCAGCAGGCCGCCGCCCTGAAGGGCCTGCGGCGGAGCTACTGGACCAGCTGGCTGGCGCTGCTCCTGGCAATCGGGGTCTGGCTGCTCCTGGCGGCGTTCGTGCCGGGACGCGGCGGAACAGGGGCGGGCGGATGGCGGATGGAATTGCGGCTGGACCTGGTGCGCGCAACGGCGCTGGTCCTGTTTTACGGATGCTTCCTGCTGAAGGGACTCTATCAGATGGCCTATGCCACGGTGCGTACCGCTTTGGTGTGCCGGAGCCTGAAGCGCGGCGAGCCGCTGGACCACACGCCGCGGAACAAGCGCTGGGGCCATCGAATCGTCTCCGGCCTGCTGCTGGGTCTGTGCATCCTGTTTGTTCTTCTGACGCTGGTCCAGCTGCTGGGGACGCGGCAGAGGGACCTTCCGGCCGTGGCGGACGGCCCCTATCTGTTGTGCAGCGACCTGGGGATCGACGGAACCCGCACAGACGCGCCCTTTTTTGGGGACCCCTGCGAGGTGGAGGTCACCCGCTCCCTGCTGGCCGACCAGTGGAATACCCGGGAATTTATCGCGGCGGGCGACGCCTGGGCGGCTCTCTACCAGGACGTCTATGAATTCCGGACGCCCACCCAGGCGCGGGCCTTCGCGCCGGTGCTGATAGCTACGTCGGCTTTGTTCCCCGCGTCCTCCTTTACCGCCGTAGAGGTGGAGGGACTGGACGCGGCCTACCGTGCAGGCAACGAATACATTGCGGTGAAAGGCACACGGGCCTACTCCATCACGATGATCGCTGCTGGAATGGAAGAGCCGGACGTGTTCGCGGCGCTGGCCGGAACCTAGAAAAAAACCTCCGCTGTCAAAAGACAGCGGAGGTTTTTGTTTCAGGCTGACCGTTAGCCCTGAGAGATCGCGCCCACGGGGCAGGTATCGGCGCAGGAACCGCAATCAATGCAGGTGCCGGCATCGATCATCATGTGCTCGTCGCCCATCGAAATGGCGCCCACGGGGCAGCCGCCCTCACACGCGCCGCAGCTGATGCAGTCGCTGCTGATGACATAGGCCATGCTGAAACACCTCCCTATTTAGTATGTCACGAACCAAATCCATTCTAGCACAGTTTTCTGAAAATGCAACTATTATATGCGAGAAAACCGGGAACTTTTTTAGGAGGCGGGATGTGGCATTCAGTCGGGGAGCGGTGTCCCGCTTTTTTATCCGGACCGGTATAATTTGGCGGCAAACGAGACATGATGTTCTGGAAAGAGGTGGACGCATGAAGACGATTCGATGGTTTTCCAGACTCCGGAGGGCCTTTGCGGCCCTGGGAAAGGGGGAAGAGATGAACGAGGGCTACGCCCACGGTCTGGGCAAGACCCGGGAGCGGGAGGCGGGGGGCGACACCCGCCTGACAGATAAATTTTCCAAGGACCTGACCCGCATGGCGGCGGAGGGCGCGCTGGACCCGGTGATCGGACGGGAACGGGAAGTGGACCGGGTCATTCAGATTCTCTCCCGGCGGACCAAGAACAATCCGGCCCTGATCGGAGAACCGGGCGTGGGCAAGACCGCTGTGGTCGAGGCTCTGGCCCGGCGCATCGTGGCGGGCACGGTTCCGGAGAGCCTGCGGGGAAAACGGCTGCTCTCGCTGGACGTCGCCTCCATGGTAGCGGGCACCAAATACCGGGGCGAGTTTGAGGAGCGGGTGAACAATATTCTTCAAGAGGTGGCCCGAGCCCGGAACGTGATTCTGTTTCTGGACGAGCTGCACAACATCGTGGGGGCGGGCAGCGCCGAGGGCGCGGTGGACGCGGCCAATATCCTCAAGCCGGCCCTGGGGCGGGGGACCCTCCAGGTGGTGGGCGCGACGACCCGGGAGGAGTACCGCCGCTATATCGAAAAGGACGCCGCTCTGGAGCGGCGATTCCAGCCCGTGGTGGTGGAGGAGCCCTCCCGGGAGACCACGCGGGCCATTCTGGAGGGCCTGAGGCCCCGCTATGAGCAGCACCACCGCCTGACCATCGGCGATGACGCGCTGGACGCGGCCATCGCCCTGTCGGTGCGCTATCTGCCCGACCGCTTTTTGCCCGACAAGGCCATCGACCTAATGGACGAGGCGGCGGCCCGGGTAAAAATGGAGGGCCAGGCCACCCCAGAGGGACTGAAATACCTGGAAGAGCGGGCCGAGGCCGCCGCCCGGGAGAAGGAAAACGCCATCCTCGGCCAGAAGTTTGAAGAGGCGGCAGTCCTCCGGGATGCGGAGCGGGACTTCCGCCGGGAGCTGGAAAAAAAGCTGGGCCGCTGGAAGGACCGCAACGACGTGCGGACCGTGGGCGCGGAGGATGTGGCCCGGGTGGTGGCCCAGTGGACCGGGATTCCCGTGACCGCCCTGACCCGGCAGGAGTCAGACCGGCTGCTCTGCCTGGAAGAGGAGCTGCACCAGCGGGTGGTGGGGCAGGAGCAGGCGGTTTCCGCCGTGGCCCGGGCCATCCGGCGCAGCCGGGTGGGGCTGAAGGACCCGGACCGCCCGGTAGGGACCTTTCTGTTCCTGGGTCCCACCGGCGTGGGCAAGACAGAACTGTGCAAGGCGCTGGCCGCCGCCCTGTTCGGCAGCGAGAGCGCCATGATTCGCTTTGATATGTCGGAATATATGGAAAAGCACACGGTCTCCCGGCTGGTGGGCGCGCCGCCCGGCTATGTGGGGCATGAGGAGGGCGGCCAGCTGACCGAACGGGTCCGCCAGCATCCCTGGTCGGTGATTCTCTTCGACGAGATCGAGAAGGCCCACCCCGATTTGTGGTCCATTCTGCTCCAGGTCATGGAGGACGGCGTGCTCACGGACAGTCAGGGCCGTCGGGCGGACTTCCGCAACACGGTGCTGGTCATGACCTCCAACCTGGGCGCGCGGCGGCTGGTCAGCAAAGCGCCGGCGCTGGGCTTTTCCGCCGGAGGGGCCCAGGCGGACCGGGAGCGGCAGAAGAAGGAGATTCTCAACGACTTGAAGCAGACCTTCCGGCCGGAGTTTCTCAACCGTCTGGACGAGATCATTCTGTTCCAGAAGCTGACCGCTCAGGAGAACCAGCGAATCGCCCGCCGGATGCTGGGCGAGCTGAGCGGCCGCCTGGAGGCTTTGGGCGTGGCACTGGAGACCCCGGAGGAGGCCGTGGCCTGCCTGGCCGCTGCCGGATATGACGAGAGCAACGGCGCCCGTCCCCTGCGCCGGGCCATCCAGAGCCGGGTGGAGGACCCCGCCGCCGAACTGCTGCTGGAGGGCAAGATACAGGCGGGGGATACGCTGCGGCTGACGGTGGAAGGGGAGCGGCTGGAGCTGCGCAAAGCCCAGGTTTGATTGACAATTCGTGGTCCAAACGATACAATAAGCAAATGAAACTTTGCAAAGGATGGACAGACGATGAAGAATTTGCGCAGGTCCCTGCGCGTGCTGGGCGCGCTGAGCTTGACGGGGACCCTTTTGCTGGGCGGTTGGTCCGCTCAGGCCGCGGCACAGCCGGAGACCCCCTCCCCGGCGTTGGCCGCCGTGGAGGAGGACTGGCAGAACACCACGGTGATCGCCCACTGCCTGGGACAGGTGGACGGCCACGCCGGGACCAGCTCTCAGGAGGCTTTTCTGGAATCCTATGCCCGGGGGCTCCGGGTGCTGGAGACCGATTTCTGTCTCACGTCGGACGGTGTGCTGGCGGTGCGGCACGACTTTGAAGCCAATTCGGCCTCCATTTTGGGTCAGCCCGACCTGATCGGTGCGGTGACGGCGGCCCAGCACATCAGTACGCCCATTCTGGGCCAGTATCAGGCCCTGACGGCGGGGAGCCTGCTGCGCCTGATGCAGGGGTATCCCGAGGTATGGGTGGTCACCGACACCAAGGAGACCGACCCGGAGCTGGTACGCCGGGAGTTTGAGCTGCTGGTGGAGGCGGCCGATGCGGTGGACGCCCGCGCCAGTCTGGACCGGCTGGTGATCCAGGTCTACAATACAGAGATGAAAGAGATGATCGAGGAGATCTATCCCTTTGAACACTGGATCATGACCGTGTACCAGCTGCCGGGGGACACCGATTATGGCACGCTGGCCGACTACTGCGTGTCCCATGGGATTCCGGTATTGGCCGTGCCCAGCACCCGTCTGACGGCGGAGCTGGCGGAGACGGTCCATGCCCGGGGACTGAAGCTCTATGTGCACACCCTGAACACGGAGGAGGAGGCCCTTTGGGCGCTGGAGCAGGGGGCGGACGGAATTTACTCCGATTCCTTTACGGACGCGCAGGTACGCCTGCTCTGGGCCAAACACAAACTTTCCCTGTGCGCGGAACTTTTTCCGTCGGCTGCCGTCCAAATTCTTGAACGCGCCGGCTGAGCTGCGCGTATCTTTCATCAACCAAGGAGAATAAACGCATGAAACGAGTTATGACGCTGCTGACTGCGGCCGCGATGCTGGCTGGACTTCTGGCCGGCTGCGGGAATGGGGGCGGCGAGACGGAACGGACGCCGGAGGAGTGGACCCAGCTGTATTCCGCCGCAATCACGGATGCCCGGGATGAAGAGACCAATACGGCCTACTCCATTTTGACCTCGTCTGATGACGACCAGTTCGACCTGATCCTCCAGACCCTGGGCCTGACCGAGGAGGACATGACCGCCTATGCCATCAGCATGTCCCTGATGAATGTGCAGGCCTATGCAGTGGCGGCGATTTTGCCGGCTGAGGGAAAAACCGAGACGGTCACCAACGCGCTGCAGACCTATATCGACAACACCAAGGCCAGCTTTGAATTTTATCTGCCCGGACCCTTTGAGGTGGCGAGCAACGCCCGCCTGGAGACCCTATCCGACGGGACCGTGCTGCTGGTCATGTGTGAGGATCAGGATACGGTATTCGACGCGATTTCCTCCGCCATTACGGCGGGCTGATCACAAGCCGTCCGCATTTCTGCGGACGGCTTGTGTCGTTCCAGGAAGCGCACCGGAATGAATAAATGAAATGAATATTCAATAAAAAATGAATAATATACAGGATGTGTGCATAATGTATCAGAAAATCTGGAAGAAAAACGAATGATTATGCAAAAAAGAACTTGCATTTTGCCGGAAGCGGTGGTACACTACGTGTATCATTTCAAGAGACCGGGGCCGCCGCACGCGGCGGGACCCGAATTAGAATACGGGAGGATTTGACCATGTCTGAGATCAAAAAAGTGGTATTGGCCTATTCCGGAGGCCTGGATACATCCATTATCATTCCCTGGCTGAAGGAGAACTACAATAACCCGGAGATCATCGCGGTCTCCGCGGACGTGGGCCAGGGCGACGAGCTGGACGGCTTGGAGGAAAAGGCCATCAAGACCGGCGCGTCCAAGCTGTACATCGAGGATCTGACGGACGAGATGGTAGACGACGTCATCATCCCCTCCATGATGATGGGCGCCAAGTATGAGGATTATCTGCTGGGCACCGCCTTTGCCCGGCCCATCATCGCCAAGCGCCTGGTGGAGATCGCCAAGGCGGAGGGAGCCGATGCCATCTGCCACGGCTGCACCGGCAAGGGCAACGACCAGGTCCGGTTCGAGCTGGCCATCAAGCGCTTCGCCCCCGAGATGAAGATCATTGCTCCCTGGCGTGAGTGGGACATCAAGGGCCGTGACGAGGAGATCGACTACGCCGAGGCCCACAACGTGCCCCTGAAGATCTCCCGGGAGACCAACTACTCCAAGGACAAGAATCTGTGGCACTTGTCCCATGAGGGCCTGGACCTGGAGGACCCGGCCAACGAGCCCCAGTACGACAAGCCCGGCTTCCTGGAGATGAGCGTGTCCCCCTTCCAGGCGCCCGATCAGGCCACCTATGTGACCCTGGACTTTGAGAAGGGCTGGCCCGTGGCCATCGACGGCGAGAAGATGAAGGCCAGCGACATCATCCGCAAGCTCAACAAGCTGGGCGGCGACAACGGCATCGGCCTGCTGGACATCGTGGAGAACCGGCTGGTGGGCATGAAGGACCGCGGCGTGTACGAGACCCCCGGCGGCACCATCCTCTACCGTGCCCACGAGGTGCTGGAGATGATCACCGTGGACAAGGACACCAAGCACATGAAGCAGAAGCTGGCCGTGGACTTCGCTGATCTGGTTTACAACGGCAAGTGGTTCACCCCCCTGCGGGAGGCCCTCCAAGCCTTCGCTGTGGACACCCAGAAGCACGTCACCGGCACCGTGAAGCTCAAGCTCTATAAGGGCAACATTATCACCGCCGGCGTCACCTCCCCTGAGACCCTGTACTCTGAGAATCTGGTCACCTTCGAGGAGAGCGACTACAATCAAAATGACGCCACCGGATTCATCAACCTGTGGGGCCTGCCTGATACCGTACAGGCACTGCGGGAGCAGGGCAAATTGAAGTAAAGCGCCATCTGCTCCATCAACCTGTGGGGCCTGCCCGGGGCCCCCGCGAAAGCCCAGCGAAGCGGGTTTCGTGGGGAGAGGAGGAGCAGCGGAGGGAGCAAGCTTTCCTGCTTTGCGGGGAAGCGAGCGGTCCAAAGCTTGCGACGACGATATACAGGCGCTGCGGGAGCAGGGCAAGCTTTAATCGGCGAAAAGGCATAGCCTTTCCGCCAAGCTTGCAGGCCGCCGCGCGCACGTGCTGCGCACGTACACTTGCGGCCTGAGAAGTGTTTTCCCCGACGCGCATGTCGCCGGGAAAAACGGATTTCATTTGATTCGCGCCAACGGCGCGAACTCTGCGAGGCTTATACAGCGGGCGGCCATTGGCCGCCCGCTGTCAGAATAGGAGAGATTTTTCATGAAATTATGGGCCGGACGGTTTCAAAAGGAAACCGACACACTGGTAAACGACTTTAACTCCTCCATCTCCTTTGACGCCCGGCTCTACCGGCAGGACATCGCGGGGTCTATCGCCCATGCCGAGATGCTGGGCAAGACGGGAATCATCGAGGAGCACGAGGCCGAAAAGATCATCGACGGACTCAAGACCATTCTGGCTGACATCGAGGCCGGCAGTGTGGAGTTCTCTCTGGATAACGAGGACATCCACATGAACATCGAGGCCATGCTCACCGAGCGGATCGGCGCCACCGGAAAGCGGCTGCACACCGCCCGCTCCCGGAACGACCAGGTGGCGACGGACTTCCGCCTCTATGTAAAGCAGGAGATCCCCACCATCATCCGCATGATTCTGGACTTGGAGAAGGTACTGGTCAAGAAAGCGGAGGAAAACCTGGAGACCGTTATGCCGGGTTATACCCACCTCCAGCGGGCGCAGCCCACCACCTTCGCCCACTATATGATGGCATATGCCAATATGCTCCGCCGGGACGTGACCCGGCTGGAGGACTGCTTGGAGCGCATGGATGAGTGCCCCTTGGGCGCGGGCGCGCTGGCCACCTCCACCTACCCGGTGGACCGCTTTGAGACCGCCGCCGCCCTGGGGTTCCGCAAGCCCACCGACAACTCCATGGACTCGGTCTCCGACCGGGATTACGCCATTGAGTTCCTCTCCGCGTGCTCCATCCTGATGATGCATCTGTCCCGCTTCTCCGAGGAGATCATTCTGTGGTGCTCCTGGGAGTTCAAATACGTGGACCTGGACGACGCCTATTCCACCGGCTCGTCCATCATGCCCCAGAAAAAGAACCCCGACGTGGCCGAGCTGGTCCGGGGCAAGACCGGACGGGTCTACGGCTCCCTGATCACGCTGCTGACCGTGATGAAAGGTCTGCCCCTGGCTTACAACAAGGACATGCAGGAGGACAAGGAGCCGGTGTTCGACACCATCGACACAGTGGAGATGTGCCTGCCTGTGTTCACCGCCATGCTGGACACCCTGACTGTGCGGCCCAGGAACATGGCCCGGGCGGCTTCCGGCGGCTTCATCAACGCTACCGACTGCGCCGATTACCTGGTGAAGAAGGGAATGCCCTTCCGGGAGGCCTACATGATTGTGGGCCGTCTGGTCAATATGTGCATCAAGTCGGGAGAGAGTCTGGACACCCTGCCCCTGAAGGATTTCCGCTCCATCTCCAATCTCTTTGACGAGGATGTGTACGAGGCGCTTCAGCTCAAGACCTGCGTCAATGGGCGCAAGGTCTACGGCGGCCCGGCCAAGGAGAGCGTGGAGCAGCAGATCGCCAGCATCGAGAGCTTTCTTTCGGAGCGTGAGATCCATGAAGCCTAAGATTTACATTGACGGCAAGGAGGGCACCACGGGGCTCCAGATCTACGACCGTCTGGCGGCCCGGGACGACATCGAGCTGCTGCTCATCGACGAGGACAGGCGCAAGGACACGGCGGAGCGGGCCCGCCTGCTCAACGAGGCCGACCTGGCTTTCCTGTGCCTGCCGGACCAGGCGGCCCGGGAGGCGGTGAGCCTGGTGACCAATCCGCACACCCGGATCATCGACGCCTCCACCGCCCACCGCACGGCGGCAGGGTGGACCTACGGCTTCCCGGAGCTTCACGGGCAGCGGGAACAGATCGTTTCCGCCCGCCGGGTGGCCAATCCGGGCTGCTACGCCACGGGCTTCCTCGCCCTGGTGCGGCCGCTGACCGAGGCGGGAATCCTGCCCGCCGACCTGCCCTTGACCTGCCACGCCCTGTCCGGCTACACCGGGGCGGGCAAGTCCGCGGTGGCCCAGTATGAGGCGGCAGAACGGCCGGCTGAGCTGGATTCCCCCCGGCATTACGGGGTGACCCTCTCCCACAAGCACATCCCGGAGATGATGCAGGTGGGCGGGCTGACCTGCAAGCCGATTTTTGCCCCGATGATCTGTGATTTTCCCCAGGGCATGGTGGTGACCGTCCCGGTGTTCCTGTCCCGGCTGCGGGGCAGTCAGAGCATTGAGAGCCTGCGGGCGGTGTACGATTCCTACTATGCCGGCTCCGAGGTGGTGAAGCTCCGCCCGGCGGATGCGCCCACCTGCGGCTTTATCGGCTCCAATAACCTGGCCGGCTGCGACGGCCTGCAGATTTTCGTCTGCGGCAACGAGGAACAGGTGCTGCTGATCTCCCGTCTGGACAATCTGGGCAAGGGCGCGTCCGGCGCCGCAGTCCAGAATATGAACCTGATGCTGGGGTTCGACGAGTATAAGGGCCTGAGCCTGACGGTGCCCCAGGGCAGCTCCTTCTGCGGGCTGACCCATCATTGAAAAGGAGTGCGCGCATATGAAAACGATAGCAGGCGGCGTGACCGCCCCCAAGGGATTCCGGGCCGCCGGCATACGCTGCGGCGTGAAGCAGCACACGGGTCTGGGCGACGGCAACCAGCCCGTGGTGCCGTCCATGAAGGACTACCTTACCGGGAAAAAAGACCTGGCTATGATCCTCTCCGACTGTGAGTGCACGGCGGCGGCCACTTACACCATGAACCGGGTGAAGGCGGCGCCCCTCTATGTCACCATGGAGCATCTGGAGGACGGCGTGATCCGCGGCGTGATCGCCAACAGCGGAAACGCCAACGCCTGCGCGCCCATGGGCCACGAGAACGCCCAGCGGATGTGCGAGGCGGCGGCGGCCGCCACCGGGCTGAAGCCCAGCGACTTCGCGGTGGCCTCCACCGGCGTGATCGGCGTGGAGCTGAACATCGCCGCCATCGAGGCGGGGATGCCCTCCCTGACCGAGCAGCTCTCCGCGGACGGCTCGGACGCGGCGGCTCAGGCCATCATGACCACGGATACAGAACAAAAGGAGGCGGCAGTCTCCCTCACCATCGGCGGAAAGACCGTGACCATCGGCGCCATCGCCAAGGGCTCCGGCATGATTCATCCCAATATGGGCACCATGCTGGCCTTTGTGACCACCGACTGCGCCATTACCCATGACATGCTCCAGGACGCCCTGCACGAGATCGTCCCCCGTACCTTTAACCGGGTGACCGTGGATGGGGACACGTCCACCAACGATATGTGCCTGGTGCTGGCCAACGGCATGGCGGGCAACGAGCAGATCGAGTGGAAGGACGACAACTATACCCTGTTTTACAAGGCCCTGCACAGCGTGTGCGAGACCCTGGCCCGGGCCATCGCCGCCGACGGCGAGGGCGCGTCCCGCCTGGTGACCTGCACAGTGCACAACGCCCGAAGTGAGGAGACCGCCGAGCGGCTGGCCAAGGCGGTGGTGGGCTCTCCTCTGGTCAAGGCGGCCATGTTCGGCTCCGATGCCAACTGGGGCCGGGTGCTGTGCGCCATGGGCTATTCCAAGGCCCCCTTCCGTCCGGAATATGTGGACATCAAGTTCTGCTCCGACCTGGGGGAGATTCTGGTGTGCAAGGACGGGACCGGCCTGGACTTTGATGAGGAGACCGCCAAGAACATCCTCAGCCAGGACGAGGTCATCATCGACGTAAGCCTGAAGGAGGGCGAGCATTCCGCCTCCTGCTGGGGCTGCGACCTGACCTACGACTACGTCAAAATCAACGGCGACTACCGCTCCTGAGGGCGGAACGCGCTGGGTTCAAACGGACGGGAGACCCATGGGGGCGCCCGGAAGGAGTGTGTTGATCGTGTCTTATTCCCATGTGGAGCGGGCTCAGATTTTGGCTGAGGCTCTGCCCTACATACAGAAATTTACCGGCAAGACCGTCGTGGTGAAATACGGCGGAAACGCCATGGTCTCCGAGGAGCTGCGCCACGCGGTCATTTCGGATATCATCCTGCTCTCCCTGGTGGGAATCCGGGTGGTAGTGGTCCATGGCGGCGGACCGGAGATCTCGGAGATGCTCAAAAAAATCGGGAAGGAGTCCCGCTTTGTGGACGGCCTGCGCTACACCGACGAGGAGACCATGGACATCGTCCAGCAGGTGCTCTGCGGCAAGGTGAACAAGGACCTGGTGGCCACCCTGAACCGCATGGGCGGCCGCGCCATCGGCCTGTGCGGGATGGACGGCGGCCTGTTCCAGGCCGTCCGGCTGGACCCCAAATACGGACTGGTGGGGGAGATCACCCACGTCGATCCCGCGCCGGTGGTGGACTGCCTCAACGACGGCTATATCCCGGTGGTCTCCACTGTGGCCCAGGGGACGGACGCGGAGACCGCCTACAACATTAATGCTGACACCGCCGCGGCAAAGCTGGCCATCGCCCTGGACGCGGAGAAGCTGGTACTGCTCACCGACGTGCGCGGCCTGCTGCGGGACGCGAAGGACGAGGATACCCTCATCAATGTGGTGCGGGTGTCCGAGGTGCCCGGCCTGATCAAGGACGGAATCATCTCCGGCGGGATGATTCCCAAGATCGACTGCTGTGTGGAGGCGGTGCGCTCCGGCGTGAACCGCACCCATATTCTGGATGGACGAATTGCCCACTCCATCCTTATCGAGATGCTCTCGGACAAGGGCGTGGGCACCATGCTGCTGCAATGACGAGACGCGCGCCGTTCCCGGTGCGGGCGGAGACAGGCGCGGGATCAAAACGGGAAAGGGAGGCCTCCTGATGACACACGAAGAACTGGTGGCGCTGGACCACCAATATGTGCTCCAGACCTATGCGCGCAACGACGTGGATCTGGACCACGGGAAGAATGCCACGCTCTATGATCTGGCGGGAAAGGAATACATCGACTTTGCCTCGGGAATCGGGGTGCTGTCCGTGGGCACGGCCAACGAGCGCTGGCTGGCCGCCGTGACGGAGCAGGCGTCCAAGCTGGGCCATATCTCCAATCTGTTTTACTCCCAGCCCTACGTGAAGCTGGCGGAGAAGCTGTGTACCCGTTCGGGCATGGCGGCGGCGTTTTTTGCCAACTCCGGCGCCGAGAGCAACGAGGGCCTGATCAAGCTGGCCCGGAAGTATTCCTTTGACAAGTACGGCCAGGGGCGCGCCACCATCCTGACCCTGCGCAACTCCTTCCACGGCCGGACCATCACCACCCTCAACGCCACAGGCCAGGACGTGTTCCACAACTATTTCTTCCCCTTTACCGAGGGGTTCCGGTATGCCCAGCCCACCCTGGACGGCGTGCAGGAGGTGTCGGGACACGACGTGTGCGCGGTCCTGGTGGAGCTGGTCCAGGGCGAGGGCGGCGTGCTCCCGCTGGAGCAGGGCTTTGTCCACGACCTGGCCGTGCTGTGCGCGGAGCGGGACTGGCTGCTGCTGGTGGACGAGGTCCAGACCGGCATTGGCCGCACGGGCACCCTGTTCGCGTTCCAGCAGTATGGAATCCGGCCGGACGCGGTCTCCTTCGCCAAGGGAATCGCCGGCGGCCTGCCCATGGGCGGCTTCCTGGTCCGTGAGAAATGCCGGGGAGTCCTGGGCGCGGGTACCCACGCCACCACCTTCGGCGGCAATCCGGTATGTGCCGCCGCCGGCTGCGCGGTGCTGGACATTCTGGACGAGCAGACCCTGGCCCAGGTGACCGAGAAGGGGCAGTACCTCCGGGAGTCCATCGAGGCCATGAATCTGCCCTGCCTGGGCGCCACCCGGGGCCTGGGCCTGATGATCGGTGTGGCGGTGGCCGACGGATACAGCAACAAGGAGCTGTGCGCCAAGCTCAACCAGGCGGGCCTGCTCTCCCTGACCGCAGGACCTGGCCTGCGGTTCCTGCCCCCCCTGACCATCACGAGGGAAGAGATGGACAAGGGCCTTGCCATTCTGCATCAGACCCTGGCGGCCCTTTGATTTGAATGTTGGAGGTTTTTGAGATGAAAAAGGATCTGCTCAAGCTGCTGGACCTGTCCCGGGAGGACATTACCAACATCCTGGACACCGGCGATCAGATGAAATACAATCAGAAGCATGGACTGACCCACAACTATCTCCAGGGCCAGACTCTGGCCATGATCTTTGAAAAGAACTCCACCCGCACCAGAGTCTCCTTTGAGACCGGTATGTACCAGCTGGGCGGCCACGCTCTGTTCCTCTCCGGCAAGGAGAGCCAGATCGGCCGGGGCGAACCCATTGAGGACACCGCCCGGGTGCTGTCCCGCTACTGCGACGGCATCATGATCCGCACCTACGGGCAGGACGAGGTGGAGACCCTGGCCCAGTACGCCGATATTCCTGTCATCAACGGCCTGACCGATTTCGCCCACCCCTGCCAGGTGCTGGCCGACCTGATGACCATTCGGGAGAAGATGACCCGCCTGGAGGGCCTGAAGCTGTGCTTCATCGGTGACGGCAACAACATGGCCAACTCCCTCATCGTGGGCGGCCTGAAATGCGGCATGGACGTGTCCGTGGCCTGTCCGGAGGGCTATGACCCCGACCCCAGGGTGCTGGACTTTGCCAAAACGGTCACCGACGCCAAGTTCCAGCTGGTGCGCACACCGCAGGAGGCCGCGGCGGATGCCGACGTGGTCATTACCGACGTGTGGGCCTCCATGGGACAGGAGGAGGAGAAGGCCCTGCGGGAGAAGGCCTTTGCCGGCTATCAGGTCAATGCGGAGCTGATGAAGCTGGCCCATCCCGGCGCTATGGTGCAGCACTGCCTGCCCGCACACCGGGGGGAGGAGATCACCGCCGAGGTCTTCGAAGCCCACGCCGACGAGATCTTCGAGGAGGCGGAGAACCGTCTCCATGCGCAGAAAGCGGTCATGTACCTGCTCATGGGCAAGCGGTAACAGGAAACAGAGAAAGCCGGCCGGGCTGTAAGCCCGGCCGGCTTTTTGCTGTCTGGCAGAAAAGAAAAGCGGACGCCCCGGCTTTGCCGGGGCGTCCGGTTGAATCTGGATGGGTCATTCGGACAGATAGCTCTTTAACAGCGTCTGCAGCAGTTCATCCCGGTCGATTTTGCGAATCAGGGTCCGGGCGCCGTTATAGTTGGTAATATAAGTGGGGTCCTCGGACAGGATATAGCCCACGATCTGATTGATGGGATTGTAGCCCTTTTCCTGCAGCGCATTGTAGACGGTGGTGAGCACCATCTTGATCTCATCGTCCTTGTCATAATTCAGACTGAACTTCCGGGTATAATCCATTTCCATAGCTACGCTGCACCTCCTAGACTGCGATACCCTTATTGTAGCCGAAAAACCGTTCGCTGTCAAAGGGATTCCAACCGATTTCCAAAATATTTTCTGCCGCGGCCCCTCAGCGCAGGACCGCGCCCAGCTCCTGTTCCAGCAGGGAAAGGATGCTCTTGACGTCGGAATCGGCCTCTTCCGAGGTCAGACTGCGGTCGTCGGCCCGGAGGGTCAGGTTGAAGGCCACGGACTTTTTGCCCTCGGGGATAGGCGCGCCGGTGTAGATGTCAAAGAGCTCCACCTGCTTGAGCAGACCCTGAGCGCCCCGGGTGATGCAGTCCTCCAACTGGGCCACCGTCACGCCGCGGTCACAGACCACGGCGATGTCGCGGGTGACGCTGGGGAAGCGGGGGAGGGGCTGATAGCCGGTCTCAGGCGCGCGGTTTACCAGCAGGGCCAGGAAGTCCAGCTGAGCGGAATAGACCGGGCAGTCCAGACCGTAGTTGTCCGCCACGCTGGGATGAATCTGGCCCAGCACGCCCAGAAACACGCCGTTGACGCTCACCTCGGCGCAGCGGCCGGGATGGAAGGCGGGCAGGTCCTGACGGGCCCGGAAGGAGAGCCCCTTCACGCCCATAGCTTCACAGATGGTCTCCACCGTACCCTTGAGGGTAAAGAAGTCCAGATCGCCGCCGTAAGCGCCCAGGGAGAGCATGGGCTTCTCGTCGGCCATGCCGTCCTCCCGGGGAAAGTAGACGGTGGCCAGCTCGTAGAAGCGGACCGCCTTGTTGCGGTAGCTGTAATTGCGGCCCAGCGTGTCCAGCATACAGGGCAGGGCGGTGGTGCGCATGACGCTGGTATCCTCGCCCAGGGGATTGAGGATGGTTACGCACTTGCGGTGCATATTGTCCGGCTCCAGGTGAATCTTGTCATAGGCCGAGGGGGAGATGAAGGAGTAGGTCATGATCTCCGAATAGCCCAGGGCGCGGCACAGGGCGCCCACCTGGCGCTCCGCCTTCTGCTTGTCGGTCAGGCCGCCCTGGGTGGTCTCGCCCCGCATGAGGGTGATGGGGATGTTGTTGTAGCCGTAGAACCGGGCCACTTCCTCGGCGATGTCGGAGTAGTGCTCCACGTCGCCCCGCCAGGAGGGGACCACGATGGTATCGCCCTCCAGACCGAAGCCCAGCTTGGTCAGGATGGCGCGCATGTCGGCCTCGGACACGTCGGTGCCCAGCAGATGGTTGATCTTCTCCGGCTCCAGCTTGACGGTGGTGGGGTTCTGGTCGGCGGCGATCACGTCGATGACGCCGTCTACCACCTCGCCGCAGCCCAGCAGCTCCACCAGCTCGCAGGCCCGCTGAACGCCCTTGTAGGTGTTCATGGGGTCCAGGCCCTTCTCGTAGCGGCCGGAGGCGTCGGTGCGCATGCCCAGGGCGGTGGCGGTGCGGCGGATGGACACGCCGTTGAAGTTGGCGGACTCAAAGACCACCATGGCGGTATCGCCCACGATCTCGGAATTGGCGCCGCCCATGACGCCGGCCACGCCCACGGGCTTGTGCTCGTCGCAGATGCACAGCATATTGGTCGTCAGCTTGCGGTCGTTGCCGTCCAGGGTCTGGATGGTCTCGCCCTCGCGCGCGGTGCGCACGATGATCTTGCCGCCCTCCACGCAGGAGAAATCGAAGGCGTGCATGGGCTGGCCGTACTCCAGCATGACATAGTTGGTGATGTCCACGATGTTGTTGATGGGCCGCACGCCGCTGTTGCGCAGCCGTTCCCGCATCCACAGGGGAGAGGGCGCGATCTTCACGTTGCGCACCATGCGGGCGGTGTAGCGGGGGCAGAGGGCGGGATCTTCGATCTCCACGTCCAGCAGCTCGGCGATGTTGGTGCCGTCGGTGCCGTGAACCACCGGCTCGTGGAGCTTCAGGGGCTGGTCAAAGGTGGCGGAAGCCTCCCGGGCCAGACCGATGACGCTCAGACAGTCAGGCCGGTTGGGGGTGATCTCAAACTCGGTCACATAGTCGTCCAGGGCCAGCAGGGGACGGATGTCGTCGCCGGGCTGCATGCCCGAGGCGGCCAGCTCCGGGTCGTCGGAGAGAATGAAAATACCGTCCTCAATGGCATAGGGGTAGTCGTGGGTGGTCAGGCCCAGCTCCTTTAGGGAGCAGAGCATACCCTTGGACTTCTCTCCCCGGAGATTGCCCCGGGTGATATGCACGCCGCCGGGCAGCCAGGAGTTGTCCTTGGCCACGGGGACGTAATCGTTCTCCTTGACGTTCTGGGCGCCGGTGACGATCTGGACCGGCTCCTCGCCGCCCACGTCCACCTGGCAGATCCACATGTGGTCGGAGTTGGGGTGGCGCACCAGGGAGAGCACCTTGCCCACCACCACGTTTTTGATCTCTTCGCCCAGGAAGGTGGTCAGCTCCACCTTGGAGCCGGACAGGGTCATGGCCTCGTCGAATTCCTTGCCGCCGGGCACGTTGTCCACGAACTCGGACAGCCATTTATGTGATAGATCCATTGTTGCGTCCTCCCTTAAAACTGCTCCAGGAACCGCATATCATTTTCAAAAATGAGACGCAGGTCGTTGATGTTGAACCGGCGCATGGCCGTGCGCTCCACGCCGATGCCGAAAGCCCAGCCGGAGTAGATCTCCGTGTCGATGCCGCAGCCCTCCAGCACCTTGGGGTGCACCATGCCGGCGCCCAGCAGCTCGATCCAGCCCTCGCCCTTGCACATGCGGCAGCCCTTGCCGCCGCACTCGAAGCACTGCACGTCCACCTCGCAGGAGGGCTCGGTGAAGGGGAAGTGGTGGGGACGGAAGCGGGTCTTGGTGCCCTTGCCGTACAGAGCCTCCACCACCGCGTTGAGGGTGCCCTTCAGGTCGGCCATGGTGATGCCCTTGTCTACCACCAGTCCCTCGATCTGATGGAACATGGGGGAGTGGGTGGCGTCCACCTCGTCCTTGCGGTAGACCCGGCCCGGGGCGATGATGCGGATGGGGGGCTTGATCTGCTCCATGACCCGCACCTGCATGGGGGAGGTCTGGGTGCGCAGCAGAATGGAGGAGTCCTCCTTCAGATAGAAGGTGTCCTGCCACTCCCGGGCGGGGTGGCCCTCCGGCGTGTTCAGCTTGGTGAAGTTGTAGTCGGCCAGCTCGATCTCGGGGCCCTCGGCCACCTGGAAGCCCAGACCGATGAACACGTCCTTCACCTGGTCGATGACGATGGACATGGGGTGCTGGTGGCCCAGCACGGGCTTTTTGCCGGGGATGGTCACATCCACGGTCTCGGCGGCCAGCCGGGCGTTCAGCGCGGCCTGCTCCAGTTTGCTGTGCTGGGCGGCGATGGCGTCGGTCAGGGCGGCGCGCACCTCGTTGGCCACCTGGCCGATGACCGGCCGTTCCTCCGGGGAGAGGGTGCCCATCTGTTTGAGCAGGACGGTCAGCTCGCCCTTTTTGCCCAGGTACTTGACCCGCAGCTCCTCCAGCTCAGACGCGGCGGTCACCGCCTCCAGCCTGGCCAGAGCGTCGGCGCGCAGTTGTTCCAACTGTTCTTTCAGCATCGTTCGTTCCTCCAAATCAAATTTGAAACAGAGATGACCGGGGAGCGGGCAACAAAAAAGCCTTTCCTCCCCAAACGGGGACGAAAGGCATAGCTTCCGCGGTACCACCCACGATTCGCGCGAGAACGCGCGCACTCAAAACCCGTAACGGCGGCGAACCGTCTCCGTCTTTCCCCGGAGCCGCTCCCAGGCGAACCAAGCGCCGCGCCCCGGGCCGGCTTTCAGCCGGTGACCGACCCTCTCTGCGGGACGTAAACACGCTATTTTCCTGTTCTCTGCGTTTAGACTATCCCTTTTTATATCACAAAAACACCCAAATTGCAAGCAAAATTTTCACCGCTCCGGGCCGGAAAACCAGAAAACCCGTTTTTCTGCCTTGGCGTGGAGTGGAAGCGCGGTCCAAAGGCGGCTTGTCCCACGAAAGAAACCGCTTCTTGACATACCTCGAATATCTAGGTATAATATACCTAGATATTCGAGGTATCAACCGTGGAACAGGAGGACGGAATGAAAAAGGAAAGCAAGAATCTGCTGGCGGGGAGCACCACCCTGCTGGTCCTCTCCCTGCTGGCGGGCGGGGACAAGTATGGCTACGAGATGATTGCCGCGCTGGAGGTCAAAAGCGACCACACCTTTTCCATGAAGGAGGGTACGCTCTACCCCATCCTCCACGGACTGGAGAAGGAAGGGGCGGTGCGCGCCTACGAGAAGGAGGCGCCCACAGGCCGGATGCGCCGGTATTATCACATCACGGGAAAGGGGCGCGTACTGCTGCGGGAGAAGCAGGCGGAGTGGACGGCCTTCTCCCGGCTGGTCAACGCCATTGTGGCCGAGATCCCCGCGGCGGAGCCTGATCTGGGGTGAGCGCTGTGAGCGGGAAAGAGAAGGACCGCCAGGCAGGCAGTCCGGCGCGCGGGCGAACGGGCTATTTTGCGCTGTACGATTTTTGCCGGGCTGTTTCCTGCCACATCCGGTTCTGGCCCGACCGGCGCAGGGTGGAGGAGGAACTGATGGGTCATCTGCTGGACCGGCGGGACGCGCTGGAGGCGGCCGGCGTAGCCCGGGCAGAGGCGTCAGAGCGGGCGGTGGCCGCCATGGGCGATCCGGCGGAGATCGGAACGGCGCTGAACCGGTATCACAACCCCCTGCTGGGCTGGCTTCAGATCGTAGTGCTGTGGCTGGTGGTCCTGCTGGGAGTTGCGGGGCTGTGCCTGAGTCTCCGCACCGCTTGGGAGGAGCGGCCCGTCCGGACGGGCGGGAGTGCGTCCTTTGCCGGGGCGGCCACGTCGCTGGAGGGCGACTCTCTCCGGGTGGGGGACTACACCTTCACCCTGGAGGAGGTCCGGCAGTATCCCGGCTATGGGGATACCCGGGACCTGAGCTTCTGCCTGAACATCTCCTGGCTCAGTCCCTGGCTGGATGAGCCGGAATACTGGCCGGAATCCCTGCAATGGGCCGATTCCTCCGGCACCTGGCAGAAGATCGAGGGGGGCTTTGCGGACTATGACCCGGAGCAGGGTTGGAAGGTCGCCCTCCAGCCCGATCAGTACCGCCATCTCTGCGGCTGGGAAAACGAACGGTTGGGCGGGTTTGTTCTGTTCTCCAATCGGGCGCGGCAGCAGTTCACCATTCGGGAGCTTCCGGCCCAGGCGAGCGCCGTGGCGCTGACGCTGAACTGCGGAAGCCAGACGGTGATGCTGGAGCTCACACTGGAAGGAGGGGACGGAAATGGCTAAGCTGGAGCTGCGGCGGCGGTGGCGGAACTTGTCCCGGATGCGGCGGCTTGGGATTCAGCTGCTCCTGCTGATTCCCGTGGCCTGGCTGTTCCTGGCAGCCTTCGGCTACCCTCATCTGACGGCGGAGTGGGCACTGCGGGACCTGGAGCGGCAGAATCTTCTGCCCGCCGGAACCATCACCGGCTGGGCAGACGTGGAGGGCCTGACGACCTATCCGTCCGCGCCGGGCTATACCGGGTACGGCCTGCGGCTGTCCGGGGGTGAGGAGCGCACCTTCCGTGTGTTTTGCCTGGAATATCCCGACGGCGCCGTCCGGTTGGGCGTGGTGCAGCATTCCCTGCTGGCCTGGGATGGGATAGACCTCTGGGAGGCCGGGGACGGCCTGAGCAGCAGCGCGCTGGGCAGCAAGCAGAACATCTGCTGGGAATTGGAGGACTTTGGGATCGAAAGCATGGACTGGTCTTACCTGCTGTATGTGGACGACCCGGCGGTGGAGCGGGTGGAGTTGACCATGGCGGTGACCGCCCGCCGCATCGGGCAGAATGGAGCGGTACAGGAGACAAAGCGGAACCTGACCGCCACGGAGGCTGTGCCGGTGGAAGGGCTTGAGGGTCTATGGACCTGCAAAGCGGCGCTGGTGCCCCCGGAATGGGACGAAGTGGGGGAGGGCGGCAACTCCTCCTCGTGGGGCTTCTGGTCCGCCCGGGCCCTGGCCGCCGACGGGACGGTGCTCTATGAGGAGTTATCCGACCAGGCGGCGGAAGTGCAGGCAGCGGGGGCCTGACGGGACGAACGCCGCATGAACCTATACAAAAAGTCTCCTTTGTGCTATAATGTCCAGCAATACGGACAACGGCAAAGGAGGCTTTTTCATGCGTGTGGCAACAGCGGAGCAGATGCGGGAGCTGGATCGAATCGCGATCGAGGAGCGGGGGATTCCCTCCACCGAGCTGATGGAGCGGGCGGCCCGGGGCGTGGCCGACGGGGTGCTGGAATGGCTGGCCGGGCGGACCAATGCCCGGGTGGCCGTGCTGTGCGGGCCGGGGAACAACGGCGGCGACGGCGTGGCGGCGGCCCGGTTTCTGCTCCAGGCCGGTGTAAAGGCGCGGGCCTTTCTGGTGGGGAGCCGGGCCAAGCTGACCCCGGACACCGCCGAGATGGAGCGCCGGCTGGAGAAAGCCGGCGGCAAGCTGGAGGAGTTTGACCCGGCGGCCGACTGGAGCGGCTACGACTGCTTTGTAGACGCCATCATCGGAATCGGGCTCCACGACCCGGTCCGGGGCGCGGCCCAGGCGGGAATCCAGGTGCTGGAGCAGTACGCGGACCGGAAGGCGGTGGCGGTGGACATCGCCAGCGGCATCAACGCCGATACGGGCGAGGACCTGGGCAACCACTGCAGCTATGTTAAGACGATTACCTTTACGCTTCCGAAGGCCGGACACTTCATCGGCCGGGGCGGGGTGATCTGCGGCGCGCTGTCTGTGGTGGACATCGGAATCCCGGCCGAGGTGGTGGATTCCATGGTTTACCCCATCACGGCGGTGGACCGCGCGCTGGTCAGCTCCTTCCTGCCCCGCCGGGACCCGGGGGCCCACAAGGGGGATTTCGGCAAGGTCCATATCCTGGGCGGCAGCGTGGGCTACTCCGGCGCGCCGGTGCTGGCGGCCCGGGGGGCGCTGCGTTCCGGCGCGGGACTGGTCTCGGTGTCGGTGCCGTCCTCCATTTATTCCATCGTGGCGGTCAAATGCGATGAGATCATGCCCTCGCCCCTGCCGGCCGGCAGCGACGGCGGGCTGGCGGAGGAGAGCCTCTATCCGGCCCTGCAGGCCCTGGCGGGCAAGGACGCCTGCCTGATCGGGCCCGGCCTGGGCCGCAGCCCGGCGGCGGAGGCCCTGGTCTGTCAGATCCTCTCCACGGTGCAGTATCCGGTGGTTTTGGACGCGGACGGTCTAAATGCCGTTTCCGCGCATATAGATAGGCTGGACGCCCGGAAGGAATGTCCCACCATCCTGACGCCCCATGACGGCGAATTCCGCCGCCTGGGCGGCGAGCTGGCCGGAAAGGACCGCCTGCGCGCCGCGCTGGACTTTGCGGCGGAGCACGGCTGCGTGGTGGTGCTCAAGGGGCACGGGACCATCACCGCCCTGCCCAATGGGAAGGCCTTCCTGAATACCACAGGCAACTGCGGCATGGCCAAGGGGGGCAGCGGAGACGTGCTGGGCGGAATGATCCTCTCCCTGATCGGACAGGGAATCCATCCCGTCAAGGCGGCGGTGGCCGCGGTGTGGCTCCACGGCCGGGCGGGCGACCTGGCGGCGGAGGAACAGGGCGTTCATGGCATGACGCCCTCCGACCTCGTGGAACGGATTCCCGCCGCCATCCGGGAGGTCTACCAAGCATAAGGAGGCTGCTCTGTGCGCAAAACCTGGTTGTGTGTCCTGACGATACCCCTCCTGCTGCTCACCGCCTGTCAGAGCGGGGAGAGCAGCGAGGCCACGACGGAAGAAACGGCCCGGCAGATTCGCACGGAGTATCTGGCGGCGCAATCCTGCGGCGGAACGGTGGAGCTCACCGCCGACTACGGGATGCGGGTCTACGAATTTACCATGGACTTTACCTGGCAGAAAGAGGGGGAGAGCGTGCTCACCCTCACGGCGCCGGAGGAGGTGGCCGGGCTCACAGCGCGCCTGGAGGCGGGCGGGAGCTATCTGGAATACGACGGCCTCCGCCTGGGCACCGGCGACCTGACCGGAGAGGGGCTGACCCCCATGGAGCTGGTCCCCGCGGTCATGGAGTATGTTTTGGAAGGCTATATGGCCGAGTGCGTGTTCGAGGACTGGGGAGAGACCCCGGCTCTGCGGGTGCTCTACCGGGACCCGGAGGGAGAAGCGGGCCAGGGCGTGGAGTGCACCCAGTGGTTCGCGGCGGACACCCACGCCCTGCTGGCAGCCGAGCTGTCCTACGACGGGACGCTGGTCCTCAGTAGCACCTTTACAACCTTTTACATAGGAGACGATTCAACGGATGGAAGCGAACAAGACACGGACCTGGGCGGAGATCAGCCTGGCGAATCTGGAGCATAATTACCGGGCGCTGCGCAGCGGGCTGGAGCCCGGCTGCAAGTTTGTGGGCGTGGTGAAGGCCAATGCCTATGGCCACGGCGCGGTGCCGGTGGCCCGCCGGCTGGAGGAGCTGGGGGCGGACTATCTGGCCGTGGCCTGTCTGGAGGAGGGCCTGGAGCTGCGCCAGGCGGGGATTCAGAGTCCCATTTTGATTTTGGGAGCCACACCGGAGGACTGCGCGGAAGCGGCGGTGGAGCAGGACCTGACGCAGACGGTGTTCCGGGAGAGCCAGGCGCGGGCGGTCTCGCAGGCGGCCCGAACGCTGGGCCGGACGGCGAAGGTGCATCTGAAGGTGGACACCGGCATGAGCCGTTTCGGCGTCTGGGCGGGCGACCCGGAGGGGGCGGCGGCCGACCTGGCGCCCCTTTGTGGTCTGCCCGGCGTGGAGGTGGAGGGTATCTACACCCATTTTGCCAAGGCCGACGAGGATGAGTCCTTCACCATGCTCCAGTTCACCCGCTTCCTGGACGTCATTGCGGCGCTGCGCGCCTCCCACGGCGTGGAATTTGCAATTCGCCATTGCGCGGCCAGCGCCGCTGTGTTACACTATCCCTGTACGCACCTGGACATGGTCCGGCCGGGAATCGCCCTGTACGGGCACTATCCCGCGCCCGACTGCGCGGGGCTGGACGGTCCCGGCCTGCTGCCGGTGATGACGCTGAAGAGCCGAATCGCCTCGGTGAAGGAGCTGCCCAAGGGTGCTTCCATCAGCTATGGGGGCATCCACACCCTGGAGCGGGACAGCCGGATCGCGGTGCTGCCGGTGGGCTACGCGGACGGTCTGTTCCGGCTGCTGTCCAACCGCATGGAGGTCCTGTGGCAGGGAAACCGGCTGCGCCAGATCGGCCGGATCTGCATGGATCTGTGTATGGTGGACGTGACCGACGTGCCGGCCCGGGCCGGGGACGAGGTGGAGCTGTTCGGCCCCGAGCTGCCCCTGGAGGAGAAGGCCGACGCGGTGGGCACCATCCAGTACGAATTGCTGTGCGCAGTGTCCCGGCGGGTCCCCCGCATCTATTGAGCGCATATACTGGTTCGGGAGGTCCCGGGGTGTATCCGCATTCCCGGACTGAGCCGGCGGACCAGGACGGACGCGGAATTTTTTCGCGCGCGTATAAATCCATCCGCCCCGTGGGAGAATTGTAGTATCCGGTCTGCGAGACAAGCAGGCGGGAACTATCATCCGGCGGAGTGTGAAATTCAGTGGAAAACAGTGTGAAACGAGGCGACATTTTCTATGCCGATCTCAGCCCCGTGGTGGGCAGCGAACAGGGCGGCGTGCGCCCGGTGCTGATCGTGCAGAACGACACCGGCAACAAGCACAGTCCCACCGTGATCGCGGCGGCCATCACGTCGCAGACCGGCAAGGCGCGCCTGCCCACCCACATCTCCCTGTCGGCCCGCAGTTACGGATTGCCGAAGGATTCGGTCGTGCTGCTGGAGCAGATACGTACTCTGGACAAGAAGCGGCTACGGGAACACATGGGCAGAGTGGACGACGAAGTGATGCATCAGGTGGACAACGCCATCGCGGTAAGCTTTGGCCTGCATCCGGAAGAACTGGTGTGACATAAGCAAACCAAAGACAGCGCGGCCTGGCGGCTCCTCGAACCGCCAGGCCCCACAGACAACGGAGGTACATACCCATGAAGAAAAACTGGAAGCTGGCCCTGACCGCCCTGGTCCTGACCGCGGCGATCTCCGGCGGCGTGGCGGCCTTCGCGGCGGGCACGGGCGGCAGCGCGGACGATCCCCTGGTGACGCTGAGCTACCTCAACGACGTGTTCGCCCCCTCCCTGAACGACACGGTGGACAAGGCGGTGGCCGCCAACGAGGCCGCCCTCAAGCAGGACCTGGACGACGCCATCAGCGAATGGAACACCAAGATTCAAGGCCAGATGGGCGGCTCCGGCTCGGGCAGCGCCGCATATACTGTGGTGACCCTGTCCAACGGACAGACCCTCACCGGACAGGTGGGATGTGAGATCATGCTGCGGGTTGGCACCGCCACCTGCGTGGCCTCCGGCGCGCCTGGTCTGGTGGACAGCACCGGCGGCACCACTCTGGCCAACGGCAACACACTGGTGACCAACCATCTGTATCTGGTGACCGTAGACACCCGGGGCGTGACCGCCACGGCGGATACGGTCAAGCTCCTGGTGCGGGGCAGCTATACCATCGCGTGAAAAACTGGAAAGGCCCGCCCATCCGGCGGGCTTTTTTGCGCCCTGCGGCCGCATACTCCGGGACAAAGCGGGAAAAATACTCCTGCAACGTATGGAAAGGAGATGACCCGTAATGGCCAATTTGACCACCAAGGAGCTGGCCGCCCTGGAGGACCAGCTGGGCTTTGAGAAAATGCTGTGCTGCAAATATCAGGACGCGGCCCGGAACACCACGGAGACCGAGCTCAAGACCTGCTACACCCAGCACGCCAACGAGCACAAGCAGAATTACGAGACCCTGCTGGGATTTTTGAAGTAAAGGAGGACGGATCATGCAGGAACAGGAGAGAATGACCGATTTGCTGCTCACGGAGAAGAAGATGAGCACCAATTACAATGAATTTGCCTCGGAGTGCGTCAACGTCAAGCTGCGCGACGCGTTCCTGAGTATGCTGACCCAAGGGCACAAGACCCAGACCGAGCTGTTCCAGACCGCCCAGCAGAAGGGCTGGTATCAGGTGGAGCAGGCGCCGCAGCAGAAGATCAGCCAGGCGGAGCAGAAGTTCACCAACCAGATGCCCACCGCGACCAACTGAACGAAACCCATCGGGACGAGCCGAAAGGCTCGTCCTTGTTTTATGGGCGCGTTTGCGCTATAATGCAACTGTTGCGGCCCCGCGGGCCGAGTTTGAGAGACAGAAACAGGTGAAGCAGATGGATTATTTCCATTTACAGGTGGAGAAAGACCGAATCAATCAGATCAGCTCGCTGGGGCTGGCCCATGTGGGGGACGGCGTCTATGAGCTGATGGTGCGCTCCTGGCTGGTGCTCCACGGCAAGGCCACCAACAAGGGCCTGCACAAGGCCACGGTGCACTATGTGGCCGCCCCCGCCCAGGCGGAACGGGCGGAGCGCATCCTCCCCCAGCTGACGCAGGAGGAGCAGGATGTGTTCCGCCGGGGGCGGAACAGCAGTCCCCACACCATCCCCAAGGCCGCCAGCCGGGAGCAGTATCAGACCGCCACGGCGCTGGAGGCCCTGTTCGGCTGGCTGTGGCTGCGGGGGGAGACCGGGCGGCTCAATGAGCTGTTCGAGCGGATGATGGAGCCCGGCGAAGAATGAACGAAAGACCGGAGGAGAAGATATGCCATTAGACGCGATTTGTATGACCGCCCTGACCCAGGAGCTGCGGGACAGGCTGCTGGGCGGGAAAATTGACAAGATCTATCAGCCGGCCCGGGACGAGGTGGTGTTCCATATGCGGACGGGCAGCGGAAACGTCAAGCTGCTGCTGTCCGCCAATCCCAGTCACCCCCGCCCGCAGCTGACCCAGCTGAGCCGGGAAAATCCGGAGACGCCGCCCATGTTCTGTATGCTGCTGCGCAAGCATCTGGTAGGCGGACGCCTGCTGGAGCTGTCCCAGCCGCCGCTGGAGCGGCTGGTGGAGTTCCGGTTCGAGACCCTCAACGAGCTGGGGGACCGGGTAGAGCGGCGGCTGATTCTGGAGTGCATCGGCCGGCGGTCCAACCTGATTCTGCTGGACGACGAGGGACGGATCACCGACTGTATGCGCCGGGTGGACGCGGACCTGTCCGCCCAGCGGCGGGTGATGCCGGGGATGTTCTATGACTATCCGGCCCCGCAGGCCAAGCAGGACCCTCTGGCGATGGAGGACGAGGCGCTGCGGGCGCTGCTGCTCCAGGCGCCGGCGGACTATCCCTGGGACAAGTGGCTGCTGGACACCTTCAATGGCGTGTCCCCGCTGGTGGCCCGGGAGCTGGCCTTCCTGGCCGGAGAGAGCCGGGAGGAGCTGGTGCGGCAGATGGAGAAGCTGCGGACGCTGGTCCGGACGCGGGCCTATGTGCCCACTCTGCTGGTGCGGGACGGAAAGACGGCGGACTTCTCCTTTATGACCATTTTGCAGTACGGCCCGGGGACCGAGCTGAGGCGGTATGAGAGCTTTTCCGCCCTGCTGGATGAGTTCTACGCGGCCCGGGAGGCCCAGGAGCGGGTGAAGCAGAAGGGGCAGGATTTCATCAAATCGGTGAGCCATGCCCGGGACCGCATCGCCCGGCGAATCGGCAACCAGGAGCGGGAGCTGGAGGCCACCCGGGACCGGGAGCGCCTGCGGCAGTACGGCGACATCATTACCTCCAACCTGTATGCCATGGAGCGGGGTGAGACGGTCCTGCGCGCGGTGGACTACTACGACCCGGAGGGCCGGGAGGTGGAGATCCCCCTGGACCCTCTGCTCACGCCCCAGCAGAACGCGGCCAGGTATTATAAAGAATACAACAAGGCCAAGAAGGCGGAGCAGATGCTCCAGATCCAGCTGGAGCGGGGCCGGGCCGAGTTGGAATACCTGGACAGCGTGCTGGAAAACATCACCCTGTCCGAGGGGGAACGGGACCTGCAGGAGATTCGCCAGGAGCTCACCGAGACCGGTTACCTGCGGCGGCAAAAGACGGCGGCCAAGCGGGAGAAGCGGGTGAACTCCAAGCCCATGGAGTTCCGCTCCACCGCCGGGCTGCGCATCTCCGTGGGAAAGAACAACAGCCAGAACGACCGGCTGACCACCAAGGAGGCCCTGAAAAGCGATCTGTGGCTCCATACGCAGAAGATTCACGGCTCCCATGTGATTCTCCACACTCAGGGGCAGGCGCCGGACCCGGAGAGTGTCCGGGAGGCGGCCATGCTGGCGGCCTGGTTCTCCCAGGGGCGGGAGAGCGGCAACGTCCCGGTGGATTATACGCCGGTGAAGTTCGTGAAAAAACCGTCCGGCGCGCGGCCGGGCATGGTGATCTACACGACCTATGAGACCATGTATGTGACACCCAGCGAGGAGCTGGTCAAGCAGCTGCGCGTGCGCTGAGTCCGTCCGCAGGACCAGACGCGGCGCTTGTGCAGCCCAAGCGCAAAATACCCGGCGGGAACTGCCCGCCGGGTCCATAAAGGAGGCAACGATCATGACGACGGCCCACATTCTGGTGGTGGAGGACGATCCCGACATCAACCGGCTGCTGTGTAAGATCTTGGAAAATAACGGCTACGACGTGCGCCCCGCCTTTTCCGGGAGCGAGGCCATGCTCTGGGCGGAGAAGTATGAGTACGACCTGGTGCTGCTGGACCTGATGCTCCCCGGGCTGAGCGGCGAGGAATTCATCGCCCGCATCCGGGGCCAGCGGACCATGCCCATCCTGGTCCTGTCGGCCAAGGTGGGGGTGGAGGACCGTGTCAATGTGCTTCGGCTGGGGGCGGACGACTTCATTCCCAAGCCCTTTGACAACAATGAGGTGCTGGCCCGGGTGGAGGCTCAGCTGCGCCGTTATCAGCAGTTCTCCGCCGGGGCGGGGGAGAAGCGGGTGCTCCGGCTGCGGGATCTGGAGCTGGACCGGGACGCCATCTCGGTCACCGTGGGCGGCACGCCCGTCACCCTGACTGCCCGGGAGTTTGAGATTCTGGCGCTGCTTCTGTCCGCGCCCAACAAGGTGTTCACCCGGGCTCAGATCTACGAGCGGGTCTGGGGCGAGGAGTTCTTCGGCGACGACAATACCGTGAACGTCCACGTCAGCAACCTGCGGGCCAAGCTGAGCAAGGTCAGCGACCGGGAGTACATCAAGACCGTGTGGGGCATCGGCTTCAAAATGGCCGAGTAGGATGCCGGGCGAACTTTAAGCTTTCTTTAGACTTTCTTTCAGCGGACTTGCAGACCGCCTGCTATACTTTGGGTACAGTCAAGAAAGAAAGGTTGATGCTGTATGACGGAACCCGTTCTGGTCACCCATGGGCTGACCAAGCGTTACGGCCACGCCAAGGCGGTGGACAGCGTGGACCTCACCCTGGCCAGGGGCGAGATCTACGGACTGGTCGGCCGCAACGGTGCGGGCAAGACCACCCTGATTCGCATGGCGGCGGGGCAGGCCATTCCCACGGAGGGCGAGCTGAGCCTCTTTGGCGAGACTACCCCCGCCGGCCTGAGCAAGGCCCGGGCGCGCACCGGCGCCATGGTGGAGATCCCCAGTTTTTACCCCTACCTGTCCGCCCGGGAGAACCTGGAGTTTTACCGCCTCCAGCGGGGCATCCCCGGCCGGGGCGTGGTGGACGAGGCTCTGGAGTATGTGGGCCTGTCCGGCGTGGGGGCGAAGAAGTTCAAGAGCTTTTCCCTGGGCATGAAGCAGCGGCTGGGCCTGGCGCTGGCCCTGATGAACCACCCGGATTTCCTGCTGCTGGATGAGCCCATCAACGGCCTGGACCCGGAGGGCATCGTGGAATTCCGTACCATCCTGCGCACCCTCAACCAGGAGCGCGGAACCACCATTCTGATCTCCAGTCACATTCTGAGCGAGCTGTCCAACGTGGCCACCTGCTACGGCTTTTTGGACAAGGGACGTCTGCTGGAGCAGATCTCCGCCCGGGCCCTTCATGACAAGTGCCGGGCCTGCCTGGAGCTGACGGTGGGCGATACGGCCAAGGCGGCCACCGTGCTGGAGACTGCCGTCGGCACCACGGATTTCGAGGTGCTGCCCCGGGGGATCATTCGCCTGTATGATCAGCTGGACGCCCCGCAGAAGGTGACCGCCGCCCTGGCCGGGGCCGGCGTGCCCCTGATGGGCGCGGAGAACAAGAGCGTTGA
This sequence comes from Clostridiales bacterium, assembly GCA_019415645.1. Lineage (GTDB taxonomy): Bacteria > Bacillota > Clostridia > Oscillospirales > Oscillospiraceae > DXYV01. Next base: position 29,962 of record DXYV01000011.1, read on the forward strand.
TCTGGAGGACTACTTCCTGAAGCTGATTGGAGGCGGAGACCATGCTTAACTACATGCGGGCGGAATTTTACAAGGTGTTTCATCGCAAGTATCTCTACGGCTGCATGGTGGCGCTGCTTGCGTGCGCCGGAGCCATCGTGGCTGGGTGGACCTTCACCAACGCCAACGGGAATGTGGTGGACTTTTACACCGGCGGGACCATGGCTGTGATGCTCCTGTCCCTTGGCCTGTATATGGCGGTGCTCATCGGGGACATGGTGTTCTCCGACCAGTATAAGCACAACACGCTGAAAAATGAGGTGTCCTATGGAATTCCCCGGGCGCGCATTTATCTGGGTAAGCTGGCGGTGGAGGCCATTCTCGGCGTGGCGATGGCGGTGCTGGTGGTGGCCGTTTACGAGGTCCTGTGCTGGTTCCTGCTGATTCCCAGCGACCCGGAGCAGGCCCGGACGGCCTGGATGATACTGGGCTACTGCCTGCTCAACGCACTGCCCCAGTGGCTGGGCATGATGGCGGTGACCAATCTCTTCTATTTCCTCATCCGCAGCAATGTGGCGGCTACCTTCGCGGTGCTGGGCGTGATCATTGTCCCGCAGATGGTGTTCAATCTGCTTCAGGCCTTCACCTTCTTCAACGCCGGGGCCTACTATGTGTTCAGCCTGTTGGAGGGCTGGATGCCCCAGGCAATGGTGGAGGGCGCGCCCAATGTAGTGGGCGACTGGGGCTATGTGGCCCAGAGCTGGATTCTCGGTCTGGTGTGGATCGCGGTCTCCACGGTCATCGGCCTGGCCGCGTTCCGGAAAAAAGAGATCAATTAACCAATCATGGGAGAAAGAAGGCGGGGAACTTGCATATTCTGGTGGTCGTCCTGGCGCTGGTCTGCCTGGGCCTCGCCTTCGGATTTTATACCCTGGAACGCAATCTGAAACAGGCCAAGGACCAGTTGGAGCATGTGAAAAAAGGGGAGTCCAAGGCGCGGATCACCCTGCAAAGCCCCAACCGGGCGGCGGAGGAGCTCTTCCTGTCCATGAACCAACTGCTGGACCTGCGCAACGCCGAGTCGGCGGCCTACCGGCGGCAGGAACACGCCCTGCGCCAGCAGATCGCCAACGTCTCCCACGACCTGCGCACGCCCCTGACCTCTATCCTGGGCTATCTTCAGCTGCTGGAGGACGAGAGCCTCAGCCCGGAGGAGCGGCGGCAGTATCTGTCCATCATCGAAGGCCGGGCCAAGACCCTGCAAAGCCTGATTACCGCCTTTTATGACCTGTCCCGCATCGAGGGGGGCGAGTACCCCCTGGAGCGGGAGCGGGTGGACCTGTACCGGGTACTCAGCGAGCTGATTGCCGAGTTTTACAATGACTTTGAGCGCTCCGGCTTTGCGGTGGAGGTGGACCTGAAGGAAGGCCTGCCTCCGGTCTGGGCGGACTCCGGCGCGGTGCTGCGGATTTTCACCAATCTGGTGGGCAACGCGCTCAAGCATGGCAAGACCTTCCTGACCATCCGGCTCTATCGGGCGGGGGACAAATTGGTGACGGAATTTTCCAACGACGGGACGGGCCTGACCCAGGAGGATGTGGCCCATATGTTCGAGCGGTTCTATACGGCGGATAAGACCCGCAGCGGCCAGAACACCGGCCTGGGCATGTCCATCGTCCAGGCATTGGCCCGTCAGATGGGGCACGACACCCAGGCGGAGCTGAAAGAGGACGTCTTTACCGCCCGGGTGCTCTGGAGCCTGGAATGACCGATTCGACAAAGACGAAGCAAACGAAAAATACACACGCCCCGGCTGACGCAGTCAGCCGGGGCGTGTTGTGTGTTTCAGAAGGAAAGAAGCCGGTCAGGCCCCCGCGGAGGCGGACAGACGGCGGATTCCGTCCCGAATGCGGGAGAGCGTCTCCTCCCGTCCCAGGATGTGGCACAGCTCCACTGCGCCGCCAGGGGTGACGGCCTTTCCGGAAAGTGCGGTGCGCACCGGCCAGAGGATGCGGCCGTTTTTCAGTTCCAGCTTCTGAGCCAGGCCGATGAGCGCGTCGTGCAGCACGTCATAGGTCCACTCCGGCAGCGCTTCCAGCACCGGCAGGACGGCGTTCAGAGCCTCCAGGGAATTTTCCTCGTTGGTCTTCATCTTCTTGTGGCAGTATAGCTCGGTAGAGTAATCGGGCAGCGCGTCGAAGAAGTCCACCTGGGGGGCGATGTCCCGCAGGGTGTCGCACCGGCCCTGGACCAGTGGGGCCACCAGCTTCAGGTCGATGGCGGGGTTGTGGATGGCCTCCTTGAGGTAGGGCTCCGCCAGGGGGTAGAAGTCCTCGGGGGAGAGGGCGCGCAGATAGTTGGCGTTGAAGTAGTTGAGCTTCTCCCGGTCAAAGATGGCGGGGGATTTGGAGATGCCCGCGATGTCAAAGACCTGGGCCAGCTCGTCCAGAGTGAAGAACTCCCGCTCCGCATACTCCCCCTTGGGGGCCCAGCCCAGCAGGGCCACGTAGTTGACCACGGCCTCGGAGAGGTAGCCCTCGGCGATCAGATCCTCATAGGAGGGGTCGCCGTGGCGCTTGGACATCTTGTTGTGTGCGTCCCGCATGACGGGGGAGCAGTGGATATAGGTGGGAATCTCCCAGCCGAAGGCCTGATAGAGCAGGTTGTACTTGGGTGCGGAGGCCAGATACTCCGACCCGCGCACCACGTGGGTGATGCCCATAAGATGGTCGTCGATGACGTTGGCGAAATTGTAGGTGGGCAGCCCGTCGGACTTGATGAGTACATTGTCGTCCAGGGTGGAATTTTCCACGGTGATGTCGCCGAACACCACGTCGGAGAAGGTGGTGGTCCCGCCCTCAGGAATTTTTTGCCGGATGACATAGGGAACTCCGGCGGCCAGTTTTTCGTCTATCTCCTGGGGAGAGAGGTGCCGGCAGTGGCCGTCGTAGCCGCCCAGGCCGTTCTCCCCGTGGAGGGAATCCAGCCGCTCCTTGTCGCAGAAGCAGCGATAGGCCCCGCCCTTCTCGATCAGCAGCTCGGCATATTTGCCGTAGATGTCCCGGCGCTCAGTTTGAATGTAGGGACCCACCGGGCCGCCTACGTCGGGACCCTCGTCCCAGGTCAGGCCGCATTTGCGCAGAGTCTTGTAGATGATCTCTGCCGCGTCAGCCACCAGACGGCCCTGGTCGGTGTCCTCGATGCGCAGCAGAAACTTGCCGCCGCCGTGCCGGGCGATGAGCCAGGTGTAAAGCGCCGTGCGCAGATTGCCCACATGCATGTAGCCGGTGGGGGAAGGAGCAAAGCGGGTGCGAATCCCGTCGTGGGGGATACGCGCCTCCATCTCCTGGAACCAAGTCATATCCATCAGGAATTCCTCCAGTTTTGTCAGTCTCAGCTTATTCTATATTTTAGAAGGAATGATGTCAAGATTTATTGCCTTTCGGGGGAAAACGTGGTATGCTAAATCAGTTAGAAACCATAAAAAAGGTTGTGTCAAATATGGAAGAAAAAAAGGTCATGCTGTCCGGAATCCAGCCCAGCGGCGATCTTCATCTGGGGAATTACCTGGGGGCGATCAAGAACTGGAGCGCCCGGAGCGAGCAGTTTGACTGTTATTACTTTATGGCCGATATGCACACCATCACCGTGCGCCAGAATCCCGCCGACCTGCGCCGCCGCACGCTGGAGCAGCTGGCCCAGTATATCGCCTGCGGCCTGGACCCGGAGAAGAACACCCTGTTTATCCAGAGCCATGTCCCCGCCCATGCGGAGCTGGGCTGGGTGCTCAACTGCTACACCATGTTCGGCGAGCTGTCCCGCATGACGCAGTTCAAGGATAAATCCGCCAAGCACAAGGACAACATCAACGGCGGCCTGTTTACCTACCCCGCCCTGATGGCGGCGGACATCCTGCTCTATCAGCCGGACTATGTCCCCGTGGGAGAGGACCAGAAGCAGCATGTGGAGCTCACCCGCAACATCGTCCAGCGGTTCAACGGCATTTACGGCGACGTATTCAAGATGCCCGAACCCTACATTCCCAAGGCGGGAGCCCGAATCATGGGCCTTACCACGCCGGACAGCAAGATGAGCAAATCCATCCCCGAGGGCTGCGTGTTCCTGATGGAAAAGCCAGAGGACATCCAGCGCAAGTTCAAGCGGGCCATCACGGACAGCGATACCGAGCGCTGTGTCCGCTACGACCCCAAGGCCAAGCCCGGCGTGTCCAATCTGATGAATATTTACTCCGCCGTCACTGGGAAAAGCTTTGAGGAGATCGAGCGGGAGTTCGACGGCCAGGGCTACGGCGCCTTCAAGCCCGCCGTGGGCGAGGCCGTAGTGGAGACGCTGCGCCCCATCCGGGAGGAGGCCGAACGCATCCTCAAGGATAAGGCCTATCTGGAGTCAGTGTACAAGGCCGGGGCCGAGAAGGCGTCCTATGTGGCCAACAAGACGCTGCGGAAAGTCTACAAGAAGGTGGGCTTTGTGGCCCGATAAGGAGTAAATTCCATGCCCATGTTTATGCGTGTCGATCTATCGACCATCGGTTATGTAGCCGCCGCCCTGGCGGTGGCGGCCCTCATTGCCTTTATCGCGACGCCGGTCGTCAAATCCCTGGCCTTTAAGGTCGGGGCGGTGGATGTGCCCAAGGACGCCCGGCGGATGCACGACCATCCCATTCCCCGGATGGGCGGCCTGGCGATTTTTCTTGGTTTTCTGCTGGCAGTGCTGATTTTTGTGCCTCTGACCAGCGCTATGGGAAACAGCGGAGCCGAACTGCTCTCCGATTCCACCAAGGGGATGCTGCTGGGGGCCATTATCATTGTGATTCTGGGGGTCTTTGACGATATTTATGATCTGCCGGCCAAGTTTAAGTTCGTGGTGCAGATCATTGCCGCCATTGTGGCGGCGGTTTCGGGGAATGTGATCGACGTGATCTCCAACCCCAATGTGTTCAGCCAGAATCCCTGGCTGGAGCTTGGCTGGCTGTCCTATCCGGTCACTATCATCTGGATCGTAGCCGTCACCAATGCCGTCAACCTGATCGACGGCCTGGACGGCCTGGCCTGCGGTGTGTCCACCATCAGCTCCATGACCATGCTGGTCATCGCCCTGCTGGTGTCTGAGGTCAACGTGGCGGTTATGATGGGGGCCCTGGCGGGGGCCTGCCTGGGCTTTTTGCCCTATAACCTCAACCCGGCCAAGATCTTTATGGGGGATACGGGCTCCACCTTCCTGGGCTTCATCCTGGCCACCATGTCGGTGCAGGGAATGTTCAAAATGTATACGATCATCTCCTTTGTGGTACCCTTCCTGATGCTGGGCCTGCCCATTTTCGATACCTGCTTTGCCTTTATCCGCCGCATCGCCCACGGACAGAGCCCCATGCACCCCGACCGCAGCCATGTCCATCATCGGCTGATCGACATGGGCTTTACCCAGAAGCAGGCCGTGGGAATCCTCTATGTGATCTCCGCGATCCTGGGCCTGTCCGCCGTGATTTTGACTACCAGCGGCGCGCTGAAGGCCATGATTTTTCTGCTGGCCATGTGTGCGGCCGGCGTTGTGGCGGGGAAAATCTTCCTGAGCAATAACGACGAGGGGAAGAAGCGGCCGTCGGCCACGGCGTCTTCCGCTTCCAGCCCGACGGGAACCGAGCCCGCGGCGCCGGACCAGAAGGAGGAGGAGCATGAGTAAGCGCAAGGTCATGACCATTTTCGGCACCCGGCCGGAGGCCATCAAGATGGCGCCTCTGGTGAAGGAGCTGGAGCGGCGGCCGGAGCTGGAGAGCTGCTGCTGTGTAACGGCCCAGCACCGCCAGATGCTAGATTCCGTGCTGGAGATCTTCCAGATCCGGCCGGACTACGACCTGAACATCATGGAGGCGCGCCAGACCCTGTCCACCATTACCACGAAATGCCTGCTGGGCCTGGAGGAAGTGTTTGAGCGGGAAAAGCCGGATCTGGTGCTGGTCCACGGCGATACATCCACCACCTTTGCCGGCGCGCTGGCGGCCTTTTACCACCAGATTGCCGTAGGTCATGTGGAGGCCGGCCTGCGCACCGGCGACAAGTATTCGCCCTTTCCAGAGGAGATGAACCGCTCCCTGGTGGGGCGGATTGCCGACCTGCATTTCTGTCCGACACCCTCCAACCGCCGGAACCTGGCCGCCGAGGGCATTGAGCAGGGGGTGTTTGTGACGGGCAATACCGTGATTGATGCCTTAAAAACGACTGTTCGCAAGGATTATCACTTTACAACAAAACTCCTCAATGAGCTGGACTACAGCCGCAGGATTCTCGTGGTGACCTGCCACCGCCGGGAGAATTACGGCGAACCCATGGAACACATCATGACGGCTCTGCGCCGGCTGGCGCTGGCCTACCCGGACTGCACGCTGGTATACCCCGTCCACCTGTCGCCTGTGGTGCAGGAGGTGGCCCACCGTCACCTGGACGGGCTGGACAATGTCCACCTGATTGAGCCCCTGCTGGCAGACGAGATGCATAACCTGCTGGCCCGCAGCTATCTGGTGCTGACCGACTCCGGCGGCCTGCAGGAGGAGGCGCCCGCCCTGGGCAAGCCGGTGCTGGTGCTGCGCCGGGAGACCGAGCGGCCTGAGGCGGTAGCGGCGGGCACGGTCCGGCTGGCCGGCACGGAGGAGGAAGCGATTTTCCGCCAGGCCGCCCGTTTGCTGGATTCGCCGGAGGCTTACGCGCAGATGGCCCATGCGGTCAATCCCTACGGCGACGGCAGAGCCTGTACCAGAATCGTGGATGCGATCTTGTACCGCTTCGGCCTGCGCAGCCAGCCGCCGGAGGAATTTTCGGGGACCTGAGCGGCCGTTGGAAAGGGGCAAAAGATGGAAGAAAAAAGCAGAAACCGATTTGTCATCATCATTGCCCTGATTCTGGTAGCGGCAGTCTTTTACAGCTTTGCCATCAATTTGTTTGGCGAGACGCCCTCGGTTGAGCTGGCGGACATCAACGAGGACGCGCAGAATTCCGCTACCGTTCCGGTGGAGCCGGGGGACATCGTCCCGGTGGATGTGACGCCGGAGACGGTGCAGAGCGTGATCGCCGAGCTGGACCGCTATACCAGCTATCAGCGCAGCGTTGTGGTGGAATATTTCCAGGGAAACGAGACCCTGGGCAGCCTGATCGCTCTGGTGGCGGTAGACGGCGGTTGGACCCGGGCGGATGTGACCGGCCAGAACGGACTGGTGGAACACTCCATTGTGGGCGACGGGACACGCTGGCTCTGGTATGACAGCGATACGGACTATCTCCGTACGCCTGCGTCGGAATCTTCTGCCGATCTGGCCCAGCGCCTGCCCACCTATGAGGATGTGCTGGACGTGGACCCGGAGGCCATCACCGCCGCGTCCTATGAGAGCCGGGGCGAGCTGCCCTGTATCTATGTGGAGGTGGAGCAGGCGGAGCTGGGTTATCAGGAGCGGTACTGGATCTCGGTGGAGAGCGGCCTGCTGGTCTCCGCGGAGACCATAAAGGACGGCCAGGTGGTCTACCGGATGAGCTCCTATCAGGTGACCAGCCCGCTGGTGGATTCCGAGGGCAGCTTTACGCTGCCCGACGGCACGGTGCTCCATCAGGCCGGGGACTGATCCGCCTCGCTCTCGCCCAGGCCCAGGAGCAGCATAAGGCCCAGGGCGATGACCAGATCCAGATTGTCCCCTTCCAGAAAAAGAAACAGGATGATCAGAATTAGGAGGATGTCTCCGCTGTCCAGATTTTGCAGCGAGAAATTCTGAAACACACCGCCCAATAAATCGCCGATTCCCTTGGTCACGCTGCCCAGCAGATCGCCTGTGCGGTCCGGACCGCCCGAAGCGTGGGCGGAAGCGGGGCGGGAGCGGCCGCCCGGTGGAGCGGAGCGGGGAGAGCCGGCGTCGCCCGCAGAGGACGAGCGCCGGTCGGATTCCTCCTCCGGAATGGGCGCATAGGCGGTGCCGGGCGGGATATAGCGGTTATACATGGCGCTCTTCCTCTCCTTTTGACTGGAAGCTGTCCAGGGCGATGCGGATCAGCCGGGTGAGCTTGGAGATCCGGATGGCTTTGTCCAGCTTGGCATAGCGTTCTTTTTTCACAAATGGGCGCAGGGCATTGAGCAGGGCGGCCCGTTCATCGTCATTGGACTGATACTCCGACAGCAGCCGCATTGCCAGCTGAAGCAGCCGGGGGTCCAGACTGCCCAGCGCGGAGAACAGGTCCCCGCCCGGCGCAGCCTGGGCCTGCGGCGGAGCGGGCGGCTCCGCCTCCTCTGCCTGCTCCGAATCAGGGGCGGCGGGCGGCGGGTCCTGCTTGGCGCCGCTGCCCAGGCTGTGGGCGAGCGTCAGAATCTGGTTCATGGCGTCCGGATTGGATAAGATCGCGCTTAATTTGTCCTCCAGCTCGCTCAACGCCGCACCCCCCTTTCATGACTTGTCGGTCTAAATTACTTCTGGACCGCTTTGCGGATCTGTTCCACCAACCGCTTTCCCTCCGGGTCGTTCAGCAGTTTGGACATCGCGCCCATAAGTTTGGCGGAGTCCCCCTTGGCGGCGGCGCTGGCCGCCCCCTCCAGGTCTCCACCGGCGTTCTGGGACAGCATGGACAGCAGCTGCTGGGTCTCGGGGGCGTTTTGAATGGCGTCCAGGGTATGCTTATCCTTCATAAGCTGTTCCGCCTGGCCGCTGTGCAGAAGATCTTTCAAATCGGGCATAGGGTTCCCACGTCCTTTCTAAGCACAGTATATGCCCGAAATAGAACCAGGTGACGGTCAATGAAAATTTTAGTGGTATCCGACAGCCATGGGGTACTGAAAAATTTGAGACAGGCGGTGGAGCGGGAGCAGCCGGACCGCATATTCCATTTGGGGGATCTGGTATCCGACGCCCAGCGCTTGTCCTGCGCCGCTCCGGAGATTCCTCTGGAGGCGGTGGTGGGGAACTGTGACGGCTGGACCCGCGGGGCGGGCAGCCTGCTGCTGGAGGTGGAGGGCGTCTCCTTCTTCCTGACTCACGGGCACCGCTATCAGGTAAAATCCGGCCTGAGCCTGCTGACCCAGGCGGGAGGGGAGGCCGGAGCGGATGTGGTGTGCTTCGGCCACACCCACCAGGCGCTGTGCCGGCGGTGGCCCGACGGAACGCTGGTGGTGAATCCCGGCTCCGTGGGAGGTATCCATGCGCCGGCCACCTATGCGGTCGTCACGGTGGAGAACGGCTGTGCCGCCGCAGAGCTGAAAACACTGGAAGGAGAGAACGGCCATGCTTTTGACCATTGACGTAGGCAACACCAACATGGTATTTGGAATCTTTGAAGGGGAGCGCCTGGCGGGCAGCTTTCGCCTGCGGACCGAGTCCACGGCCACCTCGGACGAGATCGGCCTGCTGGCCTGCACTTATTTTGAGCGGTTCGGCTGGAAGCCCGGCGACGTGGAGGCGGTGGTGATCGCCTCGGTAGTACCGCCGGTGATGTATGCCCTGACCAGCGCCATGGTGAAATACTTCGGCAAGACCCCCTTGGTGGTGGATGACGCCCTGGACCCCGGGCTGCCCTACGGGGCGCTGGACAGCGACGAGCGCCTGGGTCCGGACCGCAGCGTGGCCTGTATCGCGGCCATGGAGAAGTACGGCAAGCCGCTGGTGGTGCTGGATTTCGGCACAGCCACCACAGTGGACGCGGTGGACAAGCATGGTGTTTACCAGGGCGGGTGCATCGCGGCCGGGCTGCGGATCACTCTGGATGCGCTGACATCCAAGGCTTCCATGCTGCCGGCCATCGAGCTTTCCATGCCCGACCGGGTGCTCAACGCCACGGCGGTGGGGCACATTCAGGCCGGTGTGGTAGGCGGCTATGTGGGCGCCATGGAGTATCTGATTCGCCGGGCCAAGGCGGAGCTGGGCGGCGACGAGCCGATCAAGGTGGTAGCCACGGGCGGACTGTCCCGCATCGTGGCGGACAACACCGATCAGATCGACGTGGTGGACGGACAGCTGATTTTGGACGGCCTGCGAATCCTGTATCAGCGATATTGCGAGGAAAAGCAGGCATAAAACAGCGGCCCGCTTTGGGAATGCGCACCTCGCCGAAAAAAACGACCTCTGAAGGCATCGCCTTCAGAGGTCGTTGTCTTTCCCGGCAGACACGGCTGGGGAGCTTCAATCAAGCAGATCTGCGTTCCAGTCAAAAATAATTCCGGTCTGTGGGTCCAATTCAAACTCATAGTCCATACCATCGAAATAAAACTGTCCTTCATAACGAGAACGGCCATCCTCATTTTCTTCCCAAATCTGAATCTCGTCAGAGGGGACTCCGGGCACTTTTTCCTGAAGAATCGCTTTGGCCTCCTCCAAATCGACGGCATTGCCGCCTAAGACATCAAGCCATTCCTCGCCTACCTCATAATCCGCGCCGACGATCCTCCCGTCCTGGACGGAAAGCTCAAAATCATAATCGCCATAGTCCGTTTCAAATTCAATGTCATAAATAGCGATTCCGTGGTCGCCGTCACGCTCTACTTTTATATTGTAGGCGTCTGTTTCTGGTACGCCGACGTGCACCAGGGCAAGGCTCAGTGCTGTGTCTCTGTCAATCTCGCTTCCAGGCGCGGAGGAGGGCAGGGGCACGGAAGTAGTTGGAACGGATTCCGGAACGGGGGAAATGGAAACTTCTTCCGCCGGGCTGGTTGTGACCGCTGGCGACTGAGATGCGGCAGAGCTGGAGGGAGTGGAACTGCAGCTGGATAAGAGAAAAAAGGAAGCAGCCAGAGCGATTGGAACATAACGTTTCATAAAACTCGTCTCCAAACAAATGTATTGTGGAGCAGCAGGAAGAAAAATTTAGGCGAAGAAGCGCAAATCAGTCTACCTCGTAGTAAAGCTCCAGGTACTCTTCCAGGCAAAGGCCCTGTTCTGTGATCTCCTGAGCGGCCTCTACACCGACATAGCGGTAGTGCCAGGGTTCGTAGATGATTCCCGTAATATCCTCCTTGTCCTTGGGGTAACGGAGAATAAAGCCGTATTCCGCACAATGGGCCATCAGCCACTGCTGCTCCGCCGTATCCGCCTGACTGTCGTCCAGAATTTGATAGGACAGGGCACAGATGTCGGCCGCCAGGCCGAGGCTGTGCTCGCTGGTGCCCGGCACGGCGATCTCTACGGCGGTAGCGGCGTAGGCCTCGTCATAGGAGAGCCCGTCGGCCATGTAGCTGTCGATTTTGTTCTGGAACAGCTCCGTCTGCCGCTCCACCGAGCGGTAGGCCGAGCAGACGATGGGCTCCAGTCCCTCCGCTTTGCATGCGTTGAGCATGTCCATCAGCGCGTTATAGGCCCGGCTGTCATAGGTCAAACCATTGGACAAAGTGGTGGTCTCCACGGTGAAGCCCTCCGGCAGAGGGTGGTCGGCGTTGACCAGGGTGAGATACCAGGGAATCTCCGTCTCCTTGGCAGGCTGGGTGGGAGTCGGCGTAGGGGAGGGAGACGGTGTGACCTCTGCGGTGGAAGAAGGGGAGGGAGAAGGCGAGACGCCGGCGCTCCCGTCCGGGTCTCCGCCGCTCAGGCCGCGGACCAGCAGAACAATCACCAGCAGAAGAAGTACGGTCACTAAGATCCAGAATCGGGGATTGGGCCGCCGCCTGCGGCGGCGCCGGCCAGGGCCGGAATACGTATGGGAGCCGCGGGCGGCACGCTGGACCGGATAACGGTCGCTCCGGCGGCGGTTGGACTGTGTCATAGGAAACCTCCGGGGTGGTAAAATAAAAAGTGAAATTGTACGGCTGCGCCGCACGAATAAACCGCAAAGCGGTTTATTCAGCAGACATGATTATAGCATACTCCGACCGATTTGAACAGAAAAACTTATATGCTGGGCCGCGGAAGGAATGAAGCGGGGACGGCGAAAAAGAAAATAAAATTCCCCCTATGCAAACGGACAGTTTTATATTAAAATAGGGAAGATAAAGCAAGTCTGCAATGGCGCAAAGGGGCGACGAAATATGGAAGAATTGAAGTACAAACGAATTTTGCTGAAGATCAGCGGCGAGGCGCTGGCGGGCGAGGCGTCCCGCGGTCTGGACTTCGGCGTGATCGACCAGGTGTGCGACGTGATCGCGCGGTGCAACCGCGCGGGCGTGGAGGTCGGAATCGTGGTGGGCGGCGGCAATTTCTGGCGCGGCCTGAAGGACGGCAAGGGGATGCACGAACGCACCCGGGCCGACCACATGGGAATGCTGGCCACCACCATCAACTGCCTGGCTCTGGCTGATATTCTGGAGCAGAAAAATGTGGATGTGCGCGTGCAGACCGCCATTGAGATGCGGGCCATTGCCGAACCCTATATCCGCTCCCGGGCCATCCGTCATCTGGAAAAGGGCCGGGTGGTCATTTTCGGCTGCGGCACGGGCAATCCCTTCTTCTCCACCGACACGGCCGCCGTTCTGCGGGCCGCGGAGATCGACGCGGATGTGATTTTGCTGGCCAAGAACATCGACGGCGTGTACAGCGCCGACCCCCATCTGGACCCCACGGCGGTCAAGTACGATACCATCAGCTATGACGACGTGCTGGCCAAGCATTTGCAGGTGATGGATTATACCGCTACATCGCTGTCCATGGACAATCAGATTCCTGTGATTCTGTTCGCCCTGAAAGACCCGGAAAATATCCTGCGGGTGGTGCGCGGCGAAAAGATCGGGACCATTGTAAAAGATTAAGGAGGTACCTGTGATGAAAGAGATTCACAAACCCTACGACGAGAAAATGCACAAGACCATCGAGGTCGTGAAGAGCGACTTCGCCTCCGTGCGCGCGGGGCGCGCCAATGCCGGCGTATTGGATCGAATTACCGTGGAATACTATGGAACGCCCACCCCGCTGCAGCAGGTAGCCAGCATTTCCACCCCCGATCCCCGTACCCTGCAGATCCAGCCCTGGGACAGCAGCCTGCTCAAGCCCATCGAAAAGGCCATCCAGACCTCCGATCTGGGCATCAACCCCCAGAACGACGGCCGGGTCATCCGCCTGTCCTTCCCGCAGCTCACCGAGGAGCGCCGTAAGGAGCTGACCAAGCAGGTGCGCAAATACGCGGAGAACGGCAAGGTGGCCATCCGCAACATCCGCCGCGAGGCCATGGATAAGTACAAGGCTATGCAGAAGAAGTCCGAGATGACCGAGGATGAATACAAAGAGTGCGAGGAAGAGATGCAGAAGATGACCGACCAGCGCTGCAAGGAGATCGACACTCTGACCGAGGCCAAGGAAAAGGAATTGATGGCCGTCTAATCAGAAACCGGAGATAGTTTGTGCCAAGCGGAATGCGCAAGCGTTCCGCTTGGTGCGCTCTACGCCGGAAGGACCGCGTAAGCGGGTCCTGGGCCGGTTCTGTTTGAGACGGGCGGCCCATACACTAAGACAGAGAACGTAAGGATTTCGATTATGGCATTGTTCAAAAAGCAGACGGCGGAGCGGCCGGACCTGGCCCGCCTGCCCCGGCATGTGGCCATTATTATGGATGGCAACGGCCGCTGGGCTAAAAAGCGGGGCCTGCCCCGCACGGCCGGTCATGCGGCCGGCGCGGAAAATTTCCGCACCATCGCCACCTATTGCAAAAATCTGGGGCTGGACTATCTGACGGTGTACGCCTTCTCCACGGAAAACTGGAAGCGGCCCCAGGAGGAAGTGTCCACCATCATGGGCCTGCTGGAGAAGTATCTCCACGAGGCCATCGAGACCATGGCCCGGGACAAGATCCGCATGGCCTTTTTCGGTGATTTATCTCCCCTGAGCGAGAAGCTGCGCACCCTGTGCCGGGAGACTGAGGAGATCTCCAAGCGCTATGAGGGCTTCCAGGCCAATATCTGCCTGAATTACGGCGGCCGGGACGAGATCGTCCACGCGGCCCGCGCCTTTGCGCTGGACTGCGTGGAGGGGAGGGCGGACCCCAACCATCTGACCGAGGAGGCCTTTGGCGGGTATCTCTACTCCCGGGGGATTCCGGACCCGGATCTGATTATCCGACCCAGCGGCGAGATCCGCACGTCCAACTTTCTGCTGTGGCAGTCGGCCTATGCGGAATTTTACTTTACCGACGTGCTCTGGCCGGACTTTACAAAAGAAGAACTGGACCGCGCGCTTGTGAGTTATCAGAAGCGGTCGCGCCGATTCGGAGGTGTTTGACATGGTGCAGCGTATCATGGTGGCAGTGGTCTGCATCCCGCTGATTTTCCTGGTATTTTTCGGACTGCCCCCCATCTGCATTCCCATCATGTTCTCCCTGCTGTCCATGGTGGCGCTGCACGAGGTGCTGTGGTCCACGGGTTTTGTGAAGCACGCCCGTATTTCCGGCTACTCCATCGTGTTTGCGGGTCTGGTGCCCTTCTGGGTCTACTTCGGCTCCCAGGAGAAGCCCTTTCTGTGCGGCGTGCTGTGCTATGTGACGCTGGTATTCGTGGAGGCCCTGGCCAGCCACTATTCCGTAACGCTGGAGAAGATGGGCGGCGCCTTCTTCTTCACCATTATGATTCCCTTTTTCCTGTCCTCCTTCGTGCGCATCGACCAGATGCACGCCCTGGGGCAGTATTACCTGCTGATTCCCCTGGTGGCCGCGTTCACCAGTGATGCGTTCGCGCTGTTTGCGGGCATGGCCTTCGGCAAGCACAAGCTGGCGCCGGAGCTCTCCCCCAAAAAGACGGTGGAGGGCGCGGTAGGCGGCTTTTTGGGCGCCATTGTGTGCTGCTGCATCTATGGCGTGGTCATGCAGGTGGCCTTCCAGCTTCAGGTCAACTATTTCTTCCTGGTGATTTACGGCGCGCTGGGCAGCGTCATCTCCCAAATCGGCGATCTTTCCTTTTCCTATATCAAGCGGCAGTATGGCCTGAAGGATTTCGGGAACATTTTCCCCGGCCACGGCGGCGTGCTGGACCGTTTTGACAGCGTGATCTTCTGCGCACCGCTGATGGAGGTTCTGATTTGGCTGCTGCCCGCACTGAGTCTGGGGGCGTAACATGAGCAGACGGATTTCGGTGCTGGGCTCTACCGGCTCCATCGGCCGGCAGACGCTGGAGGTGGCGCGGTGCTGCGGTATGTCCGTGGCCGCGCTGACCGCAGCAAAAAATATCGACCTGGCAGAGGAACAGGCCCGGGCCTATGGACCCGAACTGGTGGCGGTGGCAGACGAGACGGCCGCCGCGGAGCTGAAGGCCCGTCTGGCCGATACGGGGATTCGGGTTGCGGCCGGGAAAGCGGGCTTGCTGGAAGCGGCTGCCCTGCCCTCGGCAGACACGGTGGTGACCGCCATCGTGGGCGTGGCAGGGCTGGAGCCCACGCTGGCCGCCATCCGGCAGGGCAAGCGAATCGCGCTGGCCAACAAGGAGACCCTGGTGTGCGCGGGGGAGCTGGTCCAGGCGGAGGCCCGGGCCCATCAGGCGGAGATCGTGCCGGTGGATTCGGAGCATTCGGCTATTTTCCAGTGTCTCCAGGGGGCCCGGCGCAGCGAGGTGCGCCGGCTGATCCTCACCGCCTCCGGCGGACCCTTCTATGGGAAGGACCGGGCCTTTTTGGCCGCTGTTACCAAGGAACAGGCGCTGAAACATCCCAACTGGTCCATGGGGGCCAAAATCACCATTGACTCGGCCACTCTGATGAACAAGGGGCTGGAATTGATCGAGGCCATGCGCCTGTATCAAATGCCGCCGGAGCAGATCGAGATCGCGGTGCACCGGGAGAGTATCGTTCACTCTCTGGTGGAATACTGTGACGGGGCCATTCTGGCCCAGCTGGGCACGGCGGATATGCGCCTGCCCATCCAGTACGCCCTGACCTGGCCGGAGCGCACCGAGGGCCCGGCCACGCCGCTGGATCTGTTCCGCTGTCCGCCCCTGACCTTTGCCCGGCCCGATCTGGAGACTTTCCGCTGTCTGAAGCTGGCGCTGGAGTGCGCCCGCACTGGCGGCACGGCCACCGCGATCCTCAACGGCGCCAACGAGGCGGCGGTGGATCTGTTCCTGCGGGATCAGATCGGCTTTCTGGAGATCGAGCGGCTGGTGGAAGAGGCGCTGAATCGGGTCCCTGTGGCCGCACAGAACGATCTGGAGACGATTTTGGCGGCGGACGCACAGGCGCGCCGCGTGGTATTGGAAACAGGGTTGAGGTGAACCGCTTGTATTTTGTCTATCTGCTCGTCGCCATTTTGATGTTCGGGATTCTGATCGCGGTCCATGAGTTCGGGCATTTTGCCACGGCCAAGGCGACCGGCGTGAAGGTCAATGAATTCTCCATCGGCATGGGGCCCCTGTTGTGGAAAAAGCAAAAAGGGGAGACCCTTTACAGCCTTCGGCTCTTCCCCATCGGTGGCTACTGCGCCATGGAAGGGGAGGACGAGGAGACCGGCGATCCCCGGGCCTTTACGGTCCAGCCGGTGTGGAAGAAGCTGCTGATTTTGGTGGCCGGATCGTTCATGAACTTCCTGTTCGGCTTTCTGGTGGTCGTAGCGCTGATGTGGGGCGGGACCCACGCCTACGTCCCGGTGATCGACAGCTTTCTGGACGGCTTTCCGTTGGAGGGCAGCCAGGGGCTGATGGTGGGCGACCGCATTTTGTCGGTCAATGGCCAGCGGGTCTGGTTGTCCGGCGATGTGGAGCTGCTGCTGGACCGCAACGAAAATGACACGGTAGACCTGGTGGTGGAGCGCGGCGGGGAACGGGTGGCGCTGAACGACCTCCCCCTGACCCGGATGGCCTATTCCTACAATGGGACTCAGTCCATGATGTATGGCTTCAACTGGGCGGTGGAGGAACTGACCCCCATCGGCCGGCTGAGGCTGGCAGGCTGTCAGACTCTGGATTTCGTGCGCTTGGTCTGGTTCGGCCTGTCCGACCTGCTTCACGGCCGGGCCGGGCTGCAGGATATGTCCGGGCCCATCGGTATCGTGGACACCATCAGCGATGCGGGGGCGCAGGCTCAGACCCTGCTGGAGGGCGTGACCAGCGTGATGACCTTTGTGGCCTTTATTGCGGTCAATCTGGCAGTGATGAATATGCTGCCCATTCCGGCGCTGGACGGCGGACGGATCTTTTTCGTCCTGGTCAACGCCCTGTTCACCCTGGTGACCCGGAAGCGAATCGACCCCAAATACGAGGGCTATATCCATACAGCGGGCTTTTTGCTGCTGATCGCCCTGATGGTGGTCGTGGCCTTGAGCGACGTTTGGAAACTCATTGCGTAAGAGGACTTGTACTATGACACGACAGATTCAGGTGGGCTCCGTCGCTGTGGGCGGCGGAGCGCCGGTCTCCATTCAATCCATGACCAATACGCCTACCCAGGATGTAACGGCCACGGTGGCACAGATCCGGGCGCTGACCACGGCGGGCTGTGACATCGTGCGGGTGGCGGTGCCGGATATGGACGCCGCCCGGGCCGTGGCCGAGATCAAGCGGCAGATCACCCTTCCCCTGGTGGTGGACATCCACTTTGATTACCGCCTGGCGCTGACCGCTGTGGAGGGTGGGGCAGACAAGGTGCGCATCAACCCGGGCAACATCGGCGGACGGGACAAGGTGCGCATGGTGGCCCAGGCCTGCCAGGAGCGGGGCGTGCCCATTCGAATCGGCGTCAACGGCGGCTCCCTGGAGAAGCCGCTGCTGGAGCGCTACGGCGGCGTGACGCCGGACGCCCTGGTGGAGAGCGCCTTGGGGCACATCCGGCTGCTGGAGGAGGTGGGCTTTTCCGACATCTGTGTGTCCCTCAAGTCCTCCAGCGTGCCCATTACCATGGCGGCCTATGAAAAAATGAGCCAGGTCAGCGACTACCCGCTGCACCTCGGCGTCACCGAGGCGGGCACCCTGGAGATGGGGACCATCAAATCCGCCGTGGGAATTGGCGGTCTGCTGGCCCGCGGAATCGGCGATACCTTCCGGGTGACCCTGACCGCCGACCCGGTGGAGGAGATTCGGGTGGCCAAGGACATTCTGCGGGCAGTGGGCCTGCGCAGGGATGGTCCGGAGCTGATCGCCTGTCCCACCTGCGGCCGGACAAAGATCGACCTGATTCCTATGGCCCAGAAGGTGGAGGCACTGCTCCGGCAGATCGACAAGCCCATTACGGTGGCGGTGATGGGCTGCGTGGTCAATGGCCCGGGGGAAGCCCGGCACGCCGATGTGGGAATCGCGGGCGGAAACGGCGAGGGCGTGCTGTTCAAGCATGGCCAGATCGTCCGCCGCGTGCCCGAGGAGGAATTGGTGCCCGCCCTGATGGAACTGATTGAAACTTTGTGATGGGAGCGTTACATATCCATGGCTGAAGCAAATATGCTGCCCTTTTTGCAGACCTTTACCCGCTGCACCTTCCCCCGGGAGGCCCAGCAGGCCCTGCAGGACTGCCGGGTGGCGGTGGAAATCGAAAAGGCGAGCCGCACCATGCGGCTGAAACTGGACAGCTCCGCCCCATTGGCGGAGTCTGTCCTTTCCTGTGTCCGGACGGAACTGACCCGGGCCTTTGGGCTGAACCGAATCGAGCTGGCGCAGGTCCGCGCCCGGGAACTCAGACCCGTAGACGGCGGGCGGCCGTCGGCCGCTCCGCCTACTGCCGTGTCCGGACCCGCTGCACCCAAGCAGGCAGCCGGAGCGCCCTCCACGCCCGCAGCCAGCGCGGAGGATATGTTCCGCAAGACCGAGGCCATGCGGGAGGCGGCGCTGAAAGCAGCCTCCGGCCGTGCTCCCGTCCGGGCCCCGGAGAAAAAGAGCAAGGACAAGACGATTTTCGGCAAGCTGTCCTCCAACAAAAAGGCTACGCCCATCGGCGAACTGACCCTGGACATGGGCAACGTGGTCATCGAGGGCGACGTGTTCAATGTGGAGCACAAGGAGCTCACCCGCCGGAAGGCGTGGGTGGTATGCTTCGACGTCACCGACTACACCGGCTCGATCCGCGTGAACAAGTTTATGGACGGGGAGGAGGCCCAGCCCATCATCAAGGGTGTCAAGGACAAGCAGCACCTGAAGATTCAGGGCTCTCTGGTCATGAGCCGTTATGAGGGGGAAATGGTGCTGGAGCCCCTGGGAATCGTGGAGACCAAAAAGGAGGTCCGGCAGGATAAGGCCCCGGAGGGGGACAAGCGGGTGGAGCTGCATCTGCACACGAAAATGTCCGCCATGGACGCCCTCACCGACGCCAAGGAGGCGGTGAAGCGGGCCATCGCTTGGGGTCATCCTGCCATCGCCATCACCGACCACGGGGTGGCCTCCGCGTTCCCGGACGCCTGGCATGCCGGCGATGGGAAAATCAAGATCATCTACGGCGTGGAGGCCTATTACCAGAACGATGTGGACGAGCGGGTGGCCATCCACGGGACCGGGGATTGGAGCATCGGCGACGAGTTCATCGCCTTTGACATCGAGACCACCGGCCTGGACAAGCGGGAGGATAAGATCATCGAGATCGGTGCGGTGCGCATGAAGGGCGGACAGGTGCTGGACCAGTTCGCCACCTTCGCCTATCCCGGACATATGCTGGGCCCCAAGACCGTATCTCTCACGGGCATTACCGACGAGATGCTGCGGGGCGCGCCCAACCCGGACGACGCCGTAAGGGCCTTCCTGGACTGGGCGGGGGACCGGCCCCTGGTGGCCCACAACGCTGAGTTTGATGTGGGCTTTCTCAAGCACACCTGCCAGCGGCTGTCGATCCCGTTCGCGCCCCTGTGGATGGACACTTTGATTCTGGCCCAGTATCTCTGCCCGGACCTGCCCAACCACCGGCTGGATACCGTGGCGGGCCACCTGTGCCTGCCCGCGTTCCAGCATCACCGGGCCTTTGACGACGCGGCTACCTGCGGACTGATTTTTGAGGGGCTCATGCCCCAGCTCACCCAGGCGGGCGCGCAGCGCGCGTCCGACATCAACCGGGTGCTGGGGGGCATGAAGCGCGGCGGCCGGGGCCGCCGCAGCGCCAACCATCTGATCGTTCTGGCGAAAAACCAGATCGGCCTGCGCAATCTTTACAAGCTGGTTTCCATCTCCCAGCTGGAGTATTACAACCGTTTTCCCATCATGCCCAAGTCGGTCATCAACGAGAACCGGGAGGGCCTGATCATCGGCTCGGCCTGCGAAGCGGGCGAGCTGTTCCGGGCCATCGTGGACGGAAAGGACGACGAAGAGCTGCTGCGGATCGCCGCCTGGTACGATTATCTGGAGATCCAGCCCCTGTCCAACAATGCCTACATGCTCCGCCCGGACAAGGAGGGCAAGGCCATTGCCCGCGATCTGGAGGACCTGCGCAACTTCAACCGCAAGGTGGTGGAGCTGGCCCGGGTGCTGGACAAGCCGGTGTGCGCCACCGGGGACGTCCATTTTCTGGACCCGGAGCAGGAAATCTACCGCCACATTCTGCTCTCCGCCAAGGAATTCCCGGACGCGGACAGCGAAAATCCGCTGTACTTCCGCACCACGGATGAGATGCTGGAGGAATTTTCCTACCTGGGCCGGGATGTGGCCCACGAGGTGGTGGTGGACAACCCGAAAAAGATCGCCGACCGCTGCGAGCGGGTCAATCCCCTGCCCAAGGGCCTGTTTACGCCTAAATTGGAAGATTCCGAAGGGGAGCTCAAGCGGCTGGTGTGGGGGAAAGCCCACGAGCTTTACGGGGAAAATCCCCCCCAGATCGTGGTGGACCGGCTGAATACCGAGCTGGGCGACATCATCGGCTGTCACTACGACGTGATTTATATGTCGGCCCAGAAGCTGGTGCAGAACTCCCTGGAGCATGGGTATCTGGTGGGCTCCCGTGGTTCGGTGGGTTCCTCCCTGGTGGCCTTCATGTCGGGAATTACGGAGGTCAACTCCCTGCCCGCCCACTACCGCTGTCCCAAGTGCAAGCACGCGGATTTCGAGTACGGGCCGGCCCATGGCTACGGCTGCGGCGCGGATATGCCCGACGCGGTCTGTCCCGTGTGCGGCACGCCCTACGCCAAGGACGGCTTCAACATCCCCTTTGAGACCTTCCTGGGCTTTGGCGGCGACAAGGTGCCCGACATCGACCTGAACTTCTCCGGCGAGTACCAGGCCAACGCCCACCGCTATACCTTTGAGCTGTTCGGCAAAAACCACGTGTTCCGGGCGGGAACCATCGGCACCGTGGCGGAAAAGACCGCCTACGGCTATGTGCTCAAATATCTGGAGAGCAAGGGCAAGGTGGTCTCCCGGCCGGAGGAGCTGCGTCTGGCCCGGGGCTGCGTAGGCGTGCGCCGGACCACGGGCCAGCACCCCGGCGGCATGGTGGTTATCCCACAGGATAAGGAAATCTACGATTTCTGCCCCATCCAGCACCCCGCCGACGACAAGGATTCGGACATCATCACCACCCATTTTGAATACCATTCCATGGAGTCGAACCTGCTGAAGCTGGATATGCTGGGCCACGACGACCCCTCCATGATCCGAATGCTGGAGGACATCACGGACACGGGCATAAATGCCCGGAACATTCCCCTGGACGACCGGGATACCATGTCCATCTTTACCACCTCCAAAGTGCTGGGCTACGAGGACGACCCCATCCTGGGTCCCACCGGCGCCACGGCGGTGCCCGAGTTCGGAACCTCCTTTGTCCGGGGCATGCTGGAGGACACCTGCCCGGACAAGTTTGACCTGCTGGTGCGCCTGTCCGGCTTCTCCCATGGCACCGACGTGTGGCTGGGCAACGCCAAGGACCTGATCGTCAGCGGCACCGCTACCGTCAACGAGACCATCGGCTGCCGTGACGACATCATGCTCTATCTGATCTCCTGCGGCTTTGAGCCCAAGCGGGCCTTTAAGATCATGGAATCCGTGCGAAAGGGCCGGGGCCTGCCGGACGGCGCGGAGGATGAGATGAAGGAGCACGGCGTGCCTGAGTGGTACATCGGCTCCTGCAAGAAGATCGCCTACCTGTTCCCAAAGGCCCACGCAGTGGCCTACGTCATGATGGGCTTCCGCATCGCCTGGTTCAAGGTCCACGACCCGCTGGCCTTTTATGCGGCCTACTTCTCCATCCGGGCCAAGGCCTTTGACGAGAAATATATGTGCCGGGGCATGGATGTGGTCAAGGCCAAGATCAACGAGATTCACTTCAAGAAAAATGCCAAGGACAAAAAGGACCGCCCCACCGCGGTGGAGGAGGATATGCTGGTGACATTAGAGGTGGTCTACGAGTTCTATCTGCGGGGCTTCACCTTTGCCCGCATGGACATCCAGCGCTCCCATGCCGTCCACTTCCTCATCGACCGGGAGGCCCGCGCCCTGATTCCGCCCTTTACTTCCGTGGCCGGCCTGGGCGAGACTGTGGCCTGGGACATTATGGAGAAACGCGAAGGGAAGGAGTTCATCTCCATCGAGGAGTTCTCTATGGCCTGCACCAAGGCCTCCAGCAGTCATATCGCCCAGCTGAAAGATGCGGGCGCGTTCGGGAATATGCCGGATAGCAGCCAGTTTTCCCTGTTTTAATTGGAGGTTTCGGCATTGACACTGATAGTTTCACATGGTAATATGGTAGCGTGCTAAAGTGAGAAAGAAGGAGTGGTCCCCTTGAAGACCATCAACACCCCCGAGGGCACCCGGGACCGGCTGTTTGCCGAGTGCCGGGAGCGCCGCCAGGTGCAGGACAGCCTGACGGCCCTGTTCCGCCGCCGGGGTTATCAGGAGGTCATTACCCCCGAGGTGGAATTTTATGACCTGTTCACCCAATCGGGCAATCCGCTGCCCCAGGAGTCCATGCTGAAGATCATCGACCGCAGCGGAAAGATCATGGTCATGCGCCCGGACTGCACCACACCCATTGCCCGGGTGGCGGCCACCAAGCTGAAAACCGTCCCCTTTCCCCAGCGGCTGTATTACGCTCAGACGGTGTTCCGCTCCGGAAATGCCCACGAGGGAGGGAGCAGTGAGATCGCACAGTGCGGCGTGGAGATGATTGGCGCTATGGGCCGCAAGGCCGACCTGGAGATGGTAGCCATGGCGGTGGACGCGCTGCGCTCCTGCGGTCTGGAGCGTTTCCATATCGAGCTGGGCCACGCGGGCTTTTTCCGCGCCCTGGCCGCGCAGATGGAGATGCCGGAGGACGAGACCGAGCAGATGCGCGCGCTGATCGAGGGCAAGAATTTTGCCGCCCTGGACGACCTGCTGGCGCCCTACGCCGACCAGCCGGCTTATCGGGCCCTGTCCCGTCTGCCTTACCTGTTCGGGGGACTGGAGACCCTGGAGGAGGCCGAGGCGCTGTCGGGGGCCAACGAGGCTGTGGCCTATCTGCGGGAGCTGTATCAGGAGCTGGACCAGGCAGGATACGGCCCCTGGCTGCGCTTTGACTTGGGCATGGTCCATCAGATCGACTACTACACCGGCGTGGTGTTCCGGGGCTACGTGGAGGGGGCCGGCGCGCCGGTGCTCTCCGGCGGACGCTACGACAAGCTGGTGGAGATGTTCGGCCGGTCGGCCGAGGCCACCGGTTTTGCCGTAGATATAGACGCGGTGGCGGGCTGCCTGCCGGCCGCGGCGCCGCCCCAGCTGGAACTGGTGGTCCACTATGAGACGGGAGAGCTGCTGCGCGCCCTGGCGGTGGTGGATGAGCGTCCCGCCGGCACCTGTGAGCTCTCCCCCTGCCGCACCCTGGAGAGCTCCCGGAATTTGGCCCGGGAGAAGGGGGCGTCGCTGGTGCTGGTGCTGGAAAACGGGATCGAAAGGCTGGTGGAGGTATGAGCCAGAGACTGCGAATTGCCCTGACCAAGGGCCGGCTCCAGGATAAATCGGTGGAGCTGTTTGAGGCGATGGGACTGGATTGCTCCCCCATCCGCAACCCGGGCCGCCGGTTGATTCACGCCATCGAAAATTATCCACTGGACGCGGTGCTGGCCAAGGCCCCCGATGTGATCACCTATGTGGAGCACGGGGTATGCGACCTGGGCATCGTGGGCAAGGACACCATCCTGGAAAAGGGCGGGCCCTTCTATGAGGTGCTGGATCTGGGCTTCGGCAAGTGCCGCTTCGCCCTGGCGGTCCGGAAGGGCACGGACTTTTACGGAACCTACAAAACCCGCCGGATCGCCAGCAAATATCCCAACGTGGCCCGTGCCTTCTTTGAAAAGAAGGGGATGGACGTGTCCATCATCAAAATCGAGGGCTCGGTGGAGCTGGCGCCTATTCTGGACCTGGCCGACGGAATCGTGGACATCGTGGAGACCGGGGCCACCCTGCGGGAAAACGGCCTGGAACCCATTGAGACCGTGGCCCAGGTGTCGGCCCGGCTGATCGTCAATACAGCCTCCATGAAGCTGTACAAGACGGAGATTTTGGATTTTATCGCCCGGTGCGAGGAAGAATTGGAGAGACGCAGATGATCGAGATCATTCGGGCCGACGGGACGGCCGAACAGGAAAAAATCACCGCCATGCGGGCCAGAGCCTCTGAGGTAGGGGAACAGATTCAGCAGGCGGCCGCCGAGATCATGGCGGCGGTCCGGGCCAGGGGCCTGGATGCGGTGCGGGAGTATTCCCTGCGCTTCGACGGCGCGGAGCCCCGGGAGATCACGGCGGAGGAGATTCAGGCCGCCTATGCGCGGTGTACGCCGGAGCTTCTGGGCGCGCTGGAGAAGGCAGCGGCCAACATCCGAGACTACAATGAGAAGCTGCTGGCCCGGACCATGGAGTGGACCTCGCCTGACGGCGGGACCGTGGGCCGCATCGTGCGGGGCCTGACCCGGGTGGGCCTGTATGTGCCCGGTGGCACGGCGGCCTACCCCTCCTCGGTGCTCATGAACGCCGTGCCCGCCAAGGTGGCCGGTGTGGAGGAGCTGGTGATGGTCACGCCGCCTACGGAGAACCTGAACGACGCGGTGCTGGCCGCCGCGAAGATCGCCGGGGTGGACCGGGTCATTGCCGTGGGCGGGGCCCAGGCCGTGGCTGCCTTGACTTATGGGGCGGGCTTTATCCCCCGCGTGGACAAGCTGGTGGGGCCGGGCAACGCCTTTGTGGCGGCGGCCAAGCGGATGGCCTACGGCCAGCTGGACATCGACATGGTGGCCGGCCCCTCCGAGGTGCTGGTTATTGCCGATAGCTCCGCTGACCCCAAGTATATCGCCGCGGACCTGCTCAGTCAGGCGGAGCACGATAAGCTGGCCTCCGCCGTGCTGCTGACCACCAGCGAGGCCCTGGCCCAGGCGGTAGATGGGGAGATCGCCCGCCAGATGGGCTATCTGACCCGGTCGGAGATCATGGAGCAGTCCCTGCGGGACTTCGGCTGCGCCATCGTCTGCGGCAGTCTGGAGCAGGCGGCCGAGCTGGCCAACCAGATTGCCCCCGAGCATCTGGAGATCGTGACCGAGCGGCCCCGGGATCTGCTGCCCGCCATCCGCAACGCGGGGGCGGTCTTTCTGGGGGCCTGGTCGCCCGAGCCCCTGGGCGACTATATGGCGGGACCCGACCATGTGCTGCCCACATCGGGCACGGCCCGATTCTTCTCGCCCCTCAGCGTGGACAGCTTCTTAAAGACCATGAGCGTAGTGGAATACGACCGTGCCGCTCTGGAGCGGGTCCACAGCCAGGTCATCGAGCTGGCGCTGAGCGAGAAGCTCACTGCCCACGCCAATTCCATCCGGGTCCGTTTTGAGGAGGTGGGACGATGAGCCGCACCGCAGCCATCCGCCGCACCACGAAGGAGACCGACATCGACCTGAAGCTGTCTCTGGACGGCGGAGAGGTCCGGGTTTCCACGGGAATCGGTTTTTTTGACCATATGCTGACCGCCCTGGCCTTCTACGCCGGATTCGGCCTGGAGCTGACCGTCCGGGGCGATTTGCAGGTGGACGGCCACCATACGGTGGAGGACACGGGAATCGCCCTGGGACAGGCCATCCGGCAAGCCCTGGGAGAGAAGAAGGGGATTCGACGCTTTGGCAGCTGCTTTGTCCCGATGGATGAGGCCCTGTGCCTGACTGCGCTGGACTTCTCCGGCCGTCCGTTTCTGGTGTTTGAGGCCGAGATGCCCCAGCCCATGATCGGAAGCTATGATTCCTGCCTGACCGAGGAATTTATGCGGGCCCTGGCGATGAACGGAGGAATCACCCTCCACCAGAAGGCGCTGTATGGGAAAAACGCCCACCATATCACCGAGGCCCTGTTCAAATCCCTGGGCATGGCCATGAAGGAAGCCGTAACGATCGAAGGAGACCGGGTGGTTTCCACCAAGGGAGTGCTCTGAGCGATGAAAAAACCGGTAACCGCCGTGGTAGACTACGGCGTGGGCAATTTGAAAAGCGTGACCAACGCCATGGCCTATCTGGGCTATGACACGGTTATCACCGGCGATCCGGACGTGCTGGAGCGGGCGGATTCCATCATCCTGCCCGGCGTAGGCGCGTTTCCCGACGCGGCGGAAAAGCTGCGGGGCCCCGGGCTGGACCAGGTGCTGATCCGGCAGGCGGCACGCAAGCCCATTCTGGGCATCTGCCTGGGAATGCAGCTGCTGTTCGACGCGGGAAACGAGGTGCGGGAGTGTCCCGGACTGGGCCTGATTCCAGGGCGCGTGGAGCGCATCCAGACTGGCCTGAAGCTGCCGCACATCGGCTGGAACGAGCTGACCTTCCAGAACGATTGTCCCCTGTTCCGGGGTCTGGAGGACGGCGCGTTCGTCTATTTCGTCCACTCCTTCTGCGGCTATGCCGCCCGGGAGGCAGATGTGACCGCCCGGACCGACTATGGGACCAGCGTGGTGGCCGCGGTGGGTCGGGGGAATGTGTTCGGCTGCCAGTTTCACCCGGAAAAGAGCGGCGAGACCGGCCTGTTGATTTTGAAAAATTTTGGGGAGCTGAGCCGATGATACTTTTACCTGCGATCGACCTGAAGGACGGGCGGTGCGTCCGCCTGAAACAGGGGGAATTTGATACCGTCCACCAGGTGGCGGACAGCGCCCTGGAGACCGCCCGGGCCTTTGCCGCCGCTGGTGTCCGCTGGGTGCATATGGTGGACTTGGACGGCGCCCGGGACGGTATGCGGAAGAATGCGGACCTGGTGCGCCAGGTGGTCCGGGAGTCCGGCCTGAACGTAGAGCTGGGCGGCGGCATTAAAACGGAGGCGGATGTGGATGCGGTGCTGGAGCTGGGCGCAGCCCGTCTGGTCATCGGCTCCGCCGCCGTGACCAACCCGGCTGTGGTGGATTACGCCGTGGCACGCGCCGGGGAGGCGGTGGCGGTGGGCATCGACTGCCTGGAGGGCCGGGTGCGTACCGCTGGCTGGGAGCAGGATTCCGGGCTGGATTACCTGGACTTTGCCCGCCAGATGGAGGCCCGGGGGGTCCGTACCCTGATTTTTACCGATATTTCCACCGACGGAATGCTCACCGGCCCGTCCTATGACCAGCTGGCCGCGCTGCAGAAGGCCGTGGGCTGCCAAATCATAGCCTCCGGCGGAGTCTCCTCCAATGCGGACCTGGTCCGCCTGCGGGACATGGGACTCTACGGGGCCATCGTGGGGAAGGCCTACTATACCGGTGCGGTGGACCTGAAGCGGGCGGTTGAAGAAGTGGGGGAGCCGTAATGCTGGCAAAACGAATCATTCCCTGCCTGGATGTAAAGGACGGGCGGGTGGTCAAAGGAGTCAACTTTGTGGGCCTGCGGGATGCCGGCGATCCGGTGGAGCTGGCCAAATACTACTCCGACGCCGGAGCGGATGAGATCGTGTTTCTGGACATCACCGCCACCCACGAGGCCCGCAAGACGGTGGCTGACGTGGTGGAGCGGACGGCGGAGCAGGTATTCGTGCCCCTGACCGTGGGCGGCGGCATTCGGACGCTGGAGGATTTCCAGGTGCTCCTGCGGGCCGGCGCGGACAAGATCTCGGTCAATTCCGCCGCGGTCCGGGACCCGGAGCTGATCGCCCGGGCGGCGGAGCGGTTTGGTTCCCAGTGTGTGGTGCTGGCCATCGACGCCAAGCGCCGGGAGAATGGCCGTTTTGAGGTCGTGGTCAACGGCGGGCGGGTCTTTACCGGCCTGGACGCGGTGGAGTGGGCCAGGGAAGGGGAGCGGCTGGGGGCCGGCGAGATCTTGCTGACCTCCATGGATGCGGACGGCACCAAGGCGGGCTTTGACCTGGACATGACCCGAACCGTTACCCAGGCGGTCTCCATCCCGGTCATCGCCTCGGGGGGCTGCGGCAGCCTGGAGCATTTTGCCCAGGTATTCGAGCAGACCGGGTGCGACGCGGCGTTGGCGGCCTCGCTGTTCCATTTCGGCGAGCTGACGGTGGAGCAGGTAAAGGCCTATCTGGCGGACCGGCAAATTCCGGTGAGGTGAGCGTATGGACTTTGAACTGAGCCGTTTGTTTCAGAAATCCGACCTGATTCCGGTGGTGGTTCAGGATGCGGAGACCAAGGATATTCTGATGGTTGGATTTACCAACCAGGAGGCGGTGGAGCTGACGCTGCGCACCAAGACCGCCTGGTTTTGGAGCCGCAGCCGGCAGGAGCTGTGGAACAAGGGCGGCACGTCGGGAAACTTTCTCCATGTCAAGAAAATCGTGACCGA
The DNA here is from genome assembly GCA_019415645.1 of Clostridiales bacterium. Classification (GTDB taxonomy): domain Bacteria; phylum Bacillota; class Clostridia; order Oscillospirales; family Oscillospiraceae; genus DXYV01. The sequence goes on from DXYV01000011.1 coordinate 58,481, forward strand.
CTGCGACACGGATACTCTGCTCTATGTCTGTGTACCTGATGGACCCACCTGCCACACCGGGGCGCGGTCCTGCTTTTTCAATTCGATTTGGGAGGAGAATCACCCATGAACGATACCTTACAGCGTCTGTATTCCGTAGTTTTGGACCGGAAGGCCCATCCCCAGGAGGGCTCTTACACCTGCTACCTGTTCGACAAGGGATTGGATAAGATCTTGAAGAAGGTGGGCGAGGAGAGCGCCGAAACCATCATCGCAGCCAAAAACGACAGCCAGAGCGACACGGTAGGGGAAATTTCCGACCTGATCTACCACCTGATGGTCATGATGGCAGAGAAGGAGATTCCGCTGGAGGCGGTCCTGGACGAGTTAGACCGCCGGGCCCAGAAGATCGGCAACCTGAAGCAGTTCCATGTGACCGACCACGAGACCTGAATCAACGAGCGCTGTGTACTGGAGCGTACACAGCGCTCATTTTATTTGGTACAGACAGGTTATGGGTCGTCGGATTCCTCCACCTCGACCTCGATGACCGGAGGATCGCTCTCGGCGGCCTGCTCTGCAGCACGGGTCAATTTGGAGATACGGTGGATGGCCCACAGGTCGGAGATACTTTCATAGAGGAGAATGACACCGATGACCTGAAGCAGGAGCCGGGCAAACAGCAGCGGGTTGAACACAACGATCAGACCAAGCACCAACACCGCCAGGTCCAGAAGAAAGGGAACCCACCACTTCGGAAAGGCCAGGGCCCGCAGCCGCCAGTCGCGGCGGAGGCTCAGCGCACCGTCCACCACGATGACAAAGCCCAAAATGATCGAGATGATGTCACTGATTCCGGTGGGCTGAATCAGCGCGTAGACACCAAAGCCGGCACAGATGATTCCGATGATCAGACCGATCCAGGAGCCGCCCTCCCGGCCGAAAAAGGCAATCACCTGAAACGCGCCGTAGGCCGTGAGCACGGCGGCGATAAGATAGCAGAGGATCAGATTGCTGGTGTCCGGCCAGAACAACAGGGCCACGCCCAGCACCAGATAGAGCAGGGAGGCCAGAATCAGGCTCCACTTCACGGAACGAAGCGCTTCTCGCATGGGAAGGTTCCTCCTTTCGGCGTTCGCCTTCATTATAGCCGATTGGAAGAAAAAAGTCATGTGACAAATCCGATAAAATGTAACAACGGACCGGAAGATCCGGTCCGTTGGGGTCAGCCGAGCTTGGCCTGCGTCTTGGCCAGAAATTTGGAGGGCGTAATGACAAAGCGTTCATGGGTGCCCTGACCGATCTGACCGGCCTCGTCATAAGCGGTGACGGAAAAAATGAGCTTGCGGCCCTCTACGGCGGTGAGTTCAGCCTCGGCCCACACCTTCATTCCGATGGGGGTGGCCGCATCGTGGCTGATATCCAGATGGGTGCCCACGGTGCCCTGGTCTTCTTCCAGCTGAGCCTGCACGGCGTTGACGGCGGCGCCCTCCATCAGGGCGATCATATACGGAGTGGCAAATACGGGCAGCAGGCCGCTGCCCACCGCGGCGGCGGTATTCTCCTGCGTGACAACGGTCTCAGCGCGGCCCTTCAGGCCGACGGACATAGATGACATCGAACGTTCCTCCTTAAGAATCGGTTTTTGGGGACGGAATCAGTTTACTCCATCCCGGCGTATTTGGCAAGAAAAACAGGAGGCGTCCGCCGGACGCCTCCTGTTCGGATCAGCTTCCCAGCTGAATCCACAGATCGTTATACAGCGTGCGAATCTCCTGCGGGAGCACCAGATAGGATTCGCAGCGGTCCAGCACCTCCTGGGGAGCGGCCATGATCTCATACAGCTCCATATCCAGGGGCTCGCCGTACTGCTCCTCGTACCACGTGGGGTACATCTCCAGGGCCTCCTCGTTGGGGGAGGCATACCAGATGTAATCCATATTGCGCAGGTTGGCCTCAGTAGAGGCGATAAAATTGATCCACTCGTGGGCCTCGTCCACGTTTTTGGCGTTCTTCAGGATGCACATGGCATCCACGAACCAGTTGGAGCCCTCCTCGGGCACCACATAGGCCAGGTTTTCGTTGTTCTCCAGCATGGTCAGGTAGTCGCCGGCATAGTAGGTAGCGATGGCGATGTTATTGCCCTCCATAAGCTGGAAGATCTCGTCCATGCCTTTTCCCTGATAGACTCCCTGGCTCCAGGCGTCAGCGATGAGCTGATAGGCCTCGCGGATCTCATCCTCATTGGTGGTGTTCACCGAGTAGCCCAGGTACTTCAGAGCGATGCCGAAGGCGTCCCGGGAGTTGTCGATGAGCAGGACGTTCCCGGCGGCGGTGTCGTCAAACATAGCGCTCCAGCTGGTAATGGGCTCGTCCACCATAGTAGTGTTGTAGATAATACCCAGGGTGCCCCAGGTATAGGGAACCGTGTAGAGATTCTCCGGGTCGTAGGACAGGTTTTTGAACCGGTCGGCGATCTTCTCGAAATTGGGAATCTTGGAGTAGTCCAGTGTCTGGAGCATATCCTCCTCGATGAGCTGAGAGATCATATAGTCAGAGGGGACAATGACATCCGGCGTGATAGCGCCCTGGCTGAGCAGGGAGTAGAGTTCCTCGTTGCTGGGTACGGTCTCATAGTGGACCGTGATGCCGGTCTGCTCCTCAAATTCGTCAATGAGCGTTTCGTCGATATACTCGCCCCAGCTGTAAACATAGACCTCCCGCTGGCCCTGGTTGTTGTCGGTGGCGGCCGTGCTGCCGGTCGCATTGGGGTCGCTTGAGGTGTCCACCCGCTCCACAGAGCAGCCGGTCAGGCACAGGCCGGCAGCCAGTGCGCAGGTGAGCGTCAGGGCAACGATTTTTTTCAATTGATCATTCCTCCAGTTTTTCACAATAAAATATTATCTTCAGGCCAGTGGCCGAAAGAACGAAAAAGGACAAAAAATCCGTTTGCCGGAAAGGCGGTACCTTTTCGGCGAATTAGTATTGCCGTTTTGCTTCCGCTTTGGCGATGCGTGCCTCCCGGATGTTGTTGATGGCCAGCAGGGCCAGCACCACCACGAACAACAGGGTGGATACGGCATTGATTTCCGGGGAGATGCGCCGGCGGGCCATGGAGTAGATCTCCCGGGCCAGGGTGGAGGCGGAAGAGCCACCGGTGAAGTAAGAGATGACGAAGTCGTCCACGCTCATGGTAAAGGCGATGAGCGCGCCGGAGATGATGCCCGGCTTGATCTCGGGCAGAATCACCTTGAAGAAGGCCTGCATCCAGGTGCAGCCGAGGTCCCGGGCCGCATCCACCAGGTTGCGGTCCATCTGCCGCAGCTTGGGGCCCACGGACAGAATGACATAGGGGACGTTGAAGGTGATATGGGCGATGAGCATCGTGCCAAAGCCCAGGGACAGCTCCGGGAAAGTGATGCGGTACACGGTGCCGAACAGATTCAGGGTGACCTGGTAGTTGGCGGCAAACTCGTTCCAGAAGCCGAACACCGCCACGAACAGCAGGCACAGGGACACGCCAGTGACGATGTCCGCGTTGGTCATGGGGATGTTGTTTACCGCCATCAGGGCGGAGCGGGTGCGCCGGCGCATGGAATAGAAGCCAATCGAGGCAAAGGTGCCGATCACCGTGGCGATCACCGTGGCCAGGATAGATACCAACAGGGTGGTGTATACGCTCTGCATGATGGAGCGGTCCTGGAACAGCGCCTCATACCAGCGCAGGGAGAAGCCCTGCCACACCACGCTGCTGTTGCCGGCATTGAAGGAAAAGATAATAAGCAGGAAGATCGGGGCATATAAAAACAGGAATACCAGGGCCATGAACAGCCGGCTTCCCACACGGTGCTGCTTCTTCATAGCATCACCGCCTGTTCTTCCCCTTCGCCGAAGCGATTCATGATCCACATGCAGATGATGACAATGATCATCATGACCAGAGCGATGGCGGACCCCAGGTGGGGGTTATAGGCCCCGCCCAGGAACTGCAGTTCGATGAGGTCGCCCAGCATCATGTGGGTGCCGCCGCCCAGCAGGCGGGAGATGGCAAAGGTAGACACGGCCGGGACAAACACCATGGTGATGCCGGACAAAATGCCAGGCAGAGACAGGGGAAAAATCACCTTGCGAAATACGTTGGCGGAGTTGGCGCCCAGGTCTTGGGCCGCCTCCAGCAGGGAGCGATCCAGCTTGACGATCACCGAGTAGATGGGCAGAATCATGAAGGGCAGATAGTTGTACACCATGCCCAGCACCACCGCCCCCTGGGTGCGAATCATACGGAAATACTCGATATCCGTACCGAAAATGCGGTTGATGAGATCGAACAGACCAATGGCGTCAAAGAACTGGTTGAGCAGGCCGTTGTTCTCCAGAATCGCCATCCAGGAGTAAGTGCGCAGCAGGAAGTTGATCCACATGGGCAGCATGATGAGCACTGTGGCGATGCGCTGGAAGCCGGGGCCCTCCTTGGCCATCATATAAGAGAGGGGATAGCCGATGAGCAGGCAGATGATGGTGGCGATGACAGCCAGCTGGAAGGAGCGGGTAAAGATAGACACATAGGTGTCCATACCGGCGAAGTTGGCCAGTGTAGGATCGAAGGAGGCGGTAGTAAAGGCATAGATCACCACCACGATGATGGGAGCCACCACGAACAGAGCCATCCACACCACATAGGGCAGGGCGAGGAAAGAGCGCTTATTCTTCATGGCTCTCTTCCTCCTCGGGGACGTAGTCCACATCGCCGATCTCGTCATACTCCTCCGAGTAGGAGGAGTAGTCGCCGAACATGCCGGAGTACTGGCTCTTTTTCATGACATGGATGCCGTCGGGGTCGATCTTGATGCCGATATTGCTGCCCACCGGGCAGTAGTCGGTGGTCTGAATCAGCCACTTGAAGCCGTAGAAGTCCACGATGGTGTCATAGTGGACGCCCTTGAAGGTGACAGAGGTAACGGTGCCCTTGAGCTGACCGCTGCCTTCGTCCACGATGTCCACATCCTCGGGCCGGATGACCACGTCAACCGGTTCGTCCTTCGCAAAGCCCTTGTCCAGGCACTGGAATTTCCGGTTGAAGATCTCCACCACCCCGTCGGCACGCATGATGCCGTCCAGAATGTTGGACTCGCCGATAAAATCGGCCACAAAAGCGTTTTTGGGTTCGTTATAGATGTCCTCCGGGGTACCGATCTGCTGGATCTTCCCCTGGTCCATGACCACCACCGTGTCGCTCATGGCCAGGGCTTCCTCCTGGTCATGGGTGACATAGATAAAGGTGATTCCCATTTCCTGCTGGATACGCTTGAGCTCGTTCTGCATATCCTTGCGCAGACGCATGTCCAGCGCGCCCAGGGGCTCGTCCAGCAGAAGCACCTTGGGCCGGTTGACCAGTGCGCGGGCAATGGCCACCCGCTGCTGCTGGCCGCCGGACAGAGCGGAGACCGGGCGCTTTTCGAAACCGGAGAGGTTGACGATCTCCAGCATTTCCATGACCCGGCTGTGAATCTCCTGCTTGGAGAGCTTGACCTTGGTGGTCCGCTTTTTCCCGTCTGTTTCCGTCTCTTGGGTCTTGGGAATGCGCAGGCCGAAGGCCACATTCTCAAATACGTTCAGATGAGGGAACAGGGCATACTTCTGGAACACCGTGTTGACAGCCCGTTTGTGGGGGGGGACATCATTAATCCTCACGCCGTCAAAAAACACGTCCCCCGAGGTTGGCGTCTGAAAACCACCGATGATTCGCAGCGTGGTGGTCTTCCCGCACCCACTGGGGCCGAGCAGCGTGAGGAATTCATGATCGTTGATATAGAGATTCAAATGGTCCAGAATGACCTCGTCGTCAAAGGTCATGACCAAATCCGTCAAACGGATCAATTCTTTGGACATTTATCCTCCTCCTCTCTGTTGATGGCCGCCGGAGCAGCCGCTTCTTCCGAACCGGGAAAGATAGCAAGCTACAATATATAATGGAACGCGACAAAAGTCAATGAAATTTACGCATTTCTTTCCTTGCTTTTTCCAAAAACTTTTTCCGCCGCGTCCGGGAAATATTCCGTGACAAAATCCACCTGGTTCACGGTCCAGACTTTTCCGTTGAGGGGGGCCAGAATCCCGGCGTCGGTGGTGAAGCGGAAGGCCAGCTTGTAGGAGTAGAGAGCCTGGTAGCTGCGGCCATACCGCTTGTTGTCCTTCTCCCGGCCGTACTTGCCGTCGCCCAGCAGGGGGTGGCCGGCGTCGGCAAACTGGGCGCGGATCTGGTGGGTGCGTCCGGTGATCAGGTCGCACTCCACCAGGGATAGCCCGCCCCGGACCGCCAGGGTCTGGTACTGTGTGACGGCAGTCTTGCCGCCGGGGACCGGCTTGTGGTAGACTTTGACCTGCGCGCGCTCCTCGTCCTTGACCAGATAGCTGGTGAGGGTCCCGGAGGCCGGAGACATGGCGCCGTGGAGGAGACAGAGATAGTATTTCTCGATCTCCCGGTCCTTTACCTTTTGATTCATAATGCGCAGAGTCTCCGCATTCTTGGCCGCGATGACGATGCCGCCGGTGTTGCGGTCGATTCGATTGCACAGGGCGGGGGCAAAGGAATTCTCCCAATAAGGGGACCACTCCTTCTTTTGATAGAGGTAAGCCTGGATATGGGTGATGAGGGTGTTGACCCGCTCCTTATCGTCCGGATGGACCACCATGCCGGGACGCTTGTTGAGCAGCATGAGATTCTCGTCCTCATACAGAATGTCCAGCTGGGGCTTGAAGACCGAGAGAAAGGCATTTTCCCGGTTGGGGGTTTCAAAAAACTCGTCGTTGATGTATAATTGAAGTACGTCGCCCACGGCCAGACGGGTATCCCGCTTGGCCCCCTTCCCGTTGAGCTTGACCCGCTTGAGCCGGATGTACTTCTGGGCCAGCGGGGCGGGGAGCAGGGGAAGGGTCTTGGACAGCCAGCGGTCCAGCCGCTGTCCGGCGTCGTTTTTTCCGATGGTGAATTCCTTCATAGGGGACCTCCCGGATGCAAAAATAGTTTGGTTTGGACCATCATACCACAAAATACGTCCCGCGCCTACAAAAATTCGTGGGAAAAATCGGAGAAAGTATTTGACATTGGACGAGAGATTGAGTATAATACCATTTGTGTCATTGTGCGAGGTGCTTCATGAAACTGGATTTGAAAAAGATCGTACAGGCGCCGGGCGCCAGTGTATCCTTTGATTATCCGCTGGATCTGAGCCAGTTTGAATGGAACGGCCCGTCGCCGCTCCGGGAGCCGGTGGCCGTATCGGGAACGGTGCGGAATATGGCCGGCGCGCTGGTGCTTCAGGCCGACATGACGGCACGTCTCTATCTCACCTGTGACCGCTGTGCCAAGCCCTACTCCAGGGAGAAGCAGGTCCATTACGAGACCCTTCTCGCCACTGAGCTGGAGAATGAAGAGAATGACGAGATCGTTCTCCTGCAGGACGACCAGCTGGACCTGGACGAGCTGATGACCGATGTGTTTATCCTCGATCTGGACACAAAGAACCTCTGCAAAGAGGACTGTCAGGGTCTTTGCCCCGGATGCGGCGCGGATCTGAATGTGGAACCCTGCCGCTGCAAAAAAGAGGTGGATCCCCGCCTGGCCGGATTGGCAAAGTTCTTTGACGAGTAAGGTACTCAAATGTCTGTGGACATTGACCCATAAGGAGGTGTCAAATATGGCGGTCCCTAAGAGTAAAGTATCCAAGCAGCGTAGAAATAAGCGCCGTAGCTCCGTGTGGAAGCTGGAGACTCCCAGCCTGAACACCTGCCCCACTTGCGGCGCTGCGCGTCTGCCCCATCGTGCGTGCAAGAACTGCATGACCTACCATGGTCGCACCCTGACCATCAAGGCGGCGGAGTAAATCCAATAGCTGATTGGCCCTCAGAAGGGGAGGTTTTCCAAAACCTCCCCTTTCTTTTTGCGCATTTCTTTGTTATACTAATGTCTGCTGAATAAACCGCAGTGCGGTTTATTCGCACGGCGGCTGCCGCGCAATTTCATCAAAACCACTTTTTGAGCCGTTTTGATGAAATTCAGTCCTTGTTTCAATGCGTATATCCCTTGATGTGGCACACCACATCAAGCGATGGTGCAAGGGTTTTGAGCGATTTCGCTTAAAAAACCTTGCACATGAACAAAGGCATTTGGTCTTGAAAGCCTTGGCTTTCAAGGCTTGCGGCTTTGTTCAGTACGCATTATACTAAGAATGTTTCCAAGTTTTTTCACTCTGTTGTTATGGAGGTGGACCCCATGGCAAGACCTCTGGTTGCCATTGTCGGCCGGCCCAACGTGGGCAAATCCATGCTGTTCAATAAACTCACCGGCCAGCGTCTGTCCATTGTGGAGGACACGCCGGGCGTGACCCGGGACCGCTTGTACGCGCCCTGCGAGTGGCGGGGCAGGACCTTCGACCTGGTGGATACCGGCGGCATTGAGCCGGGCACCGACGATCAGATTCTCTCCTTCATGCGGGAGCAGGCGGAGATCGCCATTCAAAACGCAACGGTGATCATCTTTGTGTGCGACATCAAAACAGGCATGACCGCCGCCGACCACGACGTGGCGGGGATGCTGCTGCGCTCCCGCAAGCCGGTGGTCCTGGCGGTGAACAAGATGGACCAGACCGGGCGCACCAACCCCGACATCTATGAATTTTACAATCTGGGCCTGGGCGACCCCTATCCGGTCTCCGCCGTCCACGGCCACGGCACCGGCGACCTGCTGGACGCCTGCTTTGCCTACTTCCCGCCGGAGGAGGAGGAAGAGGAGGGCGAGGATGTGGTCAAGGTGGCCATCATCGGCAAGCCCAATGTGGGGAAGTCTTCCCTGGTCAACCGAATCCTGGGGGAGGAGCGGGTCATCGTCTCCAACGTGGCGGGTACGACCCGGGACGCGGTGGACAGCTATTTTGAGAATGAGAAAGGCAAGTATCTGCTGATCGATACGGCCGGAATGCGGAAGAAGTCCAAGGTGGACGACCGAATCGAGAAATTCTCTGTCCTGCGCGCTACCATGGCCATCGAGCGTTCCGACGTGTGCCTGATCCTCATTGACGCCAACGAGGGCGTCACCGAGCAGGACACCAAGGTGGCCGGCCTGGCCCATGAGGCGGGGAAGGCGTCCATCATCGTGGTCAACAAGTGGGATGCGGTGGAAAAGGACGACAAGACCATGGCCCGCATGACCGAATCGGTGCGCCGGGACCTGTCCTATATGTCCTATGCGCCGGTGGTGTTTCTGTCAGCGCTGACCGGCGCCCGGGTGGATAAGCTCTTTGACGTGATCAACCGGGTGGTCAACCAGGCCGCCATGCGTATCACCACCGGGATGCTCAACCAGGTGCTGGCCGACGCCACCACCCGGGTGCAGCCGCCCACGGATAAGGGCCGCCGCCTGAAGATCTACTATATGACCCAAATCGGCGTCAAGCCGCCTCATTTCGTGATCTTCTGCAACGACGCCAAGCTGTTCCACTTCTCCTATCAGCGTTATCTGGAAAACCAGATTCGAAATGTATTCGGCCTGGAGGGTACGCCGATTCGGCTGACCATCCGGCAGAAGAGCGATAAGGAGGAGTAAGCAATGGCATGGAGTGTGATTTTGAGCCTTGGCGCGGACGTATGGTTGCCGGCGGTGCTGGTGGCGGTGGCGGCCTACTTCTGCGGCTGCTTCAACGGAGCGGTGATCGTCTCCAAGTATATCCTGCGGGACGATGTGCGCACCCACGGCAGCGGCAACGCGGGCCTGACCAATTTTTTTCGGACCTTCGGCGGACCGCTGACCTTCGTGGTGATCCTGACCGACGTGCTCAAAGCAGTCGTGGCGGTCTGGGTGGGGATTTTGGCGGCGCGGCAGTTCCTTTTGGATGACGCGCTGATGATCACGCTGGGCAAATACTGGGCCGGCCTGTTCTGCCTGCTGGGCCATATGTTTCCCTGTATGTTCCGCTTCAAGGGCGGCAAGGGAATTTTGTCCGGCGGGACCATCGCCCTGATGCTGGATTGGCGGGTCGCCCTGGTGGTATGGGGCGGATTTCTGATTCTGGCGGTGCTCACCCGCTGGGTCTCTCTGGGGTCCATCTGGGCCGGAGCCTCGTTCCCCTTTGCCACCTGGTTTGTCTACGGGGACGTCCTGCTGTTGCTGCTGGCGATTCTCATCGGCGGCCTGATCGTCTGGAAGCACCGGGGCAATCTTCAGCGTATTTTGAAGGGAACAGAGTCCAAATTTTCCTTCCACCGGAATAAGGAGGGTGCCTGAGATGAAGATTACGGTATTGGGTAGCGGAGGCTGGGGGACCGCCTTGGCGCTGCTGCTGCTGGAAAACGGAAATGACGTCACGCTCTGGTCCTACTCGGCCCAGGAGGTGGCGGTGATCGAGCAGACCGGGGAGAATCCCCTGCTCAAGGGCGTGCCCATTCCCGGGGCGCTGAAGCTGACCTGCGATATGCAGGCGGCCCGAGACTGTGAAGTGGTAGTCCTTGCGACGCCTTCCTTTGCGGTGCGTTCCACAGCACACCAGCTGGCCTCCGTCGTCCGGGACGGTACGATTTTGGTCTCGGTTTCCAAGGGCATTGAGAAGGATACCTCTCTGCGCCTCTCCCAGGTCATTGAGAGCGAGATCGGGGAGCGCTGTCCGGTGGTGGTGCTTTCCGGCCCCTCCCACGCGGAGGAGGTGGGGCGCCACGTCCCCACGACTGTGGTGGCGGCGGGAAACTCCCGCTCCGCTTCGGAACAGGTGCAGGATCTGTTTATGAACGAGCGCTTCCGGGTCTATGCGTCCCCCGACGTGGTGGGCGTAGAGCTGGGCGCGGCGCTGAAAAACGTCATTGCCCTGTGCGCCGGCTGCTGCGACGGTATGGGCTATGGCGATAACACCAAAGCCGCGCTGATGACCCGCGGCCTGAGCGAGATCGCCCGTCTGGGCGTGGCGCTGGGGGCCCATTCCGAGACCTTCGCCGGGCTGGCCGGCGTAGGCGACCTGATCGTGACCTGCACCTCCATGCACTCCCGCAACCGCCGGTGCGGCATTTTGATCGGGCAGGGTATGCCGGTGGAGCAGGCGGTCAAGGAGATCGGCGCGGTGGTGGAAGGCTACTATGCTACGGCCACGGCGAAGGCGCTGGCGGAAAAGACCGGCGTGGAGATGCCTATTACTGAGGCCGCCTATGCGGTACTTTATCAGGGCAAAGATGTGCGCGAGGCGATTCACGAGCTGATGACCCGGTCTAAAAAGCACGAAATTGAGCAAAACTGGCTGAATCAGTGACCCAGCCGTCCCGCATCGGGAAGGAAGAACCGGATGCAAGAGGGGGACAATCCTGGATGGATTGTCCCCCTCTTGCAGTTTATAGGCCGGCCATAGGATGGCCATACCCATACTATACCTCACAACCCAATATTTGTCAAGCACAAAGTCGGCCTGGAGGACAAAAAAGTTGATAAAACTGACTGACAGAGCGAGAACTGCAAAATCTGCTTATAATAGGCGGAGAAAAGGCGGTGGCAACATGACGGTCGGTGAGAAGATGGCAGAAATGTTCAGCTGGACCGGTAAGACACACCAGCAGGTCTCCGCGGCGACGGGCATACCCCGCTCCACCATATCCTCCTATACCTCGGGACAGTCCAAAGTGCCGCTGGACGCGGCCTATCAGATTGCGGAGGCGCTGGGCGTCACGCCGTGGACCCTGCTGAACGGGGAACCACTGCAGGCGACGGTGCTGGACCTGACGCAGGACGAGGCGGCGCTGATCACGGATATGCGAGGCCTTACGCTCAACCAGCGTGAAGTCGTATGTCAGATCATTCGGACGATGAAGGAGCAAAACGGGAGAGCATGAGAACCGGCCCGGCGCATGGAAGCTTTCCAGGGAAGCGCTCCTCTTGACCGGGGGTTTTCGCATCCGGAACTCACAGGGAAGAGCTCAATAGGCAGGAAAGGGCCGTCCAGCGCATCCAGTCAGGGATAAAGCCTGCCGCAGAACAGATGGTTCTGCGGCAGGCTTCTTGCGCATACAGGCTGTCACGGCGAGGGATTCCGCCCAAAGACAGAGCCCAGTGCGGCTGTTGTTCGAGACGGCTTACAGGGTTTGCGGCTTCCAGATCCAGCCTCTACAGTTGTTTTTCTTATTCATGAGTGCCGTTGAAGTGGTCGCACCACTGGGCCAGAACGCAGTTTGCACAGTCCGGCCGCCGGGCGACGCAGACCGCCCGGCCGTGGAGCACCAGCCGGTGGCAGAAATCGTTGGACTCCTCCGGCGGCAGGATTTTGCGCAGCTGCTGCTCCACCTTGGCCGGGTCCTTGGAGCCGTCGGTCAGGCCCAGCAGGCCGCTGATGCGGATACAGTGGGTGTCGGCCACCACCACACCGGGGACGTGATGGACGTCGCCCAGAATCAGATTGGCGGTTTTGCGGCCCACACCGGGGAGAGCCACCAGCTCCTCCATGGTGGCGGGTACCTTGCCGCCGTACTGCTCCACCAGCACCCGGGCGCAGGCCACGATGTCCCGGGCCTTGGCCCGGAAAAAGCCGGTGGAGTGGACGATCTCCTCCACCTCCGCCACATCGGCGTTGGCCAGAGCCTCCAGGGTGGGGAAGCGGCCATAGAGAATGGGGGTGACCTGATTGACCCGCTCGTCGGTACACTGGGCGGCCAGCCGGGTGGCAAAGAGAAGCTCGTAATCCTTCTGGTACTCCAGGGAGCAGATTCCGTCCGGATACAGGGCCTTGAGCGCCTCTACAATGGCGATGACATCTTGCTTGCTTTTCATAATGTCTCCCTCTTTCGGTTGTGCATTGGGAATATCATATCACAAATCGTCGAAAAATCCAGATAGTTTTTCTGGTGCTGACGATTGTTTTTCCTCTGCGGAACGTGTATAATGGCGTTACGATCCTGAAACACAGAAAGGCGGAGAAATTCATGGTCAAAGAAATTATGGACTTTGTAGCCCGGCAGGACCCCGAGGTGGGCGCGGCGATTCAGGCGGAGTACGACCGTCAGCGGCGCAATATCGAGCTGATTGCCTCGGAAAATTTCGTCAGCGAGGCGGTTTTGGCGGCGGCGGCCACCGTGCTGACCAACAAATATGCGGAGGGTTATCCGGGCAAGCGCTATTACGGCGGATGCCAGTGCGTGGATGTGGTGGAAAACATCGCCCGGGAGCGTGCCTGCAAGCTCTTTGGCGCGGACCATGCCAATGTGCAGCCCCATGCGGGCGCCCAGGCCAACTTCGCGGTGTATCAGGCGCTCTGCCAGCATGGCGACACCGTGCTGGGCATGGACCTGTCCAACGGCGGACACCTGACCCACGGTTCTCCTGTGAATTTCTCCGGCAAGAATTATCAGATGGTGGCCTACGGCCTGAATGAGCAGGGCTACATCGACTACGACCAGGTGCGGGACATGGCCCGCGCCCACAAGCCGAAAATGATCATTGCCGGCGCCTCCGCCTATCCCCGGTTTATCGACTACAAGGCCTTTGCGGAGATCGCCCACGAGGTGGGCGCCTATCTGTTTGTGGACATGGCCCACGTGGCCGGCCTGATTGCGGTGGGGCTCCATCCCAACCCCGTGCCCTATGCCGATGTGGTGACCACCACGACCCACAAGACCCTGCGGGGCCCCCGGGGCGGCATGATCCTCTGCAAGGAGGAGCTGGCCAAGAAGATCGACTCCGCCATCTTCCCCGGCAGCCAGGGCGGCCCGCTGGAGCACATCATCGCGGCCAAGGCCGTGGCGCTGGGCGAGGCCATGAAGCCGGAGTTCAAGACCTATCAGGAGCAGGTGCTGAAAAACGCCCAGGCGCTGGCCGCCGGGCTGATGGAGCAGGGCTTCGATCTGGTCTCCGGCGGAACGGACAACCACCTGATGCTGGTGGACCTGCGCAAGGCGGGGGTCACCGGCAAGGAGCTGGAGCGCCGGCTGGACGAGGTGAACATTACCGTCAATAAGAACTCCATCCCCAACGACCCGGAGAAGCCTATGACCACCAGCGGGATTCGGGTGGGCACCCCCGCCGCTACCACCCGCGGCTTCCTGGAAGAGGATATGAAGATCATCGCCGCCCTGATCTGGCAGACCGCCACGGAGTTCGAGGCCAAGGCGGATTCCATCCGGGAGCAGGTGGCCGCGCTGACCGCCAAGTATCCCCTCTACGAGTAACGCGGAACCGAGATGCGCCCCCGTCTGCATCCAGACGGGGGCGCATCTTTTTCTTTACGGATAATCGAACGTATGTTAGAATAACAGAGAAAAACGAAGGCGCGGATTTGCGCGGGACGCAAAGGAGGAGACGAGCATGAGTTATCAGCCCCTGGCCGATGAGATTCGGCCTCAGTCCCTGGACGACGTGGTGGGGCAGAGTCATATCCTGGGGAAGAACGGTCTGCTGCGCCGAATCATTGAGAGTGGGAACATCCCCAATCTGGTCTTTTACGGCCCGTCGGGCACCGGTAAGACCACGGTGGCCAATATCATCGCCCAGCGGACCAACCGCACCCTGCGCCGGCTCAACGCCACCACGGCCTCTCTGTCCGACATCAAGGATGTGATCGGCGAGGTGGGCACGTTGATGGCGCCCAACGGCGTGCTGCTCTATCTGGATGAGATCCAGTATTTCAACAAGAAGCAGCAGCAGTCCCTGCTGGAGTTTATCGAAAACGGAAAGATCACCCTGATCGCCTCCACCACCGAGAACCCCTATTTCTATGTGTTCAACGCCATTCTGAGCCGCTCCACCGTCTTTGAATTCAAGATGGTCACCGCCCAGGAGGTCCTGCCGGCGGTGGAACGCGCCCTGGGAATCCTCTCCCAGCGGTGGCAGAAGAAGATCGTCTGCGAGGCGGGCGTGCAGGAGCATATTGCCGCCGCCTGCGGCGGCGACGTGCGCAAAGCCATCAACTCGGTGGAGCTGCTGGTCAACGCGGCCGCAGAGGAGAACGGAGTGCTCCGGCTGACGCTGGAGGACGCCAAAACGGTGGCCCAGCGCTCCGCCATGCGCTACGACCGGGACGGTGACGGCCACTATGACATCCTCTCCGCCCTGCAAAAATCCATCCGGGGCTCCGACCCGGACGCGGCCGTCCACTATCTGGCGCGTCTGCTGGAGGCGGGGGACCTGATCTCCGCCTGCCGGCGCATCATGGTCATTGCCTGCGAGGATGTGGGCCTGGCCTATCCCCAGGCGATTCCCATCGTCAAGGCCTGCGTGGACGCGGCCAATATGCTGGGCCTGCCCGAGGCGCGGCTGGCCCTGGGCGACGCGGTGATTCTGCTGGCCACCGCGCCCAAATCCAATTCCGGCCACAACGCGATCATCGCGGCCATGGAGGATGTGGCGGCGGGCAGGACCGGAGAAGTCCCGCGTCACCTGCAGAATGTCCATGCTGACAGCGCGGGGATGGAGCGGGAGCAGGGCTACCTGTATCCCCACGATTTCCCCAACCACTGGGTCAGGCAGCAGTACCTGCCTGACGCCATTCGGGACAGGCGCTACTATGAGTACGGACCCAATAAGACCGAGCAGGCGGCCAAGGCCTACTGGGAGAAGATCAAAGGGGAGGGCTGAACCGGCTGTCTGGAAGGGCCGCGGCGTCAGGCGGTATAGTTCCAGTGCTCCAGCCGGCCCTCCGTATGGAAATAGCGCAGGGGAGCGGGCACGGGGTCCGGAGGCAGGCGGTCGATGATGAGCAGCTTGATCTTGTGCCGGTCGGGAAGAATGGCCTTGAGGTAGACCGAGACCCGCTGGTTTTCCTCCAAATCGGGATAGGGCTCCGCCAGGCCGGAGAGATTGGGGGTCAGCTCCACGAACACGCCATAGGGCTTGATGCCCCGCACGATGCCAGGGACGGTCATTCCGGAGGTGAAGAGAGCCGCGTTTTCCGCCCAGGTGCCCAGCAGAGCCTTATGGGACAGGGAGACGCGGCCCAGCTCCGGGTCTATGTCGGTGACCAGCGCGAAGATGTCCTGTCCGACGGAAAAGCGGCAGCGGGGATGGGGAATCCGGGAGACGGAGATCTGCTCCAAACTGAGCATGGAGGGAATGCCGCAGCCGATGTCCACGAACGCGCCGAAGGGCTCCAAATGGGTGACAGCAGCGGGAACGATGTCCCCCGGCCTCCAGCCGGTCATCATGGCACGCAGGGCCCGTTCCTGTGCAGCCCGGCGGGAGAGACGGAGGGAGGGCCCTTCCACGGCCTCCACCGTAAAGCAGATCGGCTTGCCCACCCGGGAGAGAATGGCGATTTCCCGGGTGGTGCCTTCGGCGATCCCCAGGGCCGCCTCACTGCGGGGAATCAAACCGGTGAATTCCCCCACGCGCACCACCAGATCGTGGTCCGCATCGCACAACAGCGCAAGCCCCTCCAGAACCGTCCCACGCTCCATGGCGCTGAGCAGCCCCTGGCGGCTGGCACAGGCGGCTTGATTTTCCTCCGTGTGGAGCAGACGGCCCTCGGGGACAAAAAACTGGGTCATTACGATCATCCTTTCTGTTTGCCATGGTAAAGCCTATGCGGGGCCCATGCCGGAATTGACAGAAACCGGCGGAGACACTATAATCATGTAGTGTGTAAAAGAATCGAAATTGAGAGGGGAGCGAGGCATGGACATCAAAGTAGGAGATGTGCTCCAGCTGAAAAAGGCCCATCCCTGCGGCAGCCACGACTGGCAGGTGCTGCGGGTGGGCATGGATTTCCGCCTGCGCTGTCTGGGCTGCGGGCACGAGCTGATGATTCCCCGCAGCAAGGCGGAAAAGAGCATCAAAAAAATCAAGCCAGGAACAGACGACAAGCAGGGAAAGCAGGCATAAACATGGAAAAACGATTTTGGAGCCGGCGGATTCGGGACGCGGTGCCCTATACGCCCGGCGAACAGCCCAAAGACCGGAGCTTTATCAAACTGAATACCAACGAGTGCCCCTATCCGCCCTCCCCCAGGGCGCTGGAGGCCATTCGTCAGGCGGCGGACGACAGCCTGCGGCTCTATCCGGACCCGGAGTGCCTGGACCTGCGGCGGGCGCTGGCCGCCTACTATGGCCTGCGGCCGGAGCAGGTGTTCTGCTCCAATGGCTCCGACGAGGTACTGGCCTTCGCCTTCCAGGCGTTTTTTGATTCGGACCGTGAGGTGGTTTTTCCCCGGATCACATATAGCTTTTACCCGGTCTATGTGGACTACTTCGGCCTGAAGTGCCGCCGTGTGCCCATGAATCCCGACTTCTCCGACCCGGTGGACGCCCTGTGCGGCGACAACGGCGGGGTGGTGCTCACCAACCCCAACGCGCCGACCGGAATCGCCGTGGGGCTGGACGTGGTGGAGCGGCTGCTCCAGGCCAACCCGGATGTGGTGGTACTGGTGGACGAGGCCTATGTGGACTTCGGCGCGGAGAGCGCCGTTTCGCTCATCGACCGGTATCCCAACCTGCTGGTGGTGCAGACCGCCTCCAAATCCCGGGCCCTGGCGGGGCTGCGGGTGGGCTGGGCCATGGGCCAGGAGGACCTGATTGCCGGCCTGCGCTGTGTGCGGGACTCCATCAACTCCTATACGGTGGACCGGGTGGCCATGGCGGGGGTCCGGGCCGCACTGGAGGATGAGGACTATTTCCAGACCATCCGCAGACGGGTCATGGCGACCCGGGAGCGGACGGCGGACACCCTGCGCGAGCTGGGCTTTACAGTCCTGCCCTCCCAGGCCAACTTCCTGTTCCTTTCCAAGCCGGGCAAGACGGGGAAGGAATTGCTGGACGGCCTGCGGGCGAAGGGTATTCTGGTGCGCTGGTGGGACGATGCGCCCATCCGGGACTGGCTGCGTGTGTCCATTGGAACGGAGCAGGATATGGAGGCCCTGTGCCGGGCGTTGGAGGAATTGACACAATGAGATACATCGGCGATATTTACCGGCCCCCCGGAGAATGGAAGAGCTATCTGCTTCAATGCACGGTGGGCTGCTCCCACAATGCCTGCACCTTCTGCGGCATGTATAAGAACAAGCGGTACTATGTGCGTCCGCTGAAGGATATTCTGGAAGACATTGACATGGCGCGGGAGCATTTTACCGATTTCAGCAGCTTTCCGCTGGGTGTGCCCAATGTGACCCGGGTGTTCCTGTGCGACGGGGACGCCATCGCCATGGACACGGAGGATCTGCTGACCATCCTGCGCAGGCTCCGGGAGGCCTTCCCCAGGCTGGAGCGGGTGACCACCTACGCCGGTCCGCGCAGCACCCTGCGCAAGACGCCGGAGGAGCTGAAGGCACTCTGCGAAGCCGGGCTGACCCGGGCCTATCTGGGGGTGGAGAGCGGCTGGGACGCGCTGCTGAAGAAGGTCCATAAGGGCGTGGATGCGGACCAGATGCTGGAGGCCGGGCTGGCCCTGCGGGAGGCAGGCATGGACCTGTGGGCCATTATCCTGCTGGGTCTGGCCGGGCAGGAGGGCTCCCAGACCCATATCGAGGAGACCATCCGGATGATGAACGCCATGAAGCCCCGGCACCTGTCCGCCATGACCTATACGCCGGTGGAGGGCACGCCCATGTACGAGGAGGTGCGCAGCGGGGCTTTCCAGTGCATCACGCCCCGCCAGGCGCTGCTGGAGACCCGCAGCCTGATCGAAGGCCTGACTGTTGAGCCCCTGCACATTACGGCCAATCATCCTTCCAATTATCTGCCCATCAAGGGCGGCCTGCCGGAGGACCGGGCGCGGCTGCTCCAGCTGATCGACCGTGCTCTGGACGGGGAGATTGGAATCCGTACCGACCGGCCCAGAGTGCTGTAACCAGAAAAATGCCAGGACGAAGCGCGGCGCAAGAAATTTTCTTGCGCCGCGCTTCGTCCTTTTCCTCTGTGGGTCAAGCGGTATAATGCGAGGGACCAAATCAGACAAGGGGGCGGCGGTATGACGGTCGTCTATCTGGACCTGCTGTTTCTGCTGAATCTCACCGCGAATTACCTGCTGCTGCTGCTCACCGGCCGCATGACGGGGCAGCCGCTGCGGCGGGGCCTGCTGGCGGCGGCGGCCGCCGTGGGCGCGCTGTATGCTGCGCTGACCTTCCTGCCGGGGCTGGGCTGGCTGGCGGCAGGCCCCTGTAAGGTGGCCTCCGCGGTGCTGATGGTGCTGCTGGCCTACGGCGGGACCCGAAGGCTGCTGCGCACCACGCTGGTTTTTTTCGGGGCCTCCGCCGCGCTGGGCGGGCTGATCTGGGCGGTGGAGCTGATGGGCGGGCACAGCCTGACCCTGGAAAACGGTGTGCTCTATTCCTATGTGGACATCCGGCTTCTGCTGTTGCTGCTGATCGCCAGCTATGGCCTGTTGGCGCTGTGCTCCAACCGGATGTTCCGCCACCGGAGCGTGGAACTGGCGCCCGCTGTGGTCCGGGTCGGAGAGCGCACCCTGACGCTGACGGCTCTGCTGGACACCGGCAATACCCTGACCGACCCGGTGACCAACCGGCCGGTCATGGTGGCGGAGGGAGCCATGTGCCAGGCGCTGCTGCCCATGCCGCTGCCGCTGGACCGGCCGGTGGACGCTCTCTCCGTACTGGGCGCCCAGGGAATCAAGGGATTCCGGCTGCTGCCCTATCGGGCGGTGGGGGTGGGCAGCGGGATGCTGCTGGCCCTGAAAGCGGATGCGGTGAAGGTGGGGAAAACAGATTATGGAAGCATCCTGGTAGCCCTGTCGCCCACGCCGGTGAGCGACGGCGGGGGCTATCAGGCGCTGATCGGTACGGCGGCGTAACAAAACAGACAAGGCATGAAGTCCGGATATGGAGGTTAGCATGAGGCTTTTGACGAGACTTTCCATCGTGGTCCAGCAGCTGCTGGAGCGGCTGGGGCTGTCCCAGGCGGGAAAGATTATGTACATCGGCGGGAGCGATACGCTCCCGCCCCCGTTGTCCAAGGAAGAGGAGGCGGAGCTGATCGCTCGCCTGCCGGAGCAGGACGAACAGGTGCGCGCCCAGCTTATCGAGCGCAATCTGCGCCTGGTGGTCTACATCGCCCGCCGCTTTGAAAATACCGGCGTGGGCATCGAGGACCTGATCTCCATCGGGACCATCGGCCTGATCAAGGCGGTGGGGACCTACCAGCCGGCTAAGAACATCAAGCTGGCCACCTATGCTTCCCGCTGCATCGAAAACGAGATCTTGATGTATCTGCGCAAGACAGCGGGGCGGAAAGGGGAGATCTCCTTCGACGAGCCGCTGAATACCGACTGGGACGGCAACGAGCTGCTGCTCTCCGATGTGCTGGGCACCGAGGGAGACATCGTGATGAAGCCCATCGAGGAGGACGTGGACCGTAAGCTTCTGCTGGATGCGGTGAACAAGCTGGAACCCCGGGAACGGGTCATCATCACCATGCGGTTCGGACTGGACGGCCGGCCCGAGCGGACCCAGAAGGAGGTGGCCGATCTGCTGGGAATCTCCCAGTCCTATATCTCCCGCCTGGAGAAGCGAATCATTGCCCGCCTGAAGCGGGAGATCCTGAAAATGATTTAGGACCGGCGCCGCAAAAATCCATCGAACCCGGTCGAAGCAAAAAAAATATAGCCGCGCAAACGCCGTATGAAACGCCCGCCGCAGGCAGATACTGATGGTGCAGGATCTCCGCGGCGGGCGTGTTCCGCCTTCCCGCTACATACCCGTGGAAAGGATGAGACCCAATGGCTTACAGCGGCAAGGTGGAGATCTGCGGCGTGAACACCGCCAAACTCAAGGTGCTGAAAAACGACGAGATGATGGAGCTGCTCCGCCGGACGCGGGAGGGGGACATGCAGGCCCGGGAGGAGATGATCGCCGGAAATCTGCGCCTGGTGCTGTCGGTCATCCAGAAATTTTCCGGCCGGGGCGAGAACGTGGACGACCTGTTTCAGGTGGGCTGTATCGGCCTGATCAAGGCCATCGACAATTTTGACCCGGAGCAGGGGGTGCGGTTCAGCACCTACGGCGTGCCCATGATCGTGGGGGAGATTCGCCGCTACCTGCGGGATAACAGCTCGGTCCGGGTGTCCCGCTCGGTCCGGGACACGGCCTATAAAGTGCTCCAGGCCAAGGAGGCCTATGTGGCGCAGCATCAGAAGGAGCCCACTGTGGACGAGATCGCCAAGCAGCTGGACCTGCGGCGGGAGGATGTGGTCATGGCTCTGGACGCCATCATGGACCCGGTCTCTCTTTACGAGCCGGTGTATTCCGACGGCGGGGACACCATCTGTGTTATGGACCAGGTAAAGGATTCCAAAAATACGGATGAGAGCTGGCTGGAGCACATCGCCCTCAAAGAGGCCATCGCCAAGCTGGGGGAGCGGGAGCGCCATATCCTGGACCTGCGCTTTTTTCAGGGCAAGACCCAGATGGAGGTCTCCGCCGAGGTGGGAATCTCCCAGGCCCAGGTGTCCCGGCTGGAGAAGAACGCCATCAACCAGATCAAAAAGAATCTGTAATACGCAGGAAAAGCGGCCGAACCCCAAAGAAAAGCGGACGGTCCTTCCGGACCGTCCGCTTGATCGTATAGATGGGATAACGGCTGACCGTTAAGCAGCAGAGTCTGCCTGCGCCAAATATTCTTCCAGACAAATTCCTTGTTCCGTGATGGCCTGGGCAGCTTCCTTTCCCACATAGCGATAGTGCCAAGGTTCATAGCCTACGCCGGTGAGGTCGCTTTTATCAGTCGGGTAACGCAGAATAAAGCCATATTCCCAGCAATGCTCCATCAGCCACTGCTGGAGCGGTGTATCCTCCTGACCTTCGTCCAGAATTTGATAATCCACGGAGACAATGTCCACTGCGAGGCCGGCCTGATGTTCGCTGGTTCCGGGGCGGGCGACCCAAACAGCGGCCTGACTTTCCGCCGTATCACGATCAGATCCTTGATCCATATAAAACTGTACTTTGCGCTCGTAGAGCTGGGCCTGCTTGTCCCAGGTCCGGAAAGAAGAACAGATCAGGGGCCCATATCCTGCCGCCCGGGCATCGTCCATCATCTCCTGCAGTTCAGGGTAGACCCGGCTGTCGATGGCCTGATTGTTTTTTAATTCTGTCAGCTCCGGCGCCTGAAAGTCCTCTGGCAGAGGGTTTTCCCAGTTGATCAGCTGGAGCATCCAGTCATCTTCGCTTACCTGGTCAGAAGGGGGCGGGGAGGACTCGAC
>DXYV01000012.1 GCA_019415645.1 Clostridiales bacterium
GCGCACATACTCCCGGGCCATGCGGTTTTTCAGCACCCGCACCGGCGCGCCGGTGGAGCGGCCCGTGACCATGGTATCGCTGTCCTTGGCCTTCAGCAGAGCCGCCTTATAGTTGGGATGGATGGGGCACTCCTGGCTGACCAGCAGACAGGTGCCCAGCTGCACGCCGCAGGCGCCCAGGGCAAACGCCGCCGTCAGCTGCCGGCCGTCGGCGATTCCGCCGGCGGCGATCACGGGGATCGAGACCGCGTCCACCACCTGGGGCACCAGGGCCATGGTGGTCATCTCGCCCACATGGCCGCCGCTTTCAGTGCCCTCGGCAATGATGGCGTCCGCCCCCGACCGCTCCAGCCGCTTGGCCAGTACGGCGGCGGCTACCACCGGGATCACGGTCATGCCGGCGGCCTTCCATTTGGGGATATACACGCCGGGATTGCCCGCGCCGGTGGTGACCACCTTCACCCCCTCGTCAATGAGGAGCTGGGCCTGGGCCTCCACCTGGGGATTCATCAGCATCAGATTGACGCCGAAGGGTCTGTCGGTCAGCTCCCGGCACCGGCGGATGTGGGTGCGCAGGGTATCCACGTCCATGCCGCCGGAGCCGATCAGCCCCAGCGCGCCGGCGTTGGACACGGCGGCGGCGAACTCGCCGGTGGCGATGTTGGCCATGCCGCCCTGGAGAAAGGGGAACTCGGTCCCCAGCAGTTGGTTGAGCTTCATTTCCGTTCTCCTCTCTCAATGAGGGCTCCGCCCCAGGTCAGACCGCCGCCGAAGCCCACGCACAGGGCCCGTTCGCCCGGGCGCAGGCTTCCGTTCTCCCACAGCTCGGCAAGCAGCAGGGGGATGCTGGCGGCGGAGGTGTTCCCGTAGCGGTCAATGTTTTTGGGGTATTTCTCCGGTGGGATATGGTACTTTTTCGCCA
Source organism: Clostridiales bacterium (assembly GCA_019415645.1). Lineage (GTDB taxonomy): Bacteria > Bacillota > Clostridia > Oscillospirales > Oscillospiraceae > DXYV01. The sequence goes on from DXYV01000012.1 coordinate 923, forward strand.
CCAGGTCGATGATTCGGGCGTTGGCCTGGTGGAACACGAACAGGTCCACATCCTCCACGCCCAGTCCGGCCTTGGCCAGCACCGCGTCCATGCACTGGGGCACGGTCTCCACCGCGAATTTGAATACGGCGGTGCCCTCCATATGAATCAGAGAGGGCCGCCCGGTGTTGACGCCGGGAATGTTCAGGATCTTTTCCTCCCCCCGGACGCCCAGGCAGGCGCACAGGGAGGGGTAGTCCGCCCGGCTCTCCACCACCGCCGCGCCGGCGCCGTCGCCGAACAGGATGCAGGTGGAGCGGTCCTCTCCGTTCACCAGGCGGCTGAGCACCTCGCCGCCGATGACGATTCCCACCTTGCGCTCCGCCGCGGCCAGCAGGCACTCCATGGTGTGCAGGCCGTAGAGGAACCCGGAGCAGGCGGCGTTCAGGTCAAAGCACACCGTGTCCTCCGGCAGGCCCAGCTCCCGCTGGACCAGGCAGGCGGCGGCCGGGGTGAGCCAATCCGGGGTCACCGTGGCCACGATGACGGCCCCCACCTCCGTCGGCGACACGCCAGAAGTCTCCAGGGCCTGGCGGGCCGCTGCGCAGCACAGCTGGGTGTGGGTCTCGTCCACGCAGTAACGGCGCTCCCGGATTCCCGTCCGGCTGGTAATCCAGGCGTCGCTGGTGTCCACCCGCTGGGCGAGCATCTCGTTGGTCATGATCTGGTCTGGGACCGCGCGCCCCATGCCCAGCAGCTTGATTCCATTCATGTGGTAATTCCTTTCCCGGGCAGATGGTTCCCCATGGCCCGGAATTTTTGATAGCGGTGCTGGGCCAGGGCAGGACCGTTCAGCTTTTTCAGCCGGTCCAGCGCGGCGCACAGCGCCTGATCTACCGCAGCGGCGGCGGCCGCGGGGTCGGTATGGGCGCCGCCCTCCGGTTCCGGGATGATCCCGTCGATCACCTGATAGGCAAGCAGGTCGGCGGCGGTGAGCTTCATCACCTCACAGGCCTCTCCGGCCCGGGAGGCGTCCTTCCACAGGATGGAGGCGAAGCCCTCCGGCGAAAGCACGGAGTACACCGCATTCTCCTGCATGAGCACTACGTTGCCCACGCCCAGAGCCAGGGCGCCGCCGCTGCCCCCTTCTCCGGTGACTACGCACACCACCGGCACGGTCAGGGCGCTCATGCGGGCCAGGCACTGGGCGATGGCCTCGCCCTGGCCCCGCTCCTCCGCCTCCAGGCCGGGGTAGGCCCCCGGTGTGTCGATGAAGGTGATCACCGGGCGGCGGAATTTCTCCGCCTGGTCCAGGATGCGCCGGGCCTTCCGGTAGCCCTCCGGGTTGGGCATGCCGAATCGGAATTTCAGGTTTTCCTCCAGGCTCCTGCCCTTACGGTGGCCCAGCACAGTGACCGGCCGTCCATGAAACAGGGCGATTCCGCCCAGAATGCTGCCGTCTTCGCCGCAGCAGCGGTCCCCCTGCTGGGGGAAAAAGTCGGTGAACAGGGTATCCAGATACTCCTTGATTCCCGGCCGGGCCGGGTTGCGGGCCAGAGCCACCCGCTCCTGGGCCGTTCGCGTCTCGCTCATGACCGCCGCTCCCCCTTTCCGTGGAGCCGGAGCAGCTGGGACAAGACCGTCCGCAGCTCGCTCCGGGGCACCACCGCGTCCACAAAGCCGTGCTCCTGCAAAAATTCCGCCCGCTGAAAGCCCTCGGGCAGGGTCTGTCGGATGGTCTGCTCAATGACCCGGGGACCGGCAAAGCCGATCAGGGCCCCCGGCTCCGCCAGGATGATATCGCCCAGGCTGGCAAAGCTGGCCGTCACGCCGCCGGTGGTGGGATCGGTGAGCACGGAGAGATATAGCCCGCCCTTTCGGGCGAACCGCTCCAGGGCAGCGGACGTCTTGGCCATCTGCATCAGGGAGAGGATTCCCTCCTGCATGCGGGCTCCGCCGCTGGCGGAGAACAAAATGAGCGGCAGCTTATTCCTGCCGGCGTATTCCACCAGCTGGGTCACCTTTTCCCCCACGGCGGCCGACATGCTGCCCATGAAAAAGCGGCAGTCCAATACGCCCACCGCCACCCGGCGGCCGTCCAGCTTTCCGACGGCGGTGACCACCGCCTCGGACAGGCCGGTGCGCTGGGCCGTTTCCTCCAGCTTCCGGGGATAGCCGGGGAAATGCAGCGGGTCGCCCGCCGTCACTTTCTCGCCCAGCTCCCGGAAGGTGCCGGGGTCCAGCACCAGCCGCAGCCGGTAATAGGCCCCCAGCGGGTAGTGGTGCCCGCACTGAGGGCAGACATAGAGGGCCTTGGCCAGCACCCGCTTTTCCACTACCGCTCCGCAGGACGGACAGGGGGCGGCCAGGGCGTGGTCCAGAGCGGGATGGCTCTGGCCGTCCCGCAGCGCCCGCAGGGCCAACAGCTTCTGCCGCCGCCGGGCAAATACGTTACTCATGGTCTCCCTCCCTGCTCCAGCTCAGCAGCTCCGCGCCGTTTCGCTCCAGGAAGGAGGTCGTGGCGCTTCCCCGCACGAAGTCGGGATGGTACAAAATCTGATGGGCCAGCATGGCATTGGTGGGAAAGCCCTCGATCACCAATTCTTCCAGGGCCCGGCGCATCTTGCGGATGGCCTCCAGCCGGGTACCGCCGTGGACGATGAGCTTGGCGCACAGAGAATCGTAATAGGGCGGCAGCTCATAGCCGGTATAGAGGTGGGAGTCCACCCGCACCCCGTTCCCGCCGGGGAAGTGGAGAAAGTCCACCTTGCCCGGGCAGGGCTGGAAGTTCCGCGCCGGGTCCTCGGCGTTGATGCGGCACTCGATGGCGTGGCCCCGGAGGACCACCTCCTCCTGGGTGCAGGACAGGGGCAGGCCCGCCGCGATGCGCAGCTGCTCCCGCACCAGGTCTATCCCGGTGACCAGTTCCGTCACCGGGTGTTCCACCTGGATTCGGGTATTCATTTCAATGAAATAGAAGCGGCCGGTATGGTCCAGCACAAATTCCACCGTGCCCGCGTTCTCGTAGCCCGCAGCCCGGGCGGCCGCCACTGCGGCGGCGCCCATGGCGGCCCGCAGTTCGGAGGTCAGGGCCCTGGAGGGTGATTCCTCCACCAGCTTCTGGTTGCGCCGCTGGATGGAGCAGTCCCGCTCCCCCAGGTGAATCACATGGCCCTGCCGGTCTGCCAGAATCTGAAACTCAATGTGCCGGGGATCGACGATCAGCTTTTCCAGATAGAGCTCTCCATTTCCGAAACAGGCCTCCGCCTCCGCTTTGGCCTCCCGGTAGAGGGCTTCCAGTTCCTCCGGGGCGGATACCCGGCGCATGCCCCGGCCTCCGCCGCCGGCAGAGGCTTTGATGAGCACCGGATAGCCGATGTCATCGGCCACCCGGCGGGCGGTATCCAGGTCCACCGGGCCGTCCGAGCCGGGTACCACCGGCACGCCGGCCGACTGCATCAGGGCCCGGGCAGCCGCCTTGTTGCCCATGCGCCGAATCACATCGCCCGCCGGACCGATAAAGGTCAGGCCCTGGGCCGCGCAGGCATCGGCAAACTCGGCGTTCTCCGACAGAAACCCGTAACCCGGATGGACCGCGTCGCAGCCCGTGGCCAGGGCCGCGGTAAGAATGGCGTCCTGGTTGAGATAGCTGTCCACCGCCCGGGCGGGGCCGATGCACACCGCCCGGCCCGCCATCTGGGCGGGCAGAGACTCCCGGTCGGCGGCGGAGCACACCGTCACCGTGTCCACGTCCAGCTCCCGGCAGGCCCGCTGTACCCGGAGGGCGATCTCCCCCCGGTTGGCGATCAAAACCCGTTTGAACATGGCGTTACACCGGGCGGTAGCGGAGGATGGGCGCGTCGTAGGCCACCAGCTCGCCGTCAGCGCACAGCAGCTCCTCCACCACGCAGTCGCAGGGGGCGGCCACCTCGTTCATCATCTTCATGGCCTCGATGAGGCAGAGGGTCTGCCCCGCTTTTACCCGGTCCCCCGCCTTTACATAGGGCTCCGCCTCCGGCGACGGAGCGGCGTAGTAAGTACCCACCAGCGGGGCGGTCAGCAGACAGCCGTCGGACTTGCGCTCCGCCGGCGCAGGCGCCGCGGAGGCCGCCGGCTGGGCCTGGGGCGCGGGTGCGGCGCCGACCTCCTTGCTCAGTTCAATGGAAAAATCCTTGCGCGTGATGCGCAGCGTCCGGGCGGCGCTGGCGTCAAACCGGGCCATCAATTCATAGATCTCTTGATTGGTCATGCTTCCTCCTTGTGATACGAAGCACCGGCGGCCCGGCCTGAGCCGGACCGCCGGGCGCGGCTTTATTCCGCGTGAGCCTTCAGATAGTCCAGAATATCCTGCACAGTCTTGAGCTTGGGCAGGTCCTCGTCGCCGATGGTCACGCCAAAGGCCTCCTCCAGCGCCATGGACAGCTCCACGGCAGCCAGAGAATCGGCCTCCAGGTCCTCGGCCAGACGGGCCTCGGGCGTCACCTGGTCGGCGTCGCAGCTCAGGGTCTCCACAATGATCTCACGTACCTGCTCGAATTCCATAATTCTGTAACTCCTTTTTGATTGGGTTGAATTTGAAATAGTTCAATCATTTTAGTTAAAATATTTTAATTAAAATGATTTAAGCAGTATATTACACGGAAGGTCCTCGGTTGTCAAGAGATTTTTTCCAGCGCGCAAAAAGCGCGCCCGTTTTCACGGACGCGCTCTCCTGCGCCGGCCTTCCGGCCGAATCAGTCTTTGTGGATATGGACGTGGTTGTTGATGTGGTTCATGCAGTAGCAGTAATACCCGTCGCACTTGGAGCAGTAGCGGAACTCCATATTGGGGTCGTCCGCGTCGGTAATGCCGCACACAGCGCACTTGTGGGCGTAGCCGCCGGTCTCCTTGGCCTTCTTCTGCGCCTGTTTCTGGGCCTTTTTGAAGTTGACCACATTGGGCGAGGCCCGCCGCTTGATTCCGGCAAATAAATAACGAAAATCCTGCCAGAAGTAAATAAAATAGTTGAGAATGGCCACCAGTGGAAGCAGCGCCAGCAGATAGTGGCCGCTCAGCAGGAACTGCAAAATATCCCAGGCGAAAAGCGCCGCATCGAGCCAGGCAAGCCACTTCACCTTGATCGGGATAAAGAAGAACAGCAGCACCCGCATATCGCCGTAGAGCGTGGCGAAGGCAAAAAACATGGACAGGTTCACGTACCACATGGAGGCGTAGCCAGTAACCAAGCCAAACAGAATGTTGAGCACGACGCCGCTCATGTAGAACACCGTAAATTTCGTCGTCCCCCACTCGCGTTCCAGCAGACTGCCGATCCAATAATAGAAATAGGCGGAGATGACGACCCAGACCAGTCCGCTGCTCTGCGGTACGAACACAAAGGTGATCAGCCGCCAGATCTGTCCGCTGAAAATAGCGTCCCGGCTGAAGCTGAGCATATAGCTCAGCGGTATTGTTCCCAAACTGAAGGAATCCATCAAACAGACCGCCACATTGGCAATGGCGATCCAGAGCATCAGATTTTGGATTCCCAATCTTGGATGCTTGGCACAGAACTTGTCCAGCCAGCTGACATGGTTATTATACTGGTACACGGGCGTACCTCCTTGCAAAATCTTATCCTTCATTGTAGTCCTGCGGCCGCGGAAAATCCAAAACAAATTGTAAACCTTTTACTTAAGCACCTTTCGAATGGCCGCTTTCATACCCGGCGTGAGCACCTTGGCCGCCATCCGGTAGACCAGCGGGGGCTGGGACAGGAACTGGTCCGAAGCCGCCGGATATCCCAGAGCGGTCAGGGCGGCGAAGAACGCCTCCCGCCTTGGGTTGTGGGTCAGCGGGGAGGCCAGCCGGGGATTCCCCGTCACCGCCTCCTCCAGGGGCCGCTCCACCGCGCCGAAGCGCCCGGACAGCGTCTGGAACAGCGCCTGCCCTTTCGCGCTCTCCACCAGCACCATGGACACGCCCTTCTCCCGCTCGGTCCCCAGCTCCGCCTTTGGGTCCAGGCCCCAGAAATCCGCCAGGGTGAAGTCCGCGGGCCGGGCCGCGTGGGTATATTCGCACTGACCGCAGGAGGGCCGCAGGAACAGCTGCATTCCGAAGCCCCGGCCGTAGGTCGTGTGATTGAGCAGCTCCGACCGCTCCGTGGGCCGCCCGTCCGGGTCGGATACCAGCTCCGCCGTCAGGTAGGGGGTGCTCCAGCCCTTCCGCTTGTCCTTGAAGGTCAGCGCGCGCACCGTCCCGCAGCCTTCCTCCTCCATCTGCCGGACAAAGCCCTCGAATACCTTGGGGGACGGCACCCCGTGGCACACCAGGTCGCAGGTGATCAAATTGGCCCGGTCGCCGCCCAGATAGCCGTATAATCCGGCGATCTGGCAGGGCACGCCGGAGAAGAGCACCAAAACACCCTGGTCCAGCAGCGCTTTGGCCTGGCGGAAGCTGTCCCGCAGGTCGCTCTGGACATACTTGGACCCCCGCATGGGCGCCAGCTCCTCCGGGGTGCGGGCGCAGGCGTGGTGGACGCCGTGGAAATCCGCGTCGTAGACTGCCCCGAACACCGCGCCTCCCCGCTCCAGCACATGGTCCGCCAGCACGGAGAAAAATCCGCCGGAGGAGGAGCGGCCCCGCGTCTCCTCGTCCTTGTTCCACACGGCCCAGGCCCGAGCGGGCGCCGGCTTATCCACGGGCTTACCCGCCGGGCAGGCGCCCTCGCATTTGCGGCACAGGACGCAGGAATCGCCGACCGCCGGACGGAGAAAGCCTTCCCGGTCCGGCTCCATGGAGATGGCCGACACGGGACAGACCTGGGCGCAGGCGGAGCAGCCCGTGCAGGCCTCGCGGGCGGCCAGCCTGGGCAGTTCCCGGCGCTCCTCCGGCGCACCGGGCCAGGGCGTCTGGAAGGGCTTGTCCTCCACGGCGCAGCGCAGATAGTCCAGGCAGTAGGCCCGGTGGACCTCCAGCCGGGCATGGACCCCCTGGTAGTCCACGGGCCGGTCCAGTCTGTCGGTGTTCTCCATGCCCACCACCCGGCTGGTACAGCCCAGCCGCTGGAGCAGGCTGTAAACCCGGGAACGCTCCGGATGGGCCTTCTCCTTCGGGGACACCGAGGTGTAGAAGTCCTTTCCGAACAGGATGGAAAACACCGTACCGTGGAAGGAATTGGTGCACACAAAAGCTGCGTGCTGAAACAGGCCCAAAAACTCCCGGGTGCCCGCGTCCAGAATGATCTGCTCCGCGCCCGGGATCTTCCGGCGGACGCCGGCCAGCTGCACGATGGGCCAGCCGGTCCGCTGGTGGACGGCCTGCGCATAGGGGTCCAGTACGCCGTGGTCGGAGATATAGTAGCACAGGATATAGGGGCCCTGCCGCTGCGGCGGAGCGGCCAGCCCCGCCCACTGTTCCGCTGTCAGCAGCAGCGTGGGGTCCAGAACCACCACCGGTTCCCGTCCCGTGGCCGCCCGCACCTTTTCCTGGCCCGCCTGCTCCCGCACGGACAGGGCTGTGTAAGGCTCCAGCGCCGCCCGGAAGCGGGCGGTCTCCTCCTGCGTGAAGGGCGTCTCCCCCATGCTGGGGGCGTAGGAGATGCGCCGCCCCTCCCGGACAAAGGTCTGGAGGTAAGCCGGGTCGAAGGTGCCGCCGGGGAACAGCTTGGGATTCCAGATCTGGTCGCTGCCCGCCACATACACGTCGTAGGCCGGCGGGTCCTGCGCCAGCTGCTCATAGGAGGTGTAGCGCACGGGAGACAGGCGCATCTCCTCGGCCACAAAGGCGTCGAACCGCTCCGCCCGCCGCTTGAGGGCGGCATAGTGAGCGGCCGTATGCAGATTGGTGGCCTTGGCCCGCAGGCCGCCCTTCTGGAACAGGTCGTTGAGCCCGGCGTCATAGTCCGGGCGGTAGTCGATGATCTCACAGGGGTGCCCCAGCTCGCTTATGGCCCGCATGGCGGCATAGGCCTGGAGCTGCGCCCCATAGTGGTGATGACGGAAAAAGGTGATAAGACCGCTGGTCAAATAAATCACTCCCTTGAACGTCTTATTGTAGCATACCCCCGCCCCGCCCGCAAGCGAAAGCCGTTGAAACTTGAAGAAAGTTATGATACACTGGCTTCACTTGGAATAGAAAGGAACACGAACTATGAGCATCATTCGCGACCCCTTGCTGGCGCCCTCCGGCCAGCGCAAGATCGACTGGGTGCGCAGCTTCATGCCCGCCCTGTCGCAGATCGAGGCCCGCTTCGCCCGGGAAAAGCCCTTTGCCGGCCTGCGCATCGCGGTGTCGGTCCATCTGGAGGCCAAGACCGCCAATCTGGGCCTGGTGCTGAAGGCCGGCGGCGCGGAGGTCTACCTCACCGGCTGCAACCCTCTGTCCACCCAGGACGACGTGGCGGCGGCGGTGGCCGCCCAGGGCATCGAGACCTTCGGCAAGCACGGGGTCACCATGGAGGAGTATGAGCATCTGCTCGTCGAGACCCTCAAATGCCACCCTCATATCATCATCGACGACGGCGGCGACCTGGTGCATCTGCTCTCCGGCAAGTGCCGGGCCTATGCCGACTGCCTCATCGGCGGCTGCGAGGAGACCACCACCGGCATTCTCCGCCTGCGGGCCCGGGAGCGGGAGGGCACCCTGCCCTGTCCCATGATGGCGGTCAACGACGCCAAGGCCAAGCACTATTACGACAACAAATACGGCACCGGCCAGTCCGCCTGGGACGCCATCATGCACACCACCAACCTGATCGTGGCCGGCAAGACCGTGGTGGTGGCTGGGTACGGCTGGTGCGGCTCGGGCATCGCCCTGCGGGCCAAGGGCATGGGCGCCAATGTCATCGTCACGGAGATCGACCCCTTCAAGGCGCTGGACGCCACCATGAACGGCTTCCGCGTGATGAAAATGGCCGATGCCGCTCCCCTGGGCGACCTGTTCATCACCTCCACCGGCTGCAAAGACGTGATCACTGCGGCGCACTACCCCCACATGAAGCACAACGCCCTGCTGTGCAATGCCGGTCATTTCGACTGCGAGGTGGACGTGAAATGGCTGGAGGCCAACGCGGTGCGCAAATTCCCCCAGCGGGAGAACATCATGGGCTACGAGCTGCCCGACGGCCGGGTGCTGAACGTGCTGGCCGAGGGGCGGCTGGTCAATCTGGCCGGCGGCAACGGCCATCCCGCCGAGATCATGGACATGTCCTTCTCGGTCCAGGCCCTGGCCAGCGAATGGCTGGTCAAGCACCGGGACGGTCTGGAGGTCAAGGTCTACGACGTGCCCAGTGAGCTGGACGACCAGATCGGCTGGGCCAAGCTGGCCGCCCTGGGCCTGTCCATCGACACCCTCACCCCGGAACAGGCTGAGTACCTCCGCAGCGCCGACGCCTGACGGGGCAAAGCGGACAAAATGCGCAAAATTACGACAGTTCCCCGCTTTTGTCCCGTTGACATCTCTCCCCTGCCTGTATAGAATAGGGGACACAAATTGAATAGCCTTATCAAGAGTGGCGGAGGGATCGGCCCCATGATGCCACGGCAACCTGCCCGGCTTGTCCGGAAAAGGTGCCAAATCCGACGGTTTGTATCGAAAGATGAGGACGGCAAACAACCTTCTTTGCGCTCCGTCGGGCTATGGCGGAGCGCTTTTCGTTGGCTATTCAAATCATTTGGAAAGGAGCCACATCCATGGCAAAACGACTGTTCACTTCCGAGTCCGTGACCGAGGGACATCCCGACAAGATCTGTGACCAGATCTCCGACGCGGTCCTGGACGACATTCTGGCCCACGACCCCGAGGCCCACGTGGCCTGTGAGACCTTCACCACCACCGGCATGGTGACCGTCATGGGCGAGATCACCACCTCCCACTACACCGACATCGCCAACATCGCCCGCCGCACCATCCAGCGCATCGGCTACACCAACCCTGAGTACGGGTTCGACTACCGCTCCTGCGCCGTGATGACCGCCATCGACGAGCAATCCCCCGACATCGCCATGGGCGTCAACCAGTCCTATGAGGCCCAGAACGGCGAGACCGACCCCGACGACCTCATCGGCGCCGGCGACCAGGGCATGATGTTCGGTTACGCCTGCAACGAGACGCCGGAGCTGATGCCCGCCCCCATCGCCATGGCCCATCAGCTCTCCCGCCGGCTGGCTCAGGTCCGCAAGGACGGCACCCTGTCCTGGCTGCGGCCCGACGGCAAGAGCCAGGTCACCGTGGAGTACGGCGACGACGGCAAGGTGCTGCGCTGCCCGGCTATCGTGGTGTCCACCCAGCACGACCCCGACATCGCCCTCAAGGACCTGCGGGAGGCCATTGTGGAGACCGTAATCAAGCCCGTGATCCCCGCCCAGTACATCGACGGCAGCACCAAGTTCTACGTCAACCCCACCGGCCGCTTCGTGGTGGGCGGCCCCGTGGGCGACACCGGCCTGACCGGCCGGAAGATCATCGTGGACACCTACGGCGGCTCTGCCGCCCACGGCGGCGGCTGCTTCTCTGGCAAGGACCCCACCAAGGTGGACCGCTCCGCCGCCTATATGACCCGCTATGTGGCCAAAAACCTGGTGGCTGCCGGACTGGCCGACAAGTGCCAGATCGAGGTGGCCTACGCCATCGGCGTGGCCCATCCTGTCTCTGTCCTGGTGGACACCTACGGCACCGGCAAGCTGTCCGACGAGAAGCTGGGTCAGATCGTCACCGAGTGCTTTGACCTGCGCCCGGGCAAGATCATCTCCCGCCTGAATCTGCGCCGGCCCATCTACGAGCAGACCGCCGCCTACGGTCACTTCGGCCGCACGGATATTGATCTGCCCTGGGAACACACCGACATGGTGGATACGCTGAAATCCTATCTGTAAACTGCTTCCCCGGTGCGGCCGAAGGCGCCAAAGGCGCCCGCGCCGGATGGCGCGTTCAAGGTTTTGTCCACAAAACCTTGCCGCAGGCGGAATTTACTTCCGCCGAGGAAGTTCCATTCCGGGGTCCCCGCGCAATGGCACATTGCGTGGGGCCGCACGGATATTGATCTGCCTTGGGAACACACCGACATGGTGGATACGCTGAAATCCTATCTGTAAGCGGAACAAAATCCTTAATTTTGGGGAGCGGGCTTGCGTCCGCTCCCCAAACATTATATAATGGAGTGCGTATGCAGCGGCTGGCTGCTCCGCCCGGCGGATTCGCCCGGCGGTCCGTCCGCCGCTTTTCTGCGGAAAGGAGCGTCCCCCATGCCTGCCATTTCGGTCATTGTTCCGGTCTATAAGGCGGAAGCATTCCTGCGCGGCTGCGCGGATTCCATTTTGAAGCAGACGTTCTCCGACCTGGAGTTGATTTTAGTGGAGGATGGCTCCCCGGACCAGAGCGGCGCGCTGTGCGACGCCATCGCCGCGGAGGACGGACGGGTGCGGGTATTTCACAAGCCCAACGGCGGCGTCAGTTCGGCCCGTAACCTGGGCATTCAGGAGGCCCAAGGCGATTTTGTCGCCTTCTGCGACGCCGACGATTCCTTCGCCCCCAATGCGCTGGAGCTTCTCTATACCGCCGTTCAGGCGGAGGAGGCCGACAGCGCCGGCTGCGGCCACTACAACCTGTGGCCGGACGGCCGCAAGGAGGCGGAAGCCGGGGCGCTGCCCGCCGGCGTGTATGGCCCCGCCGCCCTGCGGGAGGGAATCGTGCTCCCGCTGCTGGGCCAGCGGCTGGACTTCGGCCGCGGCGTGCTCAATGGCTTTATCTGGCGGTTCCTGTTCCGCCGTTCCATCCTGCAGGCGCACAGCATCACCTTTGCGGGGGCCTATCTGGAGGACGAGCTCTTCTTGCTGGAGTATTTCCTCTACGCGCAAAAGCTGGTCATGGTGGATCAGCCCCTGTATTTCTACCTGCAAAACCCGGCCTCGGTCACCAAAAACTATCTGCCCGACTACATCGGCGTGTTCCGCGCTTTTATGGAGCGCAAGCGGGCGCTGGCCCGGACCTGGCATCTGGACGAGGCCCTCCCCGACTGGGAGGACAACTCCAACTGGGCTGGTCTGCTGATCGCGGTCTCCAATGAGTACGCGCCGGGCAACCGGAAAACCAGCCGCCAAAAGGCCCAGTTCCTCCGGGAGCTGTGCGCTCAGCCCGATATGGCCCGCGCCATTGCCCAGCTCCACCCCAAAGGGCTGGCCGGGAACAAGCAGCTGGTGGCCGACCTGATTCGCGGCGGCCATTTCACGCTGCTCACGCTGCTGTACAACCTCAAGAATCGGAGGAAATGACCCTATGGCACTCATTCAGGGCAGTGTGATCTGCCGCTTTTTCCTGCTGCTGTGGCAGGTGCTGGTCCGTCTCTATGAGAACAGCGCGCTCTGCCGCGTGTTCCGCGCCGTCGCCGCCTGGTGGAAACGCTGGTGGCATGGCAGCGCGCTGGTCCATTTTTTCTTTGAAAAGGAGGGGCTGCTGCCCCATGCCTGGCGGTACAGCCTGGCCTGTCAGGTCCTCACCGTGCTGGTCAATCTGCCCGTGGCGGTGCTCCATTGGATCTATACCAAGCTCAAGCCGGTCTGGGATGCCAGCTTTTTTGCCCAGCTGGCCTTCGGCATGGGGGAGCAGGTGCCCATCGCCGCCGGCTGGCTGATGGTCCTCATCATGTGTATTCCCTATGAGCGCTGGAGCAACGGGTACAGTCTGATCGCCTATATCCTGCTGTTCCTGCTGGGAATCGCCGGCGGGATGCGCCGCCGGAGCCTGCGCATGGATGTGGTCCACATCGGGCCCTATTTTGTCTGCTTCTTTGCGGCCGTCTGCCTGTCCTGGCCCCTGTCCGCCTTCCCCTCTCTCAGCGGACGTTATCTAAGCTATCACATCACCTGCGTGCTGTGCATGCTGCTCATCGTCTCTACCATTGAGCACGAGCGCCAGCTGGTCCGCCTGGCCGGCTTTACCGCCATTGCTCTGGGGCTCACCTCGGCCTACGGCGTGCTCCAGCGCATCCAGGGGGTGGAGGTCAACCGCTCCTACGTGGACCTGTCCCTGAATACCGACATGCCCGGCCGGGTCTATTCGGTGTTCGACAACCCCAACGCCTTTGCCGAGGTACTGGTGCTCCTGATTCCCATCGCGGTCGCCCTTATCTTGGGCGTGCGTTCCCGCTGGTGGAAGCTGGTGGGTCTTGGTGCGGCCCTGCTGGGCTGCATGGCGATTCTGATGACCTATTCCCGGGCCAGCTGGATCGGTCTGGCCGCCGCTGCGCTGGTGTTTGTATTCCTCTGGAAACGCAAGCTGCTGCCCGCGCTGATCGTGCTGGGGCTGGCCTGCATTCCCTTCCTGCCCTCCACGATTCTGACCCGCATCCTCACCATCTTCAATCCCAACGACAGCTCCACCTCCAGCCGTCTGCCCCTCTATGAGGCGGCGGTCAAGGGCGTGATGACCTCCCCGGTGACCGGCGCGGGACTGGGCGCGGACGCGGTGCGTCAGTTCATCAAGGAATATGGCCTGTACCACGGGGAGGCCCCTTTCACCCATTCCCACAACATCTACCTCCAGCTTTGGCTGGAGCACGGACTGCTGGGCGTCGCTGCCTTTGTCGCCGGCTGCTGGAATGCGCTGAAGCAGGGCGCGAAAACGGCCCTCCTTCCCGATTGCCCGGCGCAGATCCGCATGATCACCCTGGGCGCGGCCGCCGGACTGGCCGGCAGCCTGGTGTGCGGGCTGGCCGACTACCTGTTCACCTATCCGAGGGTCATGCTCATTTTCTGGTTCTCCGTATCCATTCTGCTGGCCGGCGTGCGGCTGTCCAAGCGCGCCGCCTGACCTCAGATCTTACCGGAGGGAGGGCCCGCATAATATGCGGGTCCTCCCTCTGTTTTTTATTCCAGCGGTCCCGCAACTCATAAATTCCGCCAATAGCCCTATTCAAAATCAATAATGGCGCTTTGCAGGAACCACATGCTACAATAAGGACAACCGGAGGAACCTTCCGGACTCTTCCCCGTTCCTCCCCATGGTCCGCCCTGCGGCGCGATCATAATTTAGGAAAGGTGTCCTGCGCTATGAACAAGTACGTCAACCTCTTTTCTCCCATCCAGGTCGGCAGCCTGGTCCTGCGCAATCGCATCGCGGTCCCTCCCATGTCCTTCACCCGTCAGAATTTTGACCGCGGCTTCCCTCAGGAGTGCATCCCCATGTATGAACGCATGGCCCAGGGCGGCGCCGGTCTGATCATTATGGGCGAGACCTGCGTCGGCAAGGGCTCCAAGAGCCACGTCGATATGATCATGCTGGACGAACCCGGCATCGACCGCAGCCTCTACCGCGTGGCGGAAGCCTGCCACCGGCACGGCGCGGCCATCTCCATCGAAATTTCCCACGGCGGCGCCTACGCCCACAAGGAATTCAACGACAACCAGCCCCCTATGACGGCCAGCCAATACTCCAACGCCCCCGGCTTCTCCCGCGGCGACGGCACCAAGGTCCGCCCCATGAACCGCGAGGATATGGAGCTGGTATGCGACCAGTTCGCCGCCGCCGTCAAGCGGGTCAAGGACAACGGCTTTGACATGGCGCAGATTCATTTTGGCCACGGCTGGCTCATCCACCAGTTCCTCAGCCCCCTGTTCAACAACCGCACCGACGAGTTCGGCGGCTCGATCGAGAACCGGATGCGTTTCCCCCTGATGATCCTGGAGCGCGTCCGCCAGGTGGTGGGTTGGGAGTTCCCCCTGGACATCCGCATCTCGGGCACGGAAGTCTGCGACGGCTATCTGGAGGGCGGCCTGGACACGCCTGACGTCATCGAGGTCTGCAAAGCCGCCTCCCAGTATGTGGACATGATCTCGGTCTCCTGCGGCGGCATCCACAACGAGTGGACCGTAAAGCGCATGTCTCCGCCGTCCTATATGGAGCGCGGCATCAACGTCTATCTGGCTACCGCCGTCCGCGACGCCCTGCGCGCAGCCGGTATTACCATCCCCGTCTCCACCGTCGGCGGTCTGGCCGACCCCGAGATGCTGGAGGACATCGTCGCCACCGGCAAGGCTGACATCTGCAACATGGCCCGCCAGATGATCGCCGACCCGGATTGGCCCCGCAAGGCCAAGGAGGGCCGGGAGGATGAGATTCTCCACTGTCTGCGCTGCTCTATGTGCCAGCATCAGATCTCCCGTGCCCCAGAGCGTCTGGCCCGCTGCACCATCAATCCCACTGTGGGCTTTGAGAGCGACCGCACCAACGACTGCACCATTCCCGCCAAGGTCAGCAAGAAGCTGGTCATCGTGGGCGGCGGGCCGGCGGGTCTGGAAGCCGCCATCACCGCCTCCAAGCGGGGGCACAAGGTCACCCTGATCGAAAAGAAGGACCACCTCGGCGGCACTCTGGATTTTGCCGACTACGTTCCCTTCAAGCGTGACATCAAGATCTACCGCGACAAGCGCATCGCCCTGGTCCAGAAGGACCCCAATATCACCGTCATGCTCAACACGGAAGCCACGCCGCAGATGATCGCCGAGATGGCTCCCGACGCCTGCTTCGCCGCCATCGGCGCGGTCCATAAGGTGGCCGACATTCCCGGCATGGAGCGCAACAAAATCATCTATGCGGATGAGCTGCATCAGCATGAGGACGAGCTGGGCGAGAAGATCGCCGTCATCGGCGGCGGCCTGACCGGCTCTGAGACCGCCGTTTACCTGGCGCAGCAGGGCAGGCACGTCAGCCTGATCGGCCGCCGCGACCAGTTCGCCTTCGACGCCTCCCAGGCCCACCAGGGCGCCACCATCTTCATGATCGAAAAATACTGCGCCAGTGCGCTGAAAAACACCGCTGTGGTGGAGATCACCGAGCAGGGCGTCCGGTGCCGGGAGAAAACCACCGGCGCGGAGACCTTGATCGAGGCCGATACCGTCATCATCGCCATCGGAAGCCGGGGGCTGAGCATGGAGGCCTGCGCCTTCGAGGGACAGGTCAGCGAGTTCCGCTTCATCGGCGACTGCCGGAAAGCCGGCACCATTCAGCACGCCACCATGCAGGGCTATTACGCCGCAATGGATCTCTGAGCGCCGGAAGCAAATCAGGGAACGCCTATCGCGTAAAACGCGCAGCCCGGCACCTGTGTTTCGGAAGCACCAGTTTCCAGCCTCTTCACTCTGAGGAAACAAGACAACACGCTGTATGGACCGGAAGGCCATACAGCGTGTTGCTTCTTCTGCATACGATTGGACGATAGGACCTTTTCCCTGTTTTGCGCTGAAGAACCGCTCTTAGCTCCGCCCTGTTCTAACAGAAAAAGCGGCATAGCCTGCGCTGGCTATGCCGCTTTTGGATTGGTTGTATTAGAGTCCCGGCTCCGCTCAGCCCTTGACCAGCGCGGCGGTATCCTTGGCGATCATGAGCTCCTCATCCGTCGGGATGAGCAGCACCTTCACCTTGGAGTCCACGGCGGAGACCACAGCCTCCTTGCCGCGCACGTTGTTGGCATCGGGGTCCATCTTCACGCCCATGAACTCCAGGCCAGAGGCAATCGCCATCCGGGTGCTGGCGGAGTTCTCGCCTACGCCGGCGGTAAAGACAACGGCGTCCACTCCGCCCATGGCGGCCGCATAGGCGGCGATATACTTCTTCACACTGTAGTAGAAGACCTCCAGCGCCAGTTCGGCCCGGTGATTGCCCTCCTTCGCGGCGCTCTCCAGGTCACGGAAGTCCGAGGACACGCCGGAGATACCCAGCACACCGGACTTCTTATTCAATACGTTGAGCATTTCCGTAATGTTCATATCGTACTTGCCCATCAAATACTCCAGAATGCCGGCATCCAGGTCGCCGGAACGGGTACCCATAGGCAGGCCGGCCAAGGGGGTGAAGCCCATGGAGGTATCCACGGACTTGCCGCAATCCACCGCAGCAATGGAGGAGCCGTTGCCCAGATGGCAGGTAATGATCTTCAGCTGCTCAATGGGCTTGCCCAGCATATCCGCGGCCCGCTGGGATACATAGCGGTGGGAGGTACCATGGAAGCCGTAACGGCGGACCTTGTCCTTCTCGTAGTACTCATACGGCAGGGCATACGTATAGGCCTTCTCAGGCATGGTCTGATGGAATGCGGTATCGAACACGGCCACCATGGGCACACCGGGCATGACCTTCTCACAGGCCTCGATTCCGGTGATGTTGGCGGGGTTGTGCAGCGGCGCCAGGGGGATGCACTCCCGCACAGCGTCCATGACCTCGGGGGTAATCTTCACCGAGGCGGAGAACTGCTCGCCGCCGTGGACCACACGGTGGCCCACCGCGTCGATCTCAGACATAGAGGAGATCACGCCATGCTCTTTGGACAGCAGCGCGTCGATGACCGCCTGGATGGCCTCGGCGTGGGTCGGCATGGCCACTTCAAATTCATACTTGGCGTCGGCGGAGGGAATCTTGTGGGTCAGACGGCCGTCGATTCCGATGCGCTCACACAGACCTTTGGCAAACACCTCTCCGCTGTCGGGGTCCATCAGCTGATATTTCAGAGAAGAGCTGCCTGCGTTGATGACAAGAATTTTCATGTTCGTGTCTCCTTCGTAAGTTCTTATTTACTTCACGCTTCCGAAGCGTTAAAATGGCATATACATTCTAGTCCTTTTCCTCGGAAAGGACAACCGTTTTTTTTGATTTTTTCCACCTTTTTTCAGACAGGAGGAGCTCCCATGCACGTCGTGGGCATTGTCGCGGAATACAATCCCTTTCACGCGGGCCATCGCTGGCAGATTGACGCGCTGCGCAGCCGGCTTGGCGCGGACACTGCCGTGGTGGCAGTGATGAGCGGAAACTGGGTCCAGCGCGGGGACGCCGCCATTACCGATAAGTGGACCCGAAGCCGGATGGCGCTGGAGGGAGGCGCGGACCTGGTGCTGGAGCTTCCCACCGTGTGGGCCTCTTCCTCTGCCGAGTCCTTCGCCCGGGGCGCGGTCGCCCTGCTGCACGCCTCCGGCGTGGTGGACACGCTGTGCTTCGGAAGTGAGAGCGGCGACCTGGAGGCCCTCGCCTCTGTGGCCCGCTGTCTGGACAGCGCGGGCTTCCAGACGGAGCTGCGCCGCTTCACCAGCAACGGCACATCCTTTGCCGCCGCCCGCCAGGCCGCGGTCCAGGAGGTCCTTGGAGATTCGGCCCGTCTGCTTTCCGCCCCCAACAACAATCTGGGCGTGGAATATCTGCGGGCCCTGGCCGCGCTGTCCTCCTCCATTCGGCCCATGACCCTGCCGCGGCAGGGCGCCGGCCACGACAGTCAGGTGAACAGCCCCTATCCCTCCGCCTCCTGGCTGCGCCGCCAGATTCTGGGCGGAGCGCTGCCGCTGGACAATCCCGCTTCCCTCCGGTTCAACGAGCGCGGCGTGCTTACACTCCTGCGGAGCCGGACGCCGGAGGAGCTGGCCGCTCTGCCCGACTGCGGCGAGGGCCTGCACAACCGCCTGTACCGGGCGATTCGCGTGGCGGAGAACCTGGAGCAGCTCTATGAGCAGGTCAAGACCAAGCGCTACGCCCACGCCCGCATCCGCCGGCTGGTGCTCTGGGCCTATCTGGGCCTGCGGGCCGTGGACCGCCCGCCGGAGCCCCTCTACCTGCGGGTACTGGGCTTTGGGCCCCGCGGACAGGCACTGCTGCGCCGGATGGAGGATACGGCGGCGCTTCCGGTGCTCACCAAGCCCGCCCGTATCCGGAGCCTGAGTCCGGAGGCGCAGACCCTGTTCGCCCATGAGGCGCGCTGTACCGATCTATACGGACTGTGCCGGAGGGACCGCCTGGCGCCCTGCGGGCTGGAGTGGACCACCTCTCCCCTTTTCCCAGGTATTTCCGCTCCATTCTGACAGTTTTCTTTCACTTTGAGCCATTTCAGCTCTTTTTTCTCGCAATTTTTCCTGCAGCTTAAATTTTTTATGCAATTTTTGTTTTTGCTCTTGCATTTCTTCACAAGTCAGTATAAAATATTGCCACTTAAAACACCATTTCAAAGAAGAAAGGGCGACAAAGATGTCAATTCAAAATGAGTATCTGCAAGGCGTACAGGATCGTTTGACGCAGCAAAACCCCCACGAGAAGGAATTCCTTCAGGCCACGGAGGAGGTTCTGGAATCTCTGGTCCCCGTGGTGGAGCAGCGTCCTGAGTTCATCCGCAACGGCGTGATTGACCGTATTGTGGAGCCGGAGCGCACGCTGATGTTCCGGGTCTCCTGGGTGGATAACCAGGGCAAGGTCCAGGTCAACCGGGGCTACCGGGTCCAGTTCTCCACCGCTATCGGTCCCTCCAAGGGCGGCCTGCGCTTCCACCCCTCGGTCAACCTGTCCATCATCAAGTTCCTGGGCTTTGAGCAGATCTTCAAGAATTCCCTCACCGGCCTGCCCATGGGCGGCGGCAAGGGCGGCTCCGACTTCGACCCCAAGGGCAAGACCGATGCCGAGGTCATGCGCTTCTGCCAGTCCTTTATGACCGAGCTGCAGCGCCACATCGGTCCGGATACCGACGTGCCCGCCGGCGACATCGGCGTGGGCGCCCGGGAGATCGGCTACCTGTTCGGCCAGTATAAGCGCATCCGCAACGAGTTCACCGGCGTACTCACCGGCAAGGGCCTGACCTACGGCGGCTCCCTGGTGCGCACCGAGGCCACCGGCTACGGCCTGTGCTATTTTGCCGACGAGATGCTCCGCGCCGCCGGTAAGGGCTTTGACGGCAAGAAGGTGGTCATCTCCGGCTCGGGCAACGTGGCTATCTATGCCAATCAGAAGGCCACCCAGCTGGGCGCCAAGGTCATCGCCATGAGCGACTCCAACGGCTATATCGTGGATGAGAACGGCATCGACTATCAGGTCATGCAGGAGATCAAGGAGGTCAAGCGGGCCCGCATCAAGACCTATCTGGACTATGTGCCCACGGCCAAGTACGTGGAAGGCTACCGCGGCATCTGGAACGTTCCCTGTGACATCGCCCTCCCCTGCGCCACCCAGAATGAGCTGGACCTGGACGGCGCCAAGGCTCTGGTCAACAACGGCTGCTTTGCCGTCGCTGAGGGCGCCAATATGCCCTGCACGCCGGAGGCCATCGCCTATTTCCAGGCCAACAAGGTCCTGTTTGCTCCCGCCAAGGCCTCCAACGCCGGCGGCGTAGCTACCTCCGGCCTGGAGATGAGCCAGAACTCCATGCGTCTGTCCTGGAGCTTTGAGGAAGTAGACCAGAAGCTCCACGGCATCATGACCAACATTTATCACAATGCCGCCAATGCCGCCGAGGAGTACGGCATGAAGGGCAATCTGGTGGCAGGCGCCAACATCGCCGGATTTATGAAAGTGGCTGACGCTATGGTCTGGCAGGGCGTCTCCTACTAAGGGGAAACGTGAATCTTTCACCAGCTTTTTGGGAGCGCGGCTGATGCCGCGCTCCCTTTTTGCGTCGGCCATCGGGGCCCATCGCAGAAGGGGCGGCGCGTTTCGGCGCGCAACCGCCGCTTGCGGCGGCTCTTGGCGCGGAGATAGGCGGTTTCATTCCGCCCGTGCACGTAAAATCTCTCCGGATTTCCAAAAAAGGGTTCTGCGTTCGGAGGATGATTCTTTCCTTGGGGAACGATCCAACTTATTTATCCGCATTCTACATTTTCTTTCTCCCGGGCTTGTATCGCTGGCTGTGTTATGATACGCTTAATTCCGTTATTCGACGCGGCCGCAATCCACCGCCTGCAAAGGCATGGGCTTCTGCATAAGAATTACCCCCGCGCATATGCTATCCCGGGTGATTGTATATGAAATGGAAACTCTACGCCGCCTGGATCTTGTTTGTAGAGACCGTGGGGGCGCTGTCCGGCTGGCTGACCCGCGAGGGGACAAAGCGCTATTCCGAAGCGGTGGTGCAGCCGCCTTTGTCGCCTCCAGCAATCGTTTTTCCCATCGTCTGGGGCATCCTCTTCGCCCTGATGGGAATCAGCGCGGCGCGCGTCTGTCTGGCTCCCCGTTCCCGGGCACGTACCCGCGGTCTTTGGCTCTTCTTCCTTCAGTTGGCATTCAACTTCTTCTGGAGCTTTCTCTTCTTTCAGTTCCAGGCCTTTGGAGGCGCGCTGATTTGGCTTCTGGTGCTGTGGGCCTTGATCCTGGGCATGATCTTCGCCTTTCACAGGGTAGATCCGCCCGCCGCCTGGCTGCAGCTTCCCTATCTGCTCTGGGTGACCTTCGCCGCGTATCTCAATTTCGGGGTATGGCAGCTCAACAGATGACCAAACGCGGCGGTCCGGGCCGCCGCGTTTTGCTCATATACCGTCTCGCCGGGCAGCGCCTTGATCTTCGGTACGAATCAGACAAGAAGAAGCGAGAACTTTTATCCCAACAACAGAGAGGTGGAACCCATGGAGCTTGCGAAAACCGCGTTGTTCCGCGGCTGCGAACCGGAAGAGGTGGAGGCCATGCTCGCCTGCCTGGGCGCGGTGCGGCGGGCGTTTGCCAAGGGAACGCAAATCCTGCGGACCGGCGAGACCGTCTCCTCCCTGGGACTGGTGCTTTCCGGCCGTGTGCGCATCGAAAGCGGCGACGTCTGGGGGAACACAACGGTACTGGACCAGGTGGGCCCGGGGGAGGTTTTCGCGGAGACCTACGCCTGTACGCCGGGGGAACCGCTGATGGTGGACGTCGTGGCCGCCGAGCGGAGCGAGATCCTCTTCCTCGCGATCAGCCGGGTGCTTCAGACCTGCCCCTCCACCTGCGAACACCACCACCGGCTGATTCAGAATCTACTGTCCCTCTCCGCCCAGAAAAATCTGAATCTGTCCCGCAAGATCTTCCACACCTCACCCAAAACCATTCGGGGGCGGCTGCTGTCCTATCTCTCCGAGCAGGCGGTCCGCAGCGGGAGCCAGCGCTTCACGGTTCCCTTCAACCGCCAGCAGCTGGCCGATTATCTCAATGTGGACCGCAGCGCGCTGTCCAATGAGCTGAGCAAGATGCAGCGGGACGGACTGCTGAAGGTGGACAAGAACCGGTTCGAGCTGTACGGCGCGCGCTCCGCCCCGGTCGGAACGTACAGGGCTTGACAAAAAAACCTCTCATCTGCTATACTCAGGGCATCAGAGACAGAAAAGGGTGAAAGAATGCGCAAGTAAGTCCCATTTTGCAACACAAGACCTGCTCCGGCGGCCTGCTGCAGGCAGGCTCGGTCTTGTTGCCGAAATGCGGATTTCCTTGCCTGTTCTCCGTGGGCGCTTGCGCCCATGGACCTTGTGCTGCGGAATTGGTCTGCGTTCGGCGCTTGCCGGAGGCAGACTTTTTTTGTGCCCAGCGAAGGCTGGAGAGAGGAGTGTTGCTCCATGCTGCAAGTCAAACATCTGACCGCCATCCAGGAGAAGGACCTGCGGGTCCTGCTGGAAGATGTGAACTTTACCCTTGGTCCCGGCGACAAGGCGGCCGTCATCGGAGAGGAGGGGAACGGAAAATCCACCCTGCTCAAACTGATTTACGACCCCCGGCTGGTAAGCGGCCATGTCTCCTGGTCCGGCGAGATCGTTACGGGTGGCTGGAAGCTGGGGTATCTGCCCCAGGAGCTGTCCCAGGCGGAGAAGGAGCAGTCCATTTACCTGTTCTGCGCGGAGCGGGAGGGCTTTTTCGACGCCACCCCCCGGGAGCTGTCCGCTATGCTGGCGGACCTGGGCCTGCCCGCGGACCTGTGTTATGAGTCCCGCCCCATGCGCTCCCTGTCCGGCGGAGAGGCGGTCAAGCTGCAAATGGCAGGAATCCTGCTGGCCCGGCCGGACGCGCTGCTGCTGGATGAGCCCTCCAACGGGCTGGACCTGGAGACGCTGGCCTGGATGGAGCGGTTTCTAAGGTCATGTCCCCTGCCGGTGCTCTTTGTGTCCCACGACGAGACGCTGCTGGAGCGCACCGCCAACCGGATCATCCACCTGGAGCAGATCCGCCGCAAGACCCAGCCCCGTTGCACGGTGTACCGGAGCGATTACCGCACCTATGTGACCCAGCGGCGGAACCAACTGGACCACCAGGAGCAGGTGGCCCGGAAGGAGCGGGAGGACTATGCCCGCCAAATGGCGCGCTACCGCCAGATCCGGGACAAGGTGGACCACCAGCTCAATACCATCTCCCGCCAGGACCCCCACGGCGGCCGGCTGCTGAAAAAGAAAATGAAGGCGGTCCAGTCCACGGGCCGCCGGTTTGAGCGGGAACGGCAGGATATGACCGAGCTGCCCGAGGAGGAGGAAGCTATTTTTCTGGACTTTCCGGCCGAGTGCGCGCTGCCCGCTGGCAAAACGGTGCTGGACCTGGACCTGCCCGAGCTGGCCGCGCCCGACGGACGGCTTCTGGCCCAGGGGCTCCGCCTGCATGTAAAGGGTGGGGAGAAGGTCTGCATCACGGGCCGCAACGGCGCGGGTAAATCCACCCTGCTGCGCCGTCTGGCGGCGGAACTGCTGGCCCGGTCCGACCTGAAGGCGGGCTACCTGCCGCAGAATTACGGGGAACTCCTGGACGGGATGCGCACGCCGGTGGAGATTTTGGCTCCGTCCGGTGACCGTGCAGACATCACCCGGGCCCGCAATTTCCTGGGCTGTGTGAAGTACACGGCCGACGAGATGGAGCATCCCACCGCCCAGCTGTCCGGCGGGCAGAAGGGCAAGCTGCTCTTTCTCAAGCTGATTTTGGAGGGCTGCAATGTACTGCTGCTGGACGAACCCACCCAGA
This sequence comes from Clostridiales bacterium, assembly GCA_019415645.1. Lineage (GTDB taxonomy): Bacteria > Bacillota > Clostridia > Oscillospirales > Oscillospiraceae > DXYV01. Next base: position 24,572 of record DXYV01000012.1, read on the forward strand.
ATCTCTCCCCGCTGTCCGGCCCGGTGATTCGGGGCGTGCTGGAGCGTTATCCGGGGACCATTCTGGCCGTGTCCCACGACCGGAAGCTGATGGAAACGGTATTCTCCCGGCGCTGTATTCTGGACGAGCGCGGCCTGCGGGAGGAGTAAAAACGCCGGACAGGCGGCGCGGACAGGCGGCAGGGCGGCCATCCCGAAGGGGTGGCCGCCCTGCCTGATAAAAGGAAGGAGAATTATGTATCGGCCCCGGAATCCGGCGCAGCGGAGGGATCCGCAGCGTCCGAAGCATCCGAGGCGCTCGGAAGCAGGATAAGCTGGGTGAGCTGACCGTCCGACGTGACCGAGGCGATCACGTCGCCGCCCTGGGCCAGGTCGGCGCTGGTGCTTTCCACCAGTACCCCGTCCTGAAGCTGATAAAGGGAGACCGTATCGGTCAGGGCAAAGGATTCCGTGGTGTCGCCCAGCGTATAGGAAGTAAGGTCGATGCCGGTATAATTCAGGACCGACGCCGCCGTCTCATCGGCGGACTGATACCAGGTCAGATCAAGACTGTCCTCTGTCAGGGCCGCCACCTGGGCCAGCCGGTCGGTCCGGTCTTCACCGTAGCTTTGCACGATGACCTGGGACAGCGCGCCGGTATCGGCGACATAGGCAAACAGCAGAACACTGCCCGGGGCCACATCCTCCAGCGCGGCCGCGGTCATCTCACCGGTCTCGCTGTCCAGATAGTACAGCAGGTCGGTCCCGTCCAGGGAGAGCGCCGCCGTCTCGGCGGAGAGCGTGCAGCTGCTCAAGTCAAAGCCGGCGGTATCTCCGGTGAATTCCGTGGCGCCGTCCGACGCGGAGGCGTAGAGCTGCACCGTTGCCTCCGAACCGTCCAGCGCAAGCACCTTGCCGGCCTGGTAAGCGGTCGAGGTCTCCTCCGCAGACGAGGCGGACGGGGAAACCGTTTCTTCTGCGGCGGCGCTCGGGGACTCGGACGTGTCGCTGGTTGAGGTGGAACAGCCAGCCAGCAGGCCGGCGCACAGAGCAAGCGCCAGCGTGATGGAAAGAGAATTTTTCTTTTTCATATCATAGAACCTCCAAACGAGAAAAAATCGGAGGGCCAGACGGCCTGTGTAGGCGTCTGCCGTCCGTGTGCTTAGGATAGCCGGACGACTTAAAATTTCCCTAAAAAAGCCGGTGAACGGCCTGTGAACAAATCCGGGGCGGACCGTTTCAGCTCCGCCCCGAATCTGCCGGCGTGGCCGTAGCTTTGCGCTGCTTCCCAGGGGAGCGGAAGCAGGCGGTAAACTGAATCTGGGTGCCGTCCTGCGTACAGCAGGCCCGAATCTGCCCTCCGTGGGCCTCCACGATGGACTTGGCCATGGACAGGCCGATTCCGCTGCCGCCGGTGTGGCGGGAGCGGGACGGGTCCGCCCGGTAGAAACGGTCAAACAGGTGCTCCAGCTCCTCCCGTGCCAGGGGATAACAGGTGTTGCAGGTCTCCAGGAAAATGCTGCGCCGCTGCCGGAACAGGCGGAATCGAATGGTGCTGGCCGGAACGGAATATTGCAGCGCGTTATCCAGCAGAATGGAGATCAGGCGCTGAATGGCGGCCTCATCTCCATAGAGGCAGAGCTGGTCCTCCACCTCTGCCTTCAGGGTCTTGCCCTGGGCGGCGGCCCGGGGGCGGAGGGAGTCGAGGATGTCCCAGGCGCTCTGGGTCAGGGAGAACAGGGCGCGCTCCGGATAGGGGTTCTCCTCATCCAGCCGGGCGAGGGAGACCAGATCGGAGACCAGCCGCCGCAGGCGGTGGGCCTCCTGGTCCAGACTGTGTAGCCACTCGTTGTCCGGGTCGTCCATGCGCAGCACGTCGGAGATCGCCAGAATGGCGGTCAGGGGCGTTTTGATCTCGTGGCTGGCGTCGGTAATAAAGCGCTTCTGCCGCTCTACGCTCTGCACTGTGGGCTGAATGGCCCGCTTGGAGAACAGGAAGAGCAGCAGCGCAGTAGTCAGCAGGACGACGGCCGCCCCCACGGCGGAAATCAGCGCGACGTTCCGGATATTGCGCAGCTGAAGGCTGCAGTCCAGAAAGATTAGCAGATAGCCGTCCTCCCGGGCGCAGCGGTAAAAGCGGTAGTGGTCTATGTAGCCGAACGCCGCGCTGCTGTTCATGGCCTGTTCAAAATACCCGGCAGCGTCGATCTGACTGACCGCGTTGATAAAATCCAGCTGGAGCCCCACCATGGAGCGGTCCTGGTCCGCCCAGATGAGAAAGTAGCGCGTCTCGTCCCGAGTCTCCTCCGTGATGGGGTAGTCCCAGGGCATTGCGGGCCGGGTCTCTCCTGATTCGGAATAGGCGGGAATCTCCCCTTCGTTGGCGGCGATGGAGGTGAGGAGCTGGTCCAGGGCGGAGGTGGAGATGGAATAATAGGCCGCGTTCAGCCCCAGAACAAACACCAACAGGACGGCGGCCAGAGACGCGGCCGCCACCAGGATAAATTTCCAGCGCAGCCGTCTCAGCATGGAATGGCCTCCAGCATATAGCCCGCCCCGCGTACGGAGCGGATCTCCGCCCGGACCTTCAGGCGGGTCATCTTCCGGCGCAGATAGGCAATATTGGTCCAGACCACGTTGATCTCCGTATCGGAATCCCAGCCCCAGATCCGCTCCATCAGCTGCTCCGAGGAAAAAATGTGATGCGGGCTGCGCATCAGCAGCTCCATGATCTGAAACTCTTTGTTGGTCAGCCGGAGGACCCCATGGGTGGAGCCCAGCTCATAGGCCGAGCAGTTGAGTGTCAGATCCTCGAAGGTCAGCAGGTCGGGGGTGAACTGCTCCCGGCGGCGCAGCATGGCCCGCACCCGCGCCAGCAGCTCGGAACTGGCAAAGGGCTTGGGGAGATAGTCGTCCGCACCGGCGTCCAGACCGGCCACCCGGTCGGACAGCTCCGCCTTGGCTGTAAGCAGCAGCACCGGGGTGGACAGCCCGGCCCGCCGGAGGGCCATCAGCACCGCGATTCCGTCCTGACCGGGCATCATAATATCCAGCACCGCGCCGTCATAGCTCCCAGTCAGGAGATACTCCAGCGCATCCGTGCCGTTGTCCACCCAATCCACACTGTATTTACTGCGCTCCAGAATCAGTTTCAGCGCTTTTCCGATTTCCCGCTCATCTTCCGCGACCAAAAGCCGCATGGCAAACACCTTCTTTCCCCGTCAGTATAGCGCGCCCGGATGAATGGACCGTGAACAGACGGATTTCTTCATAAAAGCTTTACAAAATGCGCCCCCGGAGAACTCCGGGGGCGCGAATCTATTCAAAACTGCGGGTCAGGCGGCGGCCAGACGCCGATCCTCACAGATACGTCCTTCCCGAATTTGAATCAGCCGTTCCGCACGCGCGGCAAGGGCGCGGTCGTGGGTGACCAGAAGAACGGTGACACCCGCATGATTCATCTGCTGGAAGATGCGGAAAATGGCCTCGCCGGTCTCTAAATCCAGGGCGGCCGTGGGTTCGTCGGCCAGGACCAGCGTGGGATTACGGACCATGGCCCGCGCGATGGACACCCGCTGCCGCTGGCCACCGGACAGCTGATCGGGGAGCCAGTCGGCGTGGTCGGCCAGCCCCACCCGGCGCAGGGCCCGGGCGGCCCGCCGGCGCCGCTCCGCGGGGTGGAACTGGCGCGGACTCAGCGGTGCCGCCACCAGCTCCCACACCGGGAGCCGGCAGTTCAGGGCGTCCTGCTGGGGGATGAACGCGATCTTGTGGTCACGGAGATGGGCAAGGGCCTTGGGCAGAGCCTCTTCCACCGGGGCATCCTCAAAGAGATACCGGCCGCTGCTGGGGGACTCCTGGCAGCTTAAAATCCGCATCAGAGTAGATTTGCCGCAGCCGGATGCGCCGATGATCCCAACAAATTCACCTCGTCTGATCTCCAGTGAGATGTCCTCCAGCACCCGGTAAGGGGGACGCGCGTCCGGCTCATAAACTTTGGATATGTGTTCCAGGCGGAGCAATACATTCCCGCCGGAGGCAGCGCCCTTGGAATACGGAGCGGAAAGGGTCGTGGCAATCGTTTTCATCAGAAACCTCCTGTTCTGTCGTTAGGTGAGTGTGTCTGGAAAAGGGCCGAAACCGAAGCGGGAGCGCCTCGCCGGCCTCTGGTCCTACGATAAGAGCGGCGCTTTAACTGCATCTAAAATAATCCGTGAACGGTTTGTAAAACCGGCAGACTCCTCCGGAACGAGGGGGCCGGGAGAAAAGTCTCCTTTGTCAAGAACGCCACAAAGGCCCTCCCTGCGCATCCTGAGCAGGGGGCCTCGGGAGGTACCTCTCCGTGCGCGATGAGCGGAACATCCGGAGGTTTCAAGGCATTCCCGCGCCAGGTCTCCGAGATTTAGAATGTTATATTTTTAACTTATTTGTGATAAAAATAACGAAATTTTAGTTAAAAAATAAACTTTCGAAACCTATTGACGGATGATTAGGGGGCTGATATACTTTGATCCATCATCCGGCGCCCCTCCAGGGACGCCACCTATCACGCTAAAGGAGGAACCCTACCATGTCTACTTATTATTTTCTGCCCACCCGCAACGTATTTGGCGAAGGCGCGGTGAACGAGGCAGGTGCGCTGCTGGGCAGCTTGCATGTCAGCCACGCCATGATCGTCACCGACAAGTTCCTGGCCCAGTCGGGCATGGCGGATCGCGTCAGTCAGATTTTGGCCGATTCGGGCATCCAGTCCGTGATTTTTGACGGAGCCGAGCCCAACCCCACGGACAAGAATGTGGAGGCCGGCGTGGCATTTTTCCATGCCAATGGCTGTGACTCCATCATCTCTCTGGGTGGCGGCTCCTCCCACGATTGTGCCAAGGGCATCGGCCTGGTGGCCAGCAACGGCGGCAAGATTCACGATTATGAGGGCGTGGATAAGGCGTCCAAGGACATGGTCCCCCTTATGGCCATTAACACCACCGCCGGCACCGCGTCGGAGATCACCCGTTTCTGCATCATCACCGACACCACCCGCAAGGTGAAAATGGCCATCGTGGACTGGCGCGTCACCCCCAAGATCGCCGTCAACGATCCGGAGCTGATGAAGGGTATGCCCGCTTCGCTGACCGCCGCCACCGGCATGGACGCCATGACCCACGCCATCGAGGCCTATGTCTCCACCGACGCCAACGTGCTGACCGACTCCGCCGCGCTGATGGCGGTGAAGATGATCTATCAGTATCTGCCCAAGGCGGTGGCCAACGGCGTGTATATGAAGGCCCGGGATAAGATGGCCTACGCCCAGTATCTGGCTGGTATCGCCTTCAACAACGCCTCTCTGGGCTATGTCCATGCCATGGCCCACCAGCTGGGCGGCTACTATAACCTTCCCCACGGCGTCTGCAATGCGATTCTGCTGCCCTATGTGGAGGAGTTCAACCTCATCGGCAACCTGAACCGCTTCCGCGACCTGGCCGAGGCCATGGGCGAGCAGATTCAGGGGCTGTCCACCGGAGACGCCGCGGCCAAGGCCATCCAGGCCATCCGTACCATCAGCCGTCAGGTGGGTATCCCCGCCAATCTGAAGATGCTGGGCGTCAAGCCGGAGGATTTCGAGATCATGGCGGAGAATGCCATGAAGGACGTGTGCTGCCTGACCAATCCCCGCAAGGCCACCAAGGAGCAAATCATCGAGATCTACCGCCGGGCTTACGAGGGCGAATAACCCCTGAAAAAACGGGAGAGACCGGACCATCCGGCCTCTCCCGTTTTTGGCTTTTGTCCTCCCGCCTGTTTCCACCGAAGGGGCTTTCACGTCGTCCAACTGATGCAGCTCCGCTTCACGTGAACTGTCCCCCTCCGGTGCATCCCCGCGGAGGGGCGAATCTCATACCGCTTTGAGATAGAACGAATAGTGTGCGGTCCCGCCAAACCCGCTTTCGGTGTCCCACTGTGCCACAACTTCATAGATATGACCGCCGGATTTGAGCGCTATTGCAGTTCCGTCCCACTCCACCGGTTCCCCTTTGGCCGCGGGATTGGACCAATCCGCATCGCTCCAGCTCTGGACGCTTACGATGGCGTCGGGCGCTTCCGCGAAGCTCAGCGTCGCGGTCCTCTCCGTCGTTTCCAGCCGAAGCAGCCATTCTTTACAGTCCAAAGGATGTGGACTGTCCGCTTCGACCCCTGTAACCGTCCCATCGGCGTGTTTGCGCTGCCAGGAGTAAGCTCCCAGCAAAGCCCCAACCGAAGTTTTCGCACTGACCACCGCCAATGCCGGCGGTTCTTCCAAAAGAACGGCGGCTGTTCCGGCTTGCAGCAATTCGTTGGCATACCGGTTCAGCGCCTCGCAGGGCTCATATTCGGTCCGATAGCCCACACCGTCAATCACCAGAAACGGGTTATATGCCATGATGCTGGTCTGCGTGCCATCCGTCATGGTCAGGGTCACGATAACGCCCTGCCCCGCGTACTCCGTGTAAGAGGAATCCTCCTCATAAATCACCACATCCTTCAAAAGTTCCACCAGTTCATGGAGATCTTCAATTTGGAGCGTCGTGTCAGGCGGCGTCAACTGCACCGTCGCCGATAAGACTTCCGTCGTATCCAGCTCTTTATACGGCCTTGTGCCCGCAGCAGAACATCCGGCCAGGCCCAGCACGCTCCCCAGCGCCAAGATCCATGCAAGCAGCTTCTTCATTTCAGACGCCCCTTTCGTTTTTCGCTCGCTTACTTATTCAGACGCAAAAAAATCGGCCCAGTTCCCTGCCCACGTTACAAACAGGATTTTGATTGGCTACAAAAAGAGAGCGGATACGACATCTCTTCTCTCCCCCGCCAAACTTAACGCTTCTTTCATTATGGTCGCTCAGACAAAAAAGGAAAGCGTGTTTTAGGCTTGACAAACCGGCCGTTTCTTCTTATAATAGATAAGCACGCAAGAAATAAGTGCAAAAAATGCGGGCGTGCTGGAACTGGTAGACTGGCAAGCTTGAGGTGCTTGTGTCCCATGGACGTACGGGTTCGAGTCCCGTCGCCCGCACCACAAAAAAGGACATCTGCTTTGCAGATGTCCTTTTTTGTGGGTTCCGCCGCCGCAGGGCAGCTCCACCCTTCGGGATTAAAATGCTCGGGGCGGCGGAGCCGCCCCTGCACCGAGGTTTTGCCTGCGGCAAAACGCTCGTACGGCGCACCCGCGCCGCCGGCCAGAAGGCCGGTTGGGTTGGTTCTCCTATACCTTTTCGAGATTTCAAAATATCGATTTTAGCCGTTCCCTCCAAAAAGAGAGACATGACATATGTCGTGTCTCTCTTTTGGGTTTCGCCGCGCAAAGGCCTGCTTCCTCTCAGACACCCGCTCGTATCTCGTATTTCTGAGGTGTCACATACGAAAGGTTTGTTTTCAAAAACAGTCTGCGCTTGTCCCTCCATATTACACCGTCTCCGCTATCATCGCGGTCCATTCCTCCACCGCAGCGCCAGAGGAGATGCTGAGCGAATACGAGAAGCCGTTCGCCGACCAGATTGCCAAGGTATAGCGGCCCGAGTTTCCTTTCAGAATCACTGTAATGTCGCCTACGGTAAGCTCACTGGTCGTATCGTAGAGGTTTGAGTCCCCCGAGTTGTCCTCGTCTCCCGCGCTTTTTCGAAAGACGGCTTCTTCGTGGTCGCTATGGTATTGAATTTCGGCCAGTTCTCCCCAATAGGCCGTATAAAGTATTTCTGACGGTTCAAAGGGAAGGCTTTTTACATCGGCCACCTCAAATCCCACGAGTCCTGCCAACTCTTCCGCAGAGGCAGCTTCCACGATGTCAGGCACAACCTGGACTCCGGATGGCAGAGGCGGTTCGGACACCGGTCCAGAGATTCGCGTCGCTCCCCACATACCTGCCACAAGGAGAACAAAGCATGCCGCCAACGGCACAAACTTTCGATATTTTTGGAACTGCGTGACCTTTGCCGGAGGGGCAGCGACCGTTTCGGTTTGAATGCGGTTGAGAATCCTCAGCTTCATTTCCTCCGTTACTTCGATTTGATCCATAATCTCCTCATAGGCTTTCTTCAAAGTCATACCCCTCCTTCAGAATCTCTTTCAGCCTGATGCGGCCCCGGCGCAGATCGGAGCGGACCGTGACCTCCTTCCGGCCGAGCATCTGGGCAATCTGTGCGGTGGAATAGCCCTCATAATAAAACAGGTGTATGACCTCTCGGTATTTTATGGGCAAAGATTTCACTGCGTCCCAAACGAAGGACAGATCCTCCCGCTCCTCTGCTGCGAGCGCGTCACTCAGTTCATCTGTGGCGCGCACTCGGTTATAGTCGATCCGATTCTTGCTCAAATTGCCTGCCGCACGCAGCAGCCATGCTTTCTCATGGGTGCCGTTTGCGAAGGCCGGAGCGGTTCTTAAAAACTGAAGTAAGGTATCCTGTAAGATCTCCTCTGCATCGCTCATGTTATGCAGATAGGAATACGCCAGCCGGAGGATACTGTTGCCGTACTCGTCCAGTATGCGCTCTGCCTGGCGGTTGATCTCCGCCCTGTCTACCGTCTGCACCGTCTCCGCCGCCTTTTGTTCGGCGTGAGCCGGAGCCATCAGAGCAGCTAAAGCTGAGCAGAGCCACACCATGCCCCTGCTGGCCCAACCGAAAAGCGGCGCTCTTTGCTCAAAACAGCATTCCATGTCTATCCCCCATGACTGGCAGGCAGACCATACGACCATGTGGTGTATGGTCTGCCTGCATCGTAGTTATGCGATCTCGCAGATCAGGGCCGCCATCTCCGTGCGGCTCATACCAGCGCTGGCGCTGACGGAATAAGTATACTCCCCGTCTGTCCAGGTGGCAAGATACGCCTTGCCGGACTCGCCCTTTATTGTGACTTCCATGCCGTCCACCTCAGAAACAGAGGTTTCCGCATAGCTGTTGTAGTCGCCGCTGATGTCTTCCGTTCCGACGCCCTTGCGGACACGGATCGTGTCATCCCCGCTCTCGTACAGGACGTCGATCAGTTCGCCGTCAATGGAGGAGATGGAGACGCGGTCATAGTTCCCGACAGACTCCGGAGCGCGCATCTCGAAGCCAGCGACCTCGCTTGCTTCCGCCAGTGAACTGCAATCGATGAACGGGTTCGGAATCTGCACACTATCTTCATTTGATTCTGTTTTGATCACGATTTTTCCATTCTCCAGAGCAACGGCATTGTTACCCAAGAGCACATTGAACATTTCCAGAGGGACGTAAGTGGTGCCGTCCACCGCATAGGGGGCGGCGCCCAGGCTCAGGGGTGCTGTGGCTCCAACCGCCCCTTCAATACTGGTGATCGCTTGGTAGGAATCCTCCCCGATGGTAATGGTCATGTGCATTTCTCCGCTGTCAACGGTGACTGCCCCGTTGCCGCTCCAGGTGACAGTAAAGCCCAACGGCTCGGCGATCGCCCGCAGAGGCACCATGATGACGGCGTCTACGGACACGTCCTTTCCGTTGATCTCGAAGGTGTAGCGGCCCGAGGTTTCCTCCGGTGTTTCCGAGATCACCGCAGGCGGCTTGGAAATCAGTGTGGGTAACTCCTCTTGGGCGGCAAAGGCCGGGGTGAACATGGCGCAGGCCAGAGCCAGAGATGTGGCGGCGGCAATCGTTTTTTTCATGGTCAATCATCCTTTCCAATCATATTTGTCTGACGTTGAACTGCCTTTCTGTCGTTCTGCCTGAAATACAGTTAGGCGACAAGAAATGTTGCAGCATTGAAAAAGATTTTTTCACGGCAGACCCATTTGATGATTGCGTTTGGCCGTCCCGTCCAAAAGGGAGGACATCTGCTGAACGCAGATGTCCTCCCTTTTGATTCGATATTGGAATGCTCGGGGCGGCTCTTTCGTAGCGACGTGTGCAATCCGTGTGTAATTTTGACCGTTCCCCTATCGCCGTAAGGGTCCTATTATCACGCGAACGGCCATTTCATGAAAACCGCAATCCCGTGCGCGAGCAAGAAAAACCCGCAATTCCTTGTAAACAAAGGATTGCGGGTTTGTAATATCGCAGCACTATAAATGTCTATTCTGCCCAAAGCCAAATCGAAGCCCCGGGTGGCAGCCTCTAAACCGGCCATCTGGCCGGCGGCGCGTTTGCGCTGTACAAGCGTTTTCCCCTATGGCGAAAACCTTGGCGCAGGGCGAATTCACTTCGCCCGAGCATTGAAATGCCGAAGAGCGGAGGCCGCCTTCGGCGGCCGGAGAGCAAAAAGAAAGACACGCAAAGAGCGTGTCTTTCTTTTTGGTGACCCAGCGGGGACTCGAACCCCGGACCTTCGCCTTAAAAGGGCGTTGCTCTACCAACTGAGCTACTGGGTCATATGCAAATGGGCTGTCAATTTTCACAACCCGGAATTCAAGGGCTGGCAGGGATGGCTGGACTCGAACCAGCGAATGAGGGAGTCAAAGTCCCTTGCCTTACCACTTGGCTACACCCCTGTATCAAAGAAACAGGAAAAGGGCCGGAGCCGATGCTCCGGCCCTCTTCTTCGTATGGGGTGGGAGATGGGACTCGAACCCACGACCCTCGGAACCACAATCCGATGCTCTAACCAACTGAGCTACACCCACCATACAAGAGAACACGCAATAGAAGCTTGCGCCTGAAGGGAGATGGCACGCCTGGAGGGACTCGAACCCCCGGCCCACTGCTTAGAAGGCAGTTGCTCTATCCACCTGAGCTACAGGCGCATATGGAGCGGGTGATGGGAATCGAACCCACGCGACCAGCTTGGAAGGCTGGGATTCTACCATTGAACTACACCCGCACGGGCGCTGAAACTCTGTGAATGTCAGCCTGAAAAATATAACATAAAATCGTATCCTTGTCAAGCTGTTTTCAAAAATTTTCTCGTGTTTCCGCGGCCGGTCCTTGTGCCCTTCGGTCGAATATGGTAAACTAGCAGAGCATGGACCGGCTTCCGGTCCCCGGCACAGCCGCCGTGTGCGGTATTCGAGGAAGGAAAGGACTGCAACATTCTATGACATGCTCCAAAGTTTATTTTGGTGACTTTCGAGCCACTTATACGGAAAATCTGCAGCAAAAGCTGACGCGGCTGATGAAAACGGCCGGCATGGGCGACCTGAACTTTGACAAGCAGTATGCGGCCATCAAACTCCATTTCGGCGAACCCGGCAATCTGGCTTTTCTGCGTCCGAATTGGGCCCGGACCGTGGCCGATTTCGTGCGGGAGCGGGGCGGAAAGCCCTTTTTGACCGACTGCAACACCCTGTATGTGGGCGGGCGAAAAAACGCGCTGGATCATCTGGATTCCGCCTATCTCAACGGATTCACTCCCCTGACCACGGGCTGCCACTGCATCATTGCCGACGGCCTGAAGGGGACTGACGAGGTCTGTGTTCCCGTAGAGGGCGGAACCTATGTAAAAGAGGCCAAAATTGGCCGCGCCATTATGGATGCGGATATTTTCATCTCCCTCACCCACTTCAAGGGCCATGAGCAGACAGGTATGGGCGGTTGCCTGAAGAACATCGGCATGGGCTGCGGGTCCCGCGCAGGCAAGATGGAGATGCACTCTGCCGGAAAGCCCCGGGTCGCGCAGGACCGCTGTGTGGGCTGCGGCATGTGCGCCCGAGTGTGCGCACACTCCGCCCTCTCGTTCGTCGACCACAAGGCCTCCATTGATCACAGCCGCTGTGTGGGCTGCGGTCGCTGCATCGGCGTCTGTCCTCAGGACGCCATCCACGCCGCGAACGACGAGTCAGTGGACATTTTGAACCGCAAAATCGCGGAATATACCAAAGCCGTGGTGGATGGCCGCCCCTGCTTCCATATCAGCCTGGTCATGGACGTCTCTCCCAACTGCGACTGCCACGCGGAAAACGACGCGCCCATTGTGCCCAATGTCGGAATGTTCGCCTCCTTTGATCCCGTGGCGCTGGATCAGGCCTGCGCTGATGCGGTCAACGCCATGCCCATCAACCCTCACTCTGTCCTGGGCGACCCGGACCACGACCACGGACATGCCGACGGCAGCGACCACTTCGATTTCTCCCATCCGGACACCAACTGGCGGGTCTGCCTGGAGCACGCGGAGCATCTGGGCCTGGGCAGCCGCCAGTACGAACTGATCAAAATTTAAGGGTTCTCTTCTTCTCACGCCGTTTCGGTGTTTCGTCCCAAAGAATCACAAGCGGGCGCCTCGTTTCCTGCGAGGCGCCCGCTTCTTTTGTTCTCTTAGAGCACCTGGCCGCCCTCTTCCCGGTGATCTGTCAGATATTCATAAAAAGCCTGTGCGGCCCGCGGCAGGCGCCGGTCCTCCAGATAGGCCACGCCGCAAAACCGGCGACAGTATTCCTCCTCCAGAGGGCGGAAGGCAATATTGTCTTCCCACGCCTTTCGGTGGGGTTTCCGCATGGACTGGAGATACCCCCGCTCAGAAATCAGCGAGATTCCATACCCCAGGCTGACCGCTTCTCCGATAAAGGAGGCAAACTCGCACTCAAAATGGACATTCGGACGGAAGCCGGCCCGCTCGCAGAACACATAGGTCAGTTCCTGAACGTCGGAGTTGGCGTTGTTGCAGTAGAACCGCTCTTTGCGCAGATCGGACAGCGACAAGGTCGGCCGGTCTGCCAGCGGGTGGTAGCGGGAGAGGATAATGCCCATCCGTTCCACAAACAACTCCTGCCAGCAAATGCGCTCCCCTTGGAGGGGTATTGTGGAGATGGCCAGGTCAATCTCCCGGTTCTCCAGCGCCGCACGCAGCTTTCTTGAATCGTACTGCCGCAGCCGGAAGCTCACATCGGGCCGCTCCAGCGCAAAGCCCCGGGTGCAGTTCAGCATCCAGTTGGGCTCGCCGGCTGGGAAAGCCGAACCAACCCGCACGCTGCCCGCCCGTCCGTCGGCCATCTCTTCCAGCTCGGCCTGCATGTCGCCGATGGTGTAGAGAATCTGCTCGGTGTACCGCAGGGCCACCTGCCCGTATTCGTTCAGGCGGATATGCTTTCCTTCCCGGTCAAATAAGCGTACGCCAAGGTCGTCCTCCAGCCGGGCGATGACCTTCGACAGGGCCGGCTGGGTCATATGGAGCTGCTCCGCAGCCTGCGTGATGTGCTCGGTCTTTGCCGCCTGAAGGAAGCAGCTGAGCTGATTGAGTTCCATGGTCTTTCGCCCCCTTTCCACCAGCTTACCTCATTGCGGCAAAGATTGCAAGTCATTCATGACTTTAACATCATAATTTTATGTATAAATGTGAATTTGACAGAATATATGTACTGAAATATAATAGACCCGCAGTACTTCCTGCGGCAGAAAATTGTACAGTTTTCAAGTCCTTGCTTGACGGATTTTGTGGCAGGCCACCACAGGAGACCGTTATTTCTGTTCCGTAAAGAAAGGGAGAGACAAACTATGAAACTATCGTTCCGTGAACGTCTCGGCTACGGTTTAGGTACAGCCGGAGAGCAATTCCCCAATTTCTTGGTCCAGACATTTTTGTTCGCTTATTTTAATCTTGTCGTTGGCCTCAATGCCGCGGTCATCACTACCATTATGCTGATTGCCCGTATCTGGGATGCTATCAACGATCCTATGATGGGCGTGATCGCTGATCGTACTCGTTCCCGCTGGGGCAGCTACCGGCCCTGGGCTTTTTTTGCCACTATCCCCATGGGAATCTTTCTGGTGCTCACCTTCACGAATGTAGGTCTGACTGGAACCGCAAAGGTCATTTACTGCGCCGTCATGTATATTTGTTTCGGCATGAGCAATACCGCGTCCCTGATTCCTCTTGGTTCCATGGCCAATGTTATGACGGATGACAATCAGGAACGCGCGGTGTTGGGCTCCTTCCGCGAGTTTGGTTCCTCCATCGGTAATTTGGCCGGTTCTATAGCGGTCCCCGCTATCGTCACCGCCTTCATCAATTCCGGTATGGGGGAAGCAAAAGGCTATCAGCTCACTGCTGTTATTCTTTCTATTTTGTGCTTCGTATTTTTGGCAATCACCTTCTTTACCACGAAAGAAAGAATTATACCTCCCACCCCGGAAAGCAATATTCTGAAATCGTTTCTTGTCCTCAAAGGCAATGTCCCCGGTATCTGCATCGTGTTCTTTTTCTTCTTCATCACTACGGCTATCATTACCCGCCAGATGTTCAATACTTACTACGGTGTATTTGTACTGGGCAATGAAGCGCTCGGCAACCAGCTGCTGATGATTATGAGTGTCGCGCCCTTCTTCATCCTGTACTTCATCCCTAAGATCGCTGCAAAGTGGGGGAAGAAGTCTCAGCTTCTCTTGGGTTGTGTTATCATCATCGTAGGCGCCGTTCTATTTTTTGCCGCTGGCACCAACGGCGCAATGAATCTGATTGCCTCCTTTATTGTCGGCTGGGGCCAGGTTCTTACTTTCTCCGGTGTCTGGAGCACGATCCCCGACACGGCAGATTACGGCGAATACAAAAATGGGGTTCACGCCCCCGGCGCTATGTACTCTATCGCCAACTTCGGTCTGAAAATGGGCATGACGCTCGCCAGCACCCTTTTGGGTATCGGTCTGACTCTGGCCGGCTTTGACGAGACCGCCGCCGTCCAAGCCGCCGGTGTGGCAGGCGGCCTGCGTCTGTTCAACTCCATCTCCCTGATCCTTCCTACCGTCTGCGCCATGCTCTGCCTGATTCCCTACAAACTTACCGCTGAAAAATCCCGTCAGATTTCCGAGGCGTTGGCCCAGCGCCGCAGCAAGTGACCAGAATATACAATCCTGCAACCCAGCAAAGATTTACTGGTCTGCACCCGAAAGCGAGGTATCCCGATTATGACCAAAGTTATTCAATACCATTCTGGTATGTCAAATGCATTTTTCGTTGTGAACGGTAATGCAGTGATAGCTGTGGATGGCGGCGCACTCTATGGTGCGCAATATGTGGAAAAGGCCTGTACCGATTTTGGTATTGACCCAAACCAGATTCGCCTTATTGTTGCTTCCCATGCCCATGTGGATCATACATGTAATCTGGACGAACTGCGAAAGCTGTCTGGCGCCCCCATCGCCGTGAACAAAGCCGGAGCCCAAGACATGATTGAGGCAAACATGCCTGTTGTTTTTCCCCGGAATCAAATCGGTGATGAAATCATGGAGTTTGCGAAAAAGCAAGGCGGTATGCCGGATGATTATCTTCCTCCAATTACCCCAGACATCGCTTGGGAGGAATCCTTTGATCTGCATCCGTATGGTATTCCCGGAAAAATCATCGCGACCCCCGGCCATTCTCTTTCAGACAGCTGCGTTATCCTCGAAGATGGTCAGGCTATCGTGGGGGATCTGATTTGTCAGGACGATTTTACCCACGGTGCCCCTACAATCGCTTATTTTGGTTACCATCCGGACCGGGCGAAAGCAAATGAGCTTTTGTTCCCCAGCTTAGAAAAACTGGAGCAAACTGGATGCACCGTGTTCTTTGCGGGCCATGGCGGTCCTTTTACCCGTATGCAGTTCGAAACTGCTTTTGCACAGGCTAAAGCGGAAGCTCGGATTTGATATTCCGCGTCCACGGCTTATCTATCAAAAATCGGAGTGATTTCCATGTCTCTGAAATATCCCAACCTACTCTCCCCTGTAAAGATCAACAACGTGGTGCTGCGCAACCGGCTGATCTGCACCGCGTCCAACCCCCACTTCATCCAGGCCACAGAGAAGTGGCCTACCGAGGCCCTCATCACCCATTATGGCAACAAAGCCAAGGCCGGCGCGGCCGTGGTCACCTGCAAGGGCAACAACCCGGTCAAAACCAACGACCCCCACTCCCTCACCCTGGACATCCACCAGGGCCAGCACCAGCACATGTTCGCCCAAGTAGCCGAGATGGTCCATTATTACGGGGCCAAGGCCAGCTATCTGGTGCTGCCCGACATGAACATCGTCAAGGGCTACGATGCCTCTGACGGCGTGCTGTCCGAATTCGTGGCGGGCGACGGCTCCAAGGCGGAGTACGGCAAAGCCGCACCCAAAGAGCTGCTGTATCAGATGGTGGAGGCCTACGCGGAGGAGGCCAAACTGGCCCAGTCGCTGGGCTTTGACATGTGCTTCATGCACATGGCCTACCGCCTCATGTTCCCCGGCCGCTTCCTCTCTCCCCTGTCCAACAAGCGCACCGATGAATTTGGCGGCTCCATTGAAAACCGGGCCCGCTTCCCCCTCATGATCTGCGAGGCCATCAAACAGGCCTGCGGCCGGGACTTTCTCATCGAGGTCTCTATCTCAGGCCGGGAAGACGACCTGTTCGAAGGGGGGCTGACCCTTCAGGATCAGCTGGAATTTGCCAAGCTGGCGGCCGGAAAGATCGACATTCTCCAAATTCGCGGCGGCTCCATTGATCCCTCCCAGCCCACCTACCTGGACCCGCGGGAGATCCCCCAGCGTCCCAACGCCGCGGCCATCCGCAAAGGGCTCCGGGAGGCCGACATTTCCAACGTCTACATAGACGTGGTGGGCGGCTGTCAGGACCTGGATCACTGCGAGGACATCATCGCCTCCGGTGACGCCGACTTCATCGGCGCGGCCCGGGCCTTTATCGCTGACCCCCAGTGGGGCGTCAAGGCCTACGAGGGCCGCAACGAGGACGTGGTTCCCTGCCTGCGCTGCAACAAGTGCCACATTCCCGGCCCGGAGCAGTGGAACACAGTCTGCTCCGTGAACCCGGAATGGGGCCTGGAGCATAAGATCGAGCGTCTGGTCACCCCGCCGACCCGGCTCAAGAAGATCGCTGTGGTCGGCGGCGGCCCCGCCGGTATGGAGGCCGCGCTGCTGGCCGCCAAGCGGGGCCACACCGTGACTCTCTACGAAAAAGAGGGCCGGTTGGGCGGCCTGCTCAACGCCACGGAGGGCATCGACATCAAGTGGACCCTGATCAAATTCCGGGACTACCTGGTTCGCCAGATCGCCAAGTCTGCGGTAGACGTCCGGCTGAATACCACCGCAGACCCCGCGCTGCTGAAAACAGAGGGCTATGACGAGGTCATTGTGGCCATCGGCTCTCAACCCTCCTATCCCCCCATTCCCGGCATCCACGGTACCAACGTCATTCCCGCGATCGAAGTGGTACGCCGGGAGCTGGAGCTGTCCCACGACGTGGTGATCGTGGGCGGCGGCGAGATCGGTGTGGAGATGGGGCTCCACCTGGCCCGACACGGCCATGGGGTCACTCTGCTGGAGATGGGCCCTGTTCTCTCCCCCGAGAGCGTGCCCGTCCACTTCCGCTCCCTCTTCGAGCGCGCCTGGGAGACCCAGGAGGGCTTTACGTACCACCTGAACGCAAAAGTCACCGCCATTGCCCCCGATGGCGTGACCTATGTGGATCAGGAGGGACAGGCACGGACCATTCCGGCTGCCAGTGTGGTTCTGGCCGCCGGGATGAGCGCCAAGCAGGAGGAGGCCATGGCCTTCCTGGACGGCACCACCCGTACCCATATGATCGGCGATTGCGACAAGGTAGGCAGTGTGCAGACCGCCCTGCGCGCCGCCTATGCCCTGGCTAACAACCTCTGACCACACAAAGCCAGACGGCCCCGCTGCGCTGCAGCGGGGCCGTCCGTTTTATTTTATCACTCAGCTAAAATACAGCTGGTATAGGTCAGAGTCTGAGGGCCGTAGTAATAGGGCAGGCCGGAACTCTCGCACACCTGGCTGACCACCAACCCACAGGCCTCCATGGAGGGAATGGCCCGGTCCGGGAAGCGGCAGGGTGCGTCAGGGCAGGTACACTGGGCGCAGATGGTACAGGTCCCCGCCGCCATGGGCAGACAGCGTGCCGCCTGCCCGCGCACGGCCTCACACAGCCGGACAAAGCGCTCCTTGTGGACGCGCTCGGTATCCATCATGGTCTCGATGTCAAAGTCGTCCTCCAGCTCGGCGGTGGACTGAACCAGAATTCCCATGGGATAGCCCTGCGCCCGGGCCGCCATCTCCTCCAGCGTCCCGCAGTGGGGCGGGCAGGTCCAGCTGCGCCCGTAGCTGCGGCACTTGTCGGCGGCGCACATCTCCCGCACCTCCGGCCGGAACTCCAGCGCCGCCACGTTCAGCGGCCCGTAGTGACTGAATTCTGCCTGCTTTGCCAGCTCCAGCAATGATTCCAGGGTCATGATTCCCCGCCTCCGCTCATTCGAACATCATGCAGTCAATGTAGGCGTCGCTGAAGTCCGACCGGCCGGACAGCTCCAGATAGCGGCACTTGGCCGCCGTCTCCGCCAGCGCGGTCTGGGCCGCCTGGGACAGCAGGGCCGCCGAGGCCCCCATGCCCGCGCTGTTGCCCACCACTTTCAGCACCGGCAGCAGCTCTGCCGGGAACAGGCCGATGGCCGCCGCGCTCTCCGGCCGCAGGTAGCTGCCAAAACCACCGGCCAGATAGAAGGCGTCCAGCTGGCCCGCGGTCACGTTCTGCTGCTCCAGCAGGGTCTGGATTCCGGCCGATACCGCGGCCTTGGCCAGCTGGAGCTTGCGCACGTCGCCGGCCGATACCCACACCTCGCCGGCCAAGCGGAAGCGGGTCTCGCTGCCCTCGCCCTCCAGGCGGTCGGCGAATTCCTCCGGAGCCTCGTCCGCCGGCAGCAGGCGGCCGGTCTCGTCCACGATTCCCAGCTGAAGCAGCGCGGCCAGGGTATCCACCAGGCCGGAGCCGCACACGCCCGCCGGCGCGCCGCCGCCCAGAACGGAATAGCAGAGCGCTCCGTTCTCCAGCCACACTTTATCAATGGCGCCATCGGCCGCCGCCATGCCGCAGGAGAGATTAGCCCCTTCAAAGGCGGGACCGGCGGCAGTGGAACAGCACAGCAGACCGTTTCGGTCGCCCAGGGCCATCTCGCCGTTGGTCCCCACGTCCACAAAGAGGACCGGCCGCTCCGCCTGAGCTGCGCCGGAGGCCACCAGTCCGGCCGTGATGTCGCCGCCTACATAACCCGACACGCAGGGCGCCAGATAGAGCTCCGCCCCCGGCGCCGCGCCCAGGTCATAGGAATCCGCGGAAACCGTCTCCCCGAACAGGGATTTGGGCGTGAAGGGGGCCACAGCAATGGAGGCCGGGTCCAGTCCGGCCAGCAAATGGAGCATAACCGTGTTGCCCGCCACCGACAGGGCGGTGACTTCTTCCGCCTTCCGTCCCGCCTGCGCGCAGGCCTCCGCCAGCAGCTGACGCAGCTGGGTCCGGATGGCCGTTTTCAAGGTCTCCAGTCCGTCGGGATGCTCCATGGTGTACTGCACCCGGGAGATCACGTCCGCGCCATAGCCGCGCTGGGCGTTGCCCCCGCTGGCTGTGGCCAGGCGCGCGCCGCTGGCCCGGTCATAGAGATAGAGTACCACCGTGGTGGTGCCCACGTCCACCGCCGCGCCCAGTCCGGCGCCGTGTCCATCCGGTGCAAACCGCACCGCCGCGCCCTCGGTGGCCGCTTTCAGATCACCCTCGGGCAGGGTGACGGTACAGTCCCCCTCCACCACCGCCAGGCAGGCCAGCCGTCTGGTCTCGCCCGGGGCCAGAAGGGCGTGCTCCCGCGGGCTGGGCGGGGCAATTTGGCCGCTCACCTCCACCAGACAGCGCCCGCAGCGGCCTTTGCCGCCGCAGGGCGCGTCTACGTGGGGAAAGCCCCCGAGCCGCAGACCCTCCAGCAGGGTCGCGCCCGAGGGCATCTCCACGGCGGTGTGAGTCTGGCCCTGTAAAATCGTCAGGGTCGGCATAAATAAACCGCCTTTCTTTTCTTCTTGTAATGCCATTCCGCGCCTGGTTCAGGCGTAGAATTCCTCCACCGCCGCGAAGAAGGCGTCGATGTTCTCCCAGGGAGACAGGGGCGGGATATCGCAGCCGGAGGAGATCAGGAAATTCTTGTGTCCGCAGCACTCGCCCATGATGCGCAGGGTCTCGGCCCGGACGGACTCCGGCGTGCCGTTGCGGAACGCGGAGACCGGGTCCACATTGCCCATGGTGAGCACGTCTTCCGGCATTTGGGCCAGCATTTCCTTCATATCGACGGCGTTGCCGAAATGGTAGGCTGCCGCGCCGGTCTCCAAAAGCTGGGGCACCATCTTGGTCACGGCAGGACCGCAGTTGTGGTAGATGACGATGAACTCGTCGTCCTGCACCGCGTCCACGATCTTCTTGATATAGGGGGAGGAGAACTCGCCGCACAGGTCGGGGGACAGCAGGCCGGCGGCCGGCTCGGCCATCACCACGCCGTGGGCGCCGATCTTCTTGTACTCCTGGATATAGGCCAGCAGGAACTGGGTGGCCTTTTCCAGAGTCGTATGGACCATCTCCGGCTCCTCATAGCAGTTGACCATGATCTCGGTCATATCCATCAGGCGGCCCGCCAGGGAGAAGGGTCCGATGACCCCGGCGAACACCGGCCGGTCGGTAATCCGCTTCAGGGCCTTGGAAATGGCCTCCACATACAGGCCGGTACGGCCCGCGCCCACAGGGGGGACCTCCAGCTTCTCCGCGTCCTCGGGGTCGGTGAGCACCGCGCCGATCACGGTGGGCACCTCGTCGTCGGTCACCCGGATCTCCGCGCCGAAGCACTCGGCCTCCACCGACAGGTCCATCATAGACACGGCGGCGGCCGTGGGACAGCGGGCGGCGATGGCGGCCATTCCGGCGGCCTGGGCGTCGCTGCTGGCGATCAGCTCACGGACCGTGATGCCCTGGAGCTGGGTGGAGGGGAAGGAGAGCACCGGCATGGCGCGGCGCTTCTCGGCGGCCATGGTATCGGCCAGCCACTGTTTCATATTCATCGGGGGCGGCTCCTTTCACGAAGCAGCTGCGGTCAGCAGCTCGGCGGCTGCCTCGGCGGCCGAGGCGGCATCGGGGGTGTACTTGTCCGCGCCGATGCTCTCACAGAACTGCTCGCTGACCGGCGCGCCGCCGATCATAATCTTCACCTGGTCGCGGATGCCGGCAGCCTCCACGGCCTTCACCACGTCGGCCATGACGGGCATGGTGGTGGTCAGCAGGGCGGAGCAGGCAATGATCTTGCAGTTGTTTTCCTTGGCGGTCTCCACAAAGGTCTCAGGCGCCACGTCCACGCCCAAGTCGATGACCTCGATTCCCTTGCTCTCCATCATCATGCGCACCAGATTCTTGCCGATGTCGTGCAGGTCGCCCTTGACGGTGCCCAGCACAGCCTTGCCCAGGGGCTCCACGCCGTCCGCGGCCATCAGGGGCTTGAGCAGGGCGGTGCCGGCGTTCATGGCGCGGGCTGCTACCAGGACCTCCGGCACGAAGATCTCGTTGTTCTTGAACTTGGCGCCGATGACGTTCATACCGGCCAGCAGGCCGTCCTCCAAAATCTCCTTGGCGGAATAGCCTTCCTCAATGGCCTTGGGGACCAGTTCCTTTACCAGCTTGGCGCGGCCCTTCTGGAGGGCTTCCGACAGTTCAGTCAAAGTGCTCATGTTGCATACGCTCCTTCACATTATTTTTGTATCTGCTTGCATTATACCGGGAAAGGCCGCCCCCGCTCTTGTACTTTTTTTGTTTTTTTGGAATTATGATATGTTCTTCAGCTTATCTGATTGCTGTTGGGAATGCGGCGGCCGCATCCACCATGGCCTTTACATTTTCAAATTTAGCATTAAATGGAATGTCACAGCCGGAACAGACAATCAATCCAGTCTTGGGTCCTACATCCTGAATTAGCTTGGTTGTATACTCATAGACTTCTTCTTCTGTGCCAAAGGCCAACAATGTGGCCGGCACATCGCCCATGATAGCGGAATGGTCACCTAACACTTCCCTGCACAAGCGTGCGTTGGAGGTTCCGTCCAGTGATAGAATACATCGGCGTGGCGGCAATTCCTTGAAATAGGCAAAGGCCCGGTCCCAGCAGGAATCCAGATGGAAAATAGGCACGATCTCATGCTGGATGGCTATGAGCGCCAGTTCTTTCAGATAAGGCCAGACGAATTCCTCCCAAATCGCCGGAGAGATCATATCCGGCGCGGCACGCCAGCCGCCGACCCAGGCGCCGAACGCGTTGTTTGATTGTTCCAGCGCTCGTGAAAATTCTTCCCGGCTGGTTTTCATGATTTCTGCAAAGACTCTGGCAATCAGTTCCGGCTCGTCCATCAGATCTACGAAAAAGTTTTCCAATGACCGTCCTCCACACATCGGCTCAAAAGGCGTTCCAATGTTCCCGCCGGAGTTGATTACCGGGATTCCCGCCTCGGCGCAGCACCGCACCGCCCCGGGCATGCTCCGTGCAAAGCGGTTTATTTCCTGGAAGTCTACCTTCAGCCGGTTGGCCAGCACTTCCTGCCGGAACTGCGCATAGCCGTGATCCAGGATATACTGATAGTCGTCATACTGAACGACCTCCGCCTCCTCTACCTGCCAAAGCTCGTCGTCCGGCAATTCGAAACCCGGACGGGAAACCTTGGACAGCCAAAGATCGGACAGTGTCTGCGGGCAGATGATCGGCGTCTGAATCGAATCGGCTGTCTCCAACCGTTCCATCAGACAGACCGCCGCCTGAGCAGCCATTTCATAATCCGTTGTGGCCCCCTTCAGCTTCAACCCCTGCGCGTGAGCGATAAAGGCTGGCCCGTTAATGGACACTGGGATTTTGTCCACCGGTTTCATTTCCACCGCATTCCGGGTACGTAGAAGCCTTTGTTCATATTGCGTCATGGTTTTTCACTCCTTCTGTTTAATTACGGCGGACAGGATCGCGGCGACCACGCACAATCCCACAAACAAGAGATATGCGCCGTCCAGCGAGCCAGTCAGCTCCATGGCCACGGCGAGAATGGCATAGGCGCAGTTGCGCAGAATCGCTGTGATTGGATTGACCACCATCCAGGCCCGCGCAAAATCAAATCGTCCAAACAGCGTGGCCACGATGGAAGCGGACAAATTGGTCGTGCCTCCGATGGCGCAGCCGATCATAACCAGGGAAATGTACAGGCAGGCCCGGCCGGGCAGAACGTTGAACAGCACCGCTATTCCGAACCAGAGGGAGAATACCACAGAACAGCGCTTGGTCCCGATCTTCTGGTCCAACCACCCCCACAGGTAGCTGCCTACCGCGCCGATCAGTGCGACGGCGGAAAACAGCAGTGTTGCAGTTCCCTCCTCAAATCCGAAACTCATCAGCCGCGGGATGAACTGGCTCATCAGCCCCACGGTCACAATCATCAGAAAACCGTAGATGATGCCGCACAGCCAAGTATTCTTGTTACGCAGGATCTCCCATACCGTAAGCGTGCTCTCCTGTGTCTCCTCCTTGTGGCGGTCATAAAAATCCAGGTCGTTATCCGGGAAACAACCCAGCTCCTCCGGCGTGTTGCGGATCGCGAAGAAGCTGACTACCGCCATGAGCAGCATGATCGCGCCAAAGATCAGGCTAGTCTTTCCGATGCCGATTCGCGGGAGCAGATATCCAATGACCGGCACGATAATCACCGGAGACAGATTGTTGCCAATGGTCGCCCATCCCAGCGCCAGCCCTTTTTTGGTGGGAAACCAGTACGCCAGCAGGTTGCTGCAGCACATCATTCCGAACGCATTTGCGGCGCAGGCCAGAATGGAGGCTGAAACCGCGTACTCCCAGATGGTTCCGCAGTTGCCCCACCAGATATAGGCCAGCCCACCGGCCAGGAACGAAACAACAAAAACAAAGCGGGACCCCTTGCGGTCCAGCAGCCAGCCAATAAAAATACTGCCCAATACACTGACCCATCCGGCGTAAGTAAAAATACTCAACAGTGTTGCCTGATTCCAGCCACGCTCTAGGGCCATCCGCGGCACCGTTACATTCAGGCTGTCCGTGGTCAGCGAAGTCATCAGAATCAACGCAATCACACAAAACAGGATATAAAGCCATCCGATTTTCCCAAAATTGCTTTTTGTGCTGGAGTATGTAGACTTTTTGTCCATTTTGAACTCCTTCCTTTTGTTTACCGCAGTCTCCGAGCGATACGGCAAATTCACCTATTTTTCTCCACTCAGATGCATCTTTATGTTTATTTTATCGTCCGCAGCCGGGAAAGGGAACTGCAAGTCTGACATGGCTCTATGTCCAAGTTGCATTGGCCTGCAAAATTGCTCTTCCTTGTCTTTTGCAGTATAATGGCAAAAAGGAGGGAATGCAGCATGACCACGACACAAATGAAGGTATTCCTCACCGCCGCGACCTGTCTGAATTTCACCGAGGCCGCTCACCAACTTTATCTGTCTCAGTCTGCCCTCAGCCGCCAAATCATGGCGCTGGAACGGGAACTCAACGTCCAGCTTTTCCTGCGGGACAGTCGTGGACTCCGGCTCACCCCGGCGGGTAGGGTCCTGCTGGAAAAACTTACCCACGTCTACAACGCCTATGTGGAAGGGCTTCAGGAAGTACAAGCTGCCCAATGGGGAATCTCTTCTGAATTGACCATCGGCGTGCTGGACGGTCACATGGTCAGCGGGCAGTTGTCTGAAATTGTTCACCACATGGAGCTCAGCCATCCTAATATCGCCGTCACGCTGTTTCGGGGCAGCTTCTCTACCCTGACCTCCGCATTGTACAACGGTACGGCCGATCTGATTCTGACTCTGGAATTCTCCATTCGGGAAAAGGAACTGCTTGCGTTTCTTCCGGTCAGCCGGACCAAAGATTATCTGGTCATGCCCAAGGGGCACCCGCTGGCGGAACGGCCCCGGCTCGCCCCTGTGGACTTGAAAAACGAGGTTATCATCGCTATCAGTTGTGAGGATTCCCCGACCGCCTATCAGGGGACCCTGAGTCTACGCAAGCTGTGCGGCTGTATCCGCCCGCAGAAGGATGCGCCTAACCTGGATACCTGTACGCTCTGGATCCAGGCGGGACTGGGGATCAGCGTGCTGAACAGTCATAACTATCTGGCCTCCGATCCGGAGCTTGTCTTTGTTGACGTGGATTGGGTGGGCAAGCCTCCCTTCAATTCCGATCTGGTGGCCGCCTGGCGACGGGATAGTCCCAATCCGGCCCTGTCTCCCTTCCTGGAGGAACTGCGGCGCTTTCCCAAGATTCTTTCCCCTCCGCTGCCCCGTAACGTGCGTTGAGTCGCCGCACTGCGTTTTGATTTTTTCTCGCTCTTAATTTTGGAAATTTTTATGGAAATTTGAATGATATTATACTTCCCCGGCGTTTTGTGGTATAATGAGTTTCACACCATTCTGGATCCGCTATGCGTCAAAGGGGAGGTATCCGCATGTCCGCCAAGCACAAGGCCCCCGCCTATTCCATCGATCTGACCGCCGCGGGCGAGGTCATGGAGTCTTTCACCCGCGTCACGGACATCACCTGCCGGCTCTACGACGCGAAGGGGAGCCTGCTGCTCCAGCAGCAGGCCCGGGAGGGCGGATGCGCGCTGTGCCGGGAGCTCTATGCCGCCACCGGCGTGGACACCGGCTGCGCCAAGGTCCATCAGTACGGTGCTCGCCAGGCGGAGCGCTTCGGCGGGCGCTATATCTATTTTTGTCCGGCGGACATGGCTTACTTTGCCTCCCCGGTCACCATCGGCGGCCAGGTGGCCGGCGCGCTGGTGGGCGGGCCGGTGCTCATCATGGATCCGGAGGACTATCTGGAGGAGACTCCGCTGCTGGTCCAGCGGGGCGGCAAGCTGGAGCGCGGCCTGCTCAAGGCGGCGCTGGAGACGTTCCGTCAGGTGACGCCGGACAAGCTCAAGCATCTGTCCGCCCTGCTGTTTGCCCTGACCGTCTATCTGGGGGACAACAGCGTAAGCCTGGTGCGCTCCCGGGCCCAGAGTGAGCAGCAGCAGTCCATCGCCGCCATTATCCAGTCCTACAAGGAGGAGGAAGCGGCCGTCCCTTATCCCTACGAAAAGGAGAAGCATCTGGTCCAGTCCATTGCCGAGGGCGACGAATTTTCCGCCCGGGCTCTGCTCAACGAGCTGCTGGGCTATGTCATCTTCTCCACCGGCCGGGATTTCCTCAAGGTGCGCGCCCGCTCTCTGGAGCTGCTGGTCATGCTCTCCCGGGCCGCCATCCAGGGCGGCGCCGAGGTGGGACAGGTGCTGGAGCTCAACGACCGGGCCTTCCAGCAGATCGACCGGATGCGCTCGGTGGACGATTTGGTCTACTGGCTGGCGGATATGACCAGCCAGTATGCCGCGCTGGTGTTCGACCTGGTGGGAATCAAGCACAAGGATACGCTGTATAAGGCCATCGAGTACATGAAGCGCAACTATATGCGCCGCCTGCCCCTGGAGGAGACCGCCCGGCATGTGGGGCTGACGCCCTCCTATTTCAGCAAAATTTTCAGCGAGGAGATCGGCGCCCCCTACAACCACTACCTCAACAAGATCCGCGTGGAGCAGAGCCGGTCGCTGCTGCTCTCCTCCGACCTGTCCATGGTGGAGATCAGCGCGCTGTGCGGCTTTGAGGATCAGAGCTACTTTACCAAGGTGTTCAAACGCTTCACCGGTATCACCCCCAGCAAATGCCGGGACCGGCGGGAGCGGCTGGAGCTTGGCAAGGAGCGGGAGATCTGAGTTCCCTTCAAAAGAAACTTCCAATCATCAAAAAATTTTACTAGCATATCCCGGCTGTATCCGGTATGATAGGAACAGAACAGAAACTTTGGAAAGGTTAGGTGACTCCCATGAGCAGAGAAAATTTTGAGCTGGTGCTGGCTCATCAGCAGCCCCATGCGTTTGTTCACATGTGTGACCACCGTATGATTCTTCTTCCCGGCGAGCACAACATCGGCGGCGAGCAGCAGCCCAACGGCACCATCGTGGGCAAGGACTGGTTCGGCTGCACCTGGACCGAGCTGGGCAACGGCGCCATCGACGGCTGCACCATCACCCCCAACACCACGCCGCTGGACGACATCGCCGACTTTGCCGGCCACATCCCCACGGCGGAGCAGGTGCGCGCTTACGACTGGAAGGGCTACGCCGAGCAGGCGCTGGCCGGATTTGACCGGAGCAACCAGCTGCTGGAGGCCCGCTCCCTGGTGGGCTTCTTTGAGCGGATGCACTGCCTCATCGGCTTTGAAAACGCCCTGTGTGCGTTCTATGAGGACCCCGACGCGGTCCATGCCTTCTTCCAGGCCATGCTGGAGTATAAAAAGGTGGTGGTGGACTGCACCAAGGAGTACCTGAACCCCGACATCATGATCTTTGACGATGACTACGGCACCGCCCAGAATACCTTCATGAGCCCCGATATGTGGCGGGAGTTCTTCCCCCAGTACTGGCGTGAGCTCATCGCCTATGTCCACAGCAAGGGCATGAAGTGCGAGCTCCACTCCTGCGGCTATATCACCCCCCTGGTGGGCGACTTCGTGGATGTGGGCTTTGACATCCTTCAGCCCCTTCAGACCCACAACGACCTGAAGGGAATCAAGGCGCAGTACGGCGACAAGATCATTCTGCGTCTGGCTATTTTCGACAAGCAGATGGTCGCCCTGAACCAGACCGAGGACCAGGTGCGCGCCGACCTGCGCAGCTATTACGAGATTCTCGCCCCCGGCGGGAACTTCATCCCCGAGCTGGTCCCCATCCAGGACCGCTATTATGAGATCCAGGCCGAGGTCCAGGATCAGTACGAAAAGGAGCTTTTCGGGCTTTAACTTCCGTCAATGCAGCGCCCCTCCGGCCAAACTATGGGCCGGAGGGGCGTTTCTGTTCCGGTTTCGTTGACTTGCGGCTTCTTCTGGATTAAAATTTAAGTATCTAGCTATCATGGTTCCAATTTCAGGAGGATCACAATATGGGTGAGCGTCAGGAGATCAAGGCCGCCTGCCGGGGCTGTCACGGCGGCTGTATGCACATTCTTACAGTGGAGGACGGCAGGCTGGTCAAGGTCCGTCCAGACCCGGACGGGCCGCTGAATCACGGCCACGCCTGCGTCAAGGGCATGAGCATCATTGAGCAGATGTATCATCCCGACCGCCTGCTCTATCCCCTGCGGCGCAAGGGGCCGCGGGGCCGCGGCACCTGGGAGCGCATCACCTGGGACGAGGCCTACGACGAGATCGTCCGCCGACTGACCCAGCTGCGGGAGGCCTATGGCCCCGAGTGCGTCGCCCTGACCACGGGCACCGGCCGGCACCATCTGGCCCACCTGTGGCGGTTCGGCAACGTGCTGGGCACGCCCAACGCCACCTCCTCCGGCGCGCTCATCTGTCTGGGGCCGCGCAAAAACGCCGGAGAATTTACCGCCGGCGTATTTGCCGGCGTGGATTACTACGGTGCGGTCAAGCCCGCCGGGATTCTGGTCTGGGGCGCCAACCCCGCGGTCAGCGGCGCGGACGGCGAGCTCCAGTGGCACATCAAGGACGCGGTCCGGGCGGGCACGCCCCTCATCGTGGTGGACCCCCAGCCCACTGAGCTGGCCAAGCAGGCCGTCTGCTGGCTGCGGCTGCGGCCTGGCACCGACGGGGCGCTGGCCCTTGGTATCCTCAATCTGCTGATTTCCGAGGATCTCTATGACCACGCCTTCGTGGAGGGCTATACCCATGGCTTTGCTGAGCTGAAAGAGCGCTGCGCTCAGTATCCGGTGGAAAAGGTGGCGCAGATCACCTGGGTGCCCGAGGCGGACATCCGGAAGGCCGCCCGGCTCATCGCCTCCCTCAAGCCCCTGTCCCTGGAGTGGGGCTGCGCCATCGAGCAGACGCCCAATGCCATCCAGACCTGCCGGGCTATCTTCCTGATTCCCGCCCTCACCGGCAACTGGGACGTGCCCGGCGGCTTTGTGCCCAGCAAGGAGATTGCCCCAACGGTCTACCCCCTCTTTGAACGGCTCTCCCCCGAGGAATCCGCCAAATGCATCTCCGGAGGCTACCCGCTCAACGACGGCACCGCCTCCCCCAAGCTCTTCGCCCACCCCTATGAGACCTTCGACGCCATGAAAACCGGCAAGCCCTATCGTATCCGGGCCCTGCTGTCCAACGCCAACAACTCTCTGATCTCCATGCCCGATGCCAAGCACGCCTACGAGTGCCTCATGGCGCTGGACTTCTTTGTGTACATGGACTTCTTCATGACCCCCACCGCAGAACTGGCCGACCTGGTCCTCCCCGCCGCCCTCTGGCCGGAGATCGACAGTCTGTTCTGTATGCCCGAGTTTGGGGACGAGGCCCTGCTCACCATGCGCAAGGCGGTCCAGGTGGGGGAGTGCAAGTCGGACGAGGAATTTTTCCTGGAGGTCTGCCGCCGGATGGGGCTGGACTTCGGCGCGGACAGTCAGGAGCAGCTGCTCAACGAGCTGCTGGAGGAGATGGGCCGGCGGCGGCCGGAGTATGCGGGCATCGACTTTGAGCGGCTCAAGGAGCTCAACTACATCGTTCCCAAGCGGGAATATGAGCAGTACAAGGTCCACGGCTTCCATACCCCCACCGGGAAATTTGAGCTCTGGTCCACCGCCATTGAAAAGGCCGGCGGCGACCCGCTCCCCTACTGGGAGGAGGTCCCCGAGAGTCCGGTCAGCCGGCCCGACCTGGCCCGGGACTATCCGCTGGTGCTCACCACCGGCGGGCGCATCCAGCCGTATTTCATCTCCAACAACCGCCAGATCAAATCCCTGCGCCGGGCCCACCCCTTCCCGCTGGTCTCCCTCCATCCGGACACCGCCGCGCACTATGGAATCGCGGAAGGGGACTGGGTGTGGATCGAGACGCCCCGGGGCAAAATCACCCAAAAGGCCGTATTCAAGCCCGAGCTGGACCCCCGGGTGGTCAACTGCGAGATGGGCTGGTGGTACCCGGAGGCCGGCGCGCCGGGCTACGGCTGGGACGAGTCCAACGTCAATCTCCTCACCAGCGGCCAGCGGCCCTGCGACCCCTTCGGCGGGGCCTATCAGCTGCGCGCCCTGCTGTGCCGCATTTCCAGGCATGACAACTGCACCATCGAGGCCCGCTATGCGGCCTCTGACCTGGCCAAGGCCTGAGCGTTCGGTTCGGGCACAGGACGGTGGCGCCCCCCTGGTCTGCTGCGCCGCCGTCCGCAATTCCCGCGGCTTTGAACCATGTTTTGTCTGGAGGTGCGAATATGGGAACGTCTCTTTCCAATCTGCAAATTCTGGGCGCGGAAGAGTCCAGCGTCCGGGCCGCTTTGCCCAAAGCGGTGGTGGGCCGCTGGTCAGAGCGGTTCGTCACCGCCTGCCCCGGGGATCTGTCCTTCGGCCCGCTGAACCGCAGGGCCAATCAGTTGTCCAAAACGCTCTCCTGCACCGTTCTGGCGGTGTCCATCTTTGATGGAGATGCGCTGGATCTGACGCTCTATGGCCAGGGCAAACGGCTGACCCACCACATAGTCAATCAAGAGGGCGACGTCCTGACCGCAGGCAATCCAAAGCTCTTCTGTTCTGCGCTGGGCCTTCCGCCGGAAACTGCGCCCAAGCTCAAGCGTCTGTTTACCGCTTCCGACCAGGAGGAAAAGCTGTCCATTTTGAGTCAGCTCCTGGGCGCACCCCTCTATGCCCGCTGGGATACGCCCGAGTCCTTCCAGTTTACTCCCGCAGACTGCGCGCCGCTGGAGGCTTGGCTCAACGACCATCCGCTGCCCCCTAAGGTAAAAAATCAGGGTAAGGCGGAGCTTACACAGGAGATTCCGGACCTGTGTCTGGACGGCGGTCCGGTTATCCTCTTCCGCCCTTTGGCCTATGCCGACAACCGTGACGCCGCTGTATTTGGCTGCAAGATCGGGGATGTCATTGGGCAGCACCGCTATGGCGGTTTCTGGGGACAGCAGAACGCCGACGGAACCCTGTCCTTACTTCCTCTGGAGGAAGATTCCATCCTGCCGATTTTAAGCCCAGATGATCACGCTCCCACGGGCACTCTGGAATATGCTGAGTTGGGCGGGCGTCTGGTTACTTACGGGGACAAGCTGGCTCCCCACCCCAGCTTTCCCGGCGCGTTTGTCCCCTCTCAATGTGTGATTTTGGCGGACACCGCCGGCCTCTGCCCCACGCCGCTGGCCCTTACCCTGGACGGGGAACCTGTTCAGGGCAAGCTCCATCTGCTGCCGGACGGCGGACTGCTGGTGGAACGTCCGGAAGATCTGGACTACGGGACTGCGCCGCCCAAAACCCTTCGTTCCGCCGCCCTGCTCTGTTATGCTCCGGACGGGAGCGTCCGCTGGCAGCGCCCCGATTCGGAGGGTTTTGTGTTTCAGGTGGACCGCCAGAGCATTTATGTCCGCCTCTATCCAGGCAAACATGCTCCCGGACAGCTTCTCCGGCTTGACCTTTCCGGACGGGAGCTGGCCCGCACTTCGATTTCGGACCGGGCCAACGACGCAAGGGCCTTCGTCTTGGGCGGCATGGTGTACCTGCTGCAAAGCAGCGGCTATCGCCAGGATGGGACCCTCTCCCGGCTGACGCCCGACTTGAAGGAGTGCGGCACCGCCGCCGTTCCCTATCTGTCCAGTCTCGCCTTCTCCCCCGACCGCTCTCTGCTCTATGCGGCCGGCTTCCAGTCCGGGCTGGCGGTCCTGGACGCCGCCTCTCTGGAGCCGCGTCAGCGGCTGCGGCAGAAAAGCGACTTTTTCCTCCCCATTTGCGACGGGCAGAACCGCCTTTGGGTGGGGAATGGCGGTTTTTTCGAGTGCTACACGCCAACTTTGGAGCTCATCTCCCGCCACCGCCTGGCCGGTGGGATTCACGATATCTGGCCCGGTCCGGACGGCTCGGTCTGCGTCCTGACCTTCCAAGACCGCAAGGATCTCTCCCGCGTCTACCGCTTCTCCTGATCGCCTGCTCCCTCACATCAGCAAAAACGGGCGGGGCGTCCATCCCTTTTCGGAATGGACGCCCCGCCCGTTTGTCTCACAGGCCAAATTCGTCTGCGTAGGTCACCGCTCCACCGATGGGCTGTGCGTCCGCCCGCAGGCGGACGGCCATAAAATTGGCGGGCGGCATACCCGGCGGAACCTCGATGCCAAAGGACTCAGCCGGACGATAGCCGCTGCGGGGATAGTAGGTCTCGCTGCCCAGTACCAGCGCGTAGCCGTAGCCCAGCTCAGCGGCGATGCGGTGCCCCTCCCGAATCAACGCCGTCCCCACGCCCCGCCGCTGGGCGGCGGGGCGGACGGAAAGCGGAGCCAGAGCCAGCACCGTATCCTCCCCCACCTTTGCCTCAGTAAACAAAATGTGTCCCACCAGACTGCCGTTCTCCTCCGCCACCAGCGACAGCTCCGGCACAAAGGCCGGACTGGCGCGCAGCGCCTGCACCAGGTCCTGTTCATTTCCATCGCTGTGCTCCGCGCTGGCAAAGGCCTCTTGAATCAGCGTGTAAACCGCGTCGTGATCGCGGCTGGTCTCTCTTCGAATCTCCATACGGACTTCCTCCTAATTTCTGTCGTCTGCGCCCTCAAACTGACTGTTGTAAAGCCGGGCGTAAAAGCCGTTCTGTGCCATCAGGGCATCATGGCTGCCCTGTTCGATAATATGCCCGTCCCGCATCACCAGAATCACATCCGCCTCCCGGATGGTGGACAGCCGGTGGGCCACAATAAAGCTGGTCCGGCCCTGCATCATCCGGCCAAAGGCATCCTGAATCTTCAGTTCGGTCCGGGTGTCGATGCTGCTGGTGGCCTCGTCCAAAATCAGCATGGGGGGCAGGTAGAGCATCACCCGGGCAATGCACAGCAGCTGCTTCTGCCCCTGGCTCAGGCTGCCGCCGTCCTCCGACACCGGGCTGTCATATCCGCCGGGCAGCCGCAGGATAAAGCTGTGGGCATGGGCCAGTTTGGCCGCGGTCATGATCTCCTCCTCCGTGGCGTCCGGCCGGCCGTAGGCGATGTTTTCCCGAATGGTGCCCGTTTTCAGCCAGGTGTCCTGAAGCACCATTCCGTAGCTGCCCCGCAGGGAGCGGCGGGTCAGGCCGCGGATGTCCCGGCCGCTGACCGCGATGGCGCCGCTGTCCACGTCGTAAAAGCGCATCAGCAGGTTGATGAGCGTGGTTTTGCCGCAGCCGGTGGGCCCCACGATGGCGATATGCTGTCCGGGCTCCACCGCCAGATTCAGATTCTCGATCAGCGGACGGTCCGCCTCATAGCGGAAGTCCACATGCTCCAGCGTCACCGCCCCAGTGACTTCCTCCGCGGGCAGGTCGTACGCCTCCGGGCCGTCGGGGGTCTGTTCGGTCTCGTCCAGCAGCTGGAACAGGCGGCCGGCGCAGGTCAGGGCGTTCTGCAGCTCGGTCACCACGCCGGAAATCTCATTGAATGGCTTGGTGTACTGATTGGCATAGCCCAAAAAGCTGGACAGCTGTCCCACGGTGATTCCGCCGTGGACCGCATACAGCGCGCCGGCCAGCGCCACGCCGGCATAGACCATACTGTTGACAAAGCGGGTGACCGGGTTGGTCAGGCTGCTGTAAAACACCGCCCGCAGACCGGCGAACTGAAGCCGTCCGTTGATCTCATCAAAGCGCTCCAGAGTGCTGTCCTCCTGATGGAAAGCCTGCACCACCCGCTGGCCCTCGATCATCTCGTTGATCAGGGCAGTCTGCTCCCCCCGGACCTCGCTCTGCCGGCGGAAATACTTCTCGCTCTTATGGGCGATAAAGGCGGCGGTCACGATGCTCAGGGGGGTGATGACCACCACCACCAGCGTGATGGGCACGTTGACATACAGCATAAATCCCAGGGTGCCCGCAATGGTCAGCACGCCGCTGAACAGCTGGGTGAAGCCCATCAGAAGGCCGTCGGAAAACGCGTCCACATCCGCGATGACCCGGCTGACCAGGTCGCCGGTGGGGTGGCCGTCCAGATAGCGCAGGGGCAGGACCTGGATCTTCCGGATGGCGGCGTTGCGCAGATCCCGGCTGACGCAGAAGGCCATCCGGTTGTTGCACTCGTTCATGCCCCACTGGGCCAGGGCGGTCACCCCCGCGGAGAGGGCGATGGCCCCCAAGACCTTCACCAGGGCGGTAAAATCCACCTGGCCCGCACCCAGCATCGCGTCAATGGCGTTTCCCGTGAGGATGGGGACCAGCAGCTGGGTCCCCACGCTGGCCGCCGCCAGCAGCAGGCTCAGCAGCAGGAAGCCCCAGTAGGGCCGAATCCAGTGCAGGACCCGGCGCAGGATGGCCCAAGTCGCTCTTGTTTGGGCGATTTGAGCTTGGTTCACGCCCCCGCACCCCCTCTCTGAAACTGACTGTCATAAATCTCCCGGTAGACCGGGCAGGTCTCCAGCAGCTGCCGGTGGCTGCCCAGCCCCGCCTGTTTCCCGTCCTCCAGCACCAGAATCTGGTCCGCGTGCTGGAGACTTGAGGTGCGCTGGCTGACGATCACCACCGTCATATCTCCGGGCAGAGCGCGCAGAGCCTTGCGCAGAGCGGCATCCGTGGCAAAGTCCAGGGCGCTGGCGCTGTCGTCCAAAATCAGGATCTTCGGCTTCTTCACCAGCGCGCGGGCAATGGTCAGCCGCTGCCGCTGGCCGCCGGAGAGGTTGCGTCCCCCCTGCTCCACCGGCTCGTCCAGCCCCAGGGGCTTGGACCGGACGAACTCGGCCGCCTGAGCGGTCTCCAGCGCCGCCCACAGGTCCGCTTCCCCGGCGTTTTCATTGCCCCAGAGCAGGTTGGAACGGATGGTCCCGGAAAACAGCTGCGCCCGCTGCATGACCACACTCACCGCGTCCCGCAGCTGCTCCTTGGGATAGTCCCGCACGTCCCGGCCAAACAGGCAGACCCGGCCCGCAGTGGCGTCATAAAAGCGGGGAATCAGGTGGACCACACTGGTCTTGCCGCTGCCCGTACCGCCGATGATTCCAAAGGTCGCGCCCCGCGGCACCGAAAAGTTGATCTCCTGCAGGCTGGCGCCGTCCGCACCTGCGTAGGTCAGCTCCACATTCCGAAACGAGACAGCCTCGCTCCCCTCCATGGGCGCCTCCTCCGCCGGGAACTGCATCTGCGGCTCCAGGTCCAGCACCGCCTGTACCCGTCCGGCACAGGCCAGCGCCTTGGAGGTGAGCACGATGACGTTGGCCAGCTTCACCAGCTCCACCAAAATCTGACTCATGTAGCTGACCAGGGCGTACACGTCGCCGCTGAGCAGCGCCCCGCCCTCCACCTGCTGCGCGCCCACATAGAGCACCGCCACAATGGCCAGATTGACCACCACATAGGTCAGGGGATTCATCAGCGCCGACAAGCGCCCCACCCGCAGCTGAAGCTTGGTCAGCTGCTGGTTTTCCTGGCGGAACTGCCGCTCCTCCTCCGCCTCCCGGCCGAAGGCGCGCACCACCCGCACGCCGGTCAGATTCTCCCGGGTCAGCCGCAGGACCCGGTCCAGCTGTCCCTGTACCCGCCGGTACAGGGGACTGGTCAGCCGCATCAGGCCAAACACGATCAGGCTTAGCAGCGGCACCGCCGCCACGAAAATCAGTGCGGTCCGGCGGTCGATGGCGAAGGCCATCACCACACTGCCGAACACGATGAACGGCGAGCGCAGGAACAGCCGCAGCGCCATGTTCAGCCCATTCTGCACCTGGTTGATGTCGCTGGTCAGCCGGGTGATGAGCGTGCTGCTGCCCAGGGTATCCATCTGGGCAAAGTCCAGCGTCTGAACGTGCCGGAACAGGGCATGGCGCATGGCCGTGGCGTAGCCGATGGCGGCCTCCGCCGCAAACCACTGGGCTGTGATGGAACAGGCCAGGCCGACTATGCCCAGCAAAATCAGGATGCCGCAGCGGCGCAGCAGATAGGGTACGTCCCCCTGGGCGATACCCACGTTGATGATGTCCGCCACCACAAGGGGCACCAGCAGATCAAGCAGCGCCTCCAGCAGCTTGAACAGCGGGGCCAATATGCTCTGGCGCCCATATCCCTCCAAAAAGCGCAGGAGCGTATGGCTTTTTTTCCGGTTCAAACAAATTCCCCCTCGGTTTTTGCTTTTCCTATTGTACCACACCGCGCGGCAGTTTCAATTCTTTCCGCCAAAATTGCCCTGCCGACCCGAAGTATTCCCGCGCAAAAAAGCCGCCGGCCCAGATCGGGCCGGCAGCTTGTACAGACCGTGACGCGGATCACAGACTTTCCTCCGTCAGGCTGCGGTGCGCGCCGCGTCCGCTCCTGACTGGCCATTGCTTTTGTTCTCAGGTCTCCGTGCAGTCTATCGCATCAATATTCGGTGATGGGAAGTATCGAACGTCCAGTTTCTTTCACTTGTTTTATGCCTAATCAACGTCACAGATACCGATTTCTATCTTATCTTCTGCCTACCTGTGGCCTATACTTCGCAAGATTTTTTTTGCTGCTAAGAGCCTCACCCTCAGGGCGCTTGCAAAAGGGCTCTTCGGCTTCATATGTAATATTTCTTCCAAAATATCTTAAGCCTATGGAACAAGGCCCCTTTTTTGCTATCCAAACTCATATGGCAACTGACGGCGTATTCGGCGGTCTGGATGCAGATGAAAATATGAATGTTCTAAATCGAGGTCGTCCTGTTGAGGGACTTTACTGTGCAGGAGATACCGTTGGAAATCGCTATGTTAACCAAGGCGGCGAAAAATTAGAATGTATCAACGATTTTTCCTGGGCCTTTGCCAGCGGATATTTGGCCGCAGAGAAAATCTTAGAGTACGAAAGCAATAAATAGCAGCGTTTAATCACGCACCCCGTCCTGACAAGCTTCAAGGGCGGGGTGCTTCTCTGCTCTCATACAAAATCCTTAGCAATTATCCCTATGTTCCTGGAATGATTGTCCTTCTATTTTGCAGATCAAATTTATAGTTTTTTCCTTTTCTTTTTACCATATCCTCGATTAAATTGAAAGCCAAACTATAATCTCTCTTGGGGACTGCACACAAATTTCGGAGACAACTTTCTGCTTCTCACGCTCGTTTCAGGCATAAAAACACTCCCGGTTTATTCGAAGTTCCCTCCAAATAAACCGGGAGTGCTGCGCGCAGCCAGCCAAACGATTGGCCGCTGTCCCCGTCGTGTTTCCATGCCCCTTTCGCGGTGTTCATTGGGACGCGTCCAGACCTCTTCTTCTGCCATTCCTTGGCCCCAAGGGGTTCAGGACACAGCCCGGTCCTTCATCCCCAGTGAGATTCGATCGGCGATCATGGCAATGAATTCGCTGTTGGTCGGCTTCCCCTTGGCGTTGGAAACGGTATAGCCGAAATATTTTTGCAGGGTCTCCAAGTCTCCCCGGTCCCAGGCCACCTCGATGGCGTGACGGATGGCCCGCTCCACCCGGGAGGCGGTAGTGTTGAACTTTTTCGCTACCGCCGGATAGAGCACCTTCGTTACCGCATTGATGACCTCCATGTCCTCCACTGTCAGGCGGATGGCCTCCCGCAGGTACTGGTATCCCTTGATATGGGCGGGCACGCCGATCTCATGGATGATCGAGGTCACCTGCCGCTCCAGGCTCTGTCCATCCCCGGCCTCCGGCTCGTCCAGTCCTTCCGTGCGCTCTGCCGCCAGCTGACGCACCCGCTCCAGCAGCGTGGAGACCCGACAGGGCTTCAGCATCAGATAGTCGGCGCCCTTGGCCGCCGCCTGCTCCGCCAGAGCCGCTCCGCTGAAGCTGGACAGGACCAGGACCGGCGGCTTCTGCTCGCCCAGCTCTTCCAGTACGGTCAAGCCGTCCATAGCGGTCAGCACCATATCCATTACAATAACATCCGGCTGGCAGCGCTGCGCCAGCTCCAACAGCTCCTCTCCGTTCCCCGTCACGCCTGCCACTTCCAGGTCCGCTTCCTGCCGAATCGCATCGGCCAGCAGCTTTCGGAATTCCTCGCTGGCGTCTGCCACCAGTACTCTCTTTTTCGTTTCCATTGATAACGCCCCTTTTCCGGCAAAAATCTGCCAAATGATAGTATAGATATGGAAATCATTTCCTGTTTTCTAAAATACCACAGTTTACGCTGCTTGGCAACTATTATTTTCCATTTCATTCCAAATTTTATACGACAAAATTTTTGCATCCCCAAACGATCGGGTCGTTTCCATCGGTGCGCGGGCAGCAGAAAACCCAGACCACCCCGGTGTCCGAGTCGCAATGGGGTTAGACGTCCATCACATAGTCATAGACCCCTTTTCTATCCAGTCGGAGCTTTCCGCGTCCAGCATAACAGGCCCGGCGCAAAAAGTAAAGAGGCTGCGGTGCATACAAAGAACACAGCGGAGGGCAGTGCCCTCCGCTGTGTTCTTTATGCGCTCCCCAACAGCACCGGCTGGAGCTGTTCCCCCCGCATGGCCGCCTCGATGACATCGGGAATCCGGGAGAAATCCGCGACCAGCGAGGTAGGCTTTTTCTCCGGGTCGTCCTGACGGAAGGGGACGAAATACACGTTCTTCTTGTCCAGCAGCGTGCCGATGTTCTTGGCGCTGGCCGCCAAGCCGTCGTTGGTACTCACCGCGATGACCAGCGGCCGGCCGTTGCGCAGATGGGCCTTGGCCGCCATCGTCACCGAGGAATCCGTCACTCCCGCCGCCAGTTTCGCCAGAGTGTTTCCCGTGCAGGGACAGATCACCAGCACATCCAGCAGCTTTTTCGGCCCGATCGGCTCAGCATCCCGGATGGTGGCAATCACCCGCTTGTCGCAGATCCGCTCCATCTCCCGCATAAAATCGTGCGCATTGCCGAATCGGGTATCTGTGGCGGCGCTGGCTTCCGACACGATGGGCTGTACGCTGTCGTACCGTCCCGCCACCTGCTCCAGGGCCGCCATCGCCTTGCTGTACGTACAAAAGGAGCCGCAAAAGGCATAGCCCACACGCAAATGCTCCATAGTCACTCTCCTAACTCATCCATGATATGATAGATCGCGGTTTTCATGTACCCCCCGGCGGAAACCGGGGCCACCTTGCCCGGCAGCGACAGGGCCCAAACCGCCTTAACGCCCAGCTGGACGGCCGCTTCAAAATCCACGCCGCCCGGCTTGGAGGCCAGATCGATCACCAGCGCACCCGGCCGGAGCACGGCCAGCTGCTCCCGGCCCAGCAGGCGGGCGGGGGCCGTGTTGACCACCAGATCATAGCTGCACAGCCAGGGCGTCAGCCGGCCGGCGTGTTCGGTAGCCAGCCCCCGGCTCTGGGCCCAGGCCAGCGCCTCCCAGCTCCGGGCCGCCACCGTGACCCGCGCGCCCAGACCGTCCAGGCGCTGGGCCAGTGCCTTTCCCAGCCTTCCATATCCTATGACCAGCGCCCGCGCGCCGTGCAGCGTGATGGGCAGCTCCTCCAGGGCGATTTGAATCGCCCCTTCCGCCGTGGGCACCGCATTGGCCACCGCCAGCTCTTCCCGGGCAAAATAGTCCTCCAGCCGCAGCCTCCGCTGTTCTGCGGCGGCGGCCAGCTCCCGGTTCACCATTCCCGCGCATACCAGCTGGCCCGGCCGCAAAAAATCCAGCACCCAGGTCAGGGAATATTCCTCCTCCGAAAGCGGGGCGTTCAGGTGGCCCCGCTCCCCCATGGCCGGCAGAGGGAGCACCACGCAGTCCGCCCGGTCTGCCTCCTCCAGGGAGGTCTCACAGGTCAGCCCCTCCGCCCGGTCCAGCGCGAAGGTATGTACCGTATGCCCATCCTCTGCCAGCAGGCCCGCCAGCGCCGCCTGGCGCTGGTCGCCGCCCACGACCCAAATATTCATTGCCCGTTTCATAGCATCCTACCTCCTGCGTCATCTGTCCCATTCTATGTGGAACCGGCCGCAAGGTGCCAGGGCGGACCTTCCCCCGCCTTCCCGTGTTTTCGCCGGGCGGTTGGGTTATAATAGAACCATCCAATTTTTTACAAAGGAGAAGCCTGCCATGTCTGGGAAATGCCTGTCGGTCCTGTTCCTGCTGTGCGCGCTGCTGCTGACCATCCCCGGCGGCGCGGTCCCGCTCTCCTACCGGGTCGGTCTGGGGGACGACCCGGAGGTCCCCCGAATCCTGCGGGAGTTTACGGATGTGTCCCCGGAGGCCTGGTATGGGGAGTCCCTGGCCTTTGTCTGCCAGCGCGGCCTGTTTCAGGGCACCTCGGCGACCACCTTCTCCCCCTTGCAGCCCATGACCCGCGCCATGGGGGCCGAGGTGCTCTGGCGGCACGCCGGGGCGCCGGAGCAGGCGCTCCCCCTCCCCGGTTCCGAGGTACCGTCCTCCGCCTGGTACGCGCCTGCCGTCTCCTGGGCCTGGGAGAGCGGAATCCTGTGCGGCGACCGCGCGGGAACCTGTGCGCCGGAGGCCCCCCTTACCCGTGAGATGCTGGTCACGCTGCTCTGGCGGTACGCCGGCCAGCCCGCACCGTCCGCTGCCCTTGTCGGCTTTGCCGATCAGGCGGACGTGTCCGCCTGGGCGCTGGACGCGGTGACCTGGGCGGTGGAACTCGCTCTGCTCACCGGCGACACACCGCTCACCCTCTCCCCCGGCCGGGCCGTGACCCGGGCCGAGGCCGCCGTACTCCTCACTCGGTTTTGTCAGCAAGTCATCGCCTGAACCAAACCGGAGCGGGCCGTCCTGATCAGGACGGCCCGCTCCGGTTTTCCGTTTTCTTACTGCACCTGACCGTGGAAGATCACCGTGCGCAGATTCAGATTTTCGTCCAGCAGGACCACGTTGGCCTGCTTTCCCAGGTCCAGTGTGCCCACCTGGTCGTCGATGCCCAGCACCTTGGCCGGGTTGCAGGCCGCCGCCCGCACCGCGTCTGCCAGCGGGATACCAAAGGAGACCGCGGTCTTCATGCAGGCCATCAGATCCGTGACCGAGCCGGCCAGCGTACCGTCCTCCAGCACTGCGCGGTTCCCGGTGACCTTCACCGCCTGGCCGCCCAGGGTGTAGTCCCCATCCGGCATACCGGCCGCCCGCATGGTGTCGCTGATGAGAATCACATGGTCGGCGCCGAACAGCTTGAACACCGCACGCACCACGGCGGGATGGATGTGTACGCCGTCGCAGATCAGCTCCACATTCACGCCGCTGTCCGAGGCCGCGCCCACCACGCCGGGGTCCCGATGGGCAAAAGGCGGCATGGCGTTGAACAGGTGGGTCACATGGCTGGCACCCGCCCGGAAGGCGGCCATGGCTGTGTCATAATCGGCGGTAGTGTGGGCCAGAGAGACCGTAGCCAGCTTGGACGCGCCGGGGATAAAGTCCAGCGCGCCCTCCACTTCGGGGGCTACGGAGACCAGCTTGACCAGGCCCTCAGAGGCTGCCATCAACTCCTCCAACTGGGGCAGGTTGGGCTTCTGGAGCCACTCCGGGTTCTGTGCGCCCCGCTTGGCATAGGACAGAAAGGGCCCCTCCAGGTTGACGCCCACCAGGTCGGCGCCCGAGACCGCGTTCTTCTTATGGGCTGCCGCTACCTGGCAGATCTTCACCAGCTGTTCCCGGGCCAGGGTCATACCCGCCGGGCAGAACTGGGTCACGCCCCGGGACAGCTGATAATCGGCGATCTTCGCCAGTCCCTCCGGTGTCCCGTCGCTGAAATCCTCGCCCATGCAGCCGTGAAAGTGGAGGTCCGTCAGCCCCGGGATGGCATAGCAGCCGGCACCGTCCACCACCACATCGTTGTCGCTGTGGTCGGCCAGCCGGCCCTCCGCGATCAGCAGGTCGCGCTGCACAAATCCGTCTTTTTGGTCAAATACTTTTGCACCCGTAATACGCATTTTGATCCGCTCCTTTTCTTCTCGTCAAAAGCCCGCAAGGCCGGGCCAAATATCCACCTGCATTGTAGAACATGACGGGGAAAAACACAACCCTTTTTATTTACAATCTTTGTCGTTTCTGATATACTGTCTAAATATTATAACAGGATCGGAAGGGCGCTATGCGTCCCTTCCGCGTCCGGCTCCGCCGGGCGGCGGAGCAAGGAGGACTGACTGTTTTGGAGGAAGCCTTTTTTGCCTATATCTCCCGGATGCGCTACATCGACCGCTGGGCCCTCATGCGCAACTCCATGCCGGAAAATGTGCAGGAGCACTCCCATATGGTGGCGGTGCTGGCCCACGCCCTGGCTGTGCTTCGGCGGGAGGTATTCGGCGGGACCATCGACCCCGGTGAGGTGGCGGTGGCCGCCCTTTACCACGATGCGCCGGAGATTCTGACCGGCGATCTGCCCACGCCAGTGAAGTATTTCAACCCTGACATCCGGGCGGCCTACCAGAAGGTGGAGTCTGTCTCCGCCGACAAGCTGCTGGCCATGCTGCCTGAGTCCCTGCGCGGGACCTACAAGCCCTATTTGAAGGAGTCCCCCGGCCCGGTCCGCGACCTGGTCAAGGCCGCCGATAAGCTGTCCGCCTATATCAAATGCGTGGAAGAGCTCAAGGCGGGCAACACCGAATTCCGGCAGGCGGCGGAGCAGACCATGGAGGCCCTGCGGGCCATGAAGCTGCCGGAGCTGGACTATTTTATGGAGCATTTCCTGCCGGCCTTCGCGCTGACGCTGGATGAGCTGAGTCAATAAGAGGAGGAACCAATCCATGAGAGCAATCGTAACCGTTATCGGCAGGGACCAGGTGGGCATCATCGCCGCCGTGTGCACCCTGCTGGCCGAACACAATGTCAACGTGCTGGACATCAGCCAGACCATCCTGCAGGAGTATTTCACCATGATCATGCTGGTGGATACTGCCGCAGCCAACGTCTCCTTCGCGGAGCTGGCCCAGATTCTGGAGCACGCGGGCGAGGAGCGCAGCCTGTCCATCCGCATCCAGCTGGAGGACATCTTCAACGCCATGCACCGGATCTGAAGAAGCGCGGAGGGTAGGCGCATAGGGGAGCTAAGGCGGGGCGCAGATAGAAAAACAGGCGACGGGCAAAACCCGGAGCGGCATTTTCTGCGGAGCCTGGACTTAGCGCCCCGGCCATGCGCCCAACCCGCAGCGTGACAACAGCCTGCTGACCACAGTTTGATATGCTCGGGGCGCATGAATCGCCCCTGCGCCAGGTGTTTTGAACTGCCAAGGCACTTGAACGCGCCACTCGGCGCCCCCGCTGTGCGGGTAAGCGCTCCACCGGAGGTCTTTTATGATCAATACCAACGATATTCTTCAGACGATTCAGATGATCGACAAGCAGCATCTGGACATCCGTACCATCACCATGGGTATCTCACTGCTGGACTGCTGCGACCCGGACCCCAAGGCCGCCTGCCGGAAGATCTACGACAAGATCACCCGTTCGGCCCAGAATCTGGTCCGGACCGGCGAGGCCATTGAGGCGGAGTTCGGGATTCCCATCGTCAACAAGCGCATCTCCGTCACGCCCATCGCCCTGGTGGCCGGCGCGTCGGAGACCGAGGACTATGTGCCCTTCGCCGTTGCTCTGGACAAGGCCCGGGCCGCCACCGGCGTCAACTTTGTGGGTGGCTTCTCCGCCCTGGTCCAAAAGGGCATGACCCCCGCCGACCGCAAGCTCATCCGCGCCATTCCCGAGGCCCTGGCCACCACCGAGCTGGTGTGCGCCTCGGTGAACATCGGCTCCACCAAGGCGGGCATCAACATGGACGCGGTGGCCCTCATGGGACAGACCATCAAACAGACCGCCGAGCGGACGGCGGACCGGGGCGGCTTTGGCTGTGCCAAGCTGGTGGTATTCTGCAACGCCGTGGAGGACAATCCTTTCATGGCCGGCGCCTTCCACGGTGTGTCGGAGGCCGACCGGGTCATCAACGTGGGTGTCTCCGGCCCGGGCGTGGTCCATCACGCCCTCCAGTCCGTGAAGGGGCAGCCTTTCGATGTGGTGGCCGAAACCATCAAAAAGACCGCCTTCCAGGTCACCCGCATGG
Organism: Clostridiales bacterium; assembly: GCA_019415645.1. Lineage (GTDB taxonomy): Bacteria > Bacillota > Clostridia > Oscillospirales > Oscillospiraceae > DXYV01. Next base: position 68,231 of record DXYV01000012.1, read on the forward strand.
GTCAGCTGGTGGCACAGGAGGCCTCCCGCCGGCTGGACGTACCCTTCGGAATCGTGGATCTCTCCCTGGCCCCCACGCCCGCCATTGGGGACAGCGTGGCCCGCATCCTGGAGGAGATGGGCCTGGAGGTGTGCGGCACCCACGGCACCACCGCCGCGCTGGCCCTGCTCAACGACGCGGTGAAAAAGGGCGGCGTCATGGCGTCCTCCAGCGTGGGCGGCCTTTCCGGCGCCTTTATCCCCGTGTCGGAGGACGAGGGCATGATCGCCGCGGCCTCCTCCGGCGTGCTGACGCTGGACAAGCTGGAAGCCATGACCTGCGTCTGCTCCGTGGGTCTGGATATGATCGCCGTCCCCGGCGACACCACCGCCGAGACCCTCTCCGCCATCATCGCCGACGAGGCGGCCATCGGCATGGTCAACACCAAGACCACCGCCGTGCGTCTGATCCCCGCCCCCGGCATGCAGGTGGGCGACACCGTGGATTTTGGCGGTCTGCTGGGCACCGCGCCCATTATGCCGGTCCACCCGGAGAGCGCCGCCGCCTTTATCGCCCGCGGCGGCCGCATCCCCGCCCCTATGCACAGCTTAAAGAATTAAGCTTGAAGAATGTACGGCCGCCGCGAGGGTCCCGTCACAGACGGGGCGGCGCGTCCAGCGCCGTGCGAGCGTTTTCGCGGAGCGAAAACCTCGGCGCAGGCGGAATTGATTTCCGCCGTGCATTTGAATTTCACAGGGCTCCCGACCGGGGCTCGTCCCCGGTTGGGAGCGGCCGCATCCCCGCCCCTATGCACAGCCTGAAAAACGGAAGACCGCTTCTCCGCTCCCTGCGCCGTCGGCGCGGGGAGCTTTTTTGCCGTCTGTATTCCCTTTCCTGCCATCTGTGAAAAAGGCGTAGACGGCCTCCACCCTCCGGGCGGCCCGCACGCTCCGGCGTGATTTGGAAAATCGGTGATTTCTCCCTTTTTCTACTTGGAAACCGCCCGCGTCTATGCTATACTTGGGACATAAACCAATGATTGGGAGGGGTTTCCATGCTAACAGTTGATATTTCCAACGCAAAGCGCTTTTTGCCCCAGCAGGACCTGACGGACGCTCTGGCTGCGGCCTGTGCAAAATTGGACCGCGGTGACGGCCTGGGCGGCGAGTTTACCGGCTGGGTCCATCTGCCCCGGGACTACGACAAAGAGGAATTTTCCCGCATCCAGGCGGCCGCCGCGCGAATCCAGTCGGATTCCAAGGCTCTGGTCGTCATCGGAATCGGCGGCTCCTATCTGGGGGCCCGCGCCGTCATTGAGCTTTTGAAATCCCCCAATTACAACCTGCTGCCCAAGTCCACGCCGGACATCTATTTTGTCGGCAACGGGCTGTCCTCCGATTCTCTTCAGGAGGTCATCGACCTGCTGGGCGACCGGGATTTCTCGGTGAACGTCATCTCCAAATCCGGGACCACCACCGAGCCCGCCGTGGCCTTCCGCATCTTCAAAAATCTGTTGGAGCAGCGCTACGGCAAGGCGGGGGCCCGGTCCCGCATCTACGCCACCACCGACAAGGCCCGGGGCGCGCTGAAAGGCATGGCAGACCGGGAGGGCTATGAGACCTTTGTCGTCCCCGACGAGGTGGGCGGCCGCTACTCCGTGCTGACCGCCGTGGGTCTGCTGCCCATTGCCGTGGCGGGCATCGACATCGGCCGTCTCATGGCCGGCGCCATGGCCCAGCGCGAAGAGAGCCTGGCAAATCCCACCGGCTCCCCCTCGGCCCAGTACGCCGCCGCCCGGTACGGCCTTTATACTGCCGGAAAGAAGATCGAGATTCTCGGCTGCTTCGAGCCCGCCTTCCGCTTCTTCGCCGAATGGTGGAAACAGCTCTACGGCGAGAGTGAGGGCAAGGACGGCAAGGGCATCTTCCCCGCCAGCGTGGAGCTGACCGCCGACCTGCACTCCATGGGACAGTACATCCAGGAGGGCGAGCGCATCCTGATGGAGACCATTGTCTGCTTCCAGGAGCCCCGCCACACCGTCACCATTCCCGCCGACCCGGACGACGCCGACGGGTTGAATTTCCTGACCGGCAAGGAGCTGTCCTTCGTCTGCGAGCAGGCCCGCCGGGGAACGCTGCTGGCCCATGTGGACGGCGGCGTGCCCAACCTGGCGGTCAATCTCCCCCGCCGGGATGAGGAGAGTGTGGGCCGCCTGATCTACTTCTTTGAGTTTGCCTGCGGTCTGTCCGGCTATCTGCTGGGCGTCAATCCCTTTGACCAGCCGGGCGTGGAGGCCTACAAGAAGAACATGTTTGCCCTCCTGGGCAAGCCCGGCTACGAGGACCGCCGGGCGGAACTGGAGGCCCGTCTGTAAGCCTTTTCCCAGTCCCTGCTCCGGCGGGCTTGCCCAGGAGTCCGCGCCTGCGGCGCGTCCCAAGCGTTTTGCGCAGCAAAACCTTGCGCCGGCGGAATTCACTTCCGCCGGCTCTCTTTCAAACCGGGGCCCTCAGGGGAACCTAGTTCCCCTGGGGCACACAAGCCCGGCTACGAGGACCGCCGGGCGGAACTGGAAGCCCGTCTGTAAGCCTTTCCCAATCCCTGCTCCGGCGGGCTTGCTCAGGAGTCCGCGCCTGCGGCGCGTCCCAAGCGTTTTCTTTGTTTTCTAAGCTTTGGGAAAAAATCACCCATGAAATTTCCGTAAACCGTGTAAAATCTGTTGATATTTACGGTCAAGAATGGTAAGATAAAGATACAGGTTGGGGACTCCCCCGGCAAAGAAAAAAGGAGTGATAAAGATGGTCAAAGTAATCATGGGCCTCAAGGGTTCCGGTAAGACCAAGCAGATGATTGATCTCATCAATACGGCGGTCGGTACCGAGCACGGAAACGTGGTTGCCATTGAACGCGGTCCAAAGCTGACCTATGATATTCATTATAAGATTCGCCTGGTGGATACAGCTGAATTTGATCTGCCCAATTTCGAGCGCATGAAGGGCCTGATCTACGGTCTGTATGCCAGTAACTATGATATTACCCATATCTTCATCGATTCGCTGTGCAAGGTCGTTCCCTGCGACGGCGGTCCCGAGGTGGAGGAGTTCCTGGATTGGCTGGAGTCCTTCTCCGAGAAGAACAACATCAAGTTCACCGTCACCATTTCCGCCGACGCCTCCCTGGCGCACGAGGGTGTCCGGAAGTATTTCTGATCTTACATGCTTGGCAGACGAACGCCCCGCCAATCGGCGGGGCGTTTCTGTTTTTTCTTCCCTAATAAGCGCTGGGACCGAAGCATAGCTTCGGTCCCAGCGCTTGTTTCGTTTTTTCCTGCTTGTTACTTGTTCCAGTCCAGCTGCTGAATTGTCACAGTGCCGGTATTGGGCACGTCCTGATAACCGATTTCCGGATTCTGCTGATCCACATAGCTCAACAGATCCATCGTCTCGCTGGTATCCTGATGGATGGTAGGCAGAGGAGTCCCCGGCGCCACTTCCACGATCAGGTCGCAGCCCTTGGCCACATACACATTCAGGGGACGACTAAAGGTCGTGCCGTCCAGCCGGATCCGCATGGTGCTGTGCCCGCCGAACTCGTTGTTGATGACCACGATGTCGTAGCCGTCATAATCGGAGTAATCGGACAGGGTGTAATCACCCAAATCACCCTCCAGCATAATCGTGCCGCAGTTGATGTAATCCGCTGCCAGCCGCCCCTCTTTCACCACCGTGGCAATGCCGGCCGGATAGGTCACATTGCTGTCCACAATACGGTAGGAGGTCACATCGGAAAGCATGGAGGTATTGTTGGTGCAATTGGTCGGCGTGGCATAGAGCGTGGAGTTCTCGACATAAGCGGTGGCTACGCCCGTCATATTGCCAAAGCCTGCGCCGTAATAGGGGCAATCCAGGATATACAGGCTGGCCGCCTCGTCATTGAACGCAATGCCGGAAAGCGGGTTGCCGTTTTCGTCTGTGACGCCTTTATTCAGCTCACAATTCTGATACACGGTCACGCCGCTGAAGAAGTCGGAGGAATGGGTACGTCCGGTTTCACTGCCCTGCGTGGTCATCCCCGTCGTATTTTTGTAGATCAGGGTCCCATTATAGGTGGAAATGGAGGACAGGTGGCTGTGGAAGGTCGCGTTATCCACAATAATCGTGCCGCCCGCCGTAGGCATCAGGCCGCCGTGATTCCGTTCTACGGTCTGCTCAAAGTCCAGCACGCAGTCCTTCAGCGTCAGAACCGAGCCCTCCCCGTAAGCGATCACCGTGGGAGAATCGCCCCAGCGATAGGCCAGCTGGTAGGGGCTTCCTGCCTCTACGCCGTTGGAATGGATCGTGGCACCCTCCAGCGTGACCTGCGCCCCGTTATGGACTGCAATCAGGCTGGTTCCCTTCACGGGATTCTCGGGATCGCCAATCGTGTACTCGCCGCCGGTCAGCGTGGCATCCTCGTCAAAATCATGCAGAACCTCGCTGCTGCCGAACAAATCGAATTTGTCCGTCTGGGGCCCGCCGGTTCCAGCGCAGACCTGATAGAGAATATCAATGACTTCAATCTTGTTCAATTCATCCTGAGGGTTAAAGTTCGCCGGCGGCGTGTAAAGGCCGGTGGCCACGAAAAAGGCCACAGCTTCTCTGGCCCAGCTGCTGACGGCATAACCAGGGAAATAGTTCAGCTGAGACAGGGTGCCCTCCACGTCCACCTTGCCCACCATGCTGGTAACGGACTCTGGGAAGTGGGCGTTGATCTGCGTCGTTGTCTTGGTATAGTCGGGCTGTCCAAACTCCGCGATCTTGTCCCGGACCTCCTGGGGCAGGATCTCAGGCGACCAGGTTACCACCCGATACAGCGTAGCCAAAAGCTGCTCCGTGGTCAACAGCCCGTAGGGGTCGAAACTGTCGTTTCCGATTCCGTTCATAATACCGGCCCAGCGGCAGGCCAGAACCGCGTCGGTAAACTTATAGAAGTGGGTTCCGGACAGAGGATTGTGCGGAAAATCCGAATAGGGCCACAGGCCGTCATCGTTGGTAATCCCATAGAATCGATACAGGAAGTACGCCAGGTCATAACGGTAGAAAGGCGATTCTGCGCCGAAGTAGGTCCAGGACTCGCCTCCGTTGGTCACTCCGCAGGTGAGCCACCAATTCACCGCGTCTTCCAGGTCGTCATAGTGACCGCCGGCGAGATCGGTGAAATCATCATATCGGAAGAGGTCGTAATTTCCGCCGCTGGCAGAACTGTTCGCACTCTGTCCGGGCGCGTAATCGCTCGTCTCGATCTGGTATCCGCTGGGTTTGAGCGTCAGGGTCTTTGCGCTTGCCGTGGCCATAAGGGATAAGGTAAGGCACAGGGTCAGCACAAGGGCAAGCACGCGTCTTTTGTTCCGTTTCATGTTCTGTCTCCTTTCTATGTTGGGATCTCTTCTGCCGTATTTGTCCGGCCTTGAGTTTAGTATAGAAATTCTCTATCTCAAAGTCAATAGATTGACTAAATATTTTTCTATTTTCTCAATCTTTTTGTCTAATTTGTTCATCCCAGTTTGTTTATCTCTATGCTTAAACCAAAATATGCCCCTTTGTACCGGTTTTTCCGGTACAAAGGGGCATATGCGAGCGCTCAAGCTCCTGTCAATGGTCTTTTGTCGTTTCTCAATCCAGTTCGTAGACCCCGTCGGAGAGGCAGCGCAGCCGCGCGCTATAAAAGGCCGTTACAGCTTTGACCATATGGGCCACGTCCGCACAGCCGGCGGTCTCCACCGCCGAGTGCATGGCCAGCTGCGCCAGCCCGATGTCCAGCATGGGCGCGGAGACGCTGTGTCCCTGCAAATTCCCCAGGGTGGAGCCGCCCGGCATATCCGCCCGGTTGGCAAAGCGTTGCACCGGAACTCCGGCCCGCTGGCAGATCTGAGTAAACAGGGCGGCGGAAACCGCGTCGGTGGTGTACTTCTGGCTGGCGTTGACCTTGAGCACCACGCCACCGTTGAGGGCAGGCCGGTTCTCCGGATCGGAGAGTTCCGGATGATTGGGGTGGATTCCGTGTCCGTTGTCTGCCGAGAGGATCAGGGAATTGGCCGCCGCCTGCCAGGGCCGCCCCGCGTTGCCGGTGCCGGCCAGGATTCGGCCGAGCACATCGGCCAGGAAGGTCCCCTGGGCGCCCTGCCGGCTGGAGGAGCCCACCTCCTCATTGTCCAGCATTCCCCAGACCGGGACGATTCCCTCCGGCGCCGCCCCGGCCAGAAAGCCCAGCAGGGTGGTTGCGGCGCACTCCAGGTCGTCGATTCGGGGGCTCATGAAATACTCCCCCTCCGGCCCGATGGGGACCGCCTTCTGCCGGGTGGTCAGGCACAGATCCCAGGTCAGCACCCGCTCGTCCCCGCTCACCTGCGCGGCCTGGGCGATCAGCTCGTCCAGCGGCTTGCAGTCCTTGGGGCCGTACAGGGGCTGCAGGTCTACCTGCGGGTCCCATTTGCGTCCATTATTGGCCTCCCGGTCAAAATGGATGGCCACGCTGGGAATGACCAGCAGGTCCCGGTCCACGTAGACCAGCCGGCTCTCCAGGCCGCGGGCCGTCTGGACCACCGCCCGTCCCGCCACGGTCAGCGGCCGGTCCAGCCAGGTGCCCATGAGCATACCGCCGTAGCCCTCCGTCTCCAGCTTGGTATAGCCCGCCTTCTCCACGGCGGTATTTTTGACGCGCCAGGTGGGGGAATCCGAGTGGGCCAGGGCGATTCGCCATCCCTCCACGGGTCCCTCCGGGATGCGGAAGGCCAGCACCGCCGAGCCGTTGCGGGTCACATAGTAGCCCCTGCCCGCCTCCAGCGTCCAGTCACGGCACTCCTCCAGGCGGAGGTAGCCCGCCTGTTCCAGCCGGGCGGCGGCCTCTGCCGCCGCGTGCCACGGGCTGACCCCCTGATTCAGAAACTCAAATACCGATTGCAGCTGTTCCATTGTGTGATGCTCCTTTTCCCTTGCGCGCTCCGGCGCGGCGGATTGGTTCGAAACGTCCGCAGCCCCGGGCCGCGGCTGCGGCCCGGGGCTTGCGACAGACAAGCGCTTTCTGCGTTATTGGATTTTGACCGTCATCAGCAGCTCGCCGGCCTTGACGCTGGTCCCTTCCTTGACCAGGACCTGGTCCACCACGCCGGCCATCCGGGCTACCACGGAGGTCTCCATCTTCATGGCCTCGATCACGGCCACCACCTGGTTCTCCTCCACTGTGTCGCCGGGCTTGACGTTGACCTTGGACACCATGCCGGGGATGGAGGAGCCGATCTGGCTCTTGTCCTCCGGGTCGGCCATGACCACGTTTTTGCCCTTGACCTCGGCGTTCTTATCGGGCACCGCCACTTCGCGGCGCATCCCGTTGAGCTCGAAGTTCACGGTGCGGGTGCCGTCCTCGTTCAGGTCGCCCAGGCCCAGGTACTTGATGACCAGGGTCTTGCCGTCCTCGATGTTGATTTTGTTGGTCTCGCCCAGGGCCATGCCGTTGAAGAATACATGGCTGCCCATGCGCATGATATAGCCGTACTCCTTGCGGTGCTTGCGGTACTCCTGGTAGACCTTGGGATACAGGCAGTAGGACAGCATGGCCCGCATGTTGATCAGGTCGTCGCCCATGAAGGCCTTCATTTCCTCCTTGACCTGCTCGAAGTCCACCGGCGGCAGCAGCTCGCCGGGACGGCAGGTGATGGGCGCCTCGCCCTTGAGGACCACCTCCTGGAGGCCCTCCGGCTGGAAGCCCCAGGCCGGCTGGCCCATCATGCCCTTGAAGTAGGATACCACGGAGTCGGGGAAGGACAGATTCCTGCCCTTTTCCACGATGTTCTCCGGCGTCAGGTCGTTCTGCACCATGAAGATGGCCAGATCGCCCACCATCTTGGAGGAGGGCGTCACCTTGACGATGTCGCCCAGCATCTCGTTGACGGTCTTGTACATCTCCTTGACCTCTTCGAAGCGGTGGCCCAGGCCCAGGGAGATGACCTGGGGCTCCAGGTTGGTGTACTGGCCGCCGGGAATCTCATAGCGGTAGATGTCCGTGGTGGGATTCTTCAGGCCGTGGTCGAAGCTGGCATAGCGCAGGCGCACATCCGACCAGTAGTTGTCCAGCCGCTGCAGCTCGCGCAGATCCAGGCCGGTATCCCGCTCCTGGCCCTCCAGTGCGGCCACCACCGCGTTGAGCGAGGGCTGGGAGGTCAGGGAGGACATGGACGCGATGGCGCAGTCCACGATGTCCACGCCCGCCTCGGCCGCCATCAGGTAGGTGGCCACCTGGTTGGCGGTAGTGTCGTGGGTGTGCAGGTGGATGGGCAGGCCCACCTCGTTCTTCAGGGCGGTGATCAGCTTCTTGGCCGCATAGGGCTTGAGCAGGCCGGACATATCCTTGATGCACAGGGTATGGGCGCCCCGCTTCTCCAGCTCCTTGGCCATGTCCACATAGTATCTGAGGGAATATTTATCCCGCTTGGGGTCCAGAATATCGCCGGTGTAGCAGATGGTGGCCTCGCACAGCTTGCCCTGGTTGAGGACCTCGTCCATGGCGATCTCCATGCCGGGAATCCAGTTCAGGGAGTCGAACACCCGGAACACGTCGATTCCGCTGCGGGCGGATTCCTTGACGAACTCCCGAATCAGGTTGTCCGGATAGTTGGAATAGCCCACGGCGTTGGCGCCCCGCAGCAGCATCTGGAAGGGAATGTTGGGGATCTTCTCCCGCAGCATGTCCAGCCGCTCCCAGGGGGACTCGTGGAGGAAGCGGTAGGCCGTATCGAAGGTGGCGCCGCCCCACATCTCCAGGGAGAAGCAGTCGGCCAGAATCTCGGCGGTGCCGTCGGCACCCTTGACCAGGTCCCGGGTGCGCATCCGGGTGGAGAGCAGGGACTGGTGGGCGTCGCGCATGGTGGTGTCGGTAATGAGCAGTTTTTTCTGGGCCAGCACCCACTTCTTCACCGCCTCGGGCCCCTCCTTGTCCAACAGCTCCTTCAGGCCGTGCAGCGGCTTTCCGGTGGGCTCCGGGAAGCGGGGGGTGTCGTACTGGTGGCGCTCCGTATCGGGATTGTCCACCTGGATCTGGGCGATGTACTTGAGCACCTTGGTGGCACGGTCGCGGCCCTCGGTGACCTCGAACAGCTCCGGCGTGTCGTCAATGAACTTGGTGTGACACTGGCCGGCGTGGAACATGGGATGGGTCAGAATATTGGTGACAAAGGGAATGTTGGTCTTGACGCCGCGGACGTGCTCCTCCGACAGGGCGCGGGTGGCCCGGCGGCAGGCCCCCTCGAAGGTGTTGTCCCAGGTGGTGACCTTGACCAGCAGGGAGTCATAATAGGGCGAGATCACCGCGCCCGCATAGGCGTTGCCGCCATCCAGACGCACCCCGTAGCCGCCGCCGGAGCGGTAGGCCGTGATTTTTCCGGTGTCCGGAGCGAAGTTGTTGGCCGGGTCCTCGGTGGTGACCCGGCACTGGATGGCATAACCATTGATGCGCAGGTCCTCCTGGCTGGACAGGCCGATGCAGGGATGGGAGAGGGGATAGCCCTCGGCGATAAGAATCTGGGCCCGCACCAGGTCGATTCCCGTAACCATCTCGGTGACGGTGTGCTCCACCTGGATGCGGGGGTTCATCTCGATGAAGTAGTGCTGTCCGCTGGCCTTGTCCACCAGGAACTCCACCGTACCCGCGTTGACGTAGCCCACATGCTTGGCGATCTTCACCGCGTCGGCCCGCAGGGCCTCCACCGTCTTCTGGGGCACCGACCAGGCGGGAGCGTACTCCACCACCTTCTGATACCGGCGCTGGAGGGAGCAGTCCCGCTCGCCGCAGTGCATGACGTTGCCGTGCTGGTCCGCCAGGATCTGCACCTCGATGTGCTTGGGCTCCACCAGGAACTTTTCGATGAAGATGTCCTCGTTGCCGAAGGCCTTGCGGGCCTCGTTCTTCACCAGCTCGAACTGGACGCGGACCTCCTCCTCATTGTCGCAGCGGCGCATGCCGCGGCCGCCGCCGCCGGCCGCCGCCTTGAGGATGATGGGGAACCCATAGGAGACCGCCTTGGCCACCGCATCGTCCGCGTCCTTCAGCGGCTCGGTGGAGCCGGGAATGATGGGCACGTTGCAGGCGATGGCCGTGGCCTTGGCCGCCAGCTTGTCGCCCATCTGAGCCAGCACGTCGGAGGGCGGGCCGATGAAGGTGATTCCCGCCGCCTCACAGGCCCGGGCAAAGTCCGCGTTTTCGGACAGGAAGCCGTATCCGGGGTGGATAGCGTCCACGCCCCGGCGCTTGGCCAGATCGATGATTCCGGGAATATCCAGATAGGCGCCCAGGGGGGACTGGTTCTCGCCGATCAGATAGGCCTCGTCCGCCTTGGTGCGGAACAGGCCGTTGATATCCTCGTTGGAATACATGGCCACGGTGTGCAGACCCAGGTCATAGCAGGCCCGGAAAATGCGGATGGCGATTTCGCCGCGGTTGGCGGCAAGCACCTTTTGGAACTGTTTTTCTGCCACTTCTTTTCCCTCCATTGGATTCCGGCCCGGCGCGTGCCGCGCCCGCCGGTTTTCGATTTTGTGCGCCCCTTGCAGCCGGACGCGTAGGCTCCCTACCTCATTTCCGTTTACTATATTGGATAAGAATATTATAAACAACCATTTTGTCTTTTGCAATCAAACCAGCGCCAAATCCAGCAAAATCGGCGTTCCCACTATGAATATTTGTATTTTGTTCCCCCGTGTTGTCATATACGTACATATGTTTTTCCTTCAAATACAGCATTGTTTGTTTCGCCATCTTGTGGTAAAATCCCACCAGCCCCCGCGTGCGGTATTGGCGTGCGGACTGTCCATTCATCGGAAAGGAGGCGCCGGAATGGCTCTGGCCGAATTGACAACCCCCGTGACCGGCCTGCCCGGCGTGGGCCCCGCCCGGGCCAGGGCCCTGGATAAGCTGGGTCTGAAAACCCTGGGCGATCTGCTCTATCACCTGCCCCGCCAATACCAGGACCGGCGGCAGATCTATTCCATTGCCCAGGCTCCCCTGGACGAGCCGGTGTGCGTGGCCGCCTTTGTCGCGCAGCCCCCCCGGCTCTCCCGAATCCGCCGCGGCCTGGAGCTGGTCAAGGTGCAGGCCGCCGACGAGCGTTCCATCCTGAATATCACCTTTTTCAACCAGTCCTACCGCAGAGATTCCCTGCGGCCCGGCGAACATTATATTTTTTATGGCAAGGTGGAGCACTTCGGCTCCGCCCGCCAGATGACCAATCCCACGGTGGAGCCGGCAGAGCGGCCGGTCTATGCCGGCCGCATTGTCCCCGTCTATCCCCTGTCCACCGGACTGAACAACCGACAGCTCTCCGATTGGGTGCACTTTGCCCTGGAGCATACCCTGACCCAGGTGCCGGAGCCCCTGCCCGAGACGCTGCGCCGTGCCCATCAGCTGGTGCCGATTCAGACCGCCCTGGCCCATATCCATAACCCGCCGGACTTTGACGCTCTGGAGGCCGCCCGCCGGCGGCTGATCTTCGAGGAACTCTTCTCTCTGACCGCCGGGCTCTCTCTGCTGCGCCACCGCCGGGAGGAGACGCCCGGAATCCCCTTCCCCGCCGCAGATCCGGCGCAGTTCTGTGCGCTGCTCCCCTTTTCGCCCACCGGCGCCCAGCGCAGAGTGCTGGCGGAAGTGGCCGCCGATACTGCCTCCGGCCGGGTCATGAACCGGTTGATTCAGGGGGATGTGGGTTCCGGCAAGACGGTCATTGCCGCCTTTGGAGCGTGGCTGGCCTGGAAGGCGGGCTGGCAGACCGCCCTGATGGCCCCCACCGAGATTCTGGCCGAGCAGCACGCCCAGACGCTGACCGCCCTGCTGGGCCCGGCGGGCCTCCGGGTGGGGCTGCTGACTGGGGGCCGCAAAGCGGCGGAAAAGCGGGCGATTCTGGCTCATCTGGAGGATGGCTCCCTTGATCTGGTGGTGGGAACCCACGCTCTTTTGACCGACTCCGTCCACTTCCGCCGCCTGGGGCTGGTGATCGCCGACGAGCAGCACCGTTTCGGCGTCAATCAGCGGGCCTCCCTCTCCGCCAAAGGGGCGCAGGCTGGCGGCCCCGCCCCCCACGTACTGGTCAT
>DXYV01000013.1 GCA_019415645.1 Clostridiales bacterium
GAAGGGAAGAGGTGTTTTTCTGTCTTGTATTTTTCGGCCGTCCTTGCTAAAATGTAAGAATATGTGCGGCAGTGCCGCGGTGCGGGCGCCGGTTATGTCCCGCTCCGCCTGCGGCGCGCGGAACCAGCCGGTTCCGACTTTCAAAACGGTTGCGTCCGCCCGGCGCGGGCGGACCGGATGGGAGAACGTCCATGCTATTTTCCTCCTCTGTCTTTTTATTTGCCTTTTTGCCCGTGGTGCTGGTGGTCTATTACCTGCTGCTGCGGCGCACCCGAAAGGGACAGAACGCATTCCTGACCGTGGCGTCTCTGTTCTTCTATGCTTGGGGCGAGCCCTGGTTTGTTCTGATGATGATGGGCTCCATTGTGGTCAACTACCTGTTGGGACGGCTGGCGGGGTGGTGCCGCACCCAGGGAAAGCCTCTGCGCATCGCCGTAATTCCGGCGGTTGTGGCTAATCTGTCGGTCCTGTTCGTGTTCAAATATCTGACCTTTACGCTGCGCAATCTGAATTTGCTGGGCTTTGACTTCAATATCCCGGTGATCGAGCTGCCCATCGGAATCTCTTTCTTTACCTTTCAGGCCCTCAGCTATGTGCTCGACGTGGCCCGGGGTCGGGGAGAGGCTCAGCGCAGCCTGCTCAACGTGGGCCTGTATATCTCCTTTTTCCCGCAGCTGATCGCCGGCCCCATTGTCAAGTATGAGACCGTAGCTTGGGAGATCAATCACCGCAGAGAGAACTGGGACGATTTTTCCTCCGGGATCTGCCGATTTCTGCTGGGCCTGGCCAAAAAGGTCATCCTCTCCAATCAACTGGCGGTGGTGGCCGATGCGGCCTTCGACCAGTCCGGCGCGCTGTCGGTCTCTATGGCCTGGCTGGGCGGGCTGTGCTATATTCTGCAGCTCTATTTCGACTTCGGCGGCTACTCCGATATGGCCATCGGTCTGGGAAAAATGTTCGGGTTTCATTTTCTGGAGAATTTCAACTATCCCTACACCGCCACATCCATCAGCGATTTCTGGCGGCGGTGGCATATCTCCATGACGGCTTGGTTCCGGGATTATGTGTACTATCCCCTGGGTGGGAACCGGGTAGACCGCTCCTGGAAGGTGCTGCGCAATCTCTTTGTGGTCTGGTTCCTCACGGGCCTGTGGCACGGAGCCAACTGGACCTTCATCGTGTGGGGATTGCTTAACTTCGGCCTGCTGATGTGGGAGAAATACGGCCATCTGGGCCGGGGTGCCCCCAAGGCGGTAGGGTGGTTTTACACCTTTGTGGCCTTTATCCTCACCTGTGTGGTGTTCCGTTCGGATTCCATGGGGGACGCGGTGCACTACCTGATGGATATGTTCCATCTGGGGGCGGGGGCCTCCCTCTGGTCGGCGGAGACCGGTCTGTATTTCCGGGAAAACTGGATCATCCTGTTGGGCGCGGCTCTGGCCTCGGCGCCCACTGCCACCTGGATTCGGGCGAAACTGGAGAAGCGCGGCGGTACGGTCACAGCCGTGTGGGACGGTCTGTGCGGTGCGGCGACGCTGGTCCTGTTCGCCGTGTCGGTCTGCCTGATCGTCAAGGGGACCTACAATCCTTTCATCTACTTTAATTTCTAAGGAGGCGGCGCTATGAAAACCAAACAAACTGTAACCGCCATCCTGTTTCTGCTTCTGCTGGCCGGGGGTGTGGTGCTGCTGCTGACGGGCTGGAACAGCGGGGGGAACGTTAAGAACCTGCTGAAAAGCGCGCTGGCAGCCGAGGGGGTCTCCACCAAGGTGGAGACCCTCATTGATGGCGCTGAGACCGCCATCAATGAGGATTTGGACCGGGACCACGCCTTTATCGAGACCTTCGGCGCGATTCAGCTGTGGATGGGCCGGCGGGTAGTCCAGGACGTGGACCCCAGTTCCACAGTGGTCAAGCTAGGCACCGGCGCCCTGACCTTTGTGGATCTCTCTGCCCGTTATGTGGACACAGCGCCCCACGCCGAGGCCCTGGCGGACTTTGCCGACCGGCTGGAGACTCACGGAATTCCCTTGCTCTACGTCAACGCTCCCCAGAAGATCCCGCGCAACTCCGATCTGCTGCCCGCCGGCGTGACGGAATATGGCAACGAGGTGGGCGACCGCCTGCTGGAGGTATTGCAGGCACGGGGCGTGTCCACCCTGGATTTGCGGGATGCCTTTGAGGGGGTGAAAGAGAACTATGCCGACTGGTTTTTTGTCACGGACCACCACTGGAAGCCTTCGGCCGCTTTCTTCGCCTACCAGACTTTGGCTCCGGTGCTGGAGGCCTATGGAATCCACACGGAGGAGCAGTGGCTGGACCGGAACAGCTATGAAATCACCACCTATGAGGACTGGTTCCTGGGCAGCCAGGGTAAGCGGGTGGGCTCCTTTTACGCGGGGGTAGACGACATCGAGCTCTGGCAGCCCAAAGAGGAGACCTCGTTCACCTACGACGTGGACGCCTACGGAATCCACCGCAGCGGGTCCTGGACGGAGAGCCTGCTCTTCCCGGAACGGCTGGAGCCCAAGGACTGGTTCGGCGGCAATCCCTACACCCTCTATTCCGGCGGAGATTACCCCCTGGCGACCATCGTCAATCAGAACAACCCGGAGGGAGGCGACCTGGTCCTGATTCGGGACTCCTTCGCCTGTGCCCTGACGCCCTTCCTGGCCCAGTCCTGCCACACCCTGACCACCATTGACCTGCGCTATTTTACCGGGGACCTGGAGGCCACCATCGCCGATCTGGACCCCGATCTGGTCATGGTGCTCTACTGCACCAGTACAGCGCGAAATGATACTATGTTTGCTTTTTCAGGAGATGACACCCAGTGAAAATTATTGACGCCCACCTGCATCTGTTTCCGGAGGACGCCCGCTCCCAGGCCATGGCGCGGGCCGTAGGACATGAGAATTCGACGGATTATCTGAAGGAATACTACGCCGAGCACGACCTGGTCTGCGGTGTGGTGATGGGGAACGGCGAAATTACCCTGGACCGGCACCACTACCCGGCGCCCTTCCGCTACTGCATCGGACTGGACAGCGGCTATCTGGAGACCCATCACAGCCTGGATGAGGCGGCCGAGCTGGTGGAGGGCCATCTGCGCCGGCCGGAATGTGTGGGAATCAAGCTCTATTCGGGCTATAACCCCACCTGGCTGAATGATACGATGTACCGGCCCTTTTATGAGCTGGCGCAGAGCTACCAGAAGCCGGTGGCCATTCACATGGGCATGACGGCAACGCCCTGGGCCAGATTGAAGTATGCCCACCCGCTGACGCTGGACGAGGTAGCCACTCAGTGGCATGACGTGCAGTTCGTCATGTGCCACTTCGGCAATCCCTTCCTGGCGGAGGCCGCGGCGGTGCTGGAGAAAAATCCGAATGTGTGCGCGGATCTGTCCGGCCTGCTGGAGGGCGTGACCGATCTGGACCGCTACTTCCAAGTGCAGGCGGGCTATGTGGCGCTGCTGCGTACCTGGATGGCCTATGTGGACGATTACAGCCGCTTCCTGTTCGGCACCGATTTCCCGGCGGTCAACATCGGAAACTACATCGACTTTGTCCGGCGGCTGGTGCCCGAGGAGCACCATGCGGCTATCTTCTTCGACAACGCCAACCGGGTGTACCAGCTGGGGCTGTGACCGGAACCTCCGGTCTTCCCTCCTCATAGGATGGAGGGAAGGAGGAATCGCGATGGAATGTGATCGCTGGCCGGAGCGGTGGGAGTGCCCCTGCTGCTGTCCCGGCCCCCCTGGTCCCCCCGGACGTCCGGGCCCGGCCGGTCCTCAGGGGGAGCAGGGCCCGCCCGGAACGCTGGATTCGGCGTGGTTTTATGCCTGGCAGACCGGCTCCCTGGCCAACCGCGCCCTGTTTGGCGGCGTGGACCTGGAACAGAGGGACTATACGCCGGGCGATTTTTACAGCGACAACACGGTGGTCACCGTTATTCGGCCCGGCGTCTATGATGTGCGCTATGTGATTTTTGTGCCGTCCGCGGTGGCACTGAATACGGTGTTTGCCTTACAGCAGAACAATACGAATCTGCCGGGCATGGTGGTCCGCGTCACCCATGCGGCGGGCACGGACAGCGCCACTTATACCGCCCAGGGCATCGTCCGGGTCACGGACCCGGCGGCGTTTCGCCTGTCCTCCAGTGCGATCATCGGCTACGAGGGGACGGGAACGCCCGCGCCGACCCTTGCCAGCCTGGTGTTCCACCAGATCGGCGAGAGCGCGGAAACGCAGACCGGCGCATAAGAACAAAACCCTGGCTGCATCCGAACAGGATGCAGCCAGGGTTTTGTTATAATTTGTTATAAAACAGGGATCACACGATATCCATAGCGGCGCAGAAGCCCTCGTAGGTGGCCTGCTTGACCATGCGGGCCTGCTTGGCGTCGCCGGTGACCACGAACCAGTCGCAGGCGCCCTTCAGGGACTCCACCACATCGCTGTTGGGACGGTTGCCGCAGGCGTAGAGCACCAGGTCGGCCTGGGCGAACTGCTCGTTGCCGTCCCGGTCGGTGTACTTCACGCCCTCGGGGGTGATCTCCCGGACGTTGACCGAGCAGTGGTTGACCATGCCGGCCTTGGCCATGCGGGGGATCAGGGCCATGCGCTGGGACATGTTGGAGTCTTTGCACACGTCGTCCCGCATCTCCAGAATCTCCACCTGCGCGCCGCACTCGCTGGCGAAGAAGTAGCCGGACTCGCACCCGATGGCGCCGCCGCCGATGATGACCAGCTTCTTGCCCTTGATGGCCTCCAGATCCTCGTAGGCATACAGGGCGTGCTTGGCGTGCTCGATGCCCTGGATGGGCGGCACGAAGGGGTGAGAGCCCACGGCGCAGATCACCGCGTCGGGCTGCATGGACTGGATGAGTTCCTTGGTGGCGGTGGTGTTGAGCTCCACATTCACGCCGGCATACTTGCAGCGGGCAATGAGGGAGTCGCGGTAGCGCAGCAGGGACTCCTTATCCGTGTCCACCTCGGTGAACCACAGCAGGCCGCCCAGCTTGTTCTCCTTCTCCACCAGGGTCACGTCGTGGCCGCGCTCGGCCGCCGTGATGGCCGCGTACATGCCGGACACACCGCCGCCGATGACCAGCACCTTGCGCTTGCCCTTGGGCTGGGGCGCGTTGCGCCAGCGCAGCTCCCGGCCGGACCAGGGGTTGACCGCGCAGTGCCACAGCTCGGGGATGGGGCGTGCGTCGGGGTCGGAGGCCAGGGGATTGAAGCAGGAGCAGCGCAGGCAGGGGGCGATGGTGACCTCCCGGCCCTTGAGGGTCTTGTTGACGAACTCAGGGTCCGCGAACTGCTGCCGGCCCAGGGCTACGAAGTCGCACTTGCCCGAGGCGATGGCCTCCTCGATCTGGTCCGGGCCGTTGAAGCCGCCCACCGCCACCACCGGGATGCGGACGTGCTTCTTGATGGCCTCCGCCAGGTCCAGGTTGCAGCCGTGCTTGTCGAACATGGAGGAGAACGCCTTGGTGTTCACATGGTCCTGGTACACGCCGGAGGTGACGTGGAGCAGGTCCACATAGTCCTGGATGATCTCCGCGAACTCGATGCCGTCCTCCAGGGTCATGCCGCCCTCGATGCGCTCGGAGCCGGAGAGACGGTACTCGATCAAAAAGTCGTCTCCGCAGACCTCTTTGATTTTCTTGCAGACCATAATGGCGAAGCGGGCCCGGTTGGCCATGGAGCCGCCGAACTCGTCGGTGCGGTGGTTGAAGCGGGGTGAGATGAACTGGTTGAGCAGCCAGCCGTGGCCGCCGTGGAGGTTGACCATGTTGAAGCCCAGGGCCTTGCAGTTCCAGGCCGCCTCCGCCCACTGAGCGGCGGTCTTCTCCATCATCTCCACCGTCATCTCCTCCACCTGCACGCCGTCCTCCCGGACGAGGGCGGAGGGGCCGATGGGATTCTTGTGGCCGGGGATGGCGTCGGGGTGGTTCATGGCGCCCACATGGTTGAGCTGGATGGAGGCCACCGCGCCGTGGGCCTTGATGGCCTCGGTCAGGGTCATGATGGACTCCATGTGGAAGGTGGTCATGGGATTGGACCAGACATCCAGGCCGTGCTCATGCCGCCAGGCGTACTCGTGGTCGATGAAGGACTCGGTAACCGTGACCTCCGCGAAGCCCCCCCGGGCCTTGGTCTCGTAGGCGTCGATGCCCTCCGGCGTGGGATAGCCGTGGTCCACGATGCGGTTGGCCGTGATGGGGGAGGCGAACACACGGTTCTTAAACGTCACTCCCTTGATGGTCATGGGCTGGAACATATGCGGGTATTTACTGCATGACATGGCGTTCTTCCTTTCTTTGTTCTGAGAAAATATTGCATTGGGATGCCGTAAGCCCGGCGAGAGGCGCAAGCCTCTCACCGGGCGAAAAAACAATCAAGCAAGGCCGGGGAACAGAGTGAAGAGGAGGGCGGCCACCAGGGAAGCCACCATAGTCCAAACGACCGTGCACATCATAACCGGGGGATAGCCGTCTTTGTGCTTCAGACCGGCCATGTTCAGCATGATGATGACCGCGCCCTGGAAGGGGAGGGTATCGAAGGTGGTAGCAGCGGTGGTAGCGATTCGATGGATGACCTCGGGGGCCAAGTCCAGATTGGCTGCCAGTACAGGCACCACGATGGCCAGACCGGCCGGGGGCGAACCAGTGAGGCCCACCAGTATAGCCGTGGCGATGACCACCAGCAGAGGAGCCGGAATGGGCAGAGAGAGCAGTCCGTCCACCATTACCTCGTAAGCGGGCGTGGCCTGCACGACAGAGGCGAAGCCCACCACGATGGCGCCCAGGAACATGGACTCGGCAGTGGAGCGTCCGCCCTCATTCAAAGTGTTGATAAGAACACGGCCCCGGCCGGTCTCGCCGGACTGGAAATAGGGGACCAACAGAATAAGGGCCAAAACAAAGCCCAGGCCAAGGGCGAAGATCAGGTTGCCCTGCAGTGCGGCCAGAGGAGGAATGATCCCCACAAAATTGAATGCCAGCACCACAAGAACCAGGGGCAGCAGGGAAAACAGGAAGGGGGGGTACTTCCGCCCTTCCACCGGGGGCTCGAAGGCGACAGTCCCATAGTCAAAAACCTCACCCCGGGCGGTGGAGCGATGAATGGACTTAGACAGATAAATGCCGCCGCCCAGAAGCATAACGGCTACCGCCGCCAGGCCGGGAATCAGGCCGGCGGCAGAGGAGGTGCCCAGAATGTTCATAGGCGTGTAGTTGGTGACCAGAGGTGCGCCGGGGGTCAGGGCGGCGGTGGAAACGCCGCAGGTGATCAGACCGATCAGGTACTTGCGGGGAATGTTGGCCTCCGCGCAGATGGTCAGCATGACCGGGAACAGCGTGAACAGGGCGCAGAAGGTATCGATTCCGCCGAAGCACATGATCCAGCTGACGGCAATGCAGATGTACACGGCGATGGTCTGCTTCCGGGGACCGGAGGCATTTTTCGCCAGAGCATTCATCAAGGTCCGGGCGATGTTGACCGCTGCGCCCGATTCCACATAGACGCGGCCCATCAGGATGGACAGCAGGAAGATGGGCAGCAGGCCGCTGATAAAGCCGGTGGTGCCGCCCATAAAGGGACCGGTGATGGCGTCCAGCAGGGACATGCCGTTGACCAGTGCCACGAACAGTGCGCACAGCGGAGCCACATACATGACCGACATGCCTTTGTAGGACAGGACAATCAGCAGGGCAAACGCGATGATGATAGATACGATGCCGATGGTAGTTGACACAAAAGATCCTCCTTTGCTTTTTGAACAAGAGCATATGTCAGGGCCCTGAACCATTCCGCTCTTTTCGACAAAGGAAGGATATCACAGATCGCCTTTCTTGAGAAGAAGGCACAATAAAGTGCGGCCAAAACTTGAAAAACACCAGCTTACTTTGAAGTAACCCAATGTCGATTGTTGTGAAAATAGCCAAAAAGTGAAGATAGAAACTGAACAAAAGGGAGAAAATAATGCTATTTTTTCTCTTTATAAGGATGCTGCATCAATTCAGGGTCTCGTTCCCGGTAACCGTGCCACATCTCACCCAGGGCGTCGATGGGCAGCCCCTTACGCTTCATGTCATGCCAGCCCCAGTCGTACACCGCGTTGAGCAGAGGGACCAGAGAGCGCCCGATGTCGGTCAGGCGATACTCGACCCGCGGGGGCGTCTCCGGGACCACGGTACGGAAAATCAGCCCGTCCGCCTCCATCTCACGCAGATTCTGGGACAGCACTTTCTGCGAGATGGGAAGCTGCTTGGTGAATTGGGAGAAATGGGTCAGGTTGTCCACATCGAAGTCCATCGCACGCAGAATAAACGGCTTCCAGCGGCTGAAAATCAGCCGGCTCATGTAGTTGTAGGGGTCTTTGCGGATGTCAAATTCCAATTCCTGCTTTTCTTCCTGCACCATATCCGCTCTCCATTCTCAAGTTCCATCCCGTACCCGGGGAACCTGTTTCATACAGTGCTATTGTAACGGAAAAGGGCCGGATTGTAAAGGGCCGGGCGGCGCTCCGGGCGGGGCATTGACAAGGGGCCCACAATCCTCTACTATTAGAGAAAAGAGAACAAAATACCCATCGAATGGGGAAAACAGGGGGAGAACAGGATGGATTCCAGACGATATGACGCCTATGTGAAGATCTTGAAGGAGGAACTGGTGCCGGCCATGGGGTGCACGGAGCCCATCGCCATCGCCTATGCCGCGGCCCTGGCACGGGATACCCTGGGCGATCAGCCGGAGCAGATGGAGATTCAGGCCAGCGGGAACCTGATCAAAAACGTAAAGAGCGTGGTAGTGCCCAATACCGGCGGACGGAGGGGCATCGAGGCGGCGGTGGCCGCCGGCGTGATTGCCGGCGACGCGGACAGGGTGCTGGAGGTCATCAGCCGGGTGACGCCGGAACAGAAGACGCAGATCGGCGCGCTGGCCGACAGCGGCGCATGCCGGGTCACGCTGCTGGACAGCGGCCTGGTGCTCGATCTGATCGTGACGCTCCGGGCGGGGGCGCACTGGGCACGGGTGCGCATTGCTCACCAGCACAGCAATGTAGTCCTGGTGGAAAAGGACGGACAGGTCCTGCTGGAGCGTCCGGTGGACGAATCCAGCTCGACCGGCGCGGTCTCGCCGGAAAAGCAGCTGCTGACGGTAAAGGAAATCGTGGAGTTTGCCCAGTGCGTGGAGCTGGACGACGTGCGGGAGGTGCTGATGAACCAGGTGCGCTGCAACATGGCCATCAGCGAGGAGGGCCTGCGGGGCGATTACGGCGGCAACGTAGGCAAGGTGCTCCTGCGGGAGTTCGGAGACGGGATCGCGGTGCGCTGCAAGGCGAAGGCTGCCGCCGCTTCCGATGCCCGCATGGGGGGCTGCGAGCTGCCTGTGGTCATCAACTCCGGCTCGGGCAACCAGGGAATCACCGTGTCCGTCCCGGTGGTGGAGTACGCCAACGAGCTCCAGGCGGGGGAGGAGAAGCTGCTTCGGGCCCTGGTGATCTCCAATCTGGTGGCAATTCACCAGAAGGCGGGCATCGGCGCGCTGTCCGCCTACTGCGGCGCCATCAGCGCGGCCGCAGCGGCCGGCGCGGGAATCGCCTATCTGCTGGGCGGTGGGGAATATGAGATCGAGCATACCATCGTCAACTGTCTGGCCATCTCCTCGGGCGTAGTCTGCGACGGGGCCAAGGCCTCCTGTGCGGGCAAGATCGCCATTGGCCTGGACGCGGCCTTGCTGGGCTATCTCATGATCAAAAACCAGCAGCAGTTCCGGGGCGGCGACGGAATCCTGAAAAAGGGCGTGGAGGAGACCATCGGCGTGGTGGGCCGTCTGGGAAAGGACGGCATGCGGGAGACGGATAAGGAGATCCTGCACATCATGATCGACTGAACGAACCAATATAAAACCGCGGGCCCGCTATAAAACAGTGGACCCGCGGTTTTGTTATGGAGTTGGGCAAAGGAGGCGAAGCTGCACCGGCTCCGGCCGCTCGGCGCACAGACAGAGAGAAAACCCCTCCGGCGGCTCTGGCTGGAGGAACCAGACCGGCCCCAGCCGTTCCCGCAGAACTCCGTCCGCCACCACGGAGAACCAGTCCAGCCCCTGGGTGATGCCTACGCCCCGGTACTTGACATAGGCCTCCTTCCGGCTCCAGAGCTGAAAGAAATCAGCGGAGTGGCAGCCACGGGCGCGGAGCCAGGCATCCTCGTCCGGATGGAAAAAGCGGGCGGAGAGCTTGGCGGCGTCGCAGGGTTGATGGATCTGGAGGTCCAGCCCCAGCGGAACGCTTCCCGCCGCGCACATCCAGCGCCCGCCGCTGTGGGAAACCGAGAAGAAATGCCCCGGCAGGGCGGGCAGAGTTGGAGGCTTGCCCGGGAGGCGAAGAATGGTCAGGGCAGGGTCCCCGGGGGCGCGCCCGGTGTAATCCGCCGCCGCGGCGGTAAGCAGTGTGTCGCTGGGGCACTTGGGCCCTTCATAGTGGTAGAGAAGGATCATAGGCTGAGCCCGCGCTCCTCGATATAGCGCAGAACGTCCCGCACTGTGTGAAGCGTCCAGACGTCCCGGTTGGGAATCTCCGCGTCGAAGCGTTCTTCAAAGGCACAGATGATATTCATAATGTCAAAGGAGTTCAGCTCCAGATCCCGGATAAAGTCGGTATCCAGGGTCAGACCGGTCCGTCCGGTGACCTGGAACACGATCTCCTGCAAGAGTTCAAACATGGTCACAGCCTCCTCAGATCGCGTTTCGCTTGATTTTTTTGGAGGAGGTCTTTTCAAATTCCGTATCCCGGATGTTGATGAGCTGAATCTGCTGATACGGGGGCAGCTTGGCGTTGATTGCATCTACCTCCCGCTGGAGAGCCTCCAGAATTTCATAGGAGGACATCCCGGCGGTCTGCTCCGGATCGGGGCAAATGGTGGCGGCCACCTTCACATCGTCGGTAGCCGAACCGTTGACCGCGCCGGTCACTACCACCTCGCGGACCAGGGGCAGGGCGTCCAGCTGGCACTCCAGGCTCTCCGGCGAGAGCTTTTTCCCGTTTTTGAACACGATCAGATTCTTTTTCCGGCCCGTGATAAACAGAAAGCCGTCCCGGTCCAGGTAACCCAGGTCCCCCGTGTGGAACCAGCCGTCGGTAAAGCAGTCCGCAGTCAGCTTGGGGGCCTTGTAATAGCCCTTCATTACGCAGCGGCTGCGCACCAAGACTTCTTCCTCCTCAAAGCGAATCTGGCAGCTTGGAATGACATGGCCCACAGAGCCCGGACGATTGGAGCCCGTGGCGTTGACCGAGATCAGGGGGCCGCATTCTGAAATCCCATAGCCCTGAAGCACTGTGATTCCGAACAGCTCCAGATCATCAATCAGCGCGCGCTCCACATGGGCGCCGCCGCACACGGCCCAGGTCAGCGGACCGAAAGCCTGTTCTTTGGCTTGGTGCAGCGGCTCCAGCCTGGGCTGGAACCCCAGCTTTTTCCACAGACGGTTCCGCTTGATCTGGCGGGCTGTCTCCGCGCGGCCGCCCGCTTTCTCAACCTGGGCCCAAAGCGTATGACGGAGATTTTCCAGGATAAGGGGTACAGAGGCTATGGTATTGGGCTTGGCCAGGCCCAGATCGCGCATGGTGGTGCGCAGATTGCCGTTGAGAACGACCTGACGGCCTAAAATCAGAACGTCCAGCACAGCCATATTCAGACCGAAAGCGTGGTACAGCGGCAGCGAGGTGAATACGACCTCGCCCGGGTCCACCAGCCGGACGGCCTCGGTGGCGTTGGTCAGCATTCCCTTTTGGGTGAGCATGACCGGCTTGGCGTTGCTGGTGGTGCCGGAGGTATAGATAATGGCGGCGGTCTGCTCCGAATCCAGGGAGAGCGGAATGTGAAGCGGTGCGCCGGAGGTCCGCAGCGCTTCACCCTGGGCGCGCAGCAGCTCCAGCGTCTCGCCGTTGCCGCCGTCAGAACCGCTCAGACCAATCAGACGCAGTCCGTCCTGCGCCAGGGGCATGCACAGAGGCCGGATGGAGGGAGAGACAAAAGCGGCCGTGCAGTCTGCCTGGACGATCATCTGGCGAATGACCTCGTCAGCCTGCTCAATATCAATGCAGACACAGACACCGCCGCTGACCGCGATGGCCAGAAAGGCTACGATCCACTGGTAGCTGTTTTCGCCGGCAACGGCGATATGCGCCCCGGCCAGGCCGCGGGCACACAGGGATTCGGCCAGGGCCAGCACGTCGGCCTGGAGCTGACAGTAGGTCCACTGGCTCGCACCGCCCTTCCGGTCATATTGGACCAGGGCGGGGCGGCTGCCGTAGAGCCGGGCGGAGCCGGTGACCATGGCGTAAAAATCGTCGTAGTAGGGAACGTCATAGAGCTGAAATTCTTTCATGACAGAGTCCCTCCCTGCACTTGCTCCGAGTAAGTCCAGGCCAGCTCCTGTTCCAGCTCATCGTAGTGCTCCAGAATATCCAGGAAAATCGGGACCAAATTGGGGTCGAATTGGCTGCCGGCCCCTTTTTCCAGCTCCTGCTTGGCGGAATCCAGAGGAAGAGCCTTACGGTAGTGCCGGTTGGAGGTCATGGCGTCAAAGGAATCGGCGATGGCGATCATGCGGGCTTCCTCGGGAATCGCCGCCCCGGCCAGACCGTCCGGATAGCCCTTGCCATCCCAGCGCTCATGGTGGGCACGGACGATGGGCACGATCTCCTGGAAATCCGAGATCGAGGCCAGCATATCCGCGCCCTTTGCTGGATGGTCTTTGATGATATTATATTCCTCTGGCGTCAGCTTGGTGGGCTTGAGAAGAATCTCATCTGAAATACCGATCTTGCCGATGTCGTGAAACAATCCGGCCACCCGCACCCGCTCACAGTAGGCGGGGGGCTTGCCCATGGCCTGAGCGATGCGCAGGGCGTAGCAGGAGACCCGATCCGAGTGGCCGCGGGTATAGATGTCCCGGGCATCGGCGGTCAGGCGGAGCAGACGAATCACCTCCAGATGGTGATTCATCAGCTTCTGATTGGCCAGGGAGAGTTCCTGATTTTTACGGGAGAGCATGCTGTTGAGCTGCGCGATTCCCATGGCGGCAGCCACCTGGCGGCCGTAAAGATTGAGCAGAGAGACCTGCTGCTTGGAGGGCGCCTGATAATAGGCCGCGCCCAGATAGCCAATCTGCTGATTGGTGCGGTCGGACAGGGGAATAAGGAGCCGGGGCACTCCGGTCTGATCCTTCTGACGCTCATATTCCTGATCCAGCTCATCCAGTGGGAACAGCTCGGCGGCCTGGCCCATGGCCGCCACCTGATAAGCGCCATGGATCGGACCGATGGGCTCCGATTCCTGCAACAGGTCTGTATGGAGGGCAAGAAAACAGTCCTTTGTGTTGGAAAGGTCGATGAAAAAGGTGAGAATCGCGTGGGTCAAGGAATCGGGAGAGGTATTTTTGTAGATGTGGGGCATAACGTAGAGAATTTTGTCCAGCCCCTGCTGATAGCTGCGAATCGTGCGCATCTGCCGGATGGACTTGACACAACTCTCCACCAGCAGTTCCAGCTGGTCAAAGCGGTCACTCTTCTCGTAATAGCCCTGAATGGCCAGTTCCCGGATGGTCTTGATGGGGGGCGCCATGCTCTTGTGGCCGGTGAGCAGAATAATGTAGAGCTCGTCATTGAACTGCCGGATCTGCTCCACCACCTGGTCGCCGGAAATGGGCATCATCAGGAAGTCCAGCAGCAGAATGTCGTAATGGCCCTCCCGCACCCGCTGGATGGCGTTGACCGGGTCGTTTTCCACGTCTACATGGTACCCGGCGGCCTGGAAGTAGGATTGCAGGGAGAGGGTCATGATGGGGTCGTCGTCCACGGCGAGAATCGAACAGTCGCTCTGAGGGGCGAGGGCACGGTTTTTACGCATGGCTGAGACCTCCTTTCTCAGAACGTTCCGGCTGGAGCAGCACATTCTCCAGCGGGATAGACAGGCCGAAGATGGCGCCGCCTACGGGATTGTCCTCCAGCCACATGGTGCCGCCGAATTTTCCACGGACAATGGCGTTGGAGATATAGAGACCAAGGCCGGTCCCCCTGCTGCCCTTGCTGGTGACCATCTCCCGGAAAAGGCGCTGCTTGATGGCCTCGCTGACGCCGGGGCCGGTATCCTTGACGTAGAGACGCAGGTTGTTTTCGTCGGTGTCCATTCCCATGACGATGGTCCCGCCGCCCCGCTCCGCCTGGGCATCCACGGCGTTGGAGAGCAGATTGACCAGCACTTGGATCAGATTATTGATGTCGCCGTGCAGGGAGACCGGTCCGGCGACCTTGACCTCGGGCACCAGTTGACAGTGGCGGGACTGAAGCTCGTGGCGCATCAGCAGTGTGATCCGCTTGAGCAGCTCATCCAGGGTAAAGGTGGTCTCGGTGGTCACGCTGGCGCCGGCGGCCTGGCCCTTGATGGCGCTGATGATGTCCGACATGTAGGCGCAGGATTCCCGGGTACGGGAGACCCAGGTATCCATTTCCGCGTAGATCTCGCAGTAATCGTCCTCCGTCACGTCGGGGTCCCCCAGACTGGAACGGCACTCGGACACCAGATTTTCGATGGCCGAGGCGCAGCCGGAGATGCTCATGATGGGGGTTTTGAGGTTGTGGGCCAGTCCGCCCACCATCTGCCCCAGAAAGGCCAGCCGCTCCTGCTCCATCAGCCGGTTCTGGCTGTCCTGGAGCTGCTCCATGCTCTTCTTCACCGCTGTAATGTCCTTGAAGATGGCTACGAAACCGGAGAGCTTTTCATAGGTGAACAGGGGCGTGATCTCCACGATGTAGCACAGGCGGCGGGGGACGTTGTCCCGGCGGAGAATGACCGCCTGCTCATAGGAGATTCCGGCCCCAGTGGAGCGGCAGCTTTCCACGCCGGTAATCAAGTTGTAGATTGGGGTTTTGACCGCCGCGTCCTCCTCTTTCAGGCAGTCGCGGAGAAATACGTTCTCCGTGATGCCGTATTGAGCGCCCAGCACATCCAGAAAGGGCTGGTTGTAGCTAAGGACCAGACCGTTGGGACTGAGCACCAGATAACAGTCGGAGATCCAGTCCAGCACATGCTGGGTAGCAATGGGCTTAATGTCCAGCAGATGGAGCTGATAGATGGCAAAGCCGTGAAACACCAGCGTGGCCACGAAGCTCAGGGGTGTGGCGGCGATGGAGAGGTTGCGGATTCCCAGGGTGGCGATGAGATTCACGATAAGCGGGGGCACCAGGCCGAGAATGAAGAACACGCCCTGCATCCGGTAGATCCGGCCGCTGGAGTGGGCGATAAAGCGGATGGCCACCAGAATGCCCAGCACCATGCACAGGTAGCTGTATGCGCCGGAGAAGAGAATATAGGGACCGAACACGATCTGATCCCGGAAAATGGAGAACTGCTGGTATTGCAGACCGTGGAGCGGGTTGGTCCAAACCACGACGGTAGTGATGCAGGGCACGATGAACAGCAGACGGTACTTGTGGGGCAGGGTCTCCCAGCCTTTGGTGAACGCCAGCGCCAGTAGCAGTGCCAGGGGCGGCAGGAAGGCACAGCCTATGTTGGTAATGGCATCCAGAACGAATAACAGGCTGGTGTTCTCCAGCGAGGTGAACCGCATACAGATAAGGGGGACAGACCAAATCGTAAAACACAGGGCGATGCCCAGATAGAGCTTGTGCAGCAGCAGGATGCGGTTGTAGCGCAAAATCCAATAAGTGAAGAACGCCAGCGCGATCAGAACGCAGACAAAGATGGAGACCATCGTATTGGAGATCATGAACGCTCACCTGCCTTGGAAGAAAATTGGGCGGCGAAAGCCCGCAGGAGGGTAGCCGGCGGTGCGGGGGCCAAGGAGACGCCCAGCTCGGAGAGCGTCTCACAGGTCAGCCCGGCGCAGGGTGTGATATGGCTGGCCTGCCCTGCCTGGGCGGACAGGTCCACCAGCGGAGCCAGAATGGACAGCCCCTCCCCCTGAAGCGCGTTGCCCAGCAGGGAGGAAAACTCCTGCGGAGAGACCAGCCGCAGGGTGGGACAGACCGCCCGGACCGCCTGACCCAGGGTGACCTGGGCGGGGTGGACGATATGGCTGACTGGCAGCGGCGCATTGGCCAGCGCCACAATGGCGTCGGCGCAGAAGTCCACCGGGGTCAGGTCCAGGGTCCCGCTGGCGGCGGAGACGGGCAGCGCGCCCAGATAAGCCACGGCACGAAGCAGCCGGAAAAAGGCGTTGGTGTCCGGGTTTTGCTGGAATGTCCCGTCGCTGGCCCGGCCCACCAGCCGGCCCACCCGGAATACCCGGGCAGCCAGGCCCAGAGGAATGCGGTCATAGACCGCGCCCTCGGCTAGGAATTTGCCCTTGAGGTAGATGTTCTCCTGCCAGTTCTGGCCGATGTCGTAGTCGGTCTCGGAGAAGATGGCGTAGCGGTCCGGGGCGGCCGTGATGTGGCCGCCGCAGATGCTCAGGGTGGATACATGGCCCAGAGGCGCGCCGGCCGCCAGGGCGAGGTCCGCCACATTGGAGGTACCTACCACATTGGTGGACAGGGAACGCACATCGCTGGCATAGTGGCGTACGTCGGCCGCGGCGTGGAACACCGCGTCGATGCGCTGGGCCAGCGCCTGGTAGTCCTTCACCGACAAGCCCAGACGGGGGCGGGTGATATTGCCGGTGACACACTCGATCCGGTCCCAGTGGGCGGAGAACCAGTCGGGGCCAAAGTAGGCGGTCAGGACCGCGTCCAACCGAGCGCGGTCGGGATCCCGGAGCAGGCAGACCACGGTCTGGGCCCCATGCTCCAGCAGGGAGCGGAGCAGATGCGCGCCCAAAAAGCCGGTGGCTCCGGTGAGCAGAACAGTCCGGGCAGGCAGCATAGGCACCTCCACCGGCTCGCTCGGCGCGCCGCGCCGGGGCGGCTCAGCCGCCGGAGCGGGCGCTGCGGGCACCGTCGTGGGGACAGGAGCCGTCTGGGCCGGGCCGGGGACCGGTACCGGCGAATCGGCGGGCTCCGGCGCCAGCAGCGCAGCCTGTTCCTCCAAGGTGGGGTGGGCGTAAAAGGTCTCCAGCGTCATGGACAGGCTTTGATTATAATAGCGGCTGAGCACGTTGAGAGCGGCCAGAGAGGTCCCGCCCTGCTGGAAGAAGGAGAGGCCGGGCTCCGGCACGCGGCCCAGGACATCCTGCCAGATTTGGGCGAGGGTGTGGGTCAAATCAGAGCCCGCAGACGGCGCGGGCGCGAGAGCTTCCGTGCGCGCTGCCGGCGATTGCTCCGGCTGGGGCACGGGAGCCGGCTGCGGGGCCGGAGCGGCAGTCAACACCTCCGGGGTCCAGGCCCGCAGCGCCGCCAGGTCCACCTTGCCGGTGGCGGTGGCGGGAATCTGGGGCAGAAGGATGAGGTCCGCGGGGATCATATATGAGGGCAGCGTCTGGGCCAGATGGCGGCGCAGGGCCGCCTCGTCCCAGTCCGCCTTAGCGGTGACAAAGGCGCGCAGGCTGGCCGAACCGTCGGCCAGAGGTACGCTGAGGGTGACCGCCTGCGCCACCAGTCCGGAGGAGAGCAGCGCGCCGTTGATCTCCTCCAGCTCGATACGCTGGCCGTTGAGCTTGATCTGGCTGTCCTTGCGGCCCAGAAAGTCGATGGTACCATCCACCCGGAGACGGCCCAGATCGCCGGTGCGGTACATGAGCTGCCCCGGGAAGAAGGGGTCGGGCAGGAACGCGGCCTCGGTCAGGTCGGGACGGCCGATGTACCCCCGGGCCAGACACACGCCCGCCAGATAGAGCTGGCCGACGGCGGTGGGCAGGACCGGCTGGAGCAGATCGTCCAGCACGTACACGCGGCAGTTGTTCAGCGGTTTGCCGATGGTGACCGGCGCGCCCTCCTCCAGCAGTCCGCCGGTAACATAGACCGCCGCTTCCGTGGGGCCGTAGAGGTTGGCTACCTGCCCTCCGCCGGCGGCATGGAAGTCGGCCAAAAGCCGGGCGGGGAAGGCTTCGCCCGCCACGATAAGCAGGGCGATCCGGGCGGCGGCCGCCCGGAAGGCGTCGTTGGACAGGCACATCTGGAGGCGGGAGGGGGTCAGCTGCATGACGGAGACGCCGCCCGACTGGATGCGCTGGGCCAGCCGCCAGGGGAGCATCATCTCCTCCTCGTCTGCCAATACCATGGTGCGGCCCAGCGTCAGGGGGAGCAGACACTCAGTAAAGAACACATCAAAGACCAGATTGGAGCTGCACAGCACATTGCCCGGATGGGCCTCCAGCAGGGGAGCCAGGGCGGCCTGAAGATTGGACATGGAGCGGTGGGGAATCATAACGCCCTTGGGCTGGCCCGTGGAGCCGGAGGTAAAGAGAACGCACATCAGATCGTCGCCGCCGTGGGGCACGGATTCGGCCAGGGGTTCCTCCGGCGCGTCGGCCAGCGAGACCAGAGGACAGGAAAGAGCAAAATCCAGCGCGGCCCGGGCAGTGTCGTCGCACAGGACCAGGGTAGTTTGGGCGGACTCCAGCATGGAGCCGATTCGGGCCGCCGGGAAGGTAGTCAGGAAGGGCACATAGGCGCAGCCGGCCCGCAGGATGCCCAGCAGGGCGGCGGGCAGGTCAGGAGTACGGGCGCAGGCCAGGGCGATGCGGTCGCCGGGCCTGGCGCCGGCGGAGACCAGCAGCGCGGCGATCTGTCCGGCCCGGCGGTCCAACTGTCCGTAGGCTACGACCCGGTCATGGAAGCGCACGGCGGGCGCGTCCGGGTCCAGCCGGGCGGTCTGGGCGACCATTTCATCCACCGGCACGTCCCAGAAGGGCGCGCTCAGGCGGCGCGGCCGCTCCAGCAGGGCCAGACGGTCTGCCGGGTCCAGCGGCGAGAGGGCGGACAGGGGCTCCTCCGACCGGGCGGCCAGCGCCCGGCAGAGCACGGTGAAGCAGCGGGCCCAGAAGGCGGCGGTCTCCGGCTGGAACAGCCGGGTGGCGTACTCCAGCCGGAAGGTGAAGGTATCGCCCTCTTCGGCGGCCTCCAGGCTCAGATCCAGCTTGGCGGTGGAGGTGGACAGCTCCGCCGGAACCAGCGGCAGGCCGTTCAGCGTAAAGGTGGACGGGTCCAGCGGACGGTAGGAGAATAGGACCTGATACAGGGGATTCTCCCCCACCGTTCGGGGCAGGCCCAGAGACGCAATGACCTGGTCCAGCGAGAAGCGCTGGTGGTCCAGCAGGTGGATGGTCTCGTCCCGCACCGAAGAAAGGTATTCCAGGCCGTTCTGGCTCGGACCGGGGGAGAGCCGCAGGGGGAGGGTATTGATGAAGGGGCCGCACACGGACCACAGCTCGGTGCGGGTGCGCTCGGATACCGGGGTGCCCACGATCAGGTCGGCCTTGCCCGACAGACGGGCCAGCAGCAGGCCGAACACCGCGGCAAAATACATGAAGGGGGTGAGCTGATGGGCCTGACAGAAGGCGCGGCAAGCCTCCGAATCGGCAGCGGAGAGGGCGAAAGTATGACAGCCGCCCCGGAAGTCGAACTGGTGGTCCCGGGGGAAATCCGTGGGCAGCTCCAGAGGCTCGGGCAGCGGAGCCAGGCGGCGGGCCCAGTGGGCGGCCTCCTCCTCCTGACCGGGCAGAGCGGCCCGCCAGACGCAGTAATCCTTGTAGGTCAGGGGAACCGGCACCGTCTGCCCCTGATAGAGGGCGTCCAGCCGCTGGAACAGCAGAGGGGTGCTGACCCCGTCGCCCACGATGTGGTGGACGTCCACCAGCAGATACCAGCTCTGCGGGTCCGCCTGCCACAGCGCGGCCCGCAGCAGCGGGGGGGTGGACAGGTCGAAGGGCTGGAGAAAGGCGGAGAAAGCCGCGTTCAGGTCCGGGGCCTCCAGAATGGGCAGGGCAAAGGGGACCTGCTCCAGAATCACCTGGCGCAGGCCGTCGGCCTGAAAGCGGAATGCGGTGCGGTACAGGTCGTCCTGGTCGATGAGGGACTGGAAGGCCGCCTCCAGTCTGGCCGGATCGGGGACAAAGCTCAGCTGAAACGCGCCGGGCATATGGTAGGCCATGGAATCCGGCGCCATGGAGCACTGAACGTAGATATTTTCCTGGATGGGGGAGAGGGGGTAGCTCTCGGCCCGGGGCGCGGAATGGAGCGCGGGCTCGGCGGGCGGCGCGTCTCCGGCGGGCTGCCCGGTGAGCTTCTCCTCCAGCAGGAGCACCGTGCGGCAGGCGTACAGGTCGGAGACCTTCAGCCGCAGGTCCAGAGCCTCCTCCAGGGCGGCCACGGTCTCCATGGCGTTGAGGGAATTGCCGCCGGAGAGGAAATAATCGCTGTCCGTGCCCAGATCGGGCTTGTGCAGGACCCGGCGGAACACAGCCAGGATGGTCTCCTCCACGTCGTTGGCGGCGGCCCGGTCGCCCCGGCTGGCCGCGGGCGCGGGCAGCGCTGCCAGATCCACCTTGCCGTTGGGGGTCAGGGGGAGGGCCGGCAGCCAGGTGAGAGCGGCGGGAAGCAGATAGACCGGCAGGCGGCCGGCCAGAAATTCCATCAGCGCGGAAGCGGGCAGGGCGGCAGGCGCAGTGTAAAAGGCAGCCAGAATGGACTGGCCCTCCACCTCGAATACCCGGGCGGCGGCCTGTTCCACCTCCGGGTGGCCGGCCAGGCAGACCGCCAGCTCATCGGGTTCCACCCGCTGGCCGCGCAGCTTCACCTGCCGGTCCCGACGGCCGCCCAGCACCAGCTGGCCGTCTGCGGTCCAGCAGGCCACGTCGCCCGAGCGGTAGATGCGGCCGCCCACCACGAAGGGGTCGTCCAGGAAGGCGGCCTCAGTCAGTTCGGGGGCGTTGCGGTAGCCCGCGCCCACGCATTTGCCGCCGATATAGAGGTCGCCGAACACCCCGATGGGCAGGGGCTGCATCCGGTCGTCCAGCACATACAGGCGGCAGTTGGGCATGGGCCGCCCCACCGTGATGGCGTCGCAGTGATTGAGCAGGCTGACGCTGACCCCCACCGTAGTCTCGGAGGGGCCATACTGGTTGTAAAGGTCCGCGTCGGTGACCTGCTTGAGCGTGGTGAGCAGACTGCCCGGGAAGGCCTCGCCGCCGCAGATGAAGGCACGCATTCCGCTGAGGGCGGCGGCGAACTTGGGTTCAGCCAGAAAGGCGGACAGACGGGAGGGCGTCAGGGCCATATAGTGGACGCCGTAGCTCTGAATCAGGCGCGCCAGCTGGGCGGGACGCTCCGCCTCCTCGTCGGTGGCGATGACGATGGTACGGCCCAGCAGAAGAGGGACCGCGCTTTCCAGCAGGAAGGCGTCGAAGGAGAGATTGGTGAGGGAGAGCACCGCGCCGTCGGTGTAGATCTCCTCCATGCCCAGGACAAAGTTGAGCAGATTTTCCTGGGTAATACACACGCCCTTGGGTGTGCCGGTGGAGCCGGAGGTGTAGACCACATAGGCCAGGTCGCCGGGTTCGGCAGTCAAGGGCTCCCCGGGCGGAACGGACGGGTCCAGGCAGACGGAGGGCAGGGCAAAGGGGCCGCCGCAGGCGGCGAGGGTAGCCTGGTCCGTGACCAGCAGAGCCGCGCCGCTGGAGGCGAGAAGCTGCTCCAGCCGGGCCCGGGGCAGCGCGGGCGAGAGCAGGACCCAGGCGTTGCCCGAAGCCATGACGCCCACCATGGCCGTCAACAGCTCCAGTCCCCGGGGGAGCAGGATCGCCGTCAGCTCCTTTCCCTCGGGCAGTTGCTGCACGATTTGGGCACAGCAACTCAGGGCCAGCTCCCGCAGACGGGCGTAGCTGGTCCGGACCCCGCCGGCGATGACCGCCGTGCGGGCGGGATAGTGGTCGGCCACGGCGGAGAAGGCCTGATAGAGGCTGGAACGGCGCAGCGGCTTTTCCCGGCGGTTAAAGGTATAGAGCACCTGCTCCCGCTGGGGGGTCGTGAGAATGTTCAGCGCCCGGATGGGCCGGTCGGTGGCGGAGAGGGCCTGCTCCAGAATGTGGCAGAGCCCCTCGTGGAACACCTCGATCTCCCGGTCGGAAAACAGCTGGGTCAGATAGTCGTAATCCACCGTGTAGCGGCGGTGGTCCTCCAGATTGGTCAGATGGATGCACAGGTGCTCCGCCTGGTAGCCGCCATAGTGCCAGCGGCCGGAGAACACTACCGAGGCGTCCTCGCTCTCGTAAATTTTACTGTCTTGGTAGGACAGGGCGATGTGGAACAGCCGGTCGGCATGGGGCCGGGGAAGGGCTTCGATCTCCGAGAAGGGGAAGCGCTGGTGGCGCAGCAGGCCGTACCAGGCCTCGTTGAGGTGGCGGACAAACTGCTCCGGGGTCCAGTCCTCATCCAGCTCGTTGCAGAAGGGAAGGGTGCTGACGAACATGCCGGAGGTCTGGCGGGCGGTGTAGTTGGTGCGGTTGTGGATGGGTACGCCGATGGTGAAGCGGTTGGGGCCGCCCATCCGCTTGAGATAGATGGCCAGGGCCATGTAATAGACCGCGAAGGGGGCCACCCGGTGGCGGGTGCAGAAGGAGTAGATGGCGTGATTGAGCACCTCGGGCAGACGAAAGGTGCGCCGCCGCCCCACCGGACTGAGCACCGCGCCCCGCACGGTCTTCAGGGTAGAAGGAGGACCGGCCTCCGCCAGGGTGCGGGTCCAGTAGTCCAGGTCCTTTTGAAAGGTGCGGGAGGTGAGGTAGGCTTCCTCCTCCTCCACATGGACGCGGTAATCCGGGCAGGCATCCAGAGGAACCGCCTGTCCGCGCAGCAGGGAGAGGTAGGTCTGGGCGATGCGGTTGCACAGCAGGAGCTGGCTCCAGCCGTCAGAGACGATGTGGTGGGTCTTGACCAGCATACCGCCGCTGTTCTCCCCGTCCCGGAACAGATAAAAATGACAAAGAGGGGAATCCAGCAAGGGGACCGCCTCACGGGTCACGGCGGTTTCCCAGTGCTCGATTCCCTCCTGATTGGTGAGTGAAAAGTCCAAAACCGGGCAATTCAGGGCAGAAAAGGGCGCATGATATTGGAGGGGCGTTTTGCCCCTCAAGGTAATCCGGGCCCGCAGCGAATCGTCGGCCGCGAGCACAGTATTCAACGCAGTTTGCAGAACCGAAATATCAATGCGGCCCCGGATACGGATGGTGGCGCTGATATTGTTCATGGACGTGCCGGGGAAAGTCTGTTCCAGATCCCAGATATTTCGCTGGCTCCGGGAAAGCGGAAACAAGTCCTCCTCTTCGGGGAAGAGATTTGCCACAGGAAAAAGCCCCTTCCGTTGTCATGCCCCCAAAGGTTTCGACAGAATAATACCTCTAAAACAAAATTATATCAGATAGGTCCATGCAATACAATATGCAATTCCTTACAAAAGCACAGAAAAGAGAAAGAGAAACACAAAAAAAGTAATTTTGTGACAAAAGAGGAGGACATGTCCCAGCGCTTCCGGGACATGTCCTCCGACAAAACAGTCTCAGCCCAGCGGCGTCGCGCCCATGGCATCGTGGAGCTCCTGGGTGATGGCACCCTGGAAGGTGCGGGAGGCGTGGCTGTGCAGATGACCCAGCCGCTCGGGCACCTGGCTGCCGTCCAGATTGCCGGAGGCGGAGCAGTCCAGGTCCAGAATAAATTTGACCTCCCGGTCCTGCTGGTCGCCCTGCTTTGCCTTCAGCATACCGGGGCCGGCATGGAGTTTCAGGCGGGTGGCGTCGGGGAAGGTCAGATCCGTATCCAGGGAGCATTTGAGGGTGGCGGTCTCGTCCACATCCTCCTCCGCCAGCACGCCCAGATAGGCGGGATGGAACAAATCGCGCCAAGGAGTGCCCTCCAGGCGCAGCGCCTTGCGGGAGAAGATGTTCAGGTAGCGCAGGCCGATGCGCTCAAAATGGGCGGGGCGATAGATGCGGATAAACTCCGCCAGAGGACGGTCCAGCCGCTGGGCGAAATCCTCCCAGTTGTTATAGCGCTTGGTGGACAGAGCAATGAAGTTCTGGGTCAGGTTGATTTTCCAGATCCCGGTGGAGGAGACGAAGGCGTGGTTGATGATGGGGTCGCCCTGCTCCACCTTGACGTTGGGAGTGCCGAGCCCTACCAGCTTGGGTGCGGGCCGCTCCTGCACCTTGGAATAAAGGGGGAAGGCGTCCCGGATGGCCTCCTGAAATTCGGCGGGGGCTTTCTCGTTGATGGTCAGGATGGGGGGAAAGCGCAGCTGGCAGATCACGTCCTGCAGCTGGCAGTTGGCGTATTGATAGCGGTCATTCTGGGCAAAGAGCATGAGAGTCGGGCTCCTTTCGGTTCAATTTTCCATACGATACTCCTATTGTAGCGTCATCCCGGGGCGCTGTCAAATAAATCAGCAGGAGGGAGCGCACCTGACCGGCAAACCAAAAAAATAAAAAAATTTTTTTCGCCGTGCAATAAAAAGCCTTCCCCGCGCGTTATTCAGACAGAAGGGCCGAAAACAGGGCCCGCGAACACGAAAAGACCATACCACTTGGAAAAAGGAGACATGAGACATGAAAAAAGGTTATTGGAAAGGCTTTCTGACCGGCACCCTGATGGGCGTTCTGATTTTGGGACTAGGCATTACGGCCATGGCCGCTACCCGCACCATCAGCGTAGAGGACAGCGTGGGCATCACCATCAACGGGGCCCGCTTCCAGCCCAAGGACGCCAACGGCAATGCGGTGCCCCTGTTTTCCTACAATGGAACCACCTATGCGCCGGTCCGCGCCATCTGTGAGGCCGCCGGTATGACCGTGGAGTATGACTCCGCCACCTATACCGCGGTGCTGACCACCGGCGATCAGGTGATTGCCTCCCGCCCCGACGGCTCCCAGTACATTACCGCGGAGCAGGCCAGGAACATCGCCCTGACTGACGCCGGGGTGAACGCCGCCGACGCGGTGTTCCTCAAGACCCGGCTGGACTGGGACGACGGCCGCGCGGAGTATGAGGTGGAGTTTTACAGCGGCCGCACGGAGTACGACTACGACATTGACGCGCTGACTGGCGCGATTCGCAGCAAGGACCGGGACCTGGACGACTATGACCTGAACTGGAGCGGCAACTCCGGCAGTCAGAGCACCAGTACGGAGGGAATCATTACCGCAGAGAAGGCCCAGTCTATCGCCCTGGCCAACACGCCGTCGGGCACCACCGTAGTGAAATGCGAGCTGGACCGGGACGACGGCCGCTGGGTCTATGAGCTGGAGCTGCGCAACGGCCGCACGGAGTATGAGTGCGACATCAATGCCGTGACCGGCGTGATCCTGGATTGGGAGAGCGACTACGACGATTAACTCGGCCATCAGCCGAGCAGACGCAAGGGGCGGACCGGAGGGTCCGCCCCTTGTTTTGCTGCGGACGCCGGGAGCGCCCCTCCCTTGACTTTCCGGATGAGATAGCATACACTAAATAAGTCCGAATGGGACGAATCCTGCCGCTGCGCGGCAGTTAATACGGAAGAATCTGACACAGGGGCGGGCCGGAGGGCGCGCCTCCCTGGAAAAGCGATAAAGGAGGGAATACATGGAGTGCCCCAACTGTCATCGGGACAACCCCAATCGGGCGCGGACCTGTCTGTATTGCGGCGCGGCGCTGCCGCGCCGCAGGCGGAGGGGTGTGGGCGGCGGCGGAATTCTGGCTGCCCTGATCGTGTGCGCGCTGGTGTCCACGGTGGGGATTCGGCCGCTGCAAAGGCCGGAGGCGTGGCCGGGCGCAGCTTATGAAGAAGATCTGCGGATGGAAAATCCGGAGCGGGGCGCCCAGGAACAGCGCAAGGACAGCCCGCTGGGCAGCGCGGGCTATCTGCGCGGCGACGTGATTCTGGTCAGCCTTTATATCAGCGACGACGTCTCGGAATGGACGGCGGAGCGGCAGGCCAACGCCCAGTCGTACCTGTCGGTGGCTTGTTCCTATCTGGAGGAGCAGGCCGCGCTCTACGGGCAGGAGCTGGACCTGATTTACGATGTGACGGAGCATCCGGACCTGCAATATGACCTGACCTACGACGGCGGAATCGCGGAGGATGAAAACGGCTGGTTCAATCCCTGGCTGAACAAATGGATCGACCGGAACGTGGCCATAGCGGAGCTGCAGAAGACCTATGGTACAGAGAACATCGGATTTCTGGCCCTGGTGGCCGACAGCGGCGGGTCCTACACCAACGTGTTTTATGTGGAGGATTCGGACATCTACTACAACGAAAGCTCGGTCATCTTTTATTACTACCCCTATATCCGCACGACCGACCGGGAGGTCCCGGCCGTCTATGCCCACGAGATCCTCCACCTGTTCGGCGCCATCGACCTCTATGAGGGCAGCTACGATTTTTCGCCGGAGAACGTGTACTATGTCGGCCAGACCTACCCCACGGACATCATGTATTCCGATTATACGGAGGACGGCCGTCTGGTCTATGACTCCATCCACCTGACGGTGGGACCTGTGACGGCCTACTGTCTGGGCTGGCTCGACGAGCTGCCCCAGGCGGACCAGGAGGGGCTGGATGAATTTGAACGGACCTGTATCGCGGGGTTCTCCTACGAGGACCCGGTGTTTGAAGTTGACACAGGAAAACACTAGAGCAAGGAGCGAATACCTATGAACTACACCATTGGATTCATCGGCGCGGGCAATATGGGCGGCGCCATCATCAGGGCCGTCTGCAGGGGGACCGACCCGGCCGGCGTGCTCATCTCCGACCTGAGCGTGGAAAAAACAGCGGCGCTGGCGGCGGAGACCGGCTGTGCCGTGGCAGAGAGCGCGGCCCAGGTGGCGGGCAGCTGCGACATCGTCATGCTGTGCGTCAAGCCTCAGGTGCTGGCCCAGACCATTGAGGGCATCAAGCCCTACCTGCACACCAATCTGATCGTCTCCATCGCCGCCGGAGTGACACTGGAGAAGCTCCACGGGATGCTGGGCGACGGTCCGCTGGTGCGCATCATGCCCAATACCCCGGCCGCTATCGGCAAAGGGACCCTGCTGACCGCCTTTGGGGACAAGGTGAATCAGACCTACCGGGAGAAGCTGACGGCGCTGCTGACTCCCTGCGGCAGCGTGGAAGAGGTGACGGAAGCGGAGCTGGACATGGGTTCCGCCATCTCCGGGTGCGGCCCTGCCTTTGTCTATCAATTCATTGAAGCGCTGGCTGACGGCGGGGTGCAGATCGGCCTGTCCCGGGAGAAGGCCCAGCGGTATGCGGCCCAGATGGTGCAGGGCGCGGCGGCCATGGTGCTGGAGAGCGGCCAGCATCCCGGCGCGCTCAAGGACGCGGTGTGCTCCCCCGGCGGCACCACCATCGCCGGCGTGGCCGAGCTGGAGAAGCGGGCCTTCCGGTCCGCGGCGGCTCAGGCGGTCGTGGCGGCCTATGAGAAGAACGAAAAGCTGGCGGGGAAGTAAAGAAAACGAGAAGGGCCTGGCGCATAGCGCCAGGCCCTTTGTGCGGAACAAGAGAAAGACGGTCAGCCGCCTGACGGAGAATCCGGCAGGGAGAGCGGAAGGCCGCCGAACAGGACATGGTCGATCTGATTCAGGGGAATGGGGGAATCGAAGGCCGTAACGCCCTCCATAAAGTCCGGGCCAAAGGTGCCAAGTCCGCAGGACAGCGGGACGGTGGTGCCATCGGTGAGCACCAGGCTGATTCCGGTATGGTCGGAAGAGATCAGACTGGAGTCGGTACACCGGATGCGGTAGGAGGCGCTCAGCGGGGAGAGCGTGAGGGATTCCAGCGTGAGGGTGTTGGCGGTGCTGCGCTCCACATAGGTGGCTCCGCCGGTATCCACCTCCACCGCCTGGCTTTGGTAGAAGTGCGTCAGATCGAAGCTCCAATCCCCCTCCAGCAGCACATAGTCCCCGCTCTGGTGGGTCACGTCGGGATAGAGCAGCAGGTCTGACAGATACAGGGTCTTTTCCGCGCCGTCGTTCCAGTTGACGCCGCCCGGCCAGCCATAGAGCAGGAACACCAGCTCGACCACATGGTCTCCGGGGGTGGAATCGGGCAGGAAGCGCGCTTTCTGCATGCCCCAGTTCAGGCGCTCCCCGGTCTGCGTATCCCGCAGCTCCACATCCAGAAAGACATGGTCCTCCTGTTCGCCCATGTCGGGCAGGACGGTCCCCTCCGGGGCCTCCACCCGCAGGCGGAGATAGAGATTATGCTCATCGCTGATGGCGGCCAGGGGCGTAAGGGTGGTGCCGTTGCTGACCGAGGCCGGCAGGTCGGTGGTCCCGATCTCGTCCAGCAGAGCCTTCTGACCGTCGTTCAGGGGGGCGCTTTCAAGGGTAAAGAAGGCGTCAAACAGGTCGCCGGGCCCCCAGAGCTGATAGGCGGCCATGGCCGAGACGGTGAGGGCCGCCGCAAGGGCGGCGCAGGCCAGCAGGCGGGGGAGGGCCCGGCGTTTGGACCGCCGAACGGCCAGCTGCTTCCGCGTGCGCGCCCGAATCAGGTCCGGAGATACCTCCGGCGGCGGGCTCAGCTCCACGGAGCCGTCCACCCAGTCGTCCAGCAGGTCAGAGATTCGAAGATTCACAGGGATACCCCCTTTCACAAAGCAGTTCCTTGAGTTTTTTGCGTCCGCGGTGGAGGCGGACCTTGACCGTAGAGGGGGGCATGGACAGGGCAGTACCGATCTCGGCCGCGGTCTGGCCATAATAGTAGTGGCGCAGGAAAATGGTCCGGTCCTGTTCTCCGAGGGAATTCAGAAGCGCCCGGACCAGCGCGGCGCGCTCCGCCTGCTCCAGCGTCTCGGCGGGGCCGGGGGCGGAAACCGGCGTCAGTACGTCCTCCTCCAGAGGGAGTTCCCGCCCCAGCTCCCGCAGGCGGTTCTTGGCCTTGTTGCGGACGATGGCGGCCAGATAGGGGCGCACCTTGCCGGGGACCAGCTTGTGCGCATTGTCCCACAGAGCCAGAAAGGAATCGGACACCACCTCCTCCACGTCCCGGGGCGCGCCGCGCAGAATCGAGGCCGCCAGACCGCTGGCAAAGCGCAGCTCCCGGTCCATCAGGGCTTCCAGAGCGGCGGGGTCCCGCTTCCGGATGCGGGCGATCAGGGTTTCCTCGTCCATGGACTCACCTCCAAATAAAACGCGCGTTCACCTCTCTTAACACAGAATGGGGCAAAAAGATTTCAGAAGGGAAGAAAAAACAGGCGGCGGCCCCAATTTGGGACCGCCGCCTGTTTCTGCGAAAGGGGAGGACATCACCCGGCGGAGACCAGCTCGCCGGTCAGGGCGGAGCCCTCCACGCCGGTGATGCGCACGGCCCGCAGCTCGTTGTGGAGCGCCTGCCCATGGGCCCGGACGGCCACATAATTGGGGGCGTGCCCCTGCCAGAGACCGTGCTTTTCCTCCTCGAACAGGACGGGCAGGGTGGAACCCACCAGCCGGCGCAGGTAGTTCTGCTCCAGTCGGCCGGCGACCTGAGCCGCCCGATGGGCCCGGGCCTCCTTTTCCTCCTTGGAAATCTGGCCCTCCAGGGCCGCGGCGGGGGTGCCCGTCCGGCGGGAGTAGGGGAAAATGTGCATGGAGGAGAAGGCGCAGCGCTCCAGAAAGGCCAGCGTGGCGGAAAATTCTTCTTCCGTCTCCTGGGGGAAACCCACGATCAGGTCGGTGGTGATGGCCGGGTCGGCGAAATGGGCGCGCAGCAGCTCCACGGACTGGAGATACCGGGCGGTATCGTATTTGCGGTTCATCCGCTTCAGCGTGGCGTCGCAGCCGCTCTGGAGGGAGAGGTGGAAGTGAGGACACAGGTTGGGCAGGACGGCGGCCCGGCGGCAGAAGTCCTCCGTGACGGTCCGGGGCTCCAGAGAGCCCAGCCGGACCCGCAGGCCGGGCACGGCGGCGCAGACGGCTTCGATCAGGTCGATGAGTCCGGTACCGTCCCGGAAGTCGGCGCCCCAGGAGGAGATCTCAATACCGGTGAGGACGATCTCCCGGTAGCCCTGGGCGGCCAGAGATCTGGCCTGGAGCACGGCCTGCTCCAGCGGCAGGGAGCGAATCGGGCCTCGGGCATAGGGAATGATGCAGTAGGAGCAGAAATTCACGCAGCCGTCCTCCACCTTCAACAGGGCACGGGTGCGCCCCTCCAGCCCTCCGGCCTCCAGCGGCTCGAAGGTCCGGCGGCGCAGGGCGTCGTCCACGGCGACGATGGCCTGCCCCTTGTGGGCGGCCGCCTGTTCCAGCAGGTCCAGGAAGGCCATGCGGTCCCCCGTGCCGGCCACCACGTCCACCCCCAGGGCCTCCACGGCGGCCGGGTCGGTCTGGGCGTAGCAGCCGCAGACCGCCACCACCGCGTGGGGGCTGCGCTTCCGGGCCCGCCGGATGGTGTTGCGGGATTTTTTGTCGGAGACCGCGG
This sequence comes from Clostridiales bacterium, assembly GCA_019415645.1. Lineage (GTDB taxonomy): Bacteria > Bacillota > Clostridia > Oscillospirales > Oscillospiraceae > DXYV01. Next base: position 30,344 of record DXYV01000013.1, read on the forward strand.
TCACGGTGCAGGTGTTGATGATGTAAGCGTCAGCGGCGTCCTCGAAGGGCACCAGCTGATGGCTCCGCTCAGTCAGTCCCCGCTCCAGGGCCTGGGTCTCGTATTGATTGACCTTGCAGCCCAAGGTGTAGATGGCGACTTTCATGTGGATTCCCCTTGTCAAATCGAAAATTGCCTGTATAATGAAACCAGGACCAGAACCGATGCTGCGTTGAGCACCAGAATATCTCGTTATCATGTGTGCGGAACAAAGCGGAACGCCTTGCGTGCCAAAGCGTTCCAGACCAAACAGCTTTGTTCAGGTGCAAGAGTTTTGGACCGTTTCTGCACAAAACCCCTTGCACGACTCACACAAGTGCCGCGGCACTTGTGTGAGCAGACCTTATTATAACAAGGAACGGCACGCTTGTATAGGAGGGAATCGTATGGAATTTCAAGTTTTGCTCACTTCGGTGGCGGATGTGAAGCGGTTTGTGGATGTGGCGGCAGCCTACCCTTACGACGTGGATGTGAGCACCGAGCGCTATATCGTCAACGGCAAGTCCATCATGGGCCTGTTTTCCATCGACCTGGCCAAGCCGGTGACGGTAAAGCTCCACCAGGCGGGGCCGGAGGCCGACGCCATGAAGGCGGCCCTGGCGGACTTCATCCCCTGACCGGAACCGGGCGGCCGCAAGCCGGGAAGCTCCTGTGGGAGCTTCCCGGCTTTTTTGAAACCTTTTTCCCGTTTTCGCGACTATCTGATTGAACGGAACGCGCGCAACGTTCGGCAAAGGAGGGTGCCTATGGAGGAGCGCAGACTGCTGGAACAACTGAAAAAGCGGCAGCGGGGCGCTCTGGAGCGGGCCATCGACCGCTATACGCCCTATGTGAGCACGGTGGTCTGGCGGACTCTGGGGCCCGCCGCCACCCGGGAGGACGCGGAGGAAGTGGTATCCGACGTGTTCCTGGCCCTGTGGGCTGGGGCGGACTCGGTGACCGGCGAGCATCTGCGGGCCTGGCTTGCGGCGGTGGCCCGCAACAAGGCGGCCGACCGGCTGCGGCGGGCGGAACAGGCGGCGGCGCCCCTGTTGGACAGCGACGCGGACCCGGCCATGGGGCCGGAGGAACAGGCGGAGACCCGGGAGTGGGCCGCGCGCCTGTGGCAGGCGGTGCAGAGCCTGGAGGAGCCGGACCGCACCCTGTTCGTGCGTTATTACTACGAAGGAGAGAAGCTGAAGGACGTGGCAAAGGAACTGAACCTGCACCCTGCCACGGCCCGCACCCGGCTGCACCGGGGGCGGAAGGTACTCAAACAGCGGCTGACGGAAGGAGGGGAGCAGCCATGCGGGGAGACCTGAACCGGCTGTGGGACGCGCTGACGCCGCTGCCCGGCGGCTGTCCCATGCCGGAGGCGAAGCAGATCAGACGGCGGGTCCGCGCCGCGCTGGACGCGGACCCGGAGGAAAGGAGACTGTATATGAAACAAAGAATGCGGTTTGCGGTCAGCCTGGCCGCGGCGCTGGTGCTGCTGGGCGGTTCCGCCCTGGCCGTGGCCGGGAACTGGAACGTGCTCAACGCCTTTTTTGAGGGGGACACCTCGGCCGCCCAGGGGCTGGTGGACGAACAGGCGCGGTCGGTCAGCGACGGGAGCTTTACCCTGACGGTGAGCAGCTCGGCCTCCGACGGACAGACCGCCTATCTGCTGGCCACCGTGACGGGCGAGACGCCGGAAGCGGTGGAGACGCTGATGGCGGAGGACTTTGAAAACATGGATACCTGGAATTACGACCGTATTGAGACCGAGACGGACGACCCGCCGGCGGAATCGGGCGGCCCCATCATTATGAGCCTGGGGGCCGGAGAGGAGGAGCAGCTGCGCACGGAGAACTCACGGACCTGGGCGCTGGACATGGGCGTGACCGAGCATACGACGGCGATTCAGCTGTGGCTGGGGGTCATGGGTCGGGAATGGACCCTGGAAATTCCGCTCAGTCAAGTCCAGTCGGTCACCGTGGACGTTCATGCCTCGGGTGAGGGCGTGCCGACCGTGTTCAACGCTTCAGGGGGAACCCTGACGGTGGAGCAGGTCACGCTCAGTCCCTTCACCTGTTCCTTCCGGGTCAGCTGGTGGAAAGAGGCGGAGCCGCTGGTATTCTTCCGCATGGCGGACGGCAGCCTGCGCACCACCGGCCAGATGATGCACTTTACCGACGGAGACCGAATTGGAGAATCAGAAGATGGATACCTCTTTGACTGGAACTATGAGTTCCATCAGGTCCAGGATCTGGAGCAGATTCGCGGAATCATCCTGTTTGGCCGGGAATATCCCCTGGACGGGAGCGAGCCCTTCGACGTGACGGTGGACGAGAAGCTGTATCCCTTCCAGATTCCCCTGATGGACCGGCTCAGCGAGGACAGCGGCTACGGCGTGCCGGTGCGCGCCCTGTGCGAGGGCCTGGGCGGGACCTGCGTCTGGGACAACGCTACCAAGACGGCCGTGTGTACCTACCGGGATGTGACCATCGCGCTCACCCTGGGCAGCGGCACGGCCCTGGTCAACGGCGAACCCGTGGCGCTGGAAAACCCGCCGGCCAACCAGGACGGAAGCCTGGCGGTAAACTGCGGCGTATTCCTGGATGCGTGGCAGATCCAGATGGCAGCCGCGGCAGAGGAAGCCGGCGGCGAGCATGTGGCCTGGGTGGTCACGCCGTAACCGAACCAATTCAAAAGGAAAGCCGGCCCGGAACCGTTCCGGGCCGGCTTTTGTCGTGCCGTTCTGCGCCGCGTCAGGAGATGGGGACGGTCACGGGCTGCTCAAAGCGGACATAATCGTCGTAATCCAGCTGGAGCTCCACCGTGTCCCAGGGGTAGTCCTCCAGGGTGAAGGTATAGCAGTAGGGAATGTGGCGGAGCGTCTCCGAATCGATCGTGTCGTAGAACAGCCCCATGCGGGTCAACTCGTAGGAATTCCCCTCCGGGTCACGGTAAGCGCCGGAGAAGGGGTTCCGATGGACGTCAGAATTGATCCATAGGGTCACGTCGTCCCCGTCCCACTGGACGGACTGGAGAGTGCAGCCCTCCGGAAGGCCGGCGGCAGTCCTGGTGACCAGGTCGAGCGAAGCCCATTGCGCCTCCGGCTCCTTCTCCTGCCAGACCGCCGTATCCACGCAAAGGGTCAGGCCCTCCGGGCGGTCAAAATAGAAGCTCTGCCAGTAGTAGGTCAAAACTTCCGGCGTGTCGGGCTCGCCGGTGGAGGAGAGAATGCCGTCGCCGTTCTCGTAGCGGTTGCCCGCCGCGTCCTCGAACCAGAAGCGCAGCTGCCGCAGCCATTTGTCGTTGGCCGGGTCGCTGTCCAGATAGAGAATGGTGCGGGTGGGGGTGAGCTCCAGCCGGTCCACCAGGATGCGCTGGCCGTCCAGCTCCAGCCACTGGCCCACCGGCAGCGTGACGGCCTCGGCCGTGCGGCTGGGGTCCAGAGTAAGGGGAAAGGTAAAGGAGACCGACGGCTGCTGGGCGAGGTATTCCTCGAAGGAGCCGTCGTCCCGGTCGATCAGGTCCGCGACGTCCGGCGGAGTGGGATTATACCAGTCGGGTCGGTAGTGCAGCGTCAGGGAGAGGGTCAGCTCCTCCGGCGGGGACAGCTCGGAGAAATGGATGTTGAACTGGCGCAGCGTGTCGTAGCCCTCCGCGGAGTTGGACATCGTGACGCCGTACCCCTCCAGCGGCTGGCCGGATCGGTCCAGCAGGTCGCAACTGATCACCCAGGGGCCGTCCAGCCGGTAGAACACGGTCAGCTGCTTTTCGTCGGCAATGGCATATTCCAGGGTCAGAGTCACGCCGTCCACGGTCTGGGTCTGGCCGATATACTGCACGCAGTCGTGCTCCACGGCGGCGGACAGACTGGGGGAAAAGGCCACGGCGGCGGCCAGGTCCCGCAGAAGGGGAACGTGGGAGCAGGCCAGGGCGAAGGTGGGGAACACGTTGACCAGCAGCACGAAGCAGGCCGCCAGGCTGGCCAGCGAGGCCGCCGGGATCGTCCACAGACGGCCGTTCCGCCGCCGGCGGCGCGCCCGGGCGCGGGCCCGCTCCACGGTGCCATCCAGCGCGGGGGGCGGGGCGCTGAGCTCCTGCATCAGCGCCCAATATTCCTCTGTGCGGTTCATAAAGCCACCTCCTCGGAGTCGGTCAGGTCCAGCCGGAGCAGCTCCAGCGCCCGCTTTTGCCGGGTGGATACCGTGCCCCGGGGAATGTCCAGGGTGCGGGCGGTCTCCTCCAGGGTCAGACCGGTGAAATAGCGCAGGCTGATCACCGCCCGCAGCTCCTCCGGCAGGCGGCGCAGGGCCTCTTTGAGGGGGAGGGCGTCAAACTGCTCCTGGGCGGTCTCGGGCAGGGTCTCCACCGCCAGCTCCCGCTTGCGGCGGCGCAGCTCGTTGTGGCAGACGTTGATGAGGATGCGGGTCAGCCAGGTCTCGCAGAACTCCGGCTGACGCAGCTTGCGGTAAGCGCGGAAGCCGCGGTAGACCGCCTCGTCCACCGCGTCCACCGCGGCGGATGGACTGCCCAGATAGAGGGCGGCCGTGCGGTAGAGCCGGCCCTTGAGGGCCTCCGCCCGGTCAAGGTATTCCTGTTCGGTCATGCGTTCCTCCCCCTTTCTGCCTATTAGACGGACATGACGGCCCATTTGCCTGCGGATTTTGAAAAAATTTTGACGAACGGCGAATCTGCCGCTATAATGGTATCCAAGCCATCGGAAGCGATGGAAAGGTCCGCGGCCCGCTCCGGCGCGGACGCGGAAGGAGCTGTTTACATGATACGCAAGGGAACGCAGGCGGATATAGCTGCCGCCGAACGAATCTACGAGGCGATTTTGGACCATCAGGCCGCCACGGTGAACTACACCAACTGGGAAAAAGACGTGTATCCCACCCGGGCCGACGCCCAGAAGGCGCTGGACGCGGGGACCTTCTATGTGATGGAGGAGGATGGCCGCGTGGTGGGAGTGGCAAACCTGAACCACCTCCAGCTGCCGGAATACGCCAAGCTGGAGTGGGCCTACCCCGGCGAGGGGGACGAGGTCATGGTGATCCATACCCTCTGTATCCCGCCGGAGGAATCGGGCAAGGGCTACGCCCGACGGTTCGTGGCCTTTGCCGAGGACCTGGGCCGTCAACAGGGCTGCAAGACCCTGCGGCTGGATACCTACGAGGGAAACGAGCCCGCCATCGCCCTGTACACCAAGCTGGGCTACCGGGACGTGGGAATCACCCTGTTCCACTTTCAGAATGCGATTTGGGAGAATCTGCGCTGCTTTGAAAAGGCGCTGTGAAAAAGGAAGGTTACGTTCATGACAAAATTGGAAAAAATGAAAGCGCTGCGCAACGATCCCGCGGTGCATTACAACTGCTGCCAGTCGGTGCTGATGCCCTTTGCCGAGGAGTGCAGAATCAGCGAGGAGGCCGCCTGCAAGCTGGGCGCCCACTTCGGCGGCGGGATGCGCATGGGCTCGGTGTGCGGCGCATTGGTAGGCGCACTGATGGCGCTGGGCGCCATGGACTGCGGCGACGAGGCCCGCAAGAAGCTGGTGGAGGAATTCAAGGCAAAGCACGAATGCCTGAACTGCGCGGACCTGCTGAAGCGTGCGGTGGATCAGGGCGTGCCGCGCAAGGTCCACTGTGACGGACTGGTGGAGGAGTGCGTGACGCTGGTGGAAGAGCTCAGCGGCAAACACTGAAAAAACGGGCTGCAAACAGAGGGTTTGCAGCCCGTTTTGGTTTATACGCCGGTCAGGTCGAAGGAGGGCACATAGCCGCTGTCCGCCGAGGCAGGGTCCTGGGTGTAGCCCTCCAGCCCCAGCGCGGCCATATACTCTGCCGCGGCCCGGGCCTCCGAGCGGCGCAGGGGACGGTTGAGCTCCGGGCAGCTGGCCGCCCGGCCCAGGGGAAGATACTGGCTCATCAGGGAGAAGAGCACCTGGCCCGCCGGGAAGGCTGCCGCCACCCAGTCCATGACCGCCTTCGCCTCGTTCAGGCCGCCGGGCAGAATCAGATGGCGGATGAGGACGCCCCGCTTGAGCAGGCCGTCCTCCAGCACCGGGGGCCCCACCTGCCGGAACATCTCCTGAATCGCCGCCTGCGCCGCCGCCGGATAGTCGGCGGCCCCGGAGTACCGGGCCGCCCGGTCGGGGGAGAGGTACTTCAGATCGGGCAGATAGACGTCCACCTTCCCCTCCAGCGTGCGCAGGGTATCCACGCAGTCATAGCCGCCGGAATTCCACACCACCGGGACCGGAAGGGGCTCCTCCAGCACCTGTGCCAGCACATGGGAGAAGTGCGTGGGGGAGACCAGGTCCAGGTTGTGGGCGCCCTGGGAAATGAGCTCCTGGAAAATGGCCCGCAGGCGGTCGGGCGGGATGGGCTTGCCGAAGTCCTGGTGGCTGATCTGGTCATTCTGGCAAAACACACAGTCCAGCGTACAGCCGGAGAAGAACACCGTGCCCGCGCCCCGGGTGCCGGAGAGACAGGGCTCCTCCCAGTGATGAAGGGCCGCCCGGGCCACCACCGGCAGGGCGGGCATACGGCACCAGCCGCCGCCGGTCTGTTCGGTGCGCAGCGCCCCGCAGCGGCGGGGACATTGAGAGCAGAGCAAGGGATTCACCTCCGGGAATGTTGAAAACGGAAACGGGCGGGACCGCTCAGGGGAGAAAGTCCCGCCGTTCACTGCGGCCCAGCAGCCAGTCGGCGGAGACCTGGTAGAAGTCGGCCAGCCTGCGCAGATTGTCAAAGCCGGGTTTTTGCTCGCCGTGCTCAAAACGCTGATACTGGCGGAGGGTCACGCCGATGGCATCTGCAAGCTGCTGCTGGGTGCGCCGGTTCTCCGTGCGGAGGAGAAGCAGCTTTTCTGAAAATTCCATAAAACTTAATCGCTCCTATTGGCATGTCTTTTTAGTCATATTATAATATGGCTAAAAAGACATAAAGGGGGAATATAACATGAACCTCATTGACGCGATTTATTACGGTGCACCATTGGATGACCTGGAGCGCCCCTCCCCGGAATATCAGGCGTACTCCGATGCCCTGAACGAGCTGATGGTACAGGTGGAGGCGGCGATGGGGAAGGAGTTCGCCGGCCGTCTGCTCGACGGTATCGCGCAGAGAGAAAGCACCGTCAGCCGGGAGATGATGCGCCGGGGCTTTCGGCTGAGCGGACGCTTCTGGATGGAACTGCTGGGTTATACCATGGGCTGAAAGTCGGGACCCAGGTTGCCCTCCTTCCAGTGCTGGCGGCACAGGCCGATGTAGCAGTCATTGGCGCCCAGGACCACCTGGTCGCCCTCCTTGAGCACCCGGCCGTTGGAATCAAAGCGGGTGTTGAAGGTGGCCTTGCGGCCGCACCAGCAGATGGTCTTGACCTCTTCGATGATGTCCGCCCAGGCCAGCAGAGCCTCCGAGCCGGGGAACAGGTCCCCCTTGAAATCGGCCCGCAGGCCGTAACAGATGACCGGCACCTTCCACTCGTCCACGATCTGGGTCAGGAACCAGACCTCCTCCCGGGTGAGGAACTGGGCCTCGTCCACAATGACGCACTGGTAGGCGCACACCTCCTCCCGGGGCATGGCCTGCAGATCGGAAAAATAGATGCAGGCGTGCTCCAGCCCGATGCGGGAGGTGACGATGCGACCGCCGTCCCGCTGGTCGATCTCCGGCTTGACCATCAGGGCCCGCTGCCCCCGTTCCTCGTAGTTGTAGCGCACCATCAGCGCGTTGGCGGTCTTGCTGGAGCCCATCACTCCATATCGAAAATACAGCTTTGCCAAAATTCCTCTCCTCCTAAACCTTGCTCCACCAGCGGCCGCAGTCCCTGGAAGGCATTGGGTACGGCATATTCCTGGGCCAGCTGCCGGGGCGCGGCCCACACCCAGCCCGAGGGCAGGGCGTCGGTGGCGCAGCGCACCAGCCGGGCGGTCATATGCCATTCGATGTGGGAAAAAATGTGCTTGGCCTGTCCGCCATAGACGTCGGACAGAGGGACGATTCTCCAGCCGGCCAGGGGCTCGCTCCCCGCCAGCTCGTTGGGATATTCCCACAGATTGGCCAGCAGGCCCCGGGCGGGGCGGCGGCGCAGCGCCACCCGGCCCTCATGAAAGAGCAGCCAGACCGTGCGCTCCTCAATACGCCGGGGCTTTTTGGCGGCCTTGACCGGCAGCTCGCCGATACGGTCCTGGGCCAGCGCGGCGCAGAAGGATCGGGCCGGGCACCGGTCGCACAGGGGCGCGCCGTTGGGCAGACAGACGGTAGCTCCAAGCTCCATCATGGCCTGGTTGAAATCGCCGGGGCTGCGGGTGGGAAGAATCTCCTGCAGGGCGGTGGTGATTCGCTTTTTGGTGGCGGGGGCGGTGATGTCGCCCGCGTCGCCGGTGACCCGGGCTACCACCCGCAGCACGTTGCCGTCCACGGCGGGCACCGGAATGCCGAAGGCGATGGAGGCGATGGCGCCGGCGGTGTAGTCCCCCACGCCGGACAGGGAACGGATGTCCTCATAGGTGGAGGGGAAAACGCCGCCGAAGTCCTCCATGATCTGCCGGGCGGCCTTCTGCAGGTTGCGGGCCCGGTTGTAATAGCCCAGCCCTTCCCACAGCTTGAGCAGCCGGTCCTCCGGCAGAACAGCCAGGTCGGCCACGGTGGGGACCTCCCGGAGGAAGCGGCGGTAGTAGTCCAGGACCGCCGCCACCCGGGTCTGCTGAAGCATGATCTCCGACAGCCAGACGTGGTAGGGCGTGGGGTCGCTGCGCCAGGGCAGCACCCGGGCGTTCTCTCCAAACCACTGTAACAGCGGGATGGGGAGCAGAGAAAGTTGTTCCACAGATTTGCCATCCTTTGCGTTAGTCTTGTATCAGTATAGTATAGCAGACCTCTTTTTTCAACCAAAACCCCCGGGAAATTTTACGGCGGCCCGGGGCGGCAGGCAGAAAGACTCCCGGTGAAGGTCACCGGGAGTCTTTGGCTTGCAGCGTCAGGGGCGGACCGGCGAAGGTGAGTACTGCGTCGCAGGCGTCCAGCACCTCCTGCTCGTGGGAGATCAGGAGCACCGGCGTGCCCAGGGCGCGCAGCCGCTCCAGCAGGCGGGTCCGGCGGGGACCGTCTACGCCGGTGAAGGGCTCGTCCAGCAGAAGCAGATCGCCCCCCAGAGCCGCGCAGCGAGCCAGGGCCAGCCGGCGGGCCATGCCGCCGGAGAGCTGGTCCGGCCAGGTGTCCGCCTCGTCCTCCAGCTCGGCGAAGGCCAGCCAACGGCCGACCTCGTCCCGGCGCCCCCGGGGCAGCACAGCGGCCAGATTCTGACCCGCCGTGCGCCAGGGGAGAAGACGGTCCTCCTGGAAGAGGAAGGCGGTGCGGGCGGGGTCCACGCCGGATACTGTGCCCGACTGAGGCTGTTCCAGTCCGGCCAGCACCCGCAGCAGGGTGGTTTTGCCGCCGCCGGAGGGCCCGGTGAGGGCGGTGACGGCGACCTGGGGGAAGTCCAGCGAAAAATCATCCAGCACACACTTCTCGCCAAAGGAGAGGGTGAGGTGACGGACGGAGATCATGGCGCGACCTCCTTTCGTCCGGTCTGGAACAGGTGGGCCACCAGCTTTTCCAGCGCATAGCTCAGAGCGATGACAACAGCGGTCCAGGCGAACAGCTCGGGGGACTCCAGATAGAGCTTAGCGTAATAGATCTGCGAGCCCAGGGCCAGAGCGGGCAGACAGATGGCCTCGGCGGCTACGCCTGATTTCCAGGCCAGCCCCATAGCGGTATCCAGGCCGCTGACAAAATAGGGGCGGACTGAGGGAATATAGACCAGACGCAGGGTGTTCCAGCGGCTGAAGCGGTAGGCCCGGGCCATCTCCAGCAGAAGAGGGTCGGTCTGGAGGATTCCCTTGGCCACATTGCCCCACACCACAGGCAGCACCATCAGCCCGGAGATGACGGTGGGGACCTGGACCCGGGAGACCCACAGCCAGACCAGCAGGATGAAGGAGATCACCGGGGTGGCGCGGATAATGCGGATGATGGGGGAGAGAATGCGATCCGCCCAGGCGGAGAGGGAGGTCAGAACGGCCAGCAGGACCCCCAGGGCGGTCCCCCACAGGATGCCCAGAAAGATCCGGGCCAGAGAGACGGCGGCGCTCTGCCAGAAGAGCGGCTGGATCACCAGACCGGCCAGCGCCCGAAGAACGGACAGCGGCGCAGGCAGCTTGAGCTCCATGTGCACCGCCATGGCCGCAAACTGCCATACCCCCAGCCAGATGACTGGGGGTATGACCAGATGAAGCGCACGCCGGAAACGATCAGGGGACATAGTAGAAGGCATCGTCCGGACGGGAACCGCCGATGGAGTCGGGGTTCGCCTCAAAGAGGACGGCGTAGTACCCGTCGATGGCGGGCTGGATATCCGCCCCGGTAATGCACACCAGATGGCACTGGGGGATGGCCTGGGCGGCAATGGCGGCGGAGGGGGCGAAGCCGTAGCCGGCCACCAGTTCGGCGGCCTCCTCCACGTTTTCGTTTACATACGCGATGGAAGCGGCATACTCTTCCAGGAAGGCATCCACGGCCTCGGGGTGCTCCTCCAGGAACTGGGTGCGTACCACCACGGCGGTCATAATAAGCTGGCTTCCGGTGTTCAGAGCGTCCCACTCCTCCGTCATGTCCAGAGCGGCGCGGACCGAGCCCTCGCTCTTGGCAATGGCAGCGGTGGCGGCGGGCACGGGGAGCATGGCGCACTCGGCCTCGCCGGAGAGCAGCTTGGCGGTGATTTCAGAGGCGTCGGTGTAGAACTCCAGGGTCACGTCGGTGTCGGGGTCCACGCCGTTCTCGGACAGGACGTAGCGCAGAATGTATTCGGGATTGGAGCCCTGGCCGGGGGCCAGGATCGTCTTGCCCGCCAGATCAGCCACGGACTGGATGGAGGTGCCGCCGCCGCTCTCCAGAATATGGAGCACGCCCAGAGTGCCCAGAGCGATGGTGGTGATGCTGCCGTCCGTCTTGTTGTAGTAGTTCAGCGCCGTGTTGGAGGCCATGGTGGCGATATCGGTCTCGCCGTTGGAGAGCATGGCGGTCAGTTCGTCGTTGGTGGCGGCGATGTTGTAGGTGTAATCCTGGGCCGCAGTGCCGGCGTCAATGTCGGACAGCAGCTTGGAGGCGCCCACGCCGGTGGGGCCATTGAGCACGGTCACGCGGGTGGTGACCGCCTCGGAGCTGTCGGGCTCCGTGGAGGGCATCTCGCTCTCTACGGGCAGGGTGGTCTCCGGCGGTGTGGAGGATTCCGTGGGCTGGTCGTTGTTGGCGCAGGCCGCCAGGGAAAAGGCCAGGGCCAGCGCAAGAAGCAGGGAGAGGAGCTTGTTTCGTTTCATGTCATATCCTTCTTTCTTCAATGCTGTAATTTGTCCGGGTCAATGACCTGAATCTGCTTTTGGAAACGCCGGATGGCGCCGTCCTGCTCCAGCACGTCAAAGGCGCGATAGAGACTGGCCCGGCTGATTCCAAGCTGTTTGCACAGCGAGGTGGCCGAGCTGGCGACGGTGCTGTGCTCGTCCAGATTGGCCAGCAGATACTGGGCCAGCCGGCGGGTGGTAGTGCCGGCCGCCACCGCATCCAGGCGGCTGCTGAGAAAGCGAATCCGCTCCGACAGGTAGCGGACATAGTTCTCCGCAAAGGCGGGACTTTCCGCCAGCAGGGCGCGAATCGCGGCCTGGGGAAAGAAGAGCACCATGCAGTCGCTCAGGGCGGTGAGGGTGACGGCATAATCCTCCCGGTCGTTGAACAGCGCGGCCGCGCCGAACAGGTCGCCGGCGTGGAGATTGCTGACCACCAGCGCCTCCTTGGTGACCCGCACGGAGCCCTGGAGCAGCACCGCCAGGCAGCGCTGAAAGTCGTGGGGCGAATAGATGACCGAGTCCTTGGCGCAGGTCACCGTATGGCTCTGCGCCAGCGCCCGGTCCATGGCGGGGCGCGCGACCCCCGTAAAGAGACGATGGATGGGCAGGCTTTGCTCCGAATCCATGAAGCCACCTCAATTCTGTCTCAAATGATACAAAATATTCTAAGAGATGGGGAAGGATTTGTCAAGAGAAAAAAAGATGCGAAATTGCGCGAAAAGACTCTTGCCGAACAGCGCTTCCTATGGTATCGTTATTCACGTTGACATAATTATCTAACGCGCCGGACAGCGCGATGCCAGTTCAGATAGAAAGTAGGAACCTCCCGTGCAGAAAGGAAAACATACCAGACCTTCCGTGCGCCCGGCCCGCACCGTGGCCAGCCGCCTGCTGAAGGCTTTTTATATCCTGCTGATGGTCCTGTCGGCCCTGATCGTCGTGACTTACTGCCTGTGGACCTATGCCATCCAGCCCCCGACTATTGAAGAGCCGCCGGCGGAGACGGCCCCGGCGGAGACCGGTCCCGCGGAAACGGCGCCGGGGGAGACGACGCCCGTGGAGACCGGGCCGGTGCGGGAGCGGCGGGAGCAGGTCTATACCTGTCTGATTTTCGGCATGGATGACGGGAACGGCAATACGGACACCATTATGGTGGCTACCTTTGATGTGCCCAACCAGAAAATCGGCCTGATGTCCATCCCGCGGGATACCGTGGTGCGTCAGGACCGGTCGGCGGCATGGAACAAGATCAACGCCGCATATGCCGACGGCGGAGTGGAACAGCTGGACCAGGAGCTGGAGGAGCTGCTGGGGTTCCCTATTGACTACTATGTGAAAATCAAGCTCTCCGCCTTTGAAAAGCTGGTGGAGTCCGTGGGCGGCGTGTGGTTCGACGTGCCGGTGGACATGGACTATGACGACCCCTATCAGGACCTGCACATCCACATTCCCAAGGGGTATCAGCTGCTCAACGGCGAGCAGGCCATGCAGGTGGTGCGCTACCGCCAGAGCAACAGCAACGACAGCTACGGAGACACCGGGCGGGCCAGCACCCAGCAGGCTTTTATGAAAGCCATGCTCAGCCAGGTGCTGGCGGGGGCAGATCTGGGCTCCATTCCCACACTGGCGGACGTACTGTTCAATTATGTGGAAACGAACGCCTCGCTGAACGATATCATTTTCTTCGGCAAATCGCTGCTGGGGGTAGACCTGGATACCGCCCTGTCCACCGCGACCCTTCCGGCGGACTGGCATTCTCCCTATATGTGGGTGCGCAGTGACGAGGCGCTGGAGTTGATCAACCAGCTGCTCAATCCCTACAACATGGAGATCACTGCTGATATGGTGGAATTTTTCCAGCGGTAAGGGTCACAACAAAAAATTTGTCAGAACGGCTTGCAAGATTTTAGGAGGTTGCTATAATAATCTCTGTGGAATAGAACGCTCTGCGGTTTGTTCGCGCTGTGGATGCAGCATCCTTGGTGGAACGACGCAAGCAGAATTTGATAAGGAGGAACCCATGATGAATCAGACAATTTCCGCGTCCGACGCGCCCGCAGCTGTGGGCCCCTACTGCCATGCCAAGCTGGCTGGCAATACGCTTTATACCTCCGGCCAGCTGGGCCTGATTCCCGCTACCGGGGAGCTGCCCGCCGGGGTGGAGGCCCAGGCCAAGCAGGCTTTGGACAACCTGGGTGCGGTGCTCCAGGCGGCTGGCATGGATTTCAGCGATGTGGTCAAGACCACCGTGTTCCTGGCTGACATCAACGACTTTGCGGCGATCAACGCCATTTACGCCGAGTATTTCACCGGCGAGGCCCCGGCCCGCTCCTGTGTCCAGGTCGCGGCACTGCCGAAGGGCGCGCTGTTCGAAGTGGAGGCCGTAGCAGTCAAGTAAGGCGAATCGGCAGAACACACAACAAAATACAGCAAACTGCACAAAACACGACTGGGATTTTTGGGCCTCAGTCGTGTTTTTTTCCTTGCTTTTGAACGGTAAATGGAGTATAGTGAGGTTGCAAAAGAAAATATTTCAGCTATAAAAAATAATTGTGAGGTGCTTGACATGGAGAAGCAGAGACAGGCAGCCAAGGGCTCTATCTTCTCATATACCGGCATCCCGCCCGCGGGACAGCTGATTCCCCTCGGCTTACAGCATGTGGTAGCTGCTGTGGTAGGCGTGATCACGCCGGCCATCCTGATTTCCGGGACCTGTAACCTGTCCACGGAGGACCAGACGCTGCTGATTCAGGTCTCCCTGATCATGACGGCACTGGCAACGCTGTTGCAGCTGTTTCCCGTTCTGGGCCGTATCGGCGCCCGCCTGCCAGTCATTATGGGCGTGAGCTTTGCCTATGTGCCCACGCTTCAGGCCATCGGCATGGATTTTGGCTTGCCGGCCATTCTGGGCGCGGAGCTGGTAGGCGGTATTGTGGCCATCCTGTTCGGTATCTTTGTCAAGCAGATTCGCGTCCTGTTCCCGCCCTTGGTGACCGGGACCGTGATTTTTACCATCGGCCTGTCCCTCTATCCCACAGCGATCCGGTACATGGCCGGCGGCGCGGGCAGCGACCAGTTTGGCTCCTGGCAGAACTGGCTGGTGGCGGGAATTACCCTGGTGGTGGTCTTTATCCTCCAAAACTATCCCAAGGGTGTGCTCAAGCTGGGCTCCATCCTGTGGGGAATGATTATAGGCTATTTGGTGGCGCTGCCCATGGGTATGGTCAACTTTGACAGCGTCCAGACGGCCGGCTGGTTCCAGGCTCCGCTGCCTGGCCATTTTGAGATCCAGTTTGTCCCGGCGGCCTGTGTCTCCATGGCCATCATGTATATCGTCAACTCGGTCCAGACCATCGGCGATCTGTCCTCCACCACCCTGGGCGGCATGGACCGCCTGCCCACGAATAAGGAACTGTCCGGCGGAATCATCGGCCAGGGAATCATGAGCGTGATCGGGGCCTTTTTCGGCGGCCTGCCTGTGGCCTCGTACAGCCAGAACGTGGGAATCGTGACTGTGAACAAGGTCATTAACCGGGCTGTGTTTACGCTGGCCGCCGGGGTGCTGCTGGTGGCGGGCTTCCTGCCCAAATTCGCCGCGGTGCTCACCACCATTCCCCAGGCCGTCATCGGAGGCGCTACGCTGTCCGTATTTGCCACCATCACCATGACGGGAATCCGTATGATTACCTCCAGCAAGTTCACCATGCGCAATTCCACGGTGGTGGGCCTGTCGGTGGCCCTGGGCGTGGGTGTGACCACGGTGGGCACCGGCTGTCTGGCCGGCTTCCCCGATTGGGTGGGCCAGGTGTTCGGCAGTTCGTCCGTGGTGATCTCCACGCTGGTGGCCATCGCCCTCAACCTGATCCTGCCCAAGGACCCGCCGGAGGATCAGGAGGTAGTGGCGGTCAAGCTGGAGGCCGATGAGGCCATGATCGCGGATACTTCCAATGATAAGTGACCACTCCTTTCCCAAAGAGAAGGGGGGGCTGCGCTGCAGTCCCCCCTTCTCTTTGGTTTACAGGGCGGGAAAGTTGGAGTATAATGGATAAAACGGACGGGGGAGCGGCAAAAAGCATGCGATCAACAAGATTTTGGGTGATACTCATTGGGGGGATTCTGGTGGCGGCGGCCGCACTCTCCTTCTGGCTGCTGCAGGGGCAGACCGATGGCACGGTGGCTCGCGTTTACCAGAACGGGGTGTGCATCAAGACCATCGACCTGTCCGCTGTGACGGAACCTTATTCCTTCCCGGTGGAATGGGAGGACGGCGGCTGCAACATCATATCCGTGGAGCCTGGCCAAATCTGCGTGTCCGAGGCGGACTGCCCGGATCAGGTCTGCGTCCGGCAGGGGTGGATCTCCAACAGCGTGGCGCCCATTGCCTGTCTGCCCCACCGGCTGGTGATCGAGATCTCCGACTCCGGAGAAGAGGAGCCGGGTGTGGATGCGGCCGTGGGATAGGAGGATGCGCATGAAGGCGAAAAAGCTCACCCGCATGGCGCTGCTGACCGCTATTGCGCTCATTCTCTTCCTGGTGGAGGCCCAGCTTCCGCCTCTGGCGCCCATCCCGGGCATCAAGCTGGGCCTGGCCAACGTGATCACGGTGTATGCTATGTTTGTGCTCTCGCCGGGTGATACGCTGCTGATCCTGCTGTGCCGCGTGTTCCTGGGCAGCGTGTTTTCCGGCCAGATGATGAACCTGTTTTACAGTCTGGGAGGCGGACTGCTGTGCTGGCTGGCCATGCTGGTGCTGCGGCGGGTAGTCTCCCGGCGGCAGGTCTGGGTGTGCAGCGTGATCGGAGCCATGTGCCACAACATCGGGCAGATACTGGTGGCCATCTGGATGACCCGAACCCCCAGCTTGATCGTGTATCTGCCGGTCCTGCTGGTCAGCGGAATCCTCACCGGGCTGTTTACCGGCCTGGTAGCTCAATTTGTGCTCCAGCGGCTGGAAGGAGCACAGAAGTCATGACCAAAGAAACAGCCCCGCACCGCGGTCTCGGTTGAGACTGCGGCGCGGGGCCGTTTGATTCAGGCATCCGTGTCAGACTCCTCCTCCGGTTCGGGGAGGTGCTTGCGGAAGGCACGCTCCACAAACAGAGAAAACAGCCATGCTGCCGCGCAGGGCTCGACCAGCAGAAGGAAGGGAAAGCGCAGACAGAGCGTCACGCCGCCCAGCAGAATCGCCACCAGCGCGACAGTGGAGGGCAGGTGGGCCAGAGTGAACTGAAAGGCGGTAAAGCTCAGGCCGCGGAAGGAGAAGGTGAACCGGGAGAGCAGAGGGAACAGCCAGCAGGCCGCGCCCACCGGAAGGACCAGCGCGATTCCATAGGCGATGGCGGGCACGGCCATGGAGGGACGCTCCAGAGCGACGGCGTAGAGGATGCGGTAGCCGGTAAAGGCTACCCAGAGAAAGACGCCCCACACCAGGGTTGTCAGAGCAGACAGCTTGAATTCCGCCTTGAAGGTGCGGAAAAAGCGCGCGTAAGGCTGGGCCTCGCCGCCGCGGACGCAGTGGGCCACGGAATCATAGAGCGCGGTGGTGGCGGCGCCCAGCGTGAACAGCGGCAGGCTGAGGAAGGTCCAGAGCAGACTCAGGGCAAGCACGTCAGTCAGCTTGCCCAACCAGCTCCAATAGGAGTTGGTTGGATCAAAAAAGCGGCCGGACATAGGCTTACACCAACGCGGGCACCAGCCGCGCCAGAGCGCCGGCCAGCTGTGCGTGTCCGCGGCAGGTCAGGTGCATGAAGTCCGCCGTATTGTATTCCCCCACTTCTCCTGCGTCGAAGAAGTGACAGCCCAGCCGCTGGGCGGTCTCCCGATAGAGCGGGGGCAGAGCCCGGGCTTTTTCCACGCAGCCACGGCCCATGGTGGCGGCCACGGCGCTGGTCTCCAGGCCGGCGCCAATGGGCGGCGGAGCGAGGACCAGGAGGTTGGGACCGCGCTGGCCCCAGCAGGAGGGCTCGCTCTGGGCTTTGCGAATCAACCGCTCCAGCCCCAGGGCAATGCAGGCGGCGGATGCGCCGAAGCGCTCCTTCACGTCATTGGTGCCGAGCATGAGAATCAAAAGCTCCACCGGCGCGTGGGACCGCAGGCAGGGCGACAGATACCCCAGGGCGGACAGCCCCTCTTCGAGGGGATCGTCGAATACGGTGGTGCGGCCGGTCAGACCCTCCTCATACACCAGATAGTCCGGGCCCAGAGCGGACTGAAGCAGACAGGGCCAGCGCTCCGCCTCGTTGAAGCGGTCGCCGCCGTCGGCGCAGTCGGAGGGGTCGGCGCAGTATCCGTGTGTATTGGAGTCCCCCAGGCAGACAATGTGCTTTTTCATTGGATTTCGGGACCTCCCTTGGTAGAACAATGACCTTGCGGGACCAGGCGGCCCCGCAAGGTCAGGGGTTCGGGCGCGTTTACTTTTTGAGCTCAGGCAGAGAGGCCGCGGCAGCGGACTGACCCACCCGGCGGAACTTCTCGTCAGGCAGGGAGGGGAAGATCTTACCGGACAGCTCGGGGTACTCGTCGGCCAGGACCGCCTTGCAGGTGTCCAAAATCAAGTCGCCGCCCTTGCCGGACATGACACGGCCCAGCAGCAGAACGTGCTTGAAGTGATAGTAGTCGTAATACAGAGCCAGGGCGTGGGCCAGATAGACGCCGATGGAGGAGTAGATGTCCACAGCGCGGGCATCACCCTGCTCCATCAGGCCCTGGACCACCTTGAGCTTCTCGGCGGGGGAGAGGGACTCGTCCAGCTCGATTCCGGCGGCAGGCGCCAGCTTGATGACCGAATCCTGGGAGAAATACTTCACGCCGCAGCCGATGTCGCCCGACCACTCATCCACCATGGCGCCGGGGGCGGCGTCCACGGGCATGAAAGCCAGCTCGTTGAGCCAGCCGGTGATGTTGCCGTTCTCGTCCACGTAGCCCACGGCCTCGCTGGTGCCCATGGCGATGCCCAGCACGTTGTTGTCGTCCAGGCTCATGGCGCCGGCCAGCGCGGACACGTCGCCGTCGTTGCACACCACGATGGGCACGTCGCCGATCTCCTTGGCGGCCCGGATATAGATGTCCTTCACCTTGGCGTCGAACAGGTCCTTGGGCACCTTCAGGAACAGGGAGGCTACCATGGTGCGGTTCTCAATATAGATGCCGGCGGAGGAGACGCCAATGGCATCCACCCGGGGCATATGGGCGGCGGCGGACTTCATGGCGTCCACGATGCCCTGGAAGTGGTAGTCCGGGTCCTCGGTGATTTTGGGGAACCACACGACCTCCTCCGAAAAGACGCTCTCGCCGTCGATGACCGCAGACACCTTGCGGTCGGAGCCGCCGGCGTCAAAGCCAATGCGGCAGCCATCCAGATGGCGGCCGATGGCCTGGGGATTGTTTTTCTCCGCAGGCAGTTCCTGGCAGGAGACTACCTCGAAGGGCTTCTCATAGACACCGCTCATGAATTCGGCGTCAAAGGCGCGGCTGCCGCCGGGGGCATAGGCCGCCTTAATGGTCAGATACACGTCCTCGTCGCCGCAGATATAGACCTTAAAGCCGCCCTTGACCCAGAGCAGGCTCTTGACCAGACGGTCTACATAATAGAGGTCAGCGTCCCGCTTGTCCGGGGTGCCGTGGATAAACGTGCGGGTCACAGCCATCTGGCCGGAGGCCCGTTCCACAGCGATGCCCAGGGGCTTTTTCGCCTCCTTCAGGAACGCCTGATTGAAGAGATACAGCGGGGTATAGTCGGGGTCCAGCTTGGGGGAGTGCTTGGGCGTTACTTCGATGCCAAAACGGTTCATGTCAGGTACCTCCATCCTAGTTTACAGGGCTCCTCTCGGGCCTTCAGCCGGCCGCGCACAGTGCGCGAACACGCTTTCGCAGGTATCATACCACGGGAAACGCGGAATGTCACCCCTTTTCCATCGAAAAATGATAAAAAATTTCACCAAAGTTTCTTGTTGAAAAATACTTTCGACGATGGTACAATGGGAGCGAAGCCTGTGAAAGTTCACCATAAGAACTAGTAATTCATGGAAATTATAACAAACAGAAAGGCGAGGATCAAGATGGATCGGACAAAACTGCAGCAGACCCGGGAATGGGTCCGGGCAGAGCTGGCGCGCAGCGTGAAGTTCTGGCTGGAGCACGGGATGGACCCGGTCAACGGCGGAGTCTATACCTGCCTGGACCGGAAGGGCGAGATTTTTTCCACCGACAAGAGCGTCTGGATGCAGGGACGCTGCGGATGGACGTTCGCCTACCTGTGCCATGTGTACGGGGTAAAGGACGAGTGGCTGGCCGCCAGCAAGAGCTGCCTGGATTTCCTGGAGGCGCACTGCATCAACCGGGCGGCGGGCAACCGCATGTATTTCACCGTTACGGCCGACGGCAAGCCCCTGCGCCAGCGCCGCTACTGCTTCTCCGAGGGCTTTTACTGCATCGCCAACGCCGAGTATTACGGCGTGACCGGCGAGAAGGAGTGCCTGGAACGGGCCCGCGCGGCCTATGAGCTGATCTGGGAGCTGAACAACGGCCTGATCAAGGACCCCACCGGACTGGGCCCCAAGGGAATCCCGGAGACCCGCTCCGGCCGCACCTTGGCCGATCCCATGATTTACCTGAACATTACCGCCGTGATGCGCCGGGTGGACCCGGAGCACCGCGCCCTGTACGACGAGCGGGGCCGGGCCTGCACGGATCAGATCTTCCGCTATCACTTCAAGCCTGAGCTGGGCTGCACCCTGGAGAACGTGGGTCCCAACGGCGAGTTCCGCGGCGAGGTCACCGAGGGCCGGGTGGTCAATCCGGGCCACGACATCGAGTGCTCCTGGTTCATTATGGAGGAGGCCAACCTCCGGGGCGACAAGGAGCTCCATCAAAAGGCGCAGAAGGTCTTTGACCAGGCTATCCAGGCCGGCTGGGACCAGGAGTACGGCGGCTTGCTCTACTTTATCGACTGCCTGGGCAAGCCCCCTGAGGCCTATGAGCACGACATGAAGCTGTGGTGGCCCCACAACGAGACCCTCATCGCCTCCAGCATGCTTTACCGGGATACCGGCGATGAGAAATATCTGAATTGGTTCGACAAGACGGTGGAGTACTGTAAGACGTATTTTGCAGATCCGGAATACGGAGAATGGTACGGTTATCTGCGCCGGGACGGCAAGCCCACCGAACCGCCCTGCAAGGGCTCGACCTTCAAGGGCCCCTTCCATGTGCCCCGCTCCCTGATCATGGTGGATACCATCCTGGGACAGATCTTGGACGCGTAAGGGCGATATGGCCCATTCCGCGGGGAAAAGGAGAGGCCTATGACCGATACCAACGTATTTGAGAAAATCAGCAATGCCTATTATCAGCTCACTGCGGCGGAAAAAAAGGTGGCCGACTATGTCATCATCCATCAGCGGGACACCCAGTTCATGTCCATCTCCGAACTGGCAGAGGCCTGCGGCGTGGCGGAGGCCACCATCTCCCGCTTTTCCCGCCGGCTGAATTACAAAGGGTACAGCACCTTCAAGCTGGCGGTGGCAAACTCCACCGCCAGCCGGGGCAGCGGGAGCAATCCTCTGTCCGGAGAGGTGCTGGCGGAGGACAGCGTGCCCGATATGTGCCAAAAGCTCTTCAACGCTGACCTGGACGCGTTGGAGCAGACGCGGGATCTGATCCGGCCGGAGACCATCATCGCGGCGGGCAACCTGCTGGTCAGCGCCCAGAAGGTGCTGTGCATGGGCCAGGGCGGTTCCATGATCATGGCCAAGGAAGCGGCGCACCTGTTTTCCACCGCATTCAACAACTATTACGCCATCAGCGATTCTCACATGCAGGCCATCGCCGCCGCCCAGCTGGGGCCCCGGGACGTGCTGCTGTTCTTCTCTTACTCCGGCGCGACGCGGGACATGCTGGATGTGCTCCACCTGGCCCAGAAGCAGAAAGCAAAGGTAATCCTGCTTACCCGCTTTCCCAAATCGCCGGGTGCGGCGCTGGCGGACGTCGTGCTCCAGTGCGGATTTAATGAAAGCCCTCTCCAGCTGGGCTCCATCGGGGCGCGGATTGCCCAGCTGTATCTGCTGGACGTCCTGTTCTCCGAAGTGTGCCGCCGGGATCTGGATACCTGCAAACAGCATCGGCAGCAGGTGGCGGACGCACTGGCTGACAAGCATATTTGAGCGTGGGCGGCGCTTCCGTTTGGCGCCGTGGGAGCAGTGCGCTGTAAAAAAGCGTCAAGCTGGAAAGAAAGTGAAAATTTTTTTCAAAAATAGGTTGACAATCTGCACATAGTTTAGTACCATTTACGTGGAAACTATCCATGATTTCCACAATGGCAAAAGGTAAAATTTTGAAGGAGGACCTGAAGAATGAAGAAAAGAGTTCTTGCACTGCTGCTGGCCGGCGTCATGGCGCTGGGTCTGGCAGCCTGCGGCGGCGACAACAGCGCGAATAACAGCACGCCTCCGGCCAGCCAGCCTGCCGGAACGGAGCCTGCGGAGACCGGAAGCGGCGAGGCCGTGGAGCTCTCCCTGTGGGCGTTTAACATCGGCGGCTTCACCGAGGCGTCCAACTGGGATTCCCTGATCGCCGCTTTTAACGAGCAGTATCCCAACGTTACCATTACGGTCAACCCCATCAACTACACCGACGGTGACCAGTTGCTGACCACTGCCATCAACTCCGGCAGCGCCCCCGACATTATCTTTGAGGGCCCCGAGCGCATCGTGGGCAACTATGCCCGCAACGGCCTGATGGTGGATCTGTCCGATCTGTGGACGGCCGGCGGTTCCGACATCTCGGAGAGCATCTCCAGCGTGTCTCAGCTGGACGGCACCTACTATATGTATCCTCTGAGTGTGGCCGCCCACTGCATGGCTATCAACTACGAGGTGTTTGAGGCGGCCGGCGCCCTGCAGTATATCGACGAGGAGACCCGCACCTGGACCACCGATGATTTCGTGGCTGCCATGGAGGCTGTCAAGGCCGCTATGGACGCCGGCACCGTCACCGTGGCTACCCCCGGCATCATCTACTGCGGCGCGCAGGGCGGCGACCAGGGCACCCGTGCTCTTGTCAACAACCTGTACTCCGACTACTATGTCAACGAGGATGGCACCTCTTACAATGCCAACAGCGCGAATAACGTTCAGGCTCTGACCCTGCTGCAGAGCATGGTGAACGAGGGCTCCCTGTCCGCCAACGCCAGCTTTGCCGCGGCCGACGAGCTGCAGGCCTTCGCCAACCAGACCTGCGCCGTGACCTTCTGCTGGAACTACTCCAACTACACTCAGTATGCGGAGCAGACTCAGTTTACCCCCTTCGCCATGGCCTTCCCCTCCGACGACGGTCAGCCCGAGCTGGAGATGGCCGGCCCCTATGGCTTCGGCGTATTTGACAATGGCGACCAGGCCAAGATCGATGCCGCCAAGGCGTTCATCCAGTTCATCTGCGACGATCAGACTGCTGGCACCGAGGCCGTTATGACCACCGGCTTCTTCCCCGTCCACAGCGATTGGGGCGACATTTATGAGGGCAGCGAGGATGCCGAGACCCGCGCTCCCTTCGCTCTGATGAGCGACTATCTGGGCCGTTACTACAACCTGACCGGCGGCTGGACTGAGCAGCGCGGTTATTGGTGGCCCATGCTCCAGCAGGTTATGCTGGAAGGCGCGGATCCCCAGACCGCGGCGGACAGCTTCGTGGAGCAGGCGAACGCCAACATTGGCTAAGTTAGACGTCTGAGCATTCAGCGCGTCTGTCTGTGCCCGCTCCCGGGAGAGGGGGCGGGCACAGTTTATCTGCCTCCCTTGTGGAGGTGGTCCGCAAATTCTTGACAACGAGGGGGAACTCATATGGCGCAAAATACCGCATCAACAGCCGGAAAAAAGGAAAAACGGGTCAAACGGTCCGCGACCTCCGGCATGAGCCGTGCTCTGGTCCGGCGGGAGACCACCTCGGCCTATCTGTTCCTGCTGCCCAGCCTGGTCTTCTTTGTGGGCTTCGTGGTGATCCCGATGTTTATCTGCCTTGCGTACAGCTTCCTGGACTACGGATTGGGCGGCGTGCGCGGCTTCGCCGGGCTAAATAACTATATCAAGCTGTTTCAGGACCCCATTTTTCACCGGGGTTTTCTGAACACGCTGCTGATCGTGGTTGTGGCCGTGCCCACTGTCACCGCTTTCTCCCTGTGGGTGGGTTCCGCCATCTACAAGATGAAGACCTTCAGCCGCTCCTTTTTCCGCTGCGTGTTCTACCTGCCGGTGGTGACCGGTTCGGTGGCGATCACCGTGGTGTGGAAGTGGATCCTGCACCCCTATAACGGCCTGCTCAATCAGCTGATCGGGACCACCGGATTCGACTGGCTGGGCAACAGCAAGACCGCGATCTGGTTCATCATTCTGATTCTGTTCACCACCTCCATCGGCCAGCCCATCGTGCTCTACGTGGCTGCGCTGGGCAATGTGGACAACTCCATCATTGAGGCCGCTCAGGTGGACGGAGCCACCAAGCTTCAGGTGTTCTGGAAGATCATTTGGCCGTCCATCATGCCCACGACTCTGTACGTCCTGGTCATTACCACCATCAACAGCTTCCAGTGCTTCGCGCTGATCCAGTTGCTGACCCGCGGCGGACCGTCCAACTCGACCATGACTATCATGTATCAGGTGTACGACACCGCTTACCGGCTCCAGGACTTCGGCTATGCCAACGCTCTGGGCGTCATTCTGGCAATTATTATCGCGATCTTCTCCGCCATTCAGTTCAAAGTGGCGAAGACGGATAATTAAGGAGGTGGACAGGATGAAAAATCGCGATTTGTCCGGCACTTCCACCGGTTATAAAGTCATTACGGTCATTATCCTGATTCTGCTGGCGCTGTTCTTCCTGTTCCCGCTGTACTGGATCATTACCGGATCCTTCAAGGATGTCATCGAGATCAACGCCCGCGAGCCAATTTGGTTCCCACAGAATCCCACCGTCGATAACTATGCCCGTCTGTTTGAACATCCCGCGTTCCGCTGGCTGTTCAACATCATCTTCATTTCCGCGGTGGCCATGCTCCTTACCTGTATCACAGCGGCTCTGGCTGGCTATGCGTTGGCGAAAAAGCGCTTCATCGGCCGCGGTGTGCTGTTTACCATCATCATCTGCGCCATGGCCCTGCCCAAGCAGGTCATCGTAATCCCTCTGTTGCAGGAAATGACGTTTATCGGCCTGAACGACAATATCTGGGCGGTCATCCTGCCCACGGTAGGCTGGCCTTTCGGCGTGTTCCTGATGAAACAGTTTGCCGAGACCATTCCCACGGAAATTCTGGAGGCCGCCCGGGTGGACGGCGCCGGCGAGCTGCGTACCTTCATCACCGTAGTCCTGCCGATGATCAAGCCCGGTATCGGCGCACTGGCGATCTTCACGTTTGTGAATACCTGGAACGATTACTTCCTCCAGCTGGTCATGCTCACCAGTGAGGACAACTGGACGCTTCCGCTGGGTATTGCCCGGCTGCAGGGCGAAATGTCCACTGACTTCGGCCTGATCATGGCCGGCGCCGCGCTGGCCGCCGTTCCCATCGTGGTGGTGTTCATTGCCTTCCAGAAATATTTCACCCAGGGAATCGCAATGGGCGCGGTCAAGGGCTAAGGGCCCCTGGACCGGACGGCCGCACGCCGGCCGAATGGAGAAGCTTGAAATTTTGCGGGATCGTCCCGCGCATATGGAGTGACATCAACTATGACCGATACGAAAAAGTATGAGGGCGTGATTCCTGCTTTTTACGCCTGCTATGATGCGGAGGGAGCCATTTCGCCCGAGGGCGTCCGCGCGCTGACCCGTTACCTGATCGGGAAGGGCGTGACCGGCCTGTATGTGGGCGGCTCCTCCGGCGAGTGCATTTACCAGTCGGTAGCTGAGCGCAAGCTGGTGCTGGAGAATGTCATGGCGGAGGCCAAGGGCAAAATCACTATCATCGCCCATGTGGCCTGCAACAATACGGCCGACAGCCAGGAGCTGGCCGCCCACGCGGAGGCCCAGGGCGTGGACGCCATCGCTTCGATCCCGCCCATCTATTTCCACCTGCCCGACCATGCGGTGGCGAAATACTGGAATGATATTTCTGCCGCCGCCCCCAACACCGATTTCATCATCTACAACATTCCTCAGTTGGCCGGTGTGGCGCTGTCCCTGCCCCTGCTGCGGGAAATGCTGAAAAACCCCCGGGTCATCGGCGTAAAGAATTCCTCCATGCCGGTACAGGACATCCAGATGTGGAAGGATGAGGGCGCCATCGTGTTCAACGGACCGGACGAGCAGTTCGTATCCGGCCTGGCCGCTGGAGCCGTCGGCGGAATCGGCGGGACATACGCCGCCATGCCCGAACTGTATATCAAGGCCCGGGAGCTGTTCTATGCCGGTAAGCTGGAAGAGGCCCGCCAGGTGCAGAACGAGTGCTGCCGTATCATCTACAAGATGTGTTCGGCCCATGGAAACATGTATGCCGTCATCAAAGAGATCCTCCGCCGCAACGGCGGCCCCGACGCGGGCAGCGTCCGCGCGCCGCTGGCCGCGCTGGCCGACAGCGATTCTCCCATTGTGGACGAGTGCGTGACCATGATCAATGCGGCTATCTCTAAATATTGCGGATAAAACAGGAGGGCATACATATGCGTATCTATGAAGCGGCAGACTATCAAAGCATGAGCCGCCGCGCGGCCAATATCATTTCCGCGCATGTTATTCTCAAGCCCAACTGTGTGCTGGGCCTGGCCACCGGGTCTACCCCCATCGGCGCGTACAAGCAGCTGATCGAGTGGTACAAAAAGGGTGACCTCTCCTTTGCGGAGACCAAGAGCGTCAATCTGGACGAGTATATGGGCCTGTCTCCCCACCACGAGCAGAGCTACCGCTATTTCATGCAGACCAACTTCTTTGACCATATTGACATCAAGCGGGAGAACACCAATGTGCCCGACGGCCTGGCGCCCGATCTGGCGGCGGAATGTGCCCGCTACAATCAGGTCATCCGCGATCTGGGCGGAATCGACCTGCAGCTGCTGGGCCTGGGCCACAACGGCCACATCGGCTTCAATGAGCCCGGCCACGCGTTTGAGCTGGAGACCCATGTGGTGGACCTGACCCAGAGCACCATCGAGGCCAACAAGCGCTTCTTTGCGTCCGAGGCCGAGGTGCCCCGTCAGGCCCTGACCATGGGCATCAAGAACATCATGCAGGCCAAGAAGATCCTGGTGGTGGTCAGCGGCGAGGACAAGGCGGACATCGTACGCACGGCGTTTGCCGGCCCGGTGACGCCGGAGGTGCCCGCGTCCATCCTGCAGATGCATCCCGACGTAACGCTGGTGGCCGACACTGCGGCCCTGTCCAAGCTGAAGGCCACGGGCGTGACCGTCTACAAGTAAGCAATCCCCCGAACCTGTTCCAAATAGGGGCGCTTCGCTACTCCATTCCCATAGCGGAGAGGCTACCGTAAAAAAGGAGGAAACCAACCCGCCGGCCGGCGGTACGGCAGTGTGGAGACCTGCCGCAACGTCTGCGGGGTTCTGCTCCCCGCAGGCAAGGGGGCGTTCGCGGAGGCGGCGCTCTCACGGCCCAGCGTATGGCAACTGTCAGTCTGAAAAATGTAAAAAAGATCTACGAGGGCAACGTCACGGCGGTCCATGACTTCAATCTGGAGATCGCGGACAAGGAGTTTATTGTTCTGGTCGGCCCGTCCGGCTGCGGCAAATCCACCACCCTGCGCATGATCGCCGGCCTGGAGGATATCTCCGAGGGCGAGCTGCGCATCGGCGATAAGGTCATGAACGATGTGGAGCCCAAGGACCGGGACATCGCCATGGTGTTCCAGAGCTATGCGCTCTATCCTCACATGACGGTCTATGAGAATATGGCGTTCGCCCTGAAGCTGCGCAAGATGCCCAAGGACGAGATCGACAAGCGGGTGCGCGAGGCGGCCGCGATTCTGGACATTACCCAGTATCTGGAGCGTAAGCCCAAGGCCCTGTCCGGCGGCCAGCGCCAGCGCGTGGCCATCGGCCGCGCCATCGTCCGTGACCCCAAGGTGTTCCTGATGGACGAGCCGCTGTCCAACCTGGACGCCAAGCTGCGCAACCAGATGCGTGCGGAGATCATCAAGCTGCGCCAGCGCATCGACACCACCTTTATTTACGTGACCCACGACCAGACGGAGGCCATGACCCTGGGCGACCGGATCGTGATCATGCGGGACGGCTTCATCCAGCAGATCGGCACGCCGCAGCAGGTCTTTGACCATCCCAGCAATGTGTTCGTGGCCGGCTTTATCGGCATGCCCCAGATGAACTTCTTTGATGCGGAGCTGGTCAAGACCGGCGAGACCTATCAGGTCAAGGTGGCCGGCGCGACCATGGAGCTGGCCGACCGGGTGCAAAAGAAGCTGGCCGAAGCCGGCGTCTGCAGCCAGGAGATTACCCTGGGCATCCGTCCCGAGCATGTCTCCTTCGCGGAGGAGGCCGGCCCCCACACCATCGCGGCCAAGGTGGACGTGTCCGAGATGATGGGCAGCGAGATTCACCTCCATGTGACCGCTCAGGAGAAGGAGGGCGTGGAGAAGGACGTGGTGCTCCGCATTCCCACCACCGAACTGCCGGAGAAATTCCGGAGCGGCATCCCCTACGGCACGCCGGTGAACTTCACCTTCCCCGGCGAGCTGGTCCATCTGTTTGACAAAAAGACCGAGCTTAATCTGGTCAGCGAATAAACCAGGACAAAGGAAAAACGGGCGCCCGTCCTTGAAGGACGGGCGCCCGTTTCATGACTTCAATCGGATTTAGACTCGTCAATGTAGCTGTACAGTGTGTATTTGGAGATGCCGAAGAATTTGCAGATCTTGTCGCCGCTCTTGGTGATGAGGAAAGCGCCGGTATCGTTGAGGAACTGGATGGCTTTGACCTTGTCCTCCTTATTCATCAGGGCCACCGGCTTGCCCACGATTCGGACGCTCTGCTCGATCAGCTCATCCAGAAGATCGGTGACGTTGCGGGAGATGCGCTCCGGCTCCCGCTCTGGCTGCTCCGTGGCGGTAAAGGCTTTCAGAGTCTCCTCCATGGAGAGCAGCAGGGTGATGTCATAATTGATGGAAAAGATACCCACCGCTTTGCCGGTTTCGTCCCGGATATAGATGGTACTGCATTTCAGCACCTTGCCATCCTTGGTTTTGGCCAGATAATTCAGATGATCCTGAAGGTTGGAGCGGTCGGCGTGGAGGGACTCCAGCACGATATGGGATGGCCCATCACCCACTTTACGGCCGGTGACATGGCCATTTTCAATCAAAACAATGGAACAATCGGTAGGACCTTCGCTCAGGTCATGGACCACCACCTCGCAGTTGGGGCCGAATTGCTGCGCGATGCCCTTAGCCAGTTGGGAAAGAAACTGAATGGACGGTGAGGTGAACATAGACGCGCCTCCGAATGATTTGATGGTTACTATTGTAGCATAGTTTGACGAAATTTCAATCAAAAAATTAGTGCTAAAAAATTTTTAGTTTCCAAAGAAAAGTGTTGCAATCGAGGAGACAATATGCTAGAATAAAAGCGTAATCTGAGAACGAAAACTGGGAAAAACAACAAATAGACTGGCTGCGGCTGCAACGGAGTGCTTCGCGCACGGGCTGAAGGAACGTCGATTCGGCACGCTGTATCCGCTGGGAACCGAAGGGGCGTTCATTCTGAAGAGGAATGGGCGCATTTTTTATGACAAAATGGGAAACGAACAAAAGGAGGGACCACCGATGCTGCTGTTAGGAAATGGAACCGTGATGACGCGCTGGGAGGAACAGCCTATGCTGCGGGACGGCTGTGTGGCCATGGAGGACGGGGTCATCTGCGCGCTGGGGACCACGGAGGAGCTGAAGGCCAGGTATCCCCAGGCGGAATTTGTGGATGCCCGGGGCGGAGTCATCATGCCGGGTCTCATCAATGTACACACCCACATTTACAGCGGACTGGCCCGCGGCCTGTCCATCCAGGGCTACAACCCGACCAGCTTCTACGAGGTGCTGGACGGCATGTGGTGGAACATTGACCGCCATCTGGACCTGGACGGCACCCGCGCCTCAGCCTACGCCACTATCCTGGACTGCATCCGGGACGGCGTGACTACGATCTTTGACCATCATGCCAGTTATCGGGAGATTCCGGGCTCCCTGTTCGCCATCAAGGACGTGTGCCGGGAGCTGGGCATGCGGGCCTGCTTGTGCTACGAGGTATCCGAGCGGGACGGCATGGACAAGTGCGATCAGGCCATTCAGGAGAACGCGGAGTTCGCCAAGTGGGCGAAAGACGAAAACAGCGACATGATCAAGGCCATGTTCGGCGGCCACGCGCTGTTTACCATTTCGGACCGGACCTTTGAGAAGATGGCTGCGGCCAACAACGGGATGACGGGCTACCACATCCATGTGTCGGAAGGTATGAACGACGTGTACGACAGCATGGAGCGGTACGGCTGCCGCTCCGTGAACCGGCTGCTGTACAACGGAATTCTGGGAGAAAAGACGATCCTGGGCCACTGCATCCACCTCAGCCCGGCGGAGCTGGATATTATCAAGGAGACCAACACCATGGTGGTCAACAACCCGGAGTCCAACATGGGCAACGCCGTGGGCTGCTCGCCGGTGCTCCAGATGTTTGACAAGGGCATCCTGATCGGCCTGGGTACCGACGCCTACACCCACGATATGCTGGAGAGTCTGAAGGTGCTGCTCATTATCCAGCGGCACAACGCCTGCAAGCCCAACGTGGGCTGGAATGAGGCCACTGGAATGCTCTTCCGCAACAACGCCGCCATGTGCGCCCGCTATTTCCAGAAGCCTCTGGGTGTGCTCAAGCCGGGAGCGGCCGCCGATGTGATCGTTATGGATTATAAACCCTTTACCCCCTTCGGCCCGGAGAATCTGGACGGCCATATGCTGTACGGCATGATGGGCCGGAGCTGCACTCACACCATCATCAACGGCAGAGTGCTCTACAAGGACCGCCAGTTCGTGGACATTGATGAGGAGAGAATCAATGCCTGGACGCTGGAGCAGTCCAAGCGGCTGTGGGGCGAGCTGAACCACACCACTTATTGAACATACCGTTCGGAACACAGTCAGGAGGAGACGACTATGAGCGATATTATGCGGCCCATCCCCTTCGGTCAGCTGATGGACTGGATTCTGACCGAATACCAGACCCAGGGCAGTATCTTCGGCGTATCCAAGATTGTCCGCCACACCAACGGACAGGCCCGGCCCATCTTCGCCGAGAAGATCGAGGCGCCCTTCGGCCCTGCCGCCGGCCCCAACACCCAGCTGGCCCAGAACATCGTGGCCGCCTATGTGGGCGGCTCCCGGTTCTTCGAACTCAAAACCGTGCAGATCATGGACGGGGAGGAGCTGTCCAAGTGCGTGGCCAAGCCCTGCATCACGGCGGCGGACGAGTGCTACAACTGCGAATGGTCCACAGAGCTGACCGTGCCCCAGGCCTATGACGAGTATGTGAAGGCATGGTTTGCCTTGAAGCTCCTGGCGAAGGAACTGGAGCTGGGCGACCCGGACGGCTTTGTATTCAATATGTCGGTGGGCTACGACCTGGCGGGCATTCAGAGTGAGAAGATCGACAGCTACATCAACGGAATGATGAACGCCTCCGATTCCCCCGTCTGGCAGGCGTGCAGAAGCTGGACGCTGGAGCACTTGGACCGCTTCCAGAAGGTAACGGCGGCCTATGTGGAGGGAATCTCCCCGGTGGTGTCCCGCTCCATTACGGAATCCACCCTGCACGGCTGTCCGCCGGACGAGATCGAGCGCATCGCCACCCACCTGATCACCCAGAAGGGGCTGAACACCTACGTCAAGTGCAACCCCACGCTGCTGGGCTATGACTTTGCCCGAAAGACGCTGGACAGCCTGGGCTTTGATTATATTGCCTTTGATGACCACCACTTCCTGGAGGATCTGCAGTGGGCGGACGCGGTGCCCATGTTCCGCCGCCTGACTGCCCTGTGCCAGGAGCGGGGGCTGGAGTTCGGTGTGAAGCTGACCAACACCTTCCCGGTGGACGTGAAGGCGGGCGAGCTGCCCTCGCAGGAGATGTATATGTCCGGCCGCTCCCTGTTCCCGCTGACCATCTCCCTGGCCAAGCGTATTTCCCGGGAATTTGACGGTAAGCTGCGCATCTCCTACTCCGGAGGCGCGGATCTGCACTCCCTGGAGAAGCTGGTGAACGCCGGAATCTGGCCCGTGACCATCGCCACCTATCTGCTCAAGCCGGGCGGCTACCAGCGGCAGTTCCAGCTGGCGATGGCCCTGATGGACGGCGGCAGCGCGCCCTTTGCTGGTATGGACCCGGCGGCAGTGGCTCGGATCGCCGACGAGGCCATGGCCGACCCCTATTACCGTAAGCCCATCAAGCCTCTGCCCCGGCGGAAGCTGAACAAAAAAGTGCCGCTGGTGGACTGTTTTACTGCGCCCTGCCGGGGCGGGTGTCCCATTGAGCAGGATATTCCCGCCTATCTGCGTCTGGTGGGGGAGGAGAAGTACGAGGAGGCCCTGAAGGTCATTACCCAGCGCAATCCGCTGCCCTTCATCACGGGCACCATCTGCCCCCACCACTGCGCGGACAAGTGCGTGCGCAACTACTATGAAGAGGCGGTGCGCATTCGCGACGCCAAGCTGGAGGCGGCGGAAAAGGGCTTCGCTTCGCTGCTGCCCACCCTGAAGCCCAAAGCGGCCCGCACCGATGTAAAGGTGGCTGTGGTGGGCGGCGGCCCGGCGGGCATGGCGGCCGCTTTCTTCCTGGGCCGGGAGGGTATCCCGGTGACCATCTTCGAGGCCACGAACGCTCTGGGCGGCGTGGTACGCCATATCATTCCGGAATTCCGCATCCCGACGGAGGCCATTGACCGGGACGAGCAGCTGATTCGCGCGATGGGGGCGGAGATTCGCTGCAACAGCCCCATCGACTCGGCCAAGGAGCTGGAGGGTCAAGGATTTACCCATGTAATTTTTGCCACCGGTGCCCAGAAGGCGGGCGACCCCAGACTGCAATACGGGGACTATGTGAACTTCACGGAAGTGCTGACGGCGCTGAAAACCGGTGCGGCCCCCGACTTGGGGACCGATGTGGCGGTGATCGGCGGCGGCAACTCGGCTATGGACACCGCACGGGCCATCAAGCGGATGAAGGGCGTGGAGCATGTCCGGCTGGTTTATCGCCGCACCAAGCGGTATATGCCCGCCGACGAGGAGGAACTGGCTCTGGCCCTGGCCGAAGGGGTGGAGTTCATGGAGCTGCTGGCCCCGATCGGCGTGAAGGACGGCGTGTTGACCTGCTCGGTGATGGAGCTGGGCGCGCCCGACGCCTCCGGCCGCCGTTCGCCGGTGGACACGGGGAAAACGGTGGAACTGCCCTGCACGACTGTGGTAGCCGCGGTAGGCGAACGCATCGACGAGAGCGTGGATGTGGGCGGCTGGCCGGTCATCGGCGACCGGAAGCGCGGCCCGGCTACCGTGGTGGAGGCTATCGCCGACGCGCTGGAGACGGTGCAGGCCATTACGGCGGTGGATCGCGACCGCTATGTGGGGGAGAACGTTAACCCCGACCCCACCAGCGCCCGATGGAAAAAGGGCGCGGTGTGCGCGGAGCCGGACGACTGCGGCCAGTTCCAGCGCTGCCTGGAATGCCCCACGGTATGCGAACTGTGCGCCGGCGTGTGCCCCAACCGGGCCAATGTGACCGTGACGGTGCCCGGCAAGCGGGCCCGGCAGATCGTCCACGTAGACGGTATGTGCAACGAGTGCGGCAACTGTGCCACCTTCTGCCCCTACGACAGCCGGCCCTACCGGGATAAGTTCACGCTGTTCTGGAGCGGGGAGGACTTCGACCGCAGCGAAAACGAAGGATTCCTGCGGGTGGACGCGGAACAGGGACGCTACCTGGTCCGGCTGGACGGCCAGATCGAAGAGTTTGCCGTGCGTCAGGCCGACTGCGGCCTGCCCGAGGACTTGCGCCAGATCATTCTGGCGGTGGAGCGGGACTGCGCCTATCTGTTCAACGCATAAGAAAAAGCGGAGCCCTGTACCTGGTATGGTACAGGGCTCCGTTTTTGGAATGCAGAAGAGAACAGCTGCACGGAACAGAGGCCTGGTATGCTGTGTGCGGAAACCGCGGAGTTTTAGTAAATTCCCTTTCCGCCGTTCCACTGCCACTCCCGGACCTCCGGCATGTCCTGTCCGTTGGCGGTGATGTACTGCTTGTGCTCCACCAGCTTGTCGCGCATGAGCTGGATCAGGAACGCGCCGCGGTTGCCCAGCTGCGGCAGGCGCTGGACTACATCCTGGACCAGATGGAAACGGTCGATGTCGTTCTGGACCCGCATATCGAAGGGGGTCGTAATGGTGCCCTCCTCCTTATAACCGCGCACATGGAGATTCTTGTTGTGGCGGCGGTAGGTCAGCTCGTGGACCAGAGTGGGATAGCCGTGGAAGGCGAAGAT
>DXYV01000014.1:0-28908 GCA_019415645.1 Clostridiales bacterium
GGGAACGCTGTCGTTTCTGCTGCGCACCCGTAGGGGCCGATGCCCTCATCGGCCCGTTGGACCTTCCTTCCGAAGCGCAACCAACACAAAATATCAGCACTTAGTGCGGAAATCGGCCCCCACAAGAAGCTTCCCAAACAACACCAAGCTAGGCGCATTTTGTGGACCTTGCCAAGCATGGGGTCCCCGGCCGGGCCCAACAACGTGGGCCGGCTGGGGAAAGGCGGAGCGGCGGAATGAGTGAGCATTTGCCGTTAGGCGGATGCGAACGATATGCAGCACGTGACGCCGCGCAATCCGGGGCCGCAGCCCCGGGATCGAGACATCCGACCGAAAGCCCGGCGGTGTGAAACCCGCCGCATTCTTCCAATTTTTCATTCATCGAACCATTGAACCAAAGAAAGGAACACCCATGGAGACCATTGAAATTCGCTATTTGAGCGACGAGATCGACGAACTGTGCTATGTGGACGGGAAATCCGACTGGATCGACCTGCGGGCGGCCGAGACCGTGGAGCTGAAGGCGGGCGAGTTCAAGCTCATCCCCCTGGGCGTAGCCATGAAGCTGCCCGCCGGCTACGAGGCCCATGTGGTGCCCCGCAGCTCCACCTTCAAGACCTACGGCATCCTCCAGACCAACTCGATGGGAGTCATTGACGAGAGCTACTGCGGCTCCAACGATCAGTGGCGTTTCCCCGCCTACGCCACCCGGGACACGGTGATTCACGTCAACGACCGAATCTGCCAGTTCCGCATCATGGCCCACCAGCCGGCCATTCAATTCGTCCGCCGGGATGAACTGGAGGGGACCGACCGGGGCGGTTTCGGTTCCACAGGCATTGTGTGATTTGCAGTAACTCAGGCCGGACGGCTGGAAAATCCACCGGCACAGGATTAGAAGGAGCAGCACTATGGATATTATTCTAGCGTCGACTTCCCCCAGGCGGAAAGAGCTGCTGGGGCAGATCGGTTTGAAGGATTACCGCATTCTCTCTCCCGATGTGGAGGAGGTTCTGGACGAGATGCTCCCGCCGGCCCAGCTGGTGGAGGGGCTGTCCCGTCAAAAGGCCCTGGCCGTGCGCGGCCGGGTAGACGAAGACGACGTCATCATCGCCGCCGACACGGTGGTCTCCCTGGAGGGAGAGGTATTGGGCAAACCCGCCGATGAGATGGACGCGTTCAAGATGCTCTCCGCCCTGTCGGGCAACCGGCATCAGGTCTACACCGGCCTGACTGTGATTCGAGGGGAACAGGTGGTCACGGAGCACGAGATGACCACCGTCACCTTCCGGGATCTGGACCCGGAGGAGATCGAGCATTACATCGCCACCGGCGAGCCCATGGACAAGGCCGGCGCTTACGGAATCCAGGGAATCGGCGCGCTGCTGGTGTCGGGCATCGACGGGGACTATTTCAACGTGATGGGCCTGCCGGTGTACCGGCTGGGCCGAATCCTGGCTCAGTTCGGCGTGGACGTGCTGGCGCTGGCTGCCGGCGATAAGGGCGACGACTAAACACAGATAGGGAACGGGCATTATGAAACAGTTTTTCCGCCAAAACGGAATTTTGATCGTCATCATCGCTGTCCTTCTGGCGGCGATCATCGGCGTATGCTCTGCCATCTTCGGGATGAGCCCCCTAAGCAATGTGCTGGGGGTACTCTCCACCCCCTTCCGGGCGGGCGTGGACGCCGTGGCCTCCTGGGTGGAGGACCGCTACAACTATGCCTTCCGTTACGATGAGCTGTTGGCGGAAAACGAGAGCCTGCGACAGCAGGTGGCCGACCTTCAGGAGGAGATTCGGGCCGCTCAGGATGCCAACCGGCAGAATGAGCTCTATCGGGAGCTGCTCAATCTGGCGGAGCGGCGGGCGGACTTCGATCTGGAGGACGCCACCGTCACCGTGCGCGCTACCTCCAACTGGAGCTCCACCCTGACCATCAACAAGGGCAGCAGCGTGGACGTGGCGGTAGGCGACTGCGTGGTGGACCAATACGGCAATCTGGTGGGCGTCATCACGGAAGTGGGCTATAACTGGTCCACCCTGGCCACGGTGGTGGACCCGTCCACCGAGATCGGCGGTCGAATCCCCCGCACTGACGACGAGGCTGTGCTGGAGGGCGACTTCACCCTGATGGGAGAGGGACGGCTGAAGCTGTCCTATCTGCCGGAGAATACCGTGCCCATTTCCGGCGATCAGGTCACGACCTCCGGACTGGGCGACCAATATCCCGCCGGATTGGTGGTGGGCACCATTGAGTCCATCCATACCGAGGCCAGCGGCCTGACCCGCTACGCGGTAGTCGAACCCGCCGCCGATTTGGAGAACATCAAATATGTGTTCGTTATCAAGAGCTTCGACGTCGTGCAATAAGGAAGCGCTGAGGCGTGGCGCACAGCGGGCTAAGACGCGCAGCGGAACAAACGGACCGGAGGCCTGAGAAGGGCAGGCGCACGCTATGCATCCCCTGCGGGGTCCCCGCACGAGCCCAGCGTCAGCGGGTCGTGTGGGGGAAGGACGAGCAAGGGAGCGGCGCGAGGGCCGGCTGAACCGGGCGGCCCGAGACAGAGCGGACTTTGCGAGGACGCGGCGAAGCGTGACAACACAGAAGCGCAAGGATAGGCGCGCAGGGGAGCCTGGACCGGAGCGAGGGCGAGCGCAGGGGTGCGGAGCACCCCGCAGACCAGCCCGAGTCGGAGGGAAGGCGACCCGGCCGCGCGCTTAATCCGAGCGTGACAGCCCAGAAGCGCTGAGGCGTCGTGAGCTGCGGCATCGTCGCCGCAAGCTGCGTATTCTTCGCCCGCGCGCTTGCGCGGGGACTCACTCATTGCGTTGCTCCGCCTTTCCCCACCGAACCCGCTCTGCTGGGCTTCGGCGGGGCCCTGTTAGGCGCTGATCCTTGCCGCGCACCCGCAGGAGTCGATCTCCGCGCTAAGTGCCGCCGCTGTGCGGCGGTTGCGCTGCGAAAGGCGGCCTGCGGGCCGCACTGTCCTCATCGGCCCATTCCCCCCGGAGAAACGAAACTCGGAGGCACCAGCGCCGAAACGTTTCACTCAGAAAGAAGGTTCGTCATGACCCGGCAGGATTACATCAAAAAATGGTTCAGCTACGGCGTGACGCTGGTTCTGGTCGCGGTGCTCCAGGGGCTGGTGTTCACCCGTCTGCGGGTGTTCGGGCTGATTCCCATGCTGCTTCCCCTGGCGCTGGTGGCTCTGGCCACCCTGGAGGGCCCCGTGTCCGGCGCGGGCTTCGGCATTGCGGTGGGAATCGTTTCCATGTATGTGGACGGCGGCAGCGCCTGGGCCATCGTGCTGGCCTGCATCGGCGGACTGGCCGTAGGACTCATCGCCCGCTATGTCCTGCGGCAGGACTTTATCGGACACCTGATCTGCTCCGTAGGGCTTCTGATTCTGCGTATGGTCTGGTGCGTGATCCCGCGCTGGATCGATGGGGTGGCCGAGCTGCCCGTCCTGCTGCGCGTGGGGATCGGTGAGCTGCTGTGGACCCTGGTGTTCACGCCGGTCATTTATCTGATGTTCCGCTTTGTCTATCGCCGCTGGGGCAGCGCATATTACGCTTAGAAGCGTGCAGGCGAAGGATGCGCAGCTTGCGGCGACGAGGCAATCTCAACAATCACAAATCCCTATGATCTTTTACACAACACCCAGCATGAGGTACTGCTATGGAAGATGGAAAATTAGTCAAGATTCGCACCGGCGTGCTGCTGGCGATCTTCGCCGCGATTTTGGGTGCGTTTTTCTTTGTGCTCTACGACACGCAGATCGCCCACGGCCAGGACTATCTGGACCGGGCCTTCTACTCGGTGGCTCAGACCGAGACCGTGGAGGCCTCCCGGGGCGAGATTCTGGACAGCTACGGCCGGGTCCTGGTCTCCAACACCACCCAGTATCAGGTGACGCTGGACACCTCCCTCATGGGGGCCGCAGAGGAGCGCAACGGCATTCTGTCCCAGCTGCTGGAGATCTGCCGGGCGCAGGAGGTGACCTGGACGGATACCCTGCCCATCAGCGCGGATGCGCCCTATTCCTATACCTGGGACGACGCCACCAGCGGCCAGGTGAACAACCTGAAAAAGCTGTGCGCCCTGCTGGAGATCGACGAGGGCACAGTGACCGTGATTCCCGGCGAGACCGACCCGGAGACCGGGGAGACCGCCGCGGACACCGAACTCTGGCGTCCGACCCTGACCGCCCAGCAGCTTCTGGATGCGCTGGGCGAGGAATTCCAGGTCGATTCCACCCTGCCGGAAACGGAGCGCCGGGACCTGATCGGCGTACTCTATGAGCTGACCCTCCGCAGCCGCGAGGTGACCTATACGGAATACGTTTTCGCCTCCAATGTGGACATCCAGTTCATCACGCTGGTCAAGGAGCGCAAGCTCAACGGCGTGTCCATTGACACGGTGGCCCAGCGGCAGTATCAGACCACATACGCTTCCCATATTCTGGGGTACACGGGTGCGATCGACTCAGAGGAGTGGGAGGGCGACGAGGACACGCCCGGCTACCGGGAGCTGGGCTATGCCTATAACGCGCGGGTGGGTAAAACCGGCGTGGAAAAGGCCTTTGAGTCCTATCTCCACGGCACCAGCGGCACCCGGGAGATCGAGACCGATTCCACCGGGAAGATCATCAACGCCACCTGGCGGGAGGGCGAGGAGCCCCAGCCCGGCGACAACGTGGTGCTCACCCTTGACATCCGCCTGCAGGAGGCGGTGGAAAATCTGCTGGCCGCCCATGTGGAAAGTCTGGACGAATCGGATAACGCGGCGGCGGTGGTGGTGGACATGACCGGCGGCGTGCTGGCCCTGGCCTCCTACCCGGGCTACGATCTGTCCCGCATTTCCGAATCGGGGTATCTGGCGCAGCTCAACAGCGACCCCCTGACCCCCATGGTGAACTTCGCCACCCAGGGTCTGTATATGCCTGGCTCCATCTTCAAGCCGGTCACCGCCATCGCCGGTCTGGAGGAGGGCATCATCACCCCCACCACCCGCATCCGGGACACCGGCGCCTACACCTACTACACCAACGATATGCGTCTGGCACCCAAGTGCTGGATCTACCGGCAGTACGGCTCTACCCACGGCCTGCTCAACGTCACGCAGGCCATCGAGGTCTCCTGCAACGTGTTTTTCTACGATGTGGGCCGCCGGGTGGGCATCAGCAAGCTCAACGAATATGCCCATAAGTTTGGCTTGGGCGAATATACCGGCATTGAGATCTATGAGGAAAAGGGCTATGTGGCCGGGCCGGACACCTCCTCCGTGCTGGGCACCGAGTGGTATGAGGGTGCCACCCTCTCCGCCGCCATCGGCCAGGAGAACAACCTGTTCACCCCCCTCCAGCTGGCCAACTACATCGCCACGCTGGTCAACGGCGGCACCCACTATTCCGCCCACCTGCTCAAGAGCGTCAAGTCCAGCGATTACAGCTCCGTGGTCTACGAATACGAGCCCCAGGTGCTGGACGAGATCGACATCGACCCCGCCAATCTGGAGGCGGTGAAGCTGGGCATGTACGAGGTGACCCAGTCCTCCTCCGTGGCCCCCTATTTCAACGCCCTGCCGGTGAAGGCGGGCGCCAAGACCGGCACGGCCCAGGTCAACAACAACACCGGGACCAACGCCACCTTCGTGTGCTTCGCCCCCTATGACGATCCCCAGATCGCCCTGTGCCTGGTGGTGGAGAAGGGCAGCTCGGGCTCCAGCCTGGCTCAGCTGGCCGCGGAGATCCTGCAATTCTATTTTTCCAGTGAGGAGACCATCTCCACCGTGACGGGAGAAAATCAGCTGATGAGGTGACGGCATGTTCGACCGTTTGACCTACGATTCCAAATCTCTGCGCTATAAGCGACCTTACGGCGCCGTGGCCTCCGGAGGTTCCGTGGACTTTACCCTGCGCCCACCCCGTTCCGAGGGCTGGTCCCGGGGGCGGCTCACCGCCTTTTTTGAGGGCTGGAACCTGACCCGGGAGCTGGTCATGCCCTGGGCCGGGACTGAGCTGGGCCGGGACCGGTTCTCCTGCACCCTGGCGCTGGGGGACTACGTGGGACTGGTGTGGTATTACTTCACGCTGGAGCGCATCGACGGCTCCCATCAGGTATCCGACCGCTGCCAGCTCACTGTCTACGACGACAGCGAGACGGTGCCCGACTGGTTCGGCGCCGGCATGACCTATCAGATTTTCCCGGACCGCTTCTGCCGCCTGTCAGTCCCCGACCCCGCCGGGATGGTGGGCGGGCGCACCGTCCATCTGGACTGGTCGGAGGAGCCGGAGTTCCGTCCCGACGCCCGGGGCGAGATTCGCAACCGCGACTTCTTCGGAGGCAGCCTGGCGGGCGTGATCTCCAAGCTGGACTACCTCCAATCCCTGGGGGTGGAGACGCTCTACTTCAATCCCATCTTTGAGGGGGCGGAAAATCACCGCTACGGCACCGCCGACTATGAGAAGATCGACCCTATGCTGGGCACGGAGGAGGACTTTGTCCGCCTGTGTGCGGAGGCCCACCGGCGCGGCATGCGGGTGCTGCTGGATGGCGTGTTCAACCATGTGGGCTTTGTATCCAAATACTTCAACGGGGACGGCTTTTATCCCACGCTGGGGGCCTATCAGTCCAAGGAATCCCCCTACTATCCCTGGTTCTCCTTTTCGGATTATCCCCGCCAGTACGAGGCCTGGTGGGG
The DNA here is from genome assembly GCA_019415645.1 of Clostridiales bacterium. Taxonomy (GTDB): domain Bacteria; phylum Bacillota; class Clostridia; order Oscillospirales; family Oscillospiraceae; genus DXYV01. The sequence goes on from DXYV01000014.1 coordinate 6,707, forward strand.
CATCTACTCCCTGCCCGCGGTCCGGGAGAGCGAGCCCAGCTATGTGGACTATATCGTCCGCGGCGCGAACAGCATCGTGCGCCGCTGGCTGCGGGCCGGGGCCGACGGATGGCGGCTGGACGTGGCCGACGAGCTGCCCGATTCCTTTGTGGAACAGCTCCACGCCGTGGTCCGGGCGGAAAAGCCCGAGGCCGTGGTCATCGGCGAGGTGTGGGAGGACGGCTCCTCCAAGATCGCCTACGGCGTGCGCCGCAAGCACATTCTGGGCCGCCACTGCGACGGTCTGATGAACTATCCCTTCCGGAATGCTCTGCTGGCCTGGCTCATGGGCGGGGACGCTTCCGCCTTCCGGGAGGAGATGGAGACCCTGCGGGAAAATTACCCCCGCTTTGCCTTCTACTCCGCCATGAATGCCCTGGGTACCCACGACACGCCCCGGGTGCTCACTCTGCTGGGCGCCAACGGAGCGGGCTGTGACCAGCCCAAGGAGTGGAAGTCCGTCCAGCGTCTCACGCCGGAGCAGCGGGCCCTGGGTCTGGCCCGGCTGAAGCTGGGCTTTCTGGTGTTGTTTGCCTTCCCCGGCTCGCCCACGGTGTACTATGGGGATGAGGCGGGCATGGAGGGCTATGAGGACCCCTTCAACCGCCGCACCTACCCCTGGGGCCGGGAAGATCGGGTCCTGCGGGACTGGGTGGCCCAGCTGGGCCGGCTCCGGCGGAGCAGTCCCGCTCTGCGGAAGGGGGAACTGGACTTTTCGGCCGCCGACGGGCCGCTGCTGTCGTTCCGCCGCCGGACTGCGGAGCAGGAGATTCTGCTGTGCGCCAACAACAGCGACGCCCCGGCCCAGCTACCCCTGCCCGCGGGGGAGTGGGCCCTCGTTTTGGGCGCAGGCGAGCTGATTCGGGAGGGCGGGGCACTCCGCCTGACCCTGCCGCCTATGGGCGGCGCGCTGCTGAGCCGCGGGAGTGTATCCGGGGCTTGCCAAAGGCCAAACCCTGTTATATAATAGGTGCCGCTCACTCGGAGGGCAAGCCGTTCGCTGGAAATGGCAAGCCGGATAAGGTGACGGGCTGAAACGCCCGTTTTCTTATCCGGCATTTTTACGTAAAAAGGAGAACTCAGACCCATGGACCTGCTGCATGGCAATGTCAAAACCATCTATTTCCGCTATCTGAGCGCGGCCTTTGGCAGCGCGCTGATCAGCTCCATCTACGGTATCGTGGATATGGCCATGGTGGGCCAGTACCAAGGGCCGGAGGGCACAGCGGCGCTGGCGGTGGTAGCGCCTATCTGGAATATTATTTACAGTCTGGGCCTGCTGATGGGAATCGGCGGCTGCGTACTGCTCAGCACCGCCCGGGGCAAGGGCGAACCGCAGGAGGGCCAGGCGTATTTCTCCGCGGCTCTGCTGGGGACCATCGTACTGGCCGCCCTGAGCTGGCTGGCTGTGGCCTGTTTCGACACGCCGCTGCTGCGTCTGTTCGGCGCGGAGGAGACTCTGCTCCCCCTGGCCAAGGCCTATCTGCTGCCCATCAAATTCGCCGTTCCCCTGTTCCTGTTCAACCAGATGCTGGCCGCCTTCCTGCGCAACGACGGCGCGCCCGCCCTGGCCACGGCGGCGGTATTGTCCGGTGGGCTTTTCAATGTATTCGGCGACTACTTCTTCGTGTTCTCCTGCAACATGGGCATTTTCGGCGCGGGTCTGGCCACCGCCATCGGCGCGGCCGTCACCTTTGTGGTCATGCTGGGCCATTTCTTCACCAAGCGGAACACCCTGCGTCTGGTCCGGCCTACGGCCCTTCTTCGCAAGCTGCGGCAAATCGTGATCACCGGATTTTCCACCTTCTTCATCGATGTGGCCATGGGTATCCTGACCATGCTCTTCAACCGCCAGATCGTGGCATATCTGGGCACCGACGCCCTTTCGGTGTACGGCGTGGTGGTCAACATCAGCACCATCGTTCAGTGCTGCGCGTACAGCGTGGGGCAGGCCGCCCAGCCCATTCTCTCCCTCAACTTCGGGGCCCGGAACGGGACGCGCATCCGCCAGACCCTGCGCTACGCCCTCTACACCGTGGCGTTCTTCAGTCTCGTCTGGACGGTCCTGATCTGCGCCGTTCCCAACGGTTTTATCCGCATTTTTATGGCGCCCACTCCGCATATCTACGAGATCGCCCCCTTCATCCTGCGCAGCTATGGGATCTCCTTCCTGCTGCTGCCCCTTAACATTTTCTCCACTTACTATTTTCAGGCCCTGCTCAAGCCCCTGGCCTCCTTCGGGGTCTCTGTGGCCCGCGGCCTGATCATCAGCGGCGTATTGATCTACGCGCTGCCCGCGCTGCTGGGTGCAGACGCGCTGTGGTTCGCCATGCCGGTGACCGAGGTCCTGGTGGCCGTGGCGGTGGCGGTACTGATGCTGCGCTACACCCGCGCTCTGCCCCAGCCCGGCGAGTCCGCCGCCTGAAGGAACAAAATTTTCAAAAAAACCGGCAAACCCATTGACTTTTGGAAGTCAGATTGATATACTACTAAAGCCGCTTTGAATGGGCCCCGAAGTGCCATTGTGCACGCCCCCGAGAGCGAGCCCGTAATGAAGGAGTTGAAACACATGCATGCGATCATCGTGACCGGCGGCAAGCAGTACAAGGTGACGGAGGGCGACGTCCTCTACATCGAGAAGCTGGAGGCCGAGGCCGGCGACAAGATCACCTTTGACAAGGTCCTGGCTGTCCTGGACGGCGACAAGGCCACCTTCGGCACCCCCGTGGTGGAGGGCGCCAGCGTGGAGGCCAACGTGGTCAAGAACGGCAAGGGCAAGAAGGTTCTGGTCTTCAAGTACAAGCCCAAGAAGAACTATCGCCGCCGTCAGGGCCATCGTCAGCCCTACACTAAGGTGGAGATCACCAAGGTCCAGGCCTGAGTTTTATGACTGAGGTCACGTTTCACAGCACGGGCAGCCGTATCGACGGCTTTACCGTGGCTGGACACAGCGGCTATGCCGACGCGGGAGCCGACATTGTCTGCGCCGCCATTACCTCCGCGGTCCGTCTGACCGAGTGCGCCGTCAACGACGTGCTGGGCCTGGGCGCGGCGGTCCATGTGCGGGAGAAGGACAGCCGGATCTCCCTCAAGCTCCCCGGCAGTCTGGGGCAAACCAACGAGAGCACCTGTCAGACCCTTCTGACGGCGCTGATGGTTTACCTGGAACAGCTGCACGAGGAATATCCCGATTATATCATCGTCTATGCGGTAGACGATGCGGACGAGCAGTCCTGAGACTCTTGAGAAAGGAAGGTCAATTCCATGCTGAAGATTGGTATTCAGTTTTTCGCCCACAAAAAGGGCGGCGGCTCCACCAAGAACGGCCGTGATTCCGAGGCCAAGCGCCTGGGCGTGAAGCGCGGCGACGGTCAGTTCGTGCTGGCCGGCAACATTCTGGTCCGTCAGCGCGGCACCCACATCCACCCCGGCGTGAACGTGGGCAAGGGCAGCGACGACACCCTGTTCGCTCTGAAGAGCGGCAAGGTCAAGTTCGAGCGCCTGGGCAAGGACCGCAAGCAGGTCTCCATTGTGGAGGTCGCGCAGTAACCAAGAAGCGCTGAGCCGTCGCGAGCAGGCGAAGCGTGATCCCGAAGCGCTGAGCCGTTTTAAGCAGGCGAAGCGTAACAGCTGAGGCGCTGCGTGAAAGCGGCGTAACACAGGTACGCGCAAAACGCCACGGACAGAACTCCTGTTCGTGGCGTTTTTTGACCAAAGCGGAGAAAGGACATACGTTATGGAATACCGCAAATTTCCCCAGGGCTATGTGGTGCGTCTGGACCCGGGCGACGAGGTGACGGACTGCCTGACCCGTCTGGCCGGGCAGGAACAGATCGCGCTGGCCTCCATCTCCGGTCTGGGGGCCGCCAACGACGTCACCCTTGGTATTTTTGACACGGGGAACAAGGAATATCACGCCAAACGCTGCCAGGGGGACTATGAGATCTCCTCCCTGGTGGGGAATGTGACCCTCAAGAACGGGGCACCCTACCTTCACCTCCATATCACCATCGGCGATCCCGTGGCCGGAACGGTCCATGCGGGCCACCTGACCGCCTGCACCATCAGCGCCACGGCCGAGCTTTTCGTGACCGTCTGGCAAGGCCAGGTAAACCGGACGTTCCATGACGGAATCGGCTTGAATCTGCTTGCATTTACCTGAGACAAGGAGGGGTACGGCCTATGGCCAATCAATTTATCGACACCGCCCGCATCACGGTCAAGGCCGGTAAGGGCGGAAACGGCTGCGTGTCGTTCCACCGGGAAAAGTATGTGGCCGCCGGCGGCCCGGACGGCGGCGACGGCGGCCGGGGCGGCAGCGTGATCCTGCGGGTGGACGATCATATGTCCACCCTGATGGACTTCCGCTACAAGCGCAAATACGCGGCGGCCAACGGCGCGGACGGCACGGGCAAGCGCTGTTCCGGCAAGGACGGCGAGAGCCTGGTGCTCAAGGTGCCCCGCGGCACGGTGGTGAAGGATACTGCCACCGGCGAGATCATCTGCGACATGTCCACCGGCGAGGACTTTGTGCTGTGCCGGGGCGGCAACGGCGGCTGGGGCAACAAGCATTTCGCCACCCCCACCCGACAGGTGCCCAACTTCGCCAAGGCCGGCCTGCCCGGCCAGGAGCGGGACGTGACCCTGGAGCTCAAGCTGCTGGCCGACGTAGGGCTGGTGGGCTTCCCCAATGTGGGCAAGTCCACCCTGCTGAGCGTGGTGTCCAAAGCCCAGCCCAAAATCGCCAACTACCATTTCACCACCCTCTACCCCAATCTGGGCGTGGTCTACGTGGAGGAGGGCGTCTCCTTCGTTATGGCGGACATTCCCGGAATCATCGAGGGTGCCGCCGAGGGGGCCGGCCTGGGCCATGATTTCCTGCGGCACATCGACCGCTGCCGCCTGCTCATCCATGTGGTGGATGTGTCGGGCAGCGAAGGCCGGGACCCGGTGGCCGATTTCGAGGCCATCAACGAGGAGCTGGCCCAGTATTCGCCGGAGCTGGCCTCCCGGAAGATGCTGGTGGCTGCCAACAAGGTGGACATCATGGAGGACCCGGCTCTGCTGGAGGCCCTGCGGGCCCATGTGGAGGCCAAGGGCCTGCGCCTGTTCGAGCTGTCTGCCGCGGCCCACCAGGGCACCCGGGAGCTGATGCAAGCTGCGGCCGCCGAGCTGGCCCAGCTGCCGCCGGTCATCATCTACGAGCCCACTTACGTGGAGCGGCCGCCGGAGGTGGACACCTCCGCCCCGCTGACCATCGAACGGGATGAGGAGGACGGCACCTGGCTGGTGGACGGGCCCTGGCTCCAACAGCTGATGGCCAACGTCAACTTTCAGGATTACGAGTCCCGCAACTGGTTTGAAAAAAAGCTGCGGGAATCCGGCCTGTACGACCGGTTGGAGGAACTGGGAATCCAGGACGGCGATACGCTCTGCCTCTACAATCTGGAATTCGAGTATCAGAAATAACGCAAACAGCCGCCGGGTCGTATACGACCCGGCGGCTCGGCGTGTCGAGAAGCCTCGACACGCATCTCAAAAATGCAAGCATTTTTTCGAGGCGCTGCAGCCCGCGCGGCGCACTCGCTCTGCTCGCACGCTTGCGGGCTGAGCAGAGTCTTTTCCGAGGCGCATGTCCCCGGAAAAGACGGATTTTCAATTACGTTCGCCGCCCGAGGGCGGCGAAAGTCTGCCGAGGGCTTTTTCTCGCAAGCGCTTTTCAGGAGCCTGCGCACGAGTTCACTTTTTCGCCAGACTAAGCCGCCGGGTCGCACATGACCCGGCGGCTGTTTCGATTTTATTCCGCAGTTACAGACAGGGCTCCTGCTCCTTCGCCGCGCGCACAAACTCCCGGAACAAGGGGTGGGCCTTGTTGGGCCGGCTCTTCAGTTCCGGGTGGAACTGAACGCCCACGAACCAGGGGTGATCGGGCAGCTCCACGATCTCCACCAGCCGCCCGTCCGGGGAGAGGCCGGCCAGATCCAGGCCGTGCTCCGACAGCAGCTCCCGGTATTCGTTGTTAAACTCATAGCGGTGGCGGTGGCGTTCCGAGATGATCTCCTGTCCATAGGCCTGATAGCTGCGGCTGGCCTCGCTGGTCAGGTGGCAGGGATAGGCCCCCAAGCGCATGGTGCCGCCCTTGTCGGTGATTCCCCGCTGCTCGGGCATCAGGTCGATGACCGGATGGACGGTCTTGGGATCCAGCTCGCTGGAATGGGCCCCCTCCAGGCCGGCCACATGGCGGGCAAACTCCACCACCGCCATCTGCATGCCCAGACAGATGCCCAGGAAGGGCACCCGGTTCTCCCGGGCGTAGCGAATGGCGGAGATCTTCCCTTCGATGCCCCGGTCGCCAAATCCGCCGGGCACCAGCACGCCCTGGACCCCCGCCAGGACCTGCGCGGCATTCTCGTCGGTCACCGTCTCGGAGTCCACCCAGCGGATCTCCACCTTCACGTCGTTCTCAATGCCGCCGTGGGTCAGGGCCTCCACCACAGACAGATAGGCGTCGTGGAGGGCCACATACTTGCCCACCAGCGCAATGGTCACCGTGCCGTGGACGTTCTTGGCCCGGTGGACCATGGTGGCCCACTCAGTCAGGTCGGGGGCATGGCAGATCAGGCCCAGCCGCTTCACCACTACCTCGGCCAGTCCCTCCCGCTCCAGCATGAGGGGCACCTCATACAGGATGGGGGCGGTGAGATTGGGGATGGCGTTCTCCACCGGGATGTTGCAGAACAGGGAAATTTTCTCCAGAATGTCCCGGGGGACGGGCGCGTCGCTGCGGCACATGATCACGTCGGGCTGGATGCCCAGGGAGAGCAGCTCCTTGGCCGAGTGCTGGGTGGGCTTGGACTTCAGCTCCCCGGAGCCGGGAATGGCCACGATGAGGGAGACATGGATGAACATGACGTTCTGCCGCCCCCGCTCGGCGGCCACCTGACGGATAGCCTCCAGGAAGGGCTGGGATTCAATGTCGCCCACGGTGCCGCCGATCTCCACGATGGCCACGTCGGTCTCCGGCCCTTCCAGGGAGTAGATGTTGCGCTTGATCTCGTTGGTGATGTGGGGGATGATCTGCACCGTGCCCCCCAGATAGTCCCCCGCCCGCTCCCGGTTGAGCACGTTCCAGTACACCTTGCCGGAGGAGACCGAGGAATTGAAGGTCAGATTCTCGTCAATGAACCGCTCGTAATGGCCCAGGTCCAGGTCGGTCTCCGCCCCGTCGTCGGTGACGAACACCTCGCCGTGCTGGTAGGGGCTCATGGTGCCGGGGTCTACGTTCAGATAGGGGTCCAGCTTCTGGACCTTGACCCGCAGGCCCCGCTGCTTGAGCAGGCGCCCCAGGGACGCCGCCGTGATTCCCTTGCCCAGGCCGGACACCACGCCGCCGGTCACAAAAATAAACTTCATTGCCATTGTGCTTCCTCCCTCGCGGCAGGCGCCCCCTTGCACCAGGACCTTCTTGCCCTCTCTTTGCCGTCTTTCCAAATTCTATAACTGAATTATTGTACGCCAAGGTTTAAGGAGCCGTCAAGATGCGATTCCAAAAAATTTGTGTCTGACCGGGGACACACACGGACCGCAGGCGGTTCCTGCCGCGGCAGCGACAGTCTGCCCCTTTTTCTATCCACAGCGGGCGAAGGCCATCGTATCCGCGCCGACCATCCCCCTGTTTTCCCTTTTTTGTAACAACTGCGCGATTTTGCCCCTTGCGGTTTTTCGCGCTTTCCGCCATAATAAAGACATCAAAACCCGATGAGCTGTAAATTTGGAGGTATTCGCTATGAGTTACCAAATTATAACCGACGCCACCGCGGATCTGACCCCGGAGCTGCAGGAGGGTCTTCCGCCGATCACGGTGATCCCCATGGACGTCACGGTGGGAGAGGCCCCTTATACTTACGGACCGGGCGGTGATCTGACGGTATCCGACTTCTATGCCGCCCAGCGGAGCGGAAAGTTCGCCACCACCTCGCAGATCAATCCCCTGGTGTACACCCAATACTTCGAGCAGTTCCTGTCCCAGGGGATGGACGTGATCTACCTGGGCTTCTCCTCCGGCCTGTCCGGCTCCTTCCAAAACGCCGTGCTCAGCGCGGAGGAGCTGCGGGAGAAGTATCCCGAGCGCAAGCTGTACTGCATCGACACCCTGTGCGCCTCGGTGGGCGAAGGCTTCCTGGTCTGCGAGGCCGCCCGCAAGCAGGCGGAGGGCATGGGCGTGGACGAGCTGGCCGAATGGGTGGCCCAGCGCCAGCTGAAGGTGTGCCACTGGTTCACGGTGGACACCTTTGAGCACCTCCGGCACGGCGGCCGGGTGGGCGCTGTGTCCGCCGCCCTGGGCACCGCGCTGCAGATCAAGCCGCTGCTCCACGTCACCACCGAGGGCACCCTGGAGGTGGCCGAAAAGCCCCGCGGGTCCAAGCGGGCCATGGAGTCCCAGCTCAACCGTATGCGCAAGGGCTGGACGCCGGAGGAGAGCCCCTTCATTCTGGTGGGCCACGGCGATGTGCCCGACCGGGCGGCGGAGCTGGCCGAGGCCGTGCGCCGGGAGTTCCCCCAGGCCCAGGTCTCCATCGCCCCCATTGGGCCTATCATCGGTTCTCACACAGGCCCCGGTATGCTGGCCCTCATCTTCTGGGGTACGGAACGATAACTTCTCCTCTTACATAACTTTGGGCGCGTCCGATGGACGCGCCCAAAGTTTTTTATGCGTTCTTCACTTGTGGTAGAGCCGGTTGTTGCTCTGGTAGCGGGCCTGACAGGTCAGGCGCATCCCCAGCCGCTGATAGGTGCCCGAATCCGCGGCGGACAGGATGACCGAGGCGTGGGCCTCGCAGTCCCGCAGGCCGGACAGCTGTTCCAGGGCCTTGGCGGCGCAGGGGTTGGAGGTGGCGGAGATCGCCAGGGCGATGAGCACCTCATCCGAGTGAAGGCGGGGATTGACGCTGCCCAGGTGGTCCACCTTCACCACCTGGATGGGCGCAATGGCCTCGGGGGAGATCAGATGGATCTCGTGATCGATTCCCGCCAACACCTTCAGGGCGTTGAGCAGGGCCGCGGCGGAGGCGCCCATCAGGTCGGTGGTCTTTCCGGTGACCACCCGCCCGTCGGCCAGCTCGATGGCCACCGCCGGCATACCGGTGCGCTCGTCCACCTCCATGGCGGCGGCCACGGTGGGCCGCAGGTCCAGGCTGGCCCCGGACTGCTGCATCAGCAGCTCCAGCTTATAGACGATCTCATCGCTGCCCTGTCCCCGGCGGCGGTCACAGCAGGCGGTCAGGTAGCGGCGGACGATCTCCTGCCGGGCGGCCGCCCGCACGGCCTCGTCGTCCACGATGCAGTTGCCCGCCATGTTCACGCCCATGTCGGTGGGGGACTGGTACGGGCACTGGCCCATGATCTTTTCAAAAATCGCGGACAGGACCGGAAATACCTCCACGTCCCGGTTGTAGTTGACCGTGGTGGTGCCATAGGCCGACAGATGGAAGGGGTCGATCATGTTTACATCCCCCAGATCGGCGGTGGCCGCCTCATAGGCCAGGTTCACCGGGTGCTGGAGGGGTAGGTTCCAGATGGGGAAGGTTTCAAATTTTGCATATCCGGCCTTGACCCCGCGGCGGTATTCGTGGTATAACTGCGAGAGGCACGTCGCCATCTTGCCGCTGCCCGGCCCGGGCGCGGTGACCACCACCAGGGGCCGGCTGGTCTCTACATAGTCGTTTCTCCCGAAGCCCTCGTCGCTGACGATCAGGCTGATGTTGTGGGGGTAGCCCTCAATGGGGTAGTGCAGGTACACCCGCACGCCCAGCTCCTCCAGCCGCCGCTTGAAGGCGTCGGCCGCCGGCTGGCGGCTGTACTGGGTAATGACCACGCTGCCCACATAGAGCCCCTGGCTCCGGAAGGTGTCGATCAGGCGGAGCACCTCGTCGTCGTAGGTGATTCCCAGATCGCCGCGCACCTTGTTCTGCTCGATGGCCGCAGCGGCGATGGAAATGACGATCTCCACGCTCTCCCGCAGCTCCAGGAGCATGCGGATCTTGCTGTCGGGCGCGAACCCGGGCAGTACCCGGGAGGCGTGGTAGTCGTCAAACAGCTTCCCCCCGAACTCCAGATAGAGCTTTCCCCCAAACTGGTCGATGCGCTCCCGGATGTGGGCGGACTGGGTCTCCAGATACTTTTGGTTGTCAAATCCCTGTCGGTTCATATCCTCTCTCTCGGGCGCCCCCAGCCGCCCGGCCGGATGCACCCTTGCCTCCTCACACACAAATTCCCATTTTGTTCTATTGTATCACAGATTCCTGCGCTGGCTCAATCTTTTTATTTGGAAAGAGGTCGTTTTATGGAACCCACCCTGCAAACCTTTCTCATCGTCTGCCCGCTGGTCTTTCTGGCTGGGCTGGTGGACTCGGTAGCCGGCGGAGGCGGCCTGATCTCTCTGCCCGCCTATCTGATTGCCGGGCTGCCGCCCCATCTGGCCACCGCCACCAACAAATGCTCCTCCACCTTCGGCACCATTCTCACCACGGTCCGCTACCTCAAGCACGGCCACGTCCACATCCGCTCGGCGGTCCTGTCGGTGTTTTTCTCTCTGTTCGGCTCCTGGCTGGGCGCCCAGCTGAATATGGTGCTGCCGGAACAGTACCTCTACTGGTTCCTCATGGCCTCTCTGCCCATCATCGCGGTCTTTCTGGTGTTTAAGCGGGACTTCGGCTCGGAGAACCACATGGACCTGCTCTCGGACAAAGCTCTGCTGGTGCGCTGCGCCCTCATCGCGCTGGTCATCGGCGTGTACGACGGCTTCTTCGGTCCGGCCACTGGCACGTTCCTGGTTCTGGGTCTGACCGGCCTGTGCCACTTTGACCTGCTCACGGCCTCGGGCAACGCCAAAGTCATGAATCTGGCCTCCAATGTGGCCGCCTTTGTCACCTTTGCCGTGGGCGGCAATATCCTCTGGTCGGTGGGCATCCCCGCCGCTATCTTTGGAATCGCCGGACAGTATGTGGGCTCCGGCCTTGCCCTGAAGCAGGGCGCCAAGGTCATCCGCCCCATGTTCCTGGTGGTGCTGGTCATGCTGCTGGGGACGGTCATCTACGACGTGGCCGCCGCGTGACCTTCCGCGCTTCTGCCGTAAATTACAGCCGCCCGGTTCCAAATTCGGAACCGGGCGGCTGATTGGATTCTTCACACGCGTCGTATCTGCGTTTGGCCGGCTGCTCCGGCGGATTTCACTCAATCCAGCACGGTCTCCACCGCCAGCCGGAATTGGCAGCCGTCGTCGCTCAGCTCTGGCAGAGCCTGCTCCAGCGCCTCGGCCGACTGGGCACTGTCATCCAGCAGCACGAAGCATACATCTTCGCCCTGGGCGGCCCGCACAATGTCCCGGGCCTGACGGCTGGCGCTCCGATCCCCGGGCAGACCGTCCACAGTGGTGGTCCAGGTCACCCAGCCCTCGGGCGCTTCGGCCCCCGCCTCCAGCAGCGCAGTGCTCGCCTCGGTGCGCAGGATGTGGCGGAGCATCTGGTTCCCCAGCTCCGCCTGGGAAGCCTCCGTGCCGTCCAAAAGCAGGCCGATTCGATGTCCGGCGGCCGCCAGCGCCCGGATAGCGTCATCCTGCCCGGCCAGCTCCTCGGGCCGGAAAAAGAACAGCCCGAACGCCTGGTACTCCGCCAGTGCCGTCTGAATCTGCGCCAGACCATCCCCCTGGGTGCACCGGAAGGCCAGATAGATCTCCGCTCCCTCCGGCGCCGGGCTCACAGACGCAGAGGGCTCGCTCTGCCCCGAATCACCGGGTCCCGTGGTCGGCTGCGGCTCATTCTGCTCCAGGCTGCGGAGATAGGCGTTATACCGCGCCCGGAAGGAATTCTCCGCCGCCGGCATAAAGGTCTCGTTGTCCAGCACAGACGCGCTGCTGCGCACCCGGACCACAAATCCGTATTCGGGCAGCACCGGCAGGGACCACTCCAGTCCAAAATAATCGCACACCAGATCCACCGGCACGAACACCGTGGAGTTGCGAATAATGGCCCGGGGCACGCTTCCCTCCGCTGTGCTGGAAAAATCGTCCCCCAGCGAGGAGGTCACGGTATCGTTGGCCAGGTCAAAAATCAGAGCCCCGGCAGAACGGCTGTAAATCATCAGGGTACTGTTTCCGTAGGAAGTATAGACCCCCAGATCCACCCCCGTGGTATTGGGGTCGAACATAGTATAGGGCACATAGACCCGCCGGTTGGTCATCATGGGCATGGTCTCGGCGTTCAGGTCCAAAATCGTCTCATTGACCGCCATAAAGTAGACCTGCGCCTGACGGGCGGCCGCCGCGCCGAGCAGGCCCATGACGCAGCCAGCCAGCAGGAGCACGGCGCACAGCGCCGCGATATACTTGCGTGTTCGGTGCATATGCCCTCCTTTCCACGGGGGTCAATCCTCTTCCAGGGCCCAGATATGCCGGTCCCGGCTGAACACCGCGCATACCAGCACGCCGGCCACAGCCAGCAGGGCAAACAGCGCTGCCGCGCCGGTGCCTTTTCCTGTGCCGAACAGGGCGGTCAGCAGACTGTCCGCCCCCTGCCCCGCCATCAGCGGTTCCATGACCCAGTCCACCAGGACCCCGCCCAGCAGATAGCCGATGGGAATGGTAAAAAACTGAACAGCGTTGCGCACAGAATAGACCCGTCCCTGAAGCTCGATGGGGATGTGGGTGCGCATCAGCGCATCCAGATTGGTGTTCATCACCGGGATCAGCAGCCAGCCCAGGACCGCCCCCGCGCACCAGACCGGAACGCTGCGCCCCAGGGCCAAAATCAGATTTTCCGTGCTCATGGCGAAAAACAGCGACCCACAGATGGCCCTTACCCGGCTGCGGGGTGCGGGCAGAAGAGAGGCTGCCAGGCTCCCCAGCAGATTGGCCGCGCCGGTACAGGTCTCCACCAGGCCCAGGGCCGTCTGCCCGCCGCCGGAGCGGGAGAGCAGCATGGCCGGCAGCGCGGCGTTGTAAACGGACGCCACCAGATTGATGGCCGCCAAAAAGAGTATCAGATCCAGAATGCCCCGATTTCGCCGCAGCCATTCCACCCCCTGGCCCACGGCCTGCAGGGGCGATCCGGAGCTGGTTTCCGTCCGGAGCGGCGGAATGCGGATGGCGGCCGCCAGGGTGAGAAATGCCACCGCGAAGGTGGCCAGGTCGAACAGCATCACAGTCTCCAGCCCCGCCAGGCTCATCAGAGCCGTGGCTGCCGCCGGCGTCAGCAGGGTCACCAGCGAGTTGGAAAAGGCCCGCAGGCCACCCACCTTCTGATAGGCCTCACGGGGCGCCAGCAGGCTGACCGCCACGTCGGACGCCGGCTGCTGAAGCGCGTTCATCAGCCCATTCAGGGCGTTGAGCACATAGAGATGCCAAACCGCCAGCCGGCCGCTCCCCAGAAGGAGGAGCGCGGCGCAGGTGGTCAGAGCGGCGAAGCTGTCGCAGGCCAGCATTGTGCGCCGCTTATCCCAGCGGTCGCTCAGCGCGCCGGCAAACAGGCTCAGCAGCACATAGGGGGCATAGGAGCATACCGCCAGCAGCGCGGTGCTCAGGGCCGACCCGTGCTGCTGATAGGACCATACTGTCAGCGCGAAGCTGGTCATGGAGCTGCCGAAGGCGGAACAGGACTGGGTCCCCCACAGCAGCAGAAATGAAGAGAGTCCCTTGTCGGGACGGATAAATCGTTTCATCAGACTTTGCTTCCTTTCGCGTCGTTTCAATCGAGTCCCGCAAAGTCTGACCGGACGAATTCAAGTCAAAGAAGGTTCTCCATGCAAGCTCGCCCGGAGCTCAGACTTTGCATGGAGCCTTCTCAATGCAGTGTTTCACGCAGATCACCGCCTTCCCTTCCGGAGCCGCGCCCTTCGGCCCGCTCCGTGTGCCCATTGTATCCCATCCGCCGTTTCCCGTCAAGCCGCGCAACACAAAACGCGCCCCCTGGCAAATGCCAGGGGGCGCGTGAGCGAACGAAATCGGAGGATTTGATTAGGACGTAGCCACCAGGCCGCCATCGGGATAGATGGAGGAAGCGGTGACCATATCGGAAGCGGCGGAGGCCAGGAAGATGGCCGGGCCGACCACGTCGATCTCATAGCCGATACGCTGAGCGGGCAGAGAAGCGGCGATGTTGTTGCGCACGGTCTCGTCCGCGGGCAGGATGCCGACCATCATCGGGGTGTAGGTGATGGTGGGGCCAATCAGGTTGACCTGAACGTTGGGACGCAGGTCAGCCGCGAAGGCCTTGGTCAGCATTTCCACGCCGCCCTTGGTGGTGTTGTAGGGCACGTTGCCGCCGCCGCCGTTGGCCACAGCGCGGATACCGCGCACGGAGCCGAAGTTGATGATCTTGCCGTAGCCCTTGTTGGTGTTGGGCTGGCCAGCCTCGGGGGCCACATACTCGTCGCCGTCCAGGTTGTGATCCTTCATCCAGTTGCCGAAGTACTTGCAGGTCAGCATCATGGAGGTGATGTTGGTGTGCAGCATCTTCTCGAAGTAGTCGGTGTCGATCTCCCAGGACCACATCTTCTTGTTGATGCCCTGCGCGTTGACCAGAATGTCGCAGCCGCCCAGGCCCTCAGCGCTGACGGTGTACTCCAGCATCTTCTTGACGGTCTCCTCGTCGCCGGCATCGCCCGCGAAGTAGGTGACCTTCACGCCGGGAGCAGCCTTGGCCTCGATCTCCTTCTTGGCCTCGATCAGGGCGGACTCACGACGGGAAGAAATCAGAACGTCGCAGCCGTTGGCAGCATAGCCCTCAGCAATGGCCTTACCAAAGCCGCCGGCGCCGCCGATAATGACAGCCTTCTTGCCGCTGATGTCAAACATCTTAGTCAAATCGCCGTTATAAACTTTCGGCATATCGCATTACTCCTTTATGTTTGGTATATTCACTGCCAATACTCCGGCAGGTGAATGCAGAATGAGAGAAAATCAGCCCTGGGGAGGCAGCAGGCAGACCAGCATCTGGGTGACGGTGTCGCCGGTGTTGGTCACAGACTTCTTGGTGCCGCCGCAGCAGTGGAAGGAATCACCCGCGTGCAGAACGGTCTCCTCGGTCTCAGTCTTCAGGGTCATCTCGCCCTCCAGAATATAGTAGATGGACTCCAGGGGGTTGGCGCCGTACTCGCAGCCGCCGCCGGGCACGAAGTAGGTGATGCCCATGATCATCTTGCCGCCGTCCACGTCGTTGGGGTCATGCAGACGGGTGGGGACACACTCGTTATGGCCGGGAGCTTCGTAGGAGTAGACGGTGCTGCCTTCCACGCCCTTTTTTCTCTGGATCTTGTACTGAGCCATGATGATACTTCCTTTCAAACCTTATTTTCGGCTATCTTTGCCGGCTAACTTACAATATAAAGTTTAGCACACCCACCGGGAATGTCAATAGATTTTTTATGAACATTCGCCGAAGGGTGTGCCAAAGTTAGGCAGTTTATTTTGTGGAAACTGCGAAATGCACCTGGCGCTCTTCTCAGCAGTCTGCCGGTTCCGGCAGGCCTGCCGCCGCCCGGCGGGCCATATCCAGGGCGTGGCTGGCCGCCGTGTGGCGGATTCGCTCCCGGCCCTGGCCCAGGCGGACCTCCCGCACCCGGACTTCTCCCTCTGCGGCCAGGGCCACATAGACCAGCCCCTCCGGATTGCCCCGCTCGTCGGGGCCGGGCCCCGCCACGCCGGTGGTGGCTACCGCCAGATCGCAGCCCAGAGCCTCCCGCGCCCCCCGTGCCATAGCCTCGGCCACAGCACGGGACACCGCGCCCTCGGTTTCCAGCAGCTCCCGGGGCACCCGCAGCAGCCGGGCCTTCACCGCGTCGGTGTAGCTGACTACGCCCCCCCGGAATACCCGGGACGCACCGGGCACGTCGGTAATTCGCTTGGCGATCAGGCCGCCGGTGCAGGATTCCGCGGTGCCCAGGGACAGGCCCCGCTCTGCCAGCAGGGGGACCAGCATCCCCTCCAGGGAGGGCACGTCCACCCCGTAAACCAGATCCCCCAGCAGCTCCCGCACATGGGCCTCCACCGGATCGATCTTCGCCTCGGCCTCCTCCCGGGTGTCCGCCTTGGCGGTGATGCGCAGCTCCACCTCGCCGGTCTTGGCATAGGGGGCCAGAGTGGGGTTGCGCAATTCGTTCATATCGTCCCGCAGCAGATTCTCCACCGCGGACTCGCCCATACCGAACACCCGCAGGGAGCGGGAGACGATGATTCCCTCGGACAGCCTGCGCAGGTAGGGCACGGCGCAGGTACGGAACATGGGCAGGCACTCCCGGGGCGGGCCGGGCAGCATGATCACATGCTTGCCCTGGGCCTCGAAGGCGCAGCCGGGGGCGGTGCCCCAGTCATTGGGGAAGATGGTGCAGCCCTCGGGCAGGAGGGCCTGATTCATATTGTTCTCGGTCATCTTGCGCTCCAGCCGGGCGAAGTAGGCGCGTATGCGCAAGGCGCTCTCCTTGTCCAGCTCCAGCTTTTTGCCGAAGGCGGCCGCCAGCACGTTTTTGGTCAGGTCGTCACAGGTAGGGCCCAGGCCGCCGGTGGTAATGATGATGTCCGCCCGCTTTTTGGCGTGCTCCACGGTCTGGCGCAGCCGCTGCGGGTTGTCTCCCACCACCGAGTGGTAGTAGACGTTCAGCCCCAGGGCGGACAGCTCCCGGGAGAGCAGCTGGGCGTCGGTATTCACGATGTTGCCCAGCAGCAGCTCGGTGCCCACCGCGATCAATTCCACGATATGCGACATGCGAATCACCCTCTTTTCTCAGTTCAGGGGGAGGACCACCCGCTCGATGCCCGCCACGGCGGCAGACACCATGCCCTCGATGTCCAGACCGGCCTCCGCCTCCTCCAGCTCGGCCAGCTTGGGCCGGGTCCGGGGATGCTTGGGCGTAAAGACGGTGCAGCAGTCCTCATAGGGCAGGATGGAGGTCTCAAACGTACCGATGCGACGGGACAGGCGGACGATCTCCTCCTTGTCCATCCCCACCACCGGCCGAATCACCGGCAGAGTACACACCGCGTTGGTGCAGTTCATGGCGTCCAGGGTCTGACTGGCCACCTGGCCGATGGATTCGCCGGTGACCAGCGCCGCCATGCCGTTGGTCTCCGCCACCCGGCAGGCGATGCGCATCATGAAGCGCCGCATGAGGATGGTGAACAGCTCCTCGGGACAGGAGCGGCGCAGTTCCTCCTGAATAGCGGTGAAGGGGACCACGTGGACCACAGTCTTGCCAATCCAGGGCACCAGGATGCGGGCCAGGTCCAGCACCTTCTCCTTGGCCTCGGGGGAGGTGTAGGGGTAGGAGTAAAAGTGGATCATATCCACGATGACCCCCCGCTTGGCCACCATCCAAGAGGCCACCGGCGAGTCGATTCCCCCGGACAGCAGGGAGAGCGCCCGCCCGCCTACGCCGCAGGGCAGACCGCCCGCCCCCTCCTCTGGCGCGCCGTGGACATAAGCGGCAAAATCCCGAATCTCCACATGGACGGTGTATTCCGGATGGTGGACGTCCACCGCCAGGTTGGGGAAGGCGTCATGGAGCTCCCCGCCCACATACTGGGACAGGGCGATGGAGGACATGGGAAAGGACTTGTCCGCCCGTTTGGACTCCACCTTGAAAGAGGCCGCCCGGCGCAGGCCGGGTCCCAGATTTTCCTTGGCCGCGGCCACAATGGCCTCGGGGGTCTTTTCACAGGGATAGGCCCGGGACAGGCCCACCACGCCGAACACCTTGCGCAGGGCCTCCCACGCGCCGTCCATATCGCAGGCGTCGTCCTGGGGCTCCACATAGGTGGTGGACTGGCGGGTGTAGACCTTGAAATGGCCCAGGGGCCGGAGCCGCCGCTTCACGTTGCCCATGAGCTTCTCCTCAAAGCCCCGGCGGTTGAGCCCCTTGAGCACGATTTCCCCGTGCTTGAGCAAAAAAATTTCATTCATACATCCAAAACCTCACAATCCGCCCGGACAATGGTGCCCGGGCGCTGGTATCAAACGGATTCGCAATTAGGGTATACCACCCCATTCTATGGAAATTATTATACGCAAAAGCCGGGCAAAGGTCAAACCCCAAAAACAGCGGACAGCCCGCTGTCTCCTCGGTTTCATCGACGCGTTCCATCTTTCGATAAAATTATATATTTTTTCCATTTTTATTGATATACATCTAATTTTACTATATAATGGCATTGTCGGGATGGCCCCGATCAGTTTATAGTCCATACATGCAGTTGGAAGGGAAGGCAGCACGTGAAACCCCCGGATTCTCCCATGGGAGAATCCGGGGGTTTCGTGCTCCAGTCTCACGCAAGGACTCCATAGCCCACCTGGGCCAGCGTCTCCCGGTCCAGGGGCCGGCCCAGGAATTTCTCCAGCGCCAGCACACCCTGCCACACCAGCATGGGCAGACCATTCATAACCGGATGGCCCAGTTCCTCCGCCCGGGCCAGCAGGGGCGTCTTTGCCGGCTCGTACACTGCGTCGCACACCGGTGCGCCCGCAGGCAGCGCCTCCAGGAAGGACAAATCGGGGAACGGCGCGGTCATCCCCAGGCTGGTGCAGTTGACCAGCAGGCCGCTGGCCGCCGCCTCCCGCCGGAGGGTCTCCGGATCAAAGGCCGCTGGCGTCAGCCGGTCCGGCGCGCGGGCGCACAGCGCAGCCGCCCGGTCGGTGCTCCGGTTGCAGATCATCACCCGCTCCGCGCCGGCGCGGGCCAGGGCCAGGGCCACGGACTTAGCCGCGCCGCCGGCGCCCAGCAGCGTCACCCGCAGGCCGGAGGGCTCTGTCCCGGCGGCCCGCAGGGCGGCCACAAAGCCGTCGCCGTCGGTGTTGTAGCCCACCAGACGACCGTCCTCCATGGCCACGGTGTTCACCGCCCCGCACAGGCGGGCGCTCTCATCCAGGCGGTCCACCCGCGTCAGCAGGGCCTCCTTGTGGGGCATGGTGGCGTTGAAGCCCCGGAATTCGCCTCCGCGCACCCGGTCCAGAAAGCTGTCCAACTCCTCCGGCGCGACCCGCACTGCCTCGTAGCAGGGGGCCTCGCCCAGCGCGGCCAGCATGGCATTTTGCAGGCGGGGCGATTTGGAATGGCCCACCGGGTCGCCGATGACGCACAGGCCGTCCCGTCCCGCGGCCCGGGCCAGAAAATAGTCCATGGCCCGCAGGTAGCCGGGAAAGCCCATCCCATAGAGCTGTCCCACGCAGGCGGGCGCGGTGACCGACACCGCCCGGAAGGGCTCCCGCTGGTCGATATGGGAAATATGGACCTCGTAGGCGGGCACCGTCACCGCCTTCAGCGCGTCGTAGAGGGCGTAGCTGTAATGGGTGTACGCCCCTGGATTGATGACAATGGCGTCGTAGACCCCCTGGGTGGCGTGGATGGCATCGATGATGGCCCCCTCATGGTTGGACTGGAAGCAGTCGGCCTGGGCGCCGTGGCGCTGGGCATAGTCCCGGCACAGAGCGCACAGGGCCTCATAGCTCTGGTCGCCGTAGATGCCCGGCTCCCGCTGGCCCAGCAGGTTCAGATTGGGTCCGTTGATGATCAGAAATTTCATTGGTCTCCCTCCTTGCGGGCCAAGCGCTCCACCACCGCGTCGGCGGCCGCCTGAGCGCTCTTCGCGCCCTGAATGATATAGTCGGCGCAGGCCCGGTAAACGGACGCGCGCTGCCGGTAGCGGTCCACGAAAGCCGCCCGCCCGTCCTGGGCCAGGGGCCGGCCGCCGGTGTCCAGCGCGTCATAGGTCTCCCCCGGGTCCCGGTCCAGCCAGAACACCACGCCGCTCTCCTTCAGGCAGCCGATGCTGTCCGGACGCAGGGGCAGCCCGCCGCCGCAGGCAATGACCAGATCCTGCCGCCGAGCCAGCTCCGCCGCCGCGTCCCGTTCCCGGTCCCGGAAGTAGGTCTCCCCCTCATCCGCGAAGATCTGGGCGATGGTCCGCCCCTCCCGGGCCTCCACCCACGCGTCGGTGTCTGCCAGCTCCCGGCCCAGCCGGGCCGCCAGCAGCCCGCCTACCGTGGTCTTGCCGCAGCCCATCATGCCGATGAGTACGATATTTTTCATGGAACACGCTCCTTTCAGGCTCCGAAGCCAGTTGCGTCCGCTTGATTATGGATACGCTTCCCCCAAATCAGGTCGTCCGCCCCTCCGCTCTCCGGGGTAACGGGCCGATACAGGCCGTGTGGCCCCCAAGCCCCCTTTTGGAGCGCGGGCGCTGGGCGCGCACTGCGCAGCCGTTAGCGGCTCCGCCGCCTTACGCTGGACAGCCGTTTGAGGCTTTGCCTCATTACGGATGTCGCGTCCTCCCTGCGGGGGGATGCGGCGTGCCCCTTGCGGGTAAGCGGGTCCGGTGGGGAGAGAAGCCGCTGCTCACGACGGCTCAGCGCTTCCTTTGTAATTCCCCAGCACGCGGAAGGTCTCCGACGCCTGGGACAGCTCCCGCAGCACGCCGTCCATGCCCGGCGCGGTCACATCGCCGGTAAAATCCACAAAAAAGCGGTACTCCCAGCTCTTCCCGTCGATGGGCCGGGACTCCAGCTTCATCATATTCAGTCCGGCGACGGCAAACACCGTCAGAATCCGATGCAGCGTACCGCTCTTGTGGGCCAGGGTGAATACGGCCGAGATCTTATCCCGTCCGGGCCGCAGCTCCAGCGCCGGGGAGACCACCACGAACCGGGTGACATTGGTCTGGTTGGAGTTGATGCCCTCCGCCAGCACCTTCAGCCCATAGAGCTCCGCCGCCCGCCGGGAGCCGATGGCCGCCTTGGTCCCGTCTCCCTGCTCGGCTACAAATTTGGCGGCCGCCGCCGTGTTGAGCACCGGGTGGCCGGTCCAGCCGGGATGGCCGCGCAGATAGTCCGCGCACTGAAGCAGCCCCTGCTCGTGAGAGTAGATGTCCCGCAGGTCCTCCAGCCTGGCGCCCTGGGGCGCCATCAGGCAGTGGCTCACCCGCACCGTCTGTTCCCCCACCACATAGGCGCCGTATTTTCCCAGCAGATCATAGACCTGATTGATGGCTCCGGTGGAGGAATTTTCGATGGGAACAACACCATAATCCGCCCGTCCCTCCCGGAGGGCCTCAAAAATATCCTCCCAATGGGTCACGTGGGTCCGGTCCGCCGTCGCTCCGAAAAAGCGGATGGCCGCCTCTTCAGCATAGGCCCCCGGCTCCCCCTGGTAGAGCACCCGGGGATCGGTCAGCGGCGCGCGCCGGTGGTCCAGAGCCTCCTGAAAGGCCGCGTACCAGGGGTCGTTCTCCTCCACCAGCATGCGCTGCTGACGGCGGGAGATGGCCATAATGGTCTCGAACAGCGTGGTCACGTCGGTCTTGAGGCTGTCGTCCACCAGCGCCGTCTTTTTCGCCAGCACCTCGGCCTCCCGCTTGTCGTCCAGCACCTGCATATGATGGGCCACCTTGTACAGCCCCACCTGGTAGGTCACGTCCATCCGCCGGCGGAACAGATCCACAATCTGGGCGTCCAGCGCGTCGATCTGGCCCCGCAGGCTCTGCAGATCCTCCATCAGCGGTACCATTCCTTCCGTTGAGCATAGGCGGTAGCGTTCGCCCGGTTGTGGGCGATCTCATCCTCCCGCAGGGGGCGCACCACTCTGGCCGGACTGCCGAAGGCCATGGAGCCGTCCGGAATGACCGTGCCGCCGGTGACCAGCGCGCCCGCGCCCACAATGCAGTTGCTGCCCACCACTGCGCCGTCCAGCACGATGGCTCCCATGCCGATGAGGGTGTTGTCCCCTACGGTACAGCTGTGCAGAATCGCGCTGTGGCCCACGGTCACGCCGCTGCCCACCACCAGAGGCGTCCCCTCCGTGGTGTGCAGCACCGCGTTGTCCTGAATGTTGGTATTCTCACCCACGGTGATGGGCTCCTCGTCCCCGCGGATGACCGCGTTATACCACACCGAACAGCCCTTGCCCATGGTCACCGCCCCCGATATACGGGCCCCGGGCAGTACCACTACGTCCTCGCTGGTCTCCCAGCAGCGTTTCCAATTCATGTGACTCAAATCCTTTCCAGATGTCCCGCGCCAAACGCACGGGATTCTATCTCTCCAGCAGCTGGCACGCAGCCAGCGCGCACGCCGCCTCAATCACCGGCACCGCCCGGTGCACGATGCACGGGTCATGGCGTTCCCCAC
>DXYV01000014.1:29008-54436 GCA_019415645.1 Clostridiales bacterium
AAAAACGCTTGTACGCGCCTGCGGCGCGGCTTGCTTCGCGCGCGGGCCGCCATGCCCCCTAGTTTCCCAGCAGCTGGCACGCCGCCAGCGCGCACGCTGCCTCAATCACCGGCACCGCCCGGTGCACGATGCACGGGTCATGGCGTTCCCCACGAAATGTTCCATTTCGCGGGGGCCCCGATTTCATCTCAGCCGGGCGAAGTCAATCCGCCCGGCTGCAAGGTTTTTCCCTTCGGAAAAAACGCTTGTACGCGCCTGCGGCGCGGCTTGCTTCGCGCGCGGGCCGCCATGCTCCCTAGTTTCCCAGCAGTTGGCACGCTGCCAGCGCGCACGCCGCCTCGATCACCGGCACCGCCCGGTGCACAATACATGGGTCATGGCGGCCCTGGATGATCAGCTTGGCGTTTTCTCCCTTAGCCAGGTCCACCGTGTCCTGCTCCTTGGCAATAGAGGGGGTGGGCCGAATGGTCACCGTACACACCACGGGCATTCCGTTGGTGATTCCGCCGTTGACGCCGCCGGTGTGGTTGGTGACGGTACGCACCCGGCCGTCCGCGTCCAGGCAGAAGGGGTCGTTGGCCTCACTGCCCCGCAGCTCGGCGAAGTCCCGCCCGATGCCGAATTCCACCGTTTTGACCGCCGGTACGGCAAACAGCTGCTGGGCGAACAGCCCCTCCACATTGCGGCCGTAGTCCGGCGCGCCCAGACCGGCGGGCAGTCCCAGCACCGCGCACTCGATTCGGCCGCCCACGGAATCCCCATCCTGCTTGGCCGCCAGAATGGCCTGCTGCATCTCCGCCCCCTTCGCGTCGTCAAAGACCGGGAAGGGCTTCTCCAGCACCGCCCGGAGGGCCATGCGGTCGATCTCGCCCCGCTCGTCGTCCATGGGCCGGTCCGCAATTCCGGCGATCTCCCGGATGTGGGCGCCCACAAAGATGTCCCGCTCCTGCAAAATCAGCTTGGCAATGGCGCCCGCCGCCACCAGGGGCGCGGTCAGCCGGCCGGAGAAGTGGCCGCCGCCCCGGTAGTCGGCCCAGCCGCCGTAGCGCACCCGGCCGGTGTAATCGGCATGGGAGGGGCGCATCAGGTCCCTGGTCTTTTCGTAATCCCGGGAGCGGGTATCGGTGTTCTCGATCACCGCGCACAGGGGGGTCCCGGTGGTTTTCCCCTGGAACACGCCGGAGAGGATGCGTACCTGGTCGGCCTCCTTCCGGGCTGTGGACAGCGCGTTCTGGCCCGGGGCCCGGCGGGCCAGCTCGCTCTGGACAAAGTCCAGGTCCAGCGGGATTCCCGCCGGCACGCCCTCCAGCACCACGCCGATGGCCGGGCCATGGGATTCGCCGAAAATGATGTGTCTCATCTGGGTCTCTCCTTTCCATTCCGCCGGGCGCCCTCTGCCGGGGCGCACTGGCGCAGACCGCCCGGCAGGAGCCGCCGCAGCGCCAGCAGGACCAGCGCGCCGAGCAGCGCTCCCACCGTATTCAAAATCAGGTCGCTGGCATCAAAGGCCCGGCCGATGAGCAGCTGCCCCAGCTCCACCGCCACAGAGATCAGCGCACTCAGCCCCACAGTCCGGCCCAGCCCCAGCCTCGGCCACAACAGAGGCAGAAAAATGCCCATGGGCAGGAAGAGAAGCATATTCCCCGCGTTTTCCCGCGTGAACCGCCGAAAGAGACTGAGGGACAAGTCAAAGCTCCACTGGGCCGGGTCCAGCACCAGCCAGGTGATGGTGTTTCCGCTGTCCTGATGGTAAAACAGGAAATACCACACCTTGGTCCACAGATTGTTGGGGGTCAGCACCAATGCCCACAGCCCCGCCAGATAGCACACGAACAGGGCCATCACGATTTCCCGGGGCCATCGGACCAAAAGACCCTGCCGCCGTGCCAGCCGCACCCGGACCAGCAGGCACAGCCCGCCCGCCAGCAGCGCCACGGGCACGACCTGGAGAAAATCGCCCACATAGGTGTCAAAGAACAGGTACTGAAGCGTCATGGCTATGCCCCCTCTGCAATCACACCGCCCAGCCGGATGTATTCCTCCCAGAAATTGGGGTAGGACTTGGCCACCGCCCCCGCATCCAGCAGGGTGACCGGCCCATCCGCCCGGGTGGCCGCCATGGCCAGCATCATGGCGATTCGGTGGTCGTTGTGGCTGTCCACCGTTCCGCCGGTCAGGTGGTCCACGCCCTGAATGGTCAGGAAGTCCGCGCCCTGCTCCACTCTGGCCCCCAGCTTGTTCAGCTCCGTGGTCACCGTGTCCAGCCGGTCGCTCTCCTTGATGCGCAGGCGGGCGGCGTTGACCAGCCGGGTGATCTGGCCGGTGCGCAGGGCCGCCTGAAGGGCCAGCGCCGGGACCAGGTCGGGGATGTTGGACACGTCCAGCTCCACTGTCCCCAGGCCACGCAGCTTCATCCAGGCCGGGACCACCGCCATGTCCCCCTGGGCGGAGAAGGCGTTGAGGCCCTCCAGCTCCAGCTCATTGCCCAGCGCCAAGGCGGCATAGTAGAAGCCCGCCTGAGACCAGTCGGCCTCCACCTCCGCCTGTCCGGCCCGGTAGCGCTGTCCGCCGGGGACCCGGTACCGCCGGCTCCCCTCCGTCTCTATGGTCACGCCGAACTGCTCCAGCGCCTGGAGGGTCATATCCACATAGCCCCTGGACTCCAGCGGAGTGGTCAGCTCCACCACGCTGTCCCCGGCCAGCAGCGGCAGGGCATAGAGCAGTCCCGTAACAAACTGGGAGGACACATTGCCCGGCAGAGCGTAGGTCCCCGGCTCCAGGGTCCCCCGCAGGCTGATGGCGTTGGGGCTGTGGTGGAAAAAGATCCCCTTCTCCGCAAACAGGTCGGCGTAGGGCTGCTGCGGCCGGGCCAACAGCCGGCCCCGGCCGGTGAAAAAACCGCCGCCGGCCGCCGCCAGGGCAATGGGAATCAGAAAGCGCAGGGTAGAGCCGCTCTCCCCGCAGTCAAAGTGGATGGCGTCCGCCATGCAGGAGGAGGTGGTCGTCCGGCGGTCGCCGATTCCCATGATGGTCAGGGTCCCCTCCCCCCGGCTGCTTTGGGCGCCCAGGGCCTCCATGCAGGACAGAGTCGCCTCGATGTCCTGCGAGTAGGCCACATTGGTCAGCACGCTCTCCCCGGCCGCCAGCGCCGCCGCGATGATCAGCCGGTGGGCCTGACTCTTGGAGGGCGGGGGCGTGACGCGCCCCTTCAGTCTGGTGGGTGTGATAGTCAAATTCATAGTCCCAGCTCCTTGATGCAGGCCAGAAGGTCCGCCTTCTCCATGGGATACGGGACCGCCTGACCCAGTTTCTCCATCAAAATCAGAGAGATGCGCGCGCCCGCCCCCTTTTTGTCCAGGCCGATGGCGGCGGCGTACTCCTCCGCCGTGCAGGGAATGGCGGTGGGCAGGTCCAGCGCGGCCAGCGTCTCCTTCAGCCGGGCCGGGACCTCCGCCGGCGTCACCCCCAGCTTCACTCCCAGCTCTGCGGCGGCGCACATGCCGGCGGCCACCGCCTGTCCGTGGCTCCAGGTCTCATAGCCGCCCGCCAGCTCGTAGGCGTGGCCCAGGGTGTGGCCGAAGTTTAGAAGCATCCGCTCCCCGGTGTCCCGCTCGTCCCGTTCCACCACGCCCCGCTTAATGTCGCAGCAGGTATAGAGGATGTGCTCGATGTCCGCCATCAGCGCCGACCGCGACGGGCGGGCAGCCAGGAAATCGAAGAAGGCCGCGTCCCGGATACAGCCGTATTTCACCACCTCGGCCATGCCCTCCAGAAAGACATGCAGGGGCAGGGTGTCCAGCACATCGGGGTCCATCAGCACCAGCCTGGGCTGCCAGAAGGCCCCAGCCAGGTTCTTGCCCGCCGCCAGATCAATGGCCACCTTGCCTCCCACCGAGGAATCCACCTGGGCCAGCAGGGTGGTGGGGATTTGGACGAAGTCCACGCCCCGCAGGACCGTGGCCGCCGCAAACCCGGCCAGGTCCCCTACCACGCCGCCGCCCAGCGCCACCACGGCGTCGGTACGGGTCAGGCCGAACTCCATGAAGCCCTCCCACAGCTCGCTCAGACGGGCCGCGCATTTGGAGGATTCTCCGGCTGGTACCACAAAGGTACGTACCGTAAATCCCGCTTCCTCCAGAGAGGCGGTCAGCCGCCCGGCATAGAGGGGGCCCACTTGGGAATCGGTGACCACCGCCAGTCGGCTGGCCTTTTTCAGGACCGCCCGGCACCGCGGACCCGCCTGGTCCAGCAGGCCCCGTTCCACGAGGATGTCGTATTCCCGTCCCGGCAGCGGGACCGTCAGTTGCTTCATGGTCTTTCCTTCTTTCCTTGTATGTTACCTGTGCGGCGTATTCAGCCTTTTCCCCGGCCGTCCGCAAGCGGTTCCCGCGGAATGTTTGTACTTTTCTTGTTCCGCCTCGTCGCCGCAAGCTGCGTATCCTTCGCCCGTGCGCAAGCGCGTGGGCTCACTCACTTCGCTGCGGCTCCTCTCCCCACACAGCCCGCTTACACTGGGCCTGTGCGGGGTACCCCACCCAAAAGAACGCGAGAAAAGGGGGCCCATTCTGCGGAATGTCCATGCCTTCGGCGCCGCGCCTTCCGGGCAAAATCGGGATCCCCGGCGGGCCAGCGGCCCGCTGGGGAAAGGACGAGCAAGGAAGCGGGCGGAGTTTTCGCCATTCCTGGCAGAAACGGAGTCCTGCGTACTTTGCGAGGACGCCTTCCCCCCGGATTCCCCCCTCCGCTCTCCGAGGGGGTAACGGGTCGATGTGGGCATCGACCCCTACGGGTGCTCACGACGGCTCAGCGCTTCTTCCTGTCACGCCTCGCCTATGCGCAACGCGCGGCTTCCCTCCGACTCGGGCTGGTCTGCGGGCCGCTGTGCGGCCCTGCGCTCGCCCTCACTCCGGTCCATCCGCGCTGCGCATCACGGCTCAGCGCTTCTCTTTTATTCATACATTTCTTTATATTTTATCGTATTGTTCCGGGTCAGGTCAACCATGGCGTTGACCTTGCTCATCAATGCGTCGAACTGCTTGGGCGTTAGGGACTGCTGGCCGTCACATTTGGCGTGGGGCGGGTCGTTGTGCACCTCGATGATCAGGCCGTCGCAGCCGGCGGCGATGGCCGCCATGGCCAGAGGCTCCACCATCCAGCTCATGCCCGCCGCATGGGAGGGGTCCACAATCACAGGCAGATGGCTCATCTTCTTGACCGCCGGGATGGCGGACACGTCCAGAGTATTGCGGGTATAGGTCTCAAAGGTGCGCACACCCCGCTCGCACAGGATGACGTTCTCGTTGCCTGCGGCCATGATATACTCGGCGGACATGATCCACTCCTCATAGGTGTTGGCCAGGCCCCGCTTGAGCAGGACGGGCTTGGACATCTTGCCTACCTCTTTGAGCAGGTCGAAGTTCTGCATGTTCCGGGCGCCGATCTGCACCAGGTCCACCTTCTCTTCGAACAGCTCGCAGTAGCGGGGCGCCATGATCTCCGACACGATGGGCAGGCCGCTTGCCTTCCGGGCCTCGGCCAGCAGATCCAGGCCGGCGATGCCCATGCCCTGGAAGGAGTAGGGCGAGGTGCGGGGCTTGAACGCGCCGCCGCGCAGCAGCTTGGCGCCGGAGGCCTTTACGTCCTGGGCGATTCCGATGACCTGCTCCTCGCTCTCCACCGAGCAGGGGCCGGCGATGACCGCGAAATTATCCAGGCCGCCGATCTTCACCCCGGCCACGTCGATGACCGAGTCCTCCGGATGGAACTTGCGGTTGGCCTTTTTGTAGGGCTCCTGCACCCGCATGACCCGCTCTACATTGGGCTCCATCTCCATCTTGTGGATGTCCAGATGGGTGGTGTCGCCCACCAGGCCCAGGATGGAGCACCCCACGCCGTTGGTGATGCCGACGGTGACCTGTTCCTCTTTTTCCAGCTTACGAGCCAGGGCCTCCACTTCTTCCACGGGCGTACCCGGCTTCATGACGATTACCATATTGTCTCTTCCTTTCTTTGGCGATTTCCTTGACCGGCGCAGCCGCGCCGCTCCTGCTCACGACGGCTCAGACGCAAAGAGAAAGCGCCCATTGACCACGTCAATGGGCGCCAAGCATCCAAACAATACTCGCCTGTTCCGGATCTATCCGATCCCCGTACCCTTGCGCAGTCCCGTTTTTTCCATGCCAAAATAGCCGGCCTCGGTAAATCGAGCCCAGCCAAAGAAGGTAAAGGATACGGTTGTGCGCATCGTATGGTTCATGGATTACCTCGCAGGATGATGATGGTTGAGATTATACACCCCTGCGTTTGAGATTGCAAGCATTTCTTCCGTTTTTTTGCAAAAACTGCTTCTTCCCTTGACAATCAGCCCGCGGCCCCGTATGCTGAACTCAGTGAGAAAAGGAGAGGTGATCGGTAATGGAATATACGTTGCAGCGCGGCGCGCTTTCCCTGGCCGTGTCCGATCTGGGCGCGGAGGTCCAGTCCCTGCGCTGCGGGGAGCGGGAGTACCTGTGGTCCGGCGACCCGGCGGTGTGGGCGGGGCACGCGCCGCTGTGCTTCCCCTGGTGCGGCCGCCTGCGGGACAACTACTTTCTGCGGGACGGCGTGCGCTATGACAATCGGAATCACGGCTTTGCCCGGGAGATGGTCCACGTTCTGGACCACCAGACCGAGACGGAGCTGGCATTCCGGCTGGAAAGCTCCCCGGACACGCTGGCCCGCTACCCCTGGCCCTTCCGGCTGGAGACGGTCCACCGGCTGGAACCCCACGGCCTGACGACGCGGTGTACCGTGACCAACACCGGGGATTCCCCCATGCCCTTCCAGCTGGGCTTTCACTTCGCGTTCGCCCTGCCGGAGGAGGGGACCGCCCGAATCTGCTTTCAGGTCCCGGAGGAGCCGGAGGAGATTCTCACTCCCGGCGGTCTGGTGGCGGGACACCGCCCCCGCTTTACCGGGCAGACGGCGGTGGAGCTGGACGAGCATTTGTTCGACGCGGATTCCATCTGCCTGAGCGGCCTGCGCTCCAAGGCCCTGCGGCTGGAACGGCCCGACGGCGCGGCGCTGGAGGTGGGGGTGGAGGGCTACCCCTGCGTCCTGCTGTGGTCCAAGCCGGGCAAGCCCCGCTTTGTATGCATCGAGCCGTGGCACGGCCTGCCTGACGCGGCGGACAGCGACCACGACCTGACCCACCGCCCGGCGGTCCGGATTCTGGCCCCCGGCGAGACCTTTGCCGCGGAGCATCGAATCACGCTGCTGGGGGAAACCGAATACTAGAATTTCTTTTTCAAAGAAGGCCGAGAGGGCGGCGCGCAAGCTGCGCGCCGCCCTCTCGGCCTTCCCTTTACCCGTTCTGCGGATGCTCCGCCGTCTCGTCCTGCTCCATGGCCTCCCGCTCCCGGCTGAGCTCTTCCCCCAACTGGGCCAGCGTCCAGCCGATGTTGTCGCGGGTGACCACCGCCTTAAAGACCGAACGGGGCACCTTGGCTTTCGCCAGCGCAGTAAGCAGCGCGTGGATCTTCGCGCCGGACAGTCCATCCAAAATCAGGATGGGCTCCGTCACGACCGGCGCTTCCCCCTCCTGCGCCGGAAATTCCTTGCGCCCGATCAAATGGCCCACGGTCTGGCCGGTCTGCTCCGGGCCGGCGGTGCGGACCCGCAGTTTCAAGGGCAGCATGGCCCGGCGGGCGGCCGCCGCCTCCGGACAGGCCGGGTCGGGCCAGTAGCATAATACCTGTTCCATAGTCAGGTTCCTCCTTTGTGGTTTTGGCGTTGTCGCTTCTCCGGGCCTTCCCTCCCGGGAAGGCCTTATTCACCCGTTCGTTTCAGGCCCGCTTTTGCCGCCGCCCGGTCCAGCTGCTCCATCGCGGTCTCCAGATACCGGCGGGGGCAGGCCAGGTTGATTCGCTCAAAGCCTTCTCCGCCCGCGCCGAAGATGTAGCCCTCGTCCAGGCACAGCCCCGCCTGGTGGAGCATGAATTCCTCCAGCGCCTTGGGCTCCAGACCCAGGCTGCGGAAATCCGCCCACAGCAGATAGGTCCCCTCCAGCGGATAGACCTTGACGGAAGGGAATTTCTTCTGTAAAAATTCCTTACAGTATTCATAATTCCCCCGGAGGACCGTCTTGAGCTCCTCCAGCCAGGGCGCCCCCTTCTCGTAAGCCGCCCGGGTGGCGGCCAAGCCGAAGTAGTTGGTATATTCCCCGGCGTGCGCGGCCACCGACTGGGCGAACCGCTCCCGCAGTTCGGCGTTGGGAATGAGGATATTCGAGTTCGCCAGGCCGGCCAGGTTGAAGGTCTTGCTGGCCGAGGTGCCCACTACGCAGTGCTCCGCCGCCTGGGCCGACACGGTGGCATACGGGATATGGACATGGGGCGCATAGACAAAATCGCAATGGATCTCATCGGAAAAGACCAGCACGTTGTGCCGCAGGCAGAGGTCGGACACCCGCTCCAGCTCGGCGCGGGTCCACACCCGCCCCGTGGGATTGTGGGGCGAACAGAGCATGAGCATGGCGGCGTCCCCCTGGCTGACCAGGGCCTCCAGGCCGTCAAAATCCATTTCGTAGCGGCCGTCCTTCACTACCAGGGGATTGGGAACGGCCACCCGGCCCGTCTGCTCGATGGAGCGCCGGAAGGGCCCGTAGACCGGCGGCTGGTAGATGACCTTGTCCCCCGGCTTGGTGAAGGCATACAGGGCGAACAGCATGGCGGAGACCACACCGTAGGTCTGTACCATCCACTCGGGCCGGACCGTCCAGCCGTGACGGCGGGCAAACCAGCCGCATACCGCCGCCCGGTAGCCCTCGTCGGCCATCGTGTAGCCGTATTCGCCGAACTCCACTGCCTGACGCAGGGCGTCCATGATCTCAGGCGCGGTCAAGAACTCCATATCCGCGATGGAGAACGGCACCATATCCTCCGGCACCGGGCCGGTGAGTCCGGCCATCATCTCCCATTTTCCCGCGCCGATTCCCGCCCGGCGCCTGGCGGTCTCAAAATCGTACAAGGGGCTTCTCCTTCTTTCTCATCCGCCGCAAGGCGAAACGGGGGCCGTCTTGCGACAGCCCCCGTATTACCGCGGTTTCGAAGTTGCAATCTTACTCGGCGGACACCATATAGTAGTACACCGGCTGGCCGCCGGACAGGAGGGTGATCTCCGCGTCGGGGCAGGCCTGCTGGAAGATCTCCAGCGCCTTTTGGGCCTCCTCCTCGTTCACATTCTCTCCGTAGAACAGGCTGATGAATTCGGCCTGCTGCTGGGGCGCGTCGTGGGCCAGCTTATCCAGCAGGGCGCACAGGTCGGTATCCGTGCCAAAGAGCTGGCCGCCGGACAGGGCCATATAGTCGCCCTGATGGATCTCAAAGCCGTCGAAGTCAGAATCCCGGGCGGCGTAGGTCACCTCAGAGGTGTGGACGCGGCCCACGGCCTCCTCCATCGTGGCGACGTTGGTCTCCACGTCGGCGTCGGGGTCCAGGGAGAGCATGGCCGCGATGCCCTCGGGCACGGTGCGGGTGCCCAGCACCACCACCTGCTTCTCCGGGGAGAGGGCTACGCACTGCTGGGCGGCCATGATGATATTCTTGTTGTTGGGCAGCACGAACACGATCTCGGCGGGCGTGTGGTCGATCTCCCGGAGGATATCCTCGGTGGCGGGATTCATGGTCTGGCCGCCGGAGATGATTCCGTCCACGCCCAGGTCGCGAAACACGGAGGCCATACCCTCGCCGGCGCACACGGCCACGGCCCCGTACTTCTTCTCAGGCTTGGCGAACCAGCGCTCCTCCTGGGCGGCAGAACCGTCATGACCGTGGTCCTCCTCCAGATCGTCCACGCTCTGGGCCTTCCGGCCGGCGGCCAGGTCGTCGGCCTGGGTGCGCATGTTCTCGATCTTGGCCAGCTCCAGGGTGCCGTACTTCTGTGCCTCGTTCAGGGCGCTGCCGGGAATGTTGGTATGGACGTGGACCTTGAAGGCCTCGTCGTCCTCGCCGATCACCAAGCTGTCGCCGATGCTGTTCAGATAGGCCCGGAAGGGGTCCAGATCCACGTTCTCCTCGTGCTTGCGCACGATGAATACCGTGTCGAAGGCGAAGGTGATCTCCTCGCTGCTCATGGCGGCGAAGTCGGCCTTCTCCTTGACCTCGGGCTGTGCCTCCTCTCCGCCCTCGGGCATGGGCAGGCCGCGCAACTCGTCCAGCATTCCCTGGAGGATGATCAGAAAGCCCTTACCGCCCGCGTCCACCACGCCGGCCTTTTTCAGCACCGGGTTCTGGTTGACCGTATTCTCCAGGGCCACCTGGCCCTCGGCGATGGCCTCCTGAAGGACGAATTCCACGCTGTTCTGCTCCCGGGCGGCCTCGGCGGCCCGGCCGGCGGCCAGACGGGAGACCGTCAGAATGGTGCCCTCGGCGGGCTTCATGACCGCCTTATAGGCGGCGGACACGCCCTCCCCCAGGGCAGCGGCAAAGTCAGCGCCGTCGGCCACGTCCTTTTCCTTCAGGGACTTGGCCACGCCCCGGAACAGCAGGGAGAGAATCACGCCGGAGTTGCCCCGGGCCCCCCGCAGCAGGGCGGAGGCGTGCATGGAAGCGGCCTGACCCACACTCTTGGCGGCCTTCTTCTTCATCTCCGCGGCGGAGGTCCCGATGGTCAGGGACATGTTGGTGCCCGTATCGCCGTCGGGCACGGGGAACACGTTGAGTTCATTGATGCTCTGTTTCTGAGCATTGATGGAGGCGGCCCCGTGGATAACCATCCGCTGGAACGATGCCCCGTCAATGGTAGCAATCATAGCTGATTTCCTTTCCGGTCCATGGGCGCAGCGCGCTTACCCGATGACCATAGAATCAATATAGACGTCCACGCCGCGCACTTCCACGCCGGTCAGACGGCTGACATTGTATTTGACCTCGCTCATGATGGAGCGGCTCACTGCGGTGAGATTTACGCCGTTATCCACGATGATATGCAGCTCGATAGACACGCTGTTGTCCTCATGGTAGCGCACCTTCACGCCCTTGGCCATGGACTCCCGCCGCAGCAGGTGGACCAGGCCGTCCGTCTTGGAGCGCACCGCCATGCCCTTCACGCCGTAGCAGTTGGTGGCCGCGGCGCCGGTGATATTGGTAAAGACCTCACTGCTGATGCGCACTTCGCCCTTTTCAGTCTGCAGCTTCATAGCAACCCTTCCTTTCCTGGAACAGCTGGGGCGGCGGACCGCCCCGCAAGAAATCGCTGGTTTCTCATTTCATTTGTTTTACTATTGTATTCTATTTCCCCCAAAATTACAAGAACAATCTGTCTTTCCCCGGCGGGAGAAAAAAGTTTCCGCCAGAGGATTGTATTTTGCCGCGCAATCGTGTACACTATAAGCACTTCCAAAGCAAACCAAATCATGTCAGGAGGCGACAGGAATGAAAGTGGCCCGTTTTGTGATGAAGTGTGTGGCCTTCGGCCTGGTGGTCGGGGCGGCCGCCTGCGCGATCATCGCCTATTGGGATAAGATCGCGGATTGGTTCTACAATCTGGCCGATAAGGTGGAGGAAAAGAAGGCCGACTGCTGCCATGCTTCGGAGTACGACGACTACGACGACTGGGAGAACTGCTGAGCACACAGGTCTGACTGAAAAGGGCGGAAACAGGGACTCTGTTTCCGCCCTTTTTCCTCTTTTCTATCGTGATCCACTCCTGATTCGTGCATTGACGGACGGCGGCTCCCATGGTATTCTGAACCTGACCCCCGCGCAGGGAACAGGCCCTCCGGCCACCACGGGCGGTCCGGAGTCTTCGCCCCGTGCCCGATTCGTTTTGGAGGTGGAGCTCTTATGTTCTTTTACACGCAGATGATTCTGTCCTTGTTTGTGAATTTGAACGCGCTGTTTCCTCTGTCGCTTCTCTGGCCGTTCCTGTTTGTGTTCGCCCTGCTCAAGGCGATTCAGCGAATCGTCCGGGAGGAGCCCTTCTGGTCCTTCGGGCTGGCCGCAGGCTTTGCGCTGCTGGTCATGTCCAGCCCCTTGATTTTAGGGGCGTTGTGAACGCATCCGGCCCCATCTCTCCCGAACCGCATACGCCGCGCAGGCAGTTTGCCTGCGCGGCGTATTTTTTTGCAATCAGACCTCCAGCTCCGGCAGGTTGTCCGCCAGCTCGCCGGTCATGAAGAAGGTGAACTGGCCGCTGGCCACCAGGTTCCCCTGGTCGTCGGTCAGGGAACAGCGGAACACCGATACCTTATGGCCCACTTTCTCCGGCTCGGCCACACACTTGATGACCGTGCCCTTGGCCTGCCGGTGGAAGCTGAAGCCGTAGTTCAGGGTCACAGTGCCCCGGCCCCGGGAACAGGCCGCGATTCCCGCCACCGTGTCCGCCAGCGTGGCCAGGCATCCGCCGTGGACGATGCCCAGATAGTTGCACTGGTCCGGGGTGATGGTCAGCTCCCCCTCGCAGTAATCGGGGGCTACCTTGGTCACCCGCACGCCGCTGTACTTGGCGTAGCCCCGGTTGGTGTTAATGTAGTGAAGCAGTTTTTCATAATAGCGCTCTCGCTGCGCGTCGGTCATTTCCATGTCCGTTCCTCTCTTTCCTTACTCCAGGAATCCCTTCAGAATGCGGGCCTCGGCCTCTTCCTCCGTCAGGCCCAGTGTCATCAGCTTCAGGATCTGGTCCCCGGCAATGCGGCCGATGGCCGCCTCATGGATCAGCTGAGCGTCCATATCGTTGGCCACGATGGCGGGAATGGAACTGATCTTGGCCTTGCCCATGATGATGGAATCGCACTGTACATGGCCAAAGCAGCGGGCGTTGCCCTCCACCTGGGGATAGAACACCTGCACCGACTCGTCCTGGCCCACGGAGCGGGAGATCACCTGGGTCTTGGAGTCCACGCCGTTGAGGACCACATCCATGCGGCTCTCGGCGAACTGCTTGCCGTCGGTAAGCAGGCGCTCGGTGATGATGCACTCGGAATTGTCCCCGTCGGCCACCACCTTGGTGTACCGCTTGGTGGAGTCCACGCCCCGGATCTGCACCATGTCCAGGGTAATGGAGGCGCCCTCCGCCAGATACACGATGGTCTGGGGGTTGAGGACCTTGTCCCCGTCGCCGGCGCCCTCGCCGTAGTGCTTTTCCACATAGCGCACCTTGGCGTGCTTGCCCACATGGAAGGTATGGATGCCGTCGTGCTGGGTCTTGGCGTGGCCGTCGTTGTGGATGCCGCAGCCGGCAATGATGTCCACGTCGGCGTAGTCGCCGATGTAGAAGTCGTTATATACCAAATCGTTCAGGCCGCTCTCGGTGACCAGCACGGGGATATGGACGCTCTCCCCCTTGGTAAAGGGGCGGATCTTGATGTCGATTCCGGGCTTGTCCGCCTTGGAGCTGATCTCGATGTGCTCCGTGTTGTGCCGCTCGGCCAGGCCGCCGTTCTTGCGGATATTGAACGCCCCGGTGGGCGCGCCCTTCATGTTGGCGATCTCGAAGAGCAGGTTGGCGTCCATGCGGTTGAGTTCGCTCATTTTACCACACCGTCCTCTCCCATATAGCTGCACCCGGACAGGGTGTTGGCGATGATCTTGGGGAAAATCGCGTCCTTGGGGCCGTGCTCGGTGACCACGCCGCCGGCAATCATCACGATCTCATCCGCCAGGTCGATGATGCGCTCCTGGTGGGAGATGATGATCAGGGTGGCCTCCCGCCGCTCATGGATGCGTCGGAAGGTCTCGGTCAGGCGGGAGAAGGACCACAGGTCAATGCCGGCCTCCGGCTCGTCGAAGATCATCAGGCCGGATTTCCGGGCCAGAATGGTGG
Source organism: Clostridiales bacterium (assembly GCA_019415645.1). Classification (GTDB taxonomy): domain Bacteria; phylum Bacillota; class Clostridia; order Oscillospirales; family Oscillospiraceae; genus DXYV01. The sequence continues at coordinate 42,809 of DXYV01000014.1, forward strand.
CGATCTCAATGCGCTTGACCTCGCCGCCGGACAGAGAGGTGTCCACCTCCCGGTCGATGTAGTCGGCCGCGCACAGGCCCACCTGGGTCAGGTACTGGCAGCCCTCGTTATGGGTCAGGTTTTCATTGCCCGAGGCCAGGGCCAGCAGGTCGCGCACCTTCAGTCCCTTGAAGCGGGGGGGCTGCTGAAAGCCATAGCTGATGCCCAGCTTGGCCCGCTCGGTGATGGAGAGGTGGGTCACGTCGGTCCCGTTCCACAGGATCTGGCCGCCGGTGGGCTGATTGATGCCCATGATGGTCTTGGCCAAGGTGGTCTTGCCGCCCCCGTTGGGGCCGGTCACCACCAGGAAGGTGCCGTCAGCCACGGACAGGTCGATCCCCTTGAGGATATCCACCCCGCCCTGGCCGCCGTCCACCCCGAACGTCAGGTTGTTTATGGTAAGCATAGGGTCAGGCTCCTTTGCTGTCGAATATGGTTCATCGGATATTCCATCTGAAAAGTAGGATTTCCTTTGAAAGGTCATTATATCACAGGTCGCCGCCAGACGCAAGAAAAGCAAATTCTGTTTTTTCACATAGTATGGACTGTAATCCCATTTTTATTGGAGGGAAGCCCTATGGATCAAGAAAAACGGTCCGGCCCTGCCCCGGAGCTTGGCCTGTACGCCTGCGACCAGGAGCTCTTTGACCGGGTGTGGAAACGGGTCATGCCGGAGGAGAAGGCGGACTGCCCCATCGTGACGGCGGAGGCGCGGCCGGCCGCCCCCATACAGACTGGTGGCGCAGCCCCGGCGCAGGCGCAGCACGCTTTGCCGCAAGACACTCCGCCGCAGGCCGCCGAGCCTGTCCCGGAGACCATGCCGCCCGCCGTCGGGTTGGACCCGCAGCCCGCTGCGGAGGAGCCGGACGGCTCCTCCCCGCCGGAATCCGGAGCGCCCCCGGAGAACGGCGCTCCCACGGGAGACGATTTCCCCGCCGAGGACGCGGTGCCCTGTCTGGGCAGCGGCTCCGCCCCCCACGGCAGCCAGCTCCAGACCTACATCCTGGCCGAATTGGAGGGCTGGCAGCTCTACCGCCACCTGGCCCGCCGGGTCACCGGGAGCCAGTCCCGGGTCCTGTCCGCTCTGGCCTCGGAGAAGCACCTTCACGCCCGGCGACTGGCGACGGCCTATTTCCTCATTTCAGGCGTGCGCTACTGGCCCACCGACCGGCTGGCGGTCCCCCGGCCCTCCGCCTGGCTGGGGACGCTGCGCGCCCGCTTCTCCCAGGAGCAGCGGCAGGAGAGCCGCTACCGGGCCGCCGCCTGCGACACGAACGACCCCTGTCTGGCCGATCTCTACACGGAGCTGGCCCAGGGCTGCGCCGGGCAGGCCGCCGCCCTGCGGGGCCTGCTGGAGAGCGCGCTCTGAGTGCGCCGGGCCCGCCCTCCCGGGCGGGCCCGGCATGAGACTGTCGAAAAAGTATTTTCGACAGTCTTCGGCGAAAGCAAAGCTCGCTTTCGCCGAGTTAGCGGCCCGCCACGCGCATAATTTGTCCACGGGGGCGGACAAATTCCACACTCACGGGCCGAGAAGTATTTTCCCCGACGCACATGTCGCCGGGGAAAATTCCCTGAACTTTTTTCGCCGCGGAAACGGCGAACTCTGCGAGGCTTTTTTGACACGCTGCGTCGGGCCTCCCTTCGGAGGCGGGCCCGGAATGTCTCAGCCAGCCGTCTCCCCGCTGCCTAAGGTGCTGCCGTAGTAGCGCTTGGCGGCCTCCACCAGCCGCTCCGTCCCCCGGGAGAGGGTCTTGTGCACGGAGTGGGCCGCCGTCAGCGCCCACAGCTCCCCCTCTGCCCGCACCGGGCACAGAAGCACGGGGCTCGTCTCCCCCGGTACGCTGGGAAACAAAAAGCTGGCCCGGGCCATGGGCTCCGGCAGGTAGAGCACCGCCTCCCCCAGCAGCGTCAGGCGGACGGACAGCTCCAGGTCGCCGGTCTCCGTGCGTCCCCGCGCCTCAAAGCCCGCGGCGCGGAAAATGCGGTCCTCATTGGCCCGGATCACCGAGCCCGGCCGCTTGCGGATAAAGGGGCAGGCCCGAAAGCGGGCTACCTCCACCGGCTGGTCCCCGGCAGCGGCCTCCTCCAGCCGGGCGGTCTCCGCCTCCCCCAGTACTCGGCGCAGCAGCTCCCGGTGGGCCGCCACCACGAACCGCCGGCTGCTCAGGATGGGGATGTGCCGCAGGCGGTTCCCCTCCGGAAACGCGCCCATGGCTATATCCACATGGTCGGGCAGCTCGGCCAGGGCCCCGGTGCGGGTGGGTAGCTCGACGATGGAGAGCGTCAGCTCCGGACAGGCCCGGCGCACGTAGGTCACAAAGGGAATCAGAAGGGGCGGTGGCATTCCCGTGGGCACCCCCAGCGTCACCCGGTCCTCCCGGCGCTCCCGCAGGGCGGCCAGCTGGGCCTCCAGCTGCTGGCGGGCCTCCAGGCAGGTCTGGGCGCACTGGATGAACCGTTCCCCCGCCGCCGTCAGAGTCAGGGGGGTGGTCCGACGGAACAGGGGCGCGTCCAGCTCCCGCTCCAGCTTGCCCAGGTGCTCACTGAGGGCCTGGGGCGAGATATACAGCCGCTCCGCCGCCTGGCGGATGGTCTCGGCCTGGCTCAGGGCCAGTACATATTCAAAGCTGAGAAAATTCATGGCACGCCCTCCTTTGCTCCAGTATAAAGCATTCCCTTGCCTTACACAAGGAAATACTTGTTTTCCGCAACGGTGATTTCCTGCTGGGAGCGGCGGCCTTTCCCTATTATAATAGTGGTATCCATATTATAAGTAGGAGGTTTTTCCATGATTCGCCACATTTCCGTTTTTACCTTCCTGGACGAGCCCGCCAACGGCAAGACCAAGGCCGAGAACATCGCCGCCGTCCGTGCCTACCTGGAGCGCACGCCGGAGCTCTACCCCGCCATGAAGCGCCAGCAGGTCGGCGTCACGGTGGGCGGAACGCCCGCCCTGCCCGACGACGCGCCCGTGATGTTCGGCGACCTGGTACAGATCGCCGACTATGACACCCTGGAGGACGCCAACGGCTATCCCCCCTCCAAGGCCCACATGGATCTGGTGGAGTTTTCCACCCCCATGCTGAAAAAAGTGACTGCCATCGACTTTGAAGTCGCCGAATAAGGGGGCCTGACCTATGCTGATCGACTTTACCGGAAAAACCGTGGTCGTCACCGGCGCGGCGGGCGGCATCGGCCTGGTGTGCGCCCGGACCTTCCTGGAATCCGGGGCCCGGGTGGCGGCGGTGGACATCACCGACCAGGCGGCGGAGCAGGCCGCGCGGGCCCTTGCCCCGCTGGGCACCGTGAAGGGCTACGGCCTGGACCTGTCTGACGTGGACGCCATTGCCCCGGCGGTGGCCCGCATCCGCGCCGAGCTGGGGGAGATCGATGTGCTGGTCCAGTGCGCCGGTCTGATGGGCGGCAAGCCCGGCCTGGAGATTTCCCAGACGGACTGGGACCGCTCCCTTAACGTCAACGCCAGGGGGCTGTTCTTCCTGATGCAGCAGGTGGTGGCCCAGTCCATGGCCGCCCGGGGCGGCTCCATCGTCAATTTCGCCTCCATGGCGGGCATCCGGGGCATGCATCCCCCCATGTGCTCCGCGTTCTACTCCGCCTCCAAGGGGGCGGTGGTGGCCGTCACCATGCAGGCCGCCGTGGAGTGGGCCGGACTGGGCGTGCGGGTGAACTGCGTAGCCCCCGGCGGCGTAGAGACCCCCGCCATGCGGGAGATGGGTTTCCCGCCCGAGGTGGTGGACCCCATCCCCATGAAGCGACTCAACCAGCCCGAGGACGTGGCCAACGCCGTGGTCTTTTTGGCCAGCGACAAGGCCGCCACCATCACCGGACAGACCCTGGTCATTGACGGCGGCGCCTCTGTGGTGGGCTACTGAGCCGCCGCGCCCTCCGGTCTCAAAAGGAGCGATGTTTGATGTTCAATAAGAGTCCTGACAACCTGTGGAACGCAGTGTTCAACGTCTTCCAGGGCGCTACCATGACCATTGCCATGGGAATTTACCTGGGGCAGGACACCTGGGACGCCCTGCTCAAGAGCTTCGTATGCGCCTACTGCGCCGGCGTGATGCTCACCCTGTTCCTGCGCATCCCGGCCTTCGGCGCATGCATCGTCCGCCTGCTGCGCTGCGAAAAGCGCCCGGTGGTCTCCTATCTGGTATCCGGCCTGGCCGGGGGCGCGCTGATGGGCGTGTTCATGAACTTTTTCATGACCTTCATGGCCATCGGCCCGGTGCCTTACTTCGCCTCGGCCTATTTCAGCGCTCTGCCCTTCGCCATGCTGGTGTCCGCCATCTCCTCCTGCCTGTGGATCAAGCTGGCGGGGACCATCGTGGGCAAGGTCTACTCGGCCGGCGCACCGGCCTGAGCCATCCGGTCCATTCCGTTTTGCGCCCGGGGATTTGGTTGTCCCCGGGCGCATTTTTTCTTATTTAGTTGACATTTGTAGTCCTGCTTGCTATAATAGGGTTACAAGAGTAGACCTTTCAAAAAGGAGGGAGCCCTATGCTGCAAGTGATTCTGACCTCGTCCGTTTTGATTCTGGTCCTGCTTCTGCTGCGCCGCGTCCTGCGGGGGCGGGTCTCCCTGCGCCTGCAATACGCTTTGTGGGTGCTGGTGGCGGTGCGGCTGCTGGTCCCCGTCTCCTTTGGCAACTCTGCCGTCAGCGTGCTCAATGCTCTGCCCGATTCGCCCGCGTCCTACGTTCCGTTCACCGGCGATCTGGGGCCGGTGTCGCCGGAGGCGCCGTCCTCCGGCCAGCCCTCTCCGGCTGCAAATGTCGGCGCGGAGCCGGAAACTGCCTCGCCCGATCTGTCCGCCGTCCCGCAGGCTCCGTCTCAGGAGGAGCTGCCCGCCAACACCGCGGCGTTTTCCCTCTCCCAGCTGCTGGTCCCGGTCTGGCTGGCCGGCGTGATTGCCATGGCCCTGTGGTTCCTGGGGGTCAACTGGACCTTCCGACGCCGGCTGCGGGCCAAGGCCCGGCGGGTGGAGCTGCCCGGCTGTCCTCTCCCCGTATTCGTGGCCGAGGGCATTCCCTCCCCCTGTCTGGTGGGTCTGGTCCGCCCCGCCGTCTATCTGACCCCCGCCTGTCTGGACGACCACGTCCGCCTGCGCCATGTGCTGGCCCACGAGCTCACCCACTGGCGGCACCGGGACCCCTGGTGGTCCCTGGTGCGCTGCCTGTGCCTGGCCCTCTACTGGTTCGACCCCCTGGTCTGGCTGGCCGCCTCCCTCTCCCGCCGGGACTGCGAGCTGGCTTGCGACGAGGGCGCCCTGGCCCGGCTGGGCGAGGGGCAGCGCCTCGCCTACGGCCGCACCCTGGTGGGTCTGATGACCGTCTCCGCCTCCCCGGCCCGGCTGCTCCAGACCGCCACCACCATGGCCGACCGGAAAAACGGCATCCGGGAGCGCATTGCCCTCATCGCCCGCAAGCCCAGAATGCTGGCCGTTACCGTTGTGGTCGTGATTCTCATTGTCGCCGCCGCCGTGGTGTGTACCTTCACCGCCGCCCGGCAGGCTCCCGCCGACGACCGCCCCCTGGAAGAGCGGCTCAGCGACCTGCCCCAGAATCTGGCCGATACGGTCACCCTGCCCCAGGCGGGGACATGGGCGGAGGACGAGCTGGCCTATTACTACACGCCGGATTATGGCACCGAGTGGGGCGGCTGGATGCTCACCGTGGCCCGCCGCACCCCCGCCCGTTTTGAACGGGACTATGTCTCCTACGAGGAGACCGGCGGCGCGGAGTGGGTCGGCTGGGACGGAACCTACTACTACGCGATTCTCTCGCCCACAGACGTAAACTTTAACCCCGACCATACCGAGGCCTATCAGTCCGCCGTCTCCGCCCTGCGGGACTGGCTGACTGAGACCATCACCGGGCAGGACGGGATGGAGGCCTTCGACCTGTCCCAGACCCTGTTCACCGACGATTTCAGCTTCAGCGGCCAGCACATGGATGTGTACTGGTACCCCTACGCCCCCACCGACGGCTCCAACTTTGACGAGGAGACCGAACCCTGCTACACGCTGGTGCTCTCCCAGCCGGTCACCCAGGGGGAGGGCGGAATCTGGTGCGTGGAGCGGTGGTACGACGACAGCGGCTACCGCCATTTTGTGGGCCCGGACACGGAGTTGACCGCAGAGGAGGCCTATGCCCAGGCTCAGCAGGCGGCCGATCACACCGACGGGGTCTACTGGGGCGAGTGGACCTCCACCAGCCCGGACCTGGCCGTCTCCCTCTTCCTGGAGCGCTCTTTCCAGGTGAGCACCTATACAACGCGCACCGGCGACCCCTATCTGGCGGACAAGGGCGCAGCCCGGGACAGCGCCTCGCCCACTCCGGGCAGCGAGCTTCAGGCGGAGCTGGACCGCATCCTCTCCGGCGAGGCGCTGCTCACCCTGACCCTGGCCGGGGAAACCGAGGGCGTTACCCGGTCCACCGCCGACGGCCAGTCATGGAACGGCCCCGACGCGCGGAGCGCCTGGCCGCTGAGCTCCTATGAATGGACCATTTTGGAGGGCGACGCGGCCGCCGCGCCCGCCGATCCGGCCTATACCCTTACGGTCACCACGCCGGAGGGCGATTCCTCCCTCACCTTCTACGCGGGCAGCAATTCCGTCCGCTGCCAGCGGGGCTCCCTGGTGGTCTGGTACGGCGGGACCGACCGTTACGTCGCCAGCGGCGCTTCCGCGCTGGGCGACGTGCTGCGCTCCAACTGGTTCGATGAGCTGGAGCTGGACATCCTGCGCAAGCAGGTGTCCGTTACCGTGGGCGAGGAGGGCTGGCCGGAGGACGCGGCGCTGATCCCCGGCTACGTGGCCCGCACCCTCAGCCAGCGGTACTGGGAGGCCTGTCTGCAGGTCACCCCGGGCAGCTTGTACGAGCTGGCCGACGTATCGGTGGTGTCCGCCCGGGTCTATGACATGGATGCTTGGGCTTCCCCCACCGCCCTGGCGTTCGATCAGGCCGTCGCGGTTCAGGGGCCCCAGGACTCCGATCTGGAAAATTCCATCTGGCAGGCCGGCTCCGGCATGGACCGCATCACCGAGGGCGATCTGGCCGGTTATTGGCAGCATTACAACCAATGCGTGGCCCAGCTGACCGACGGCGTATGGCGCATCACCGAGGTGGGCACCGGCGGCTACTGGGTGGAGGGGCACGACGGCACCAACTTCCTCCCCGACCTTCTCTCCTGCTCCGACGACATGCTGGTCTCCTACCTGTTTGGCCAGGCCGACGGGGCCTATGCCGAGGGGGCGCAGTACCAGCTGGGCCAGCGCTTCCTGGCCCGGCCCGGCGACATCCTGCGGACCATTCAGGGCTACGAGGGTTCCTCCGTGGACTTCCGGCCCGATTACCAGGGCGACGGCGCCCAGTGGCTGGCCGAGCAGCTGGCCGCCGAATTTGCGGTGTTCCGCAGCGGGGAGACGGACGATCAAAACCAGTTCCGGGCCCTGCTGGAGGAACAGCTCAGCGGCGATTACGCCGCCGTGGCCCGGCAGGTGCTGGACGCTTACCGGCAGCGTCTGACCAATTCGGCGGACTGATCCCTGAGCCCCCAAACGCCCCCGGCGTCCTGCGGACGCCGGGGGCGCAGCTTTGTCTTGCATTTTTTGCGCCAGACGGGTAAAATAACCCTTGCAGCCTGACACACAGAGAAGGAGGATCGCCATGACCCGCGACGAAGCCTTTGAATTTCTGGACCGCACCGCGCAGGGGATCGCCGCCATGTTCGGCTCCTCCTGCGAGACGCTGGTCCACGACATGGGCGTGCCCACGCACCCGATCTTGTCCATCTACAACGGCCATGTCTCTGGCCGGGAGGTGGGCTCCACCATGGACATTATGGGAATCGGCCGCGCCCTGGACGAGACCGCCGCCACCACCGACCAGGTCAACCTGGCCGCCACCACCCCGGACGGGCGGCAGATCAAGAGCTCCACGTTCCACATGATCGGGCCGGACTACAACCTGGCCCTGGGCATCAATTTTGACTACACCTCTCTGGTGTACGCCAACCGCACCCTGGTGGACCTGATGAACGCGGAGGCCGACCTGCGCTCCGCCCTGTGGCAGGAGGGGGACTCCAAGCAGTTGGCCGAGCTGTTCGAGCAGTGCCTGGCCACCGTAGGCAAGCCGGTGGCCGCTCTGACCAAGAAGGACCGCATGAAGATCATGGCCCTGCTGGACCAGAACAGCGCCTTTTCCTACCGGAAATCCGTGCCCTATGTGGCCCAGCATCTGGGGGTTTCCCGCTACACGGTTTACAAATATCTGGGCGAGCTCTCCGAGCACGCCGGAGAAGAAGAAGGAGAATTCGGATGAAGTATCAGGAACAGATCGAAGCCTATTTTGCCGATAAAGAGCCGCTGCTCATCGACTGCGTCTCCCGGCTGGTGTCCATCCGCAGCGTGAAGGGGGAGGCCCAGCCCGGCAAGCCCTTCGGCGAGGGCCCCGCCGCCGCCCTGGAGGAGGCCCTGAAGCTGTGTGCCGAGCTGGGGCTGAAGGACCCCACCAGCCACGAGGGCTATGTGGGCACCGCCGACCTCAACGACCAGGAGACCGCCCTGCACATTCTGGGCCACCTGGACGTGGTGGACGAGGGCGAGGGCTGGACCGTCACCCAGCCCTACCAGCCCAAAGTGGTGGACGGCTGTCTCTACGGCCGCGGAACAGACGACGACAAGGGCCCCGTGGTCACCGCCCTGCTGGCTATGAAGTGCGTCAAGGACCTGGGTATCCCACTGAAATCCAACGTCCGGGTCATCATGGGCACCGACGAGGAGAGCGGCTCGGAGGACATCGCCCACTATTTCGCCTCCCACCCCTATGCCCCCAACACCTTCTCCCCGGATTCCGGCTTCCCGGTGATCAACGTGGAGAAGGGCGGCTATAAGCCCACCTTTACCAAGAGCTGGCCGGCCAGCGACCAGCTGCCCCGCCTGGCCTGGTTCCACGGCGGAATCCGCATCAATATCCTGCCCGGCGACGCGGAGTGCGCCGTGGAGGGCCTGCCCGCCGCGGAGATCAAGCCTCTGGCCGACCAGACGGCGGCGGAGACCGGCGTGACCTTCACCCTGGTGGAGGAGGGCCCCCTGACCAAGATCCTGGCCAAGGGCGTGGGCTCTCACGCCGCCTGGCCCCAGGGCGGCACCAACGCCATCACCGGCCTGCTGGCCCTGCTGGACCAGCTGCCCCTGGCACAGGGCGGCGCCAAGGACGCCATCCACGCCCTGACCCAGCTGCTGCCCCACGGGGACTATCTGGGCAAGGCGCTGGGCATCGCCCAGTCCGACGCAATCTCGGAGGAGCTGACCCTCTCCTTTACCCTGCTGGAGATCACCCCCACCGGCTTAGAGGGCCGGTTCGATTCCCGGGTCCCCCTATGTGCCGCAAAGGAGAACTGCTCCGACGTGGCGGAGGCCGCCTTTGCCCGGTACGGCTTCGCCCTGTCCGGCGAGATGCACGCCCCCCACCACACGCCCGCCGAATCGCCCTTTGTCCAGACCCTGCTCCAGTGCTATGAGAGCTACACCGGCCTGAAGGGCGAGTGCCTGACCACCGGCGGCGGCACCTATGTCCACGATATCCCCGGCGGCGTGGCCTTCGGCTGCTTCCTGCCCGGGTTCGACACCCACCTGCACGGCGCCGACGAGCGCGCCCGGCTGTCCGACCTGATGGTGTCCTGCAAGATCTTTGCCCAGGTCATCGCCGAGGTCTGCGGCGCATAAGAAGTTTTCCCGCCATGCGGCACACGGGATGTCCCGTGTGCCGCATGATGTTTTCCCGGAAACTTTGGACCCACCCCCGCAAAAAGCCCTTGACAAAGCTCGAACATTTGTTGTATTATGGACTCGAACAAAAGTTTTATCGAATAGATGTTTGAGATGCCGCTGTAAAAAGTCCTGTTTTTAGGTCTTTTCTTCGGGTATTCTAGGAGAAAATCAGGGAAAGAGGGGTTCTGCAATGGAAACGACCTATTATACCATCCGCGCGCGGGAGATCGTCGTCCACGGTGACGGCGTAGCGCAGGCCAGCGGCGGCGAGGGCCGCCGGCTGGTGTGTACCCGTCAGACCCCGGCCGCGCCCGCCTCCCGCCGGCGCAACAATGTCATTTCGCTGGATGAATACCGCGCCGCCCAAGACCGGGCGGAAGCTTCTCCGGAGCCGGAGACCGAGTCCGTGCGCCCCGCGCCCCGGGCCCGGAGCGATCACCGGCGGGATAAGCCCTCCTATCTGGAGATGGTCACCTCCGCCGCGCTGATCGGCGTGGCGCTGTCCGCCTGCGCGGCGTTTCTGCTCTGAGGGGCACTTAGCCGCGGTGCGCATTTTCTTCCATAGAAGCGGCGGCGCTCAGCTCTGTTGCGTCCGTGCGGAGGGGCGCGGACGATTGGCAAAAAAAACAACGACCCACCAGTGTCTGACCATGTCAGACTCAGGTGGGTCTTTTACTGGGCGGATAGGGCGTTGGGTCTTGGGTGCGGCCAAGGAGGTAGTCGATGCTGACATTATAAAAATCCGCTAATTTAATCAAAGTCGAAGCAGTCCATTCAATTTTTCCTGTCTCATATTGCGAGTAAGTATTTTGTGCAATATTGAGAACTTCGGCAATATCGACTTGATTATAATCGCGGTCTTCACGTAAAGCTCGAATATTGGGATATGGCACATCTAATTTCAATCTTCTCACCGAGCCTTATTATTAAATATCTAAAATCAAGATATTTACTTTTATCTTGAATTAAGATAAAATAAGGCAGGAGTGATTTTATGAAAGAACCAGAAATTGACCTTTTGTGGAGACTAGGCATAGAACCGAGACTAACAGGTTATCAATACTATCTTGACGCATTCGAAAAGATAAAAGCAGGCATGAAAATCGATCCTTTGCTATTACGCAAAATTGCAGCCGAGCATAATACAGATTATCGCAATATCTATAATGCTATGCGAACAGCTCAGCAATTTTCCCAGAGAAAAAAGGCCATTATTTATGAAGAGTTTATGGGGCAACGGTGCGGAAGTCTATACGAATTTCTATATCAGATCATGCGAGAAACAGCGCCTCAAAAGTACATGAAGACGAAAGGGAGTAAACAAATGTATCCGATTCAAATCGTAAGAAAGGTTGATGAACTTGGCCGAATTGTTCTACCACTAGAATTTCGTCGCAAAATGTCTGTGGACCCGGGAGATAGTATCATAATGGTACTAAGTGAAGATGGCCAAGCTATGTTAATGAAAAAGTATAAACCATCTTGCATTTGCTGCCAACAAACACAAGACCTTCGAACTTTACCAAACGGAGTATATGTCTGTAAGCGTTGTTTAAGTGAACTACAGTAGGGTTGGATACCTATATTCGCCCTGTATCGACCCCTACGAGTATGGAGCATGATTACCAGCGTACCTCTCTTCAGCCTGCCGTCTTCCCTTGAGAAAAGCTTAGGTGTTGACGCCCCAAGTTTCGTTCCCCGGGGGATACATCCAATAAGGGGGCCCGCAGGCACGTCCTCACAAACTCAGGTCCGCTCCGTCCGCCTGTACGGCGAACATCCGCTCCCTTTCGTTGC
>DXYV01000015.1 GCA_019415645.1 Clostridiales bacterium
GAGCAGGGGACTGAAAATCCCCGTGTCGCTGGTTCGATTCCGGCCGGAGGCACCACGGAACGCATCTTGCGTTCCGAGATGCGAGTGTAGCTCATCTGGTAGAGCGCCACCTTGCCAAGGTGGAGGTAGCGAGTTCGAGCCTCGTCACTCGCTCCAAACCAGAAGAACACATCTGAGGATGTGTTCTTCTGGTTTGAGAAATATTCTGTGATAAACAGCGGATAACGCACATAGAATAGAGCAAGAAAACGGCGCCATAGCCAAGTGGTAAGGCAAGGGTCTGCAAAATCCTGATGCCCCAGTTCAAATCTGGGTGGCGCCTCCAAAAAGAAACACCAGCCGTTTGGCTGGTGTTTCTTTTTGATTCGGCGGCAGTAGATCGAATATACGGAAAGCGGGGAGATTGCATTGAAGATTTTGGTCATCGACGCCCAGGGAGGCGGAATCGGACGGCGGCTGGTCTCCGCGATCAAGCAGGAACTGCCCGATGCGGAGATCACGGCAGTGGGTACCAACGTAGCCGCCACCTCCGCCATGCGGAAAGCAGGCGCAGATCAGACTGCAACAGGAGAAAACGCGGTGTTGGTGGCCTGCCGGAAGGTGGACGTGATTGTCGGCCCCATTGGAATCGTGATCGCGGATTCCATGCTGGGTGAGATCACGCCAGCCATGGCAGCGGCAGTGGGGCAGAGTGACGCCAAGCGCGTGCTCATTCCCTTTAATCATTGCGACAACCTGATCGTAGGCGTACCGGATTTGACGATGTCCACGCTGCTTCAAAGCGCAGTGGAGCTGCTGCGAAAGCTGGCAGTTCAGGAGGCGGGATAAGTCGGCCGCCAGCTGACTGCTTCAGCGCATAGAATCAGACAAAACAGAAGAGAGAACAGAATCAACGCCTTGGCCGCAAATAGATACGGCCAGGGCGTTGACTTTTCCTATTATATCATGGAAGTGCTTCAAAAATTGCCTGGGATAGATCAAGGGGCTGGTCACAGCGGTTGTCGATGTCCGTGCGGTTTCCGGTAAATACGCTGTTCTCAAAGTTCAGCGTCAAGTCGGTGGGGACATTTTCCAGCAGCACAGCGGTGCCGTTGTTGCGAAACGTGTTGTTGTTGTACATGGAGTGGCTGGCACTAGAATTGGCACTGTTAAAGTGGAAGGCGGTCTCATTGTCCGTAAAGGTGCAGCCCACCGCGTTGACCCAGGCGGTACCGTAAAAACCGGTTTCCCAGTTAGAAAAGATACAGTTATCCGTGCGGACCCTGGCGGCAGCGGAGAGTGCGGTTCCACTCCCGTTACCCTGAAAGTCGATTTCCTGGATATAAGAGATTTGGGAATCTGCCTCCGCCTCGACCCGGAGCGGAGCGGTAAAGACGGTGCGCTGGTCCCCGGCGCTGGTCCCATACAGGTTGACAGGATGATCCCGAATGACCAGAGGGCCGTCGTAAGTCACCGCCGGCAGATAGAGCGTCACCTCCGCATTGGATTCCAACGAAGCGGTAATCTCGTCCAGAAAGTCCTGAAGTTCTTCCGAGGTCTCCGGAACTTCACCGGGGAAGTAATCATAGGTCGGGATCATGGTGACCTCCAGGTTCTGGCGCAGCTGAATCACATCTCCGTTTTTCATCTGAAAGGTCCAGATCATGGAATCGGTAAAAGCGGCCTCGGTCGAGAAGTCCACCAGGCTGACCAAAGCGGCGTCAGGGAAGAGGTCCGGGCGGGCTTCCGGCTGTGTGCAGGAGACATTGAACGAGGCTCCGCTCGTCGTGGAGAACTGGGCCGAAAACCAGTCCACCTTCTGCAGAAACGACTCGCCTGCGTTGGTGCTGCTGTCTGCATCGGTGATGGACAGCGGCACAGGATAGCGGTACGCCGTGCCCCGAACGGCATGGAAGGGATTGTTTTCAGCCGGCTCCGGGCTTCCATCCAAAGAGGGGAAAAACAGATGATAGGAGCCCTCCGAATCGGAGTAGAATACCTCGCCCAGACCGTCATAGGTCTGCGGCTGAGAGGCGCGGTAATAGCCGGCCGCTGCGCCGGCCAGGAGCAGCAGGGCAATCAGAAGAAACAGAACAGGCAGCGCCCGGTGCAGCCGCCGCCGCCAGGTGAGGTCAGGCGGCTTGAGCGCGGCACGCTGGTTGACGCTTTTGGCGCAGGCGGGACAAAACGCGGCTTCCTCCGGCAGCGGCTCACCGCAGTATGGACAGATATGATTCAAGACGTTTTCTCCCACCTCTCAAAGCGCCTCCATGAGACGCAGGACGTTTTGATAGCGTTTCTGGGGATTGACGTGGGTACAGCGCCCGACGATCCGGCCCAGCCGTCCCCGTGCCAGCTGTTTGGACGGATGCTGGCCGGTCAGCATGACATTGATGAGGATGCCGAGGGAATAGATGTCGCTGCGGACGTCTGTCTGAGATAAGCCGTACTGTTCCGGTGCGGCGAAACCGGTGGTGCCCAAAATCTGCGTGTCCGTCTCGTGGTCCGGCTCCGATTTGTGGAGACGGGCAGCGTCAAAGTCGATGAGAATAGCTTCGGAACCGCGCAAAATGACATTTTCTGGTTTAACATCTCGATGGACGGCATCCATCGAGTGCAGGGCCCAAAGGGACCTGCAAATCTGTGCTACGATCCTTCGCGTCTCCTCGGGCGAGAAGAGCGCATCTTTCAGGAGAAAGCTCAGTGTGTCACCTTGGATATATTCCTCCAGAATCAGGTTTTGTTCTCCGTCCTGCGCAACCTCCAGGGTCTGGGGAAGGTTTTTACAGGAGTAATGCAGCAGCTTTCGGTAGACCTCCGCATTTCCAGTGAACTGGCGCAGAATGAAGCGCTGTCCTGTGGCCTTGTGGCGGATGAGACGCACGCTGCCCCGGGGACTCTCCTTCAGAAGTTGAACCACCGTAAAATGTTCCTGCAAAGCTTGCAGCAGCCAAGTATAAATCAGAATCACCCCAAACTCAAACGGATGAACAATAATATATACTATAAATAATAAAAAGAAAAATAATATATAAAAAGTATAAACGATTTGAACTTGGATGTAAAGAGGTTCCGGTTGCCGGTTTTGCTCCCTCCCCAACGGCTGGCAGGGGAAAAACGCGGAAACTATGCAGTCGGCATATTGTATTAGTCGAAAAAAGATTTATAATTATAGCTAACTCATATATTCGGGCAAAAAAGGAGGAAAAAAGTTGGAGGGAAAGGAAACTAGTGATCTGAGCCGAGAGTTAATGGAGATGGCGGACTTGGATGTATATCTCAGGGAAAACCGAGACGTCTTCGCGGAGCGGAGTCCAGCGGAACTTTTGACGCAGATATACGAAAAACAGAGGCTATCCAAGGCAGAATTGGCCCGACGCGCGGGGATGAGCGAGGTGTACCTGCATCAGGTCTTTTCCGGGCGGCGCAATCCATCCCGGGACCGGCTGATCTGCATCTGTATTGGGATGGAGATCACATTGGAGGAGACACAGACCTTGCTCAAGCAAGCGACTTATGCGCAGCTGTATCCCAAAATCAAGCGGGATGCCATCATTAGCTATGGGATTCTCCATCATCAGAGTCTGCATAAGATCAATGACCGGCTCTTCTTGGAGAACGAAAAAACCTTGTTCTAGCGCGAAACCTGCGGCGGAGGTCCCTGCTCCGCTCGATGGAAAAGCAGGAAGCAAATAGAAAACAAAGGAAGAGGAGGCCAATTATGAAAAAGAAATTTGGAACGTTGTGTCTGACCGCTTTGATTTTGGCGCTGATGTTGAGCGGCTGTGGTCAGAGCGAGGCGGCAAAGGCCGTGGACGACCAGATCGCGGCGATCGGCGAGGTGACTTTGGACAGCGAGGCGGCGATCACTGCAGCGGAGCAGGCCGTGGAAGGACTGGAGGAGGCAGATCGGGAGAGCCTCAAGAATATGCAGATGCTCTCGGATGCCCGCGCGACCTATGAAACTCTGGTGGTGGAGGAGCAGGCCAGCCAGGTAGAAGAGGCAATCAGTGCCATCGGCGAGGTAACTCTGGACAGCGCCGGTATGATTGCGGATGCCCGCAGCATGTATGATGGGAGTACGGCGGAGGTGCAGGCCGCGGTCAGCAATCTGGATGCCCTGACAACGGCGGAAAGCCAGTTGGCAGAGCTGCAGGCAGCGCAGGTGGTGGAACTGATCGACGCCATCGGCGATGTGACGCTGGAAAAGGCGGGCAGCATCCATGCTGCAGAGGAAGCGCTGGAGGCATTGCCGGAGGAGGCTGCAGCTCTGGTGACCAACACAGATGTGCTGACTAGCGCAGCGGCACAGTTGGAGACCCTCAGCAGGGAGCAGGGCGAGGCGCTGCTGCAATCCATGAGAATGGAGGGCGACGAGGTGCGCGGCATGTACTTCTATTATCCCTCCCAGTATCCGAATTACATTGACACTCGCTGCTATATGCTGCCCTACATCGGCCGGGATTCCGACCGGGTCTGGCTGCGGCTGATGTTCGACTATACGGGCGACGACTGGATCTTCTTTGACAATCTCACGATTGCTGTGGATGACGAGCGCTATTATAAGAGCTTCAACTACTTTGACGTTACCCGGGATAACGACTACGGCGTGGTGTGGGAGTATGCGGACTGCCCGGTGTCTGAGTCGGACATTGATCTGCTCTGGGCTGTTGCCAATTCCTCCCAGACCATCGTCCGCTTTGAGGGAGACGACTATCGGTATGACCACACGGTGTCGGAGAGCGACAAGCAGGCCATCCGCGATGTATTGACTGCTTTTGAAGCGCTGAGCTATACCTATGAGCCGCAGTACAACTATTAAAAAGCGGTAACGAAGGCAGGAAAAAGGGAGCGGGGTTTCCCGCTCCCTTTTCTTTGGCCTCACAGGTGAAAAGCGGAACACTATGCAGCGAGCATATTGTATTCCACTCACATCTACGGTACATTAAAGCAGAAGGCAAAGTCCAAGGACGTCTAGTCTACGACTATGGCTCCTAAGTTGTCAACGCAAGAGAGGAGAGAACGATCATATGAACGAAACCAAAGGAAAAGGACGCATTCGTGGCGTTCCGGGACCGGACAGCCGGCTGACGCTCTTGGCCGCGATTCTGTTAGCGGCGTGGGCGGTGCTCAGCTGGATCGTCGGAAATATGGACTTTTTCAATTACCGGCTGTTTGGAGCGAGAATGGATATCATCAGCTGTCTGTTGATGATTGCGGACAGCGTCCTGCTGGTGCTGGGCCGGAAGCGTCTGGCCCCTTACCTGGTGGGCGTCGTACTTCTATGGATCGCGGTGATCGGAATAACAGAAAGCTCCTGGCTCATACTGGCTGTGCTGCTGATTCTGCTGTCCGCCATCGGCCTGCCCTTCAACCGTGTGTGGGTGTCTGGCCCCAAGTGGCTGCGCGCGCCGCTGCTCAATCTGATTTCCGCCGGTTTGGCGGTACTTCACATCTTGGGTAGCCTGAATTTCTCCTATTATGACTATTGGGAGGATGAAACAATAACCTTGGAAGCCGGTCCGGCGGCGGTCAAGATCCTTCTGGCTGTGCTGCTCACGGCCGGCGTGATTCTGCTGAATCTGGGTTCAGAGGGGCAGCTCTTGAGGAAAGGTGCCAAAGACGGAAAAATCCGCGCCCCCCGCCTGAAAACCGTTCCCAGATCGAATGCTGGGGGCCTGGTCATCGCCGGCGCGATTTTGGTGCTGCTCAACGGCGTGTGGACCCTGCTCCCGATGCTGTCGGGCGGCGGGATGGTCTATTCCGTGATGGATATGCTTTGGCCCCTGGCGGTAGTGGCGGCAGGCATTTTGATGCTGGTCAAAGAGAAGCGGGAGAAATTCTATCTGCCCGCGGTCCTGCTGGTCCTGCTGAACCAGCTGCATAGTGTGGTGAGCCTGAACAGTATCCTGCGTCGGCTGGGGTCCGGGTCTATCCAGGACCGGCAGCGGATGAACCTCCTTCTGCTCCTCGCCTTGCTGCTGATGCTGATCGGCGCTGTCGGCGTGACCTGGAACAGAAGCATGTCTAATAAAAGCGGAACACGAAAGCTGCCCATTTTGAACCTGATCGCGGGGATTCTGGTGATCGTCTGCGTGTTGCTGTTCTTTATGCTCTATCTAGGGGCTTACGAAACGGCGGACGGCGGGTCGGGATTTGGAGCCCTACTCAGAAATCAATGGTATATGCTGGCGCTGTTTGCGGGTCTCATCCTGTGGAACCTCGCCGTGGAAACCAAAGAGATTCCGCGCAAGGACAAAGGAATGGTCCGCAAGGGCAAGCTGCGGTTCTATGACGACGTGGGCGGTAAGATCCAGAAGCTGGCGAAGATCTGTGGCTTTATCTGGCTGATCGTGGGCGCGATCTCGGCATTTTTCGCCGCCCTGGGTCTGCTGATTTTCCTGCTGCAGATGGTCGGGCTCTTTGACCCCTATCTGGATGCAAGCGGCTTTATCCTCAGCGGCCTGATTGGCTTAGCCGCGTCTCTGCTGATGGCGATTGGCACCTGGCCGCTGTATGCCTTCGGCCAAATTACTTCTGACGTAAGATCTATGAAGGGGAATAACTTTACAGAAAAAACGGACGATAAAGAGGAAAAAACTTCCGAGTCTGTCCAGCCTGCTGCCTGGGAGGGAACGGCGGTGCAGCCGGAAAATCCCGATGATTTGCCGGAGCTGTAACAGGAGGCAGACATGGAAACTCGTTATATTCCACGCTTTCGCCTGCCGGACCGGCTCTATACGGAAGGGTCTCCGGTTGTACTTGCGGCAGGGGCTCTGCTGGAGGATACCCAGATGCCCCGGTTGGTCGTTCAGCTGAAATTTAAGAGCATCAGCGCCAAACCGATTTCAGCTCTGGAGGTGGAGGTGCGTGATGACTCCGCCGTATGCGGGGACAGCGGACCGATCAAATTCCGCTATACGGGGCTTGCGGTACAGCGGGGACAGGCGTTCGGCCAGTACGCAGCGATCGTACTGCCGCCGGAAAGCACCAGAGCGTTTACCGCACAGGTGTGTTCCGTTGCATTTGCAGATGGAACCGTTTGGAACCCTCCTGTGGGAGCCTGCTGGGCGCCGCTGCCTGCGTTCCGCTCTTTGGAGGCTGTCCTCAACGACCAGGAATTGCTGGAACTCAGCGCAGCCAACCTGCCTGGCGGGCGTTACGTCTATACAGCCCAGGCGGGGGTGTGGTACTGCACCTGCGGCGGAGTCAATGGGGACGGTGAGACGGCTTGCCATCGCTGCGGCCGGAGCCGGGAACTGTCGGTCCGCTATGCGGACCCGATTCAACTGGAAGCACTCCGCCAGAATCGGCGGGAGGAGGCGGCCCGTCAGGCTGCCGAACAGGAACGCGTCCGGGAGGAGGCACAGGCGCGCGCCGCGGCCCGAAAAGCGGCTCGGGCGGAATCGGCCGCCCAAATTCGGGCAAAGCTCCGCGGAAAGCGATTTCTGCTGCTTGGAATTGCTGCGGCAGCAATCCTTGTGGCGGCGATTCTGCTTGTTCCCCGCCTACTGAGCAGGGAGCCCGGGGTAGACGGATCGGTTGGCGGATTCGTGGAAAATCAGAATAATCAGTCGGATGAGCCGATCCAAGTCACCACCTCCACAGACGGGGAGACAGTCAGCTTTGACCTCTATGAGGATGAGGACGGAATCTGTACAGTAACGGCCGAACTGGTGCAGGAGGTGTTCCCAGAGGTGGAGTGCATCAATTTTGGCGGAACTCCAAATCTGGGGAACGACATTGATTCCTATCTCATCGACAGCTTTCAGATGGCCATACTGGTCTCCACGCAGGGCGAGTACGGTTCTGAGGGGGAGTGGGGCAGCTTTTCCCCGAAAAACGACCCGGACAGCCCCCGCAGTCTTCTGCTGTTCGACGGCAATACCCATCTGATGGGCTATGCCGTCGGCGTACCGGAAGATGTAGGAGAGGGCGCCTGGCGGATGCAGGTGACCTTGTGCGACTACGATTTTACCGAGCTGTACGAGGAGCAGCTGGCCGAGTTTACAGCGGATCAGGACAGTCTGTTTCAGAACTATATCGCGCCGGAGGACCTGGCGGACAGCGGAGCCGAGTGGTTCCTGTACGGCTACAACACCGGCCGCGGTCCGACGCTCCGGCCGAATGACAGCCAGCTCTACCACCTGTGGAGCCAGGCTGTGTCGCCCTATCTTAAGAAGTTCTGCCGGCAACTGGACCGAGAGCATCTGGAGCACTGGCTTCCGGACGAGGGCCGATGGATGTGCTATCTGTTTTTCAATGGGGATTATGAGCCGCTGGGCTATACCATACTGAATTCGGAAGGGAGCGGCGGCCCGTCCAGCGCTGCCCCGGAGATCCTGGGTACGGCAGACCTCTACCTGGAGGAAGATTCCAACGGGCAGTGCCTGTTCACCGAGGAGCTTCTCCGGACGGAGGTGCCGGAAATGAAGTTTTTTACGCTGGATATGGGCGTAGATTTGGGAAATAATGTGGACGCCTATTTGGCGGACAGCTTCCATATGGCCTGGCTGGTGGCCTCAGGTGGGGAACAGCAGGGCGGGTATCTGACTGCCAGCTATACGCTGCGGTATGAGAACCTGTTTGTTCTGCTGCTGTACAGCGATTTGACCCGCCTGTGCGGCTACTACATCGGCATACCGGAGGCGGCGGGCGAGGGACGCTGGCATATCCCCATTACCATCTGCAACTATGACTTTACCCGTATATATGAAGAACAGGCGATAGGCTATGAGGCATCTCAGCAGTACCCCTGTATTTCCCAGGAGGACATCGCCAACAGCGGAGCGGTCTGGTATATTCCTCCGGTCTCTCAGCTGAGCGGGGACGATACCTTTACCCGGAGCGTGAAGCTGCAAAGTTTGTGGAGCCGCATGACGTCTCCCTATCTGCGCGAATTTATCCGCCCCATTGAGAAACTTTTCAACTATGCGGGCTACGCGGATTCGGAAACCCCTTACTACTGTATGCTGTTGGATACAAACCGGCAGTATTTGGGCTATACCGTGATCACCGACGGAAGCCTGACCGAGGGGCTGTCTACGCCGGGCGTCTCCGGCGCAGAGACAGATCAAACAACGGTCCAGCTGGATCTGATGGCGGATGAGAATGGATACTGCACTCTGACTCTAGACCAGGTGCAGGCGCTGGTGCCGGAAGCCGAAGGAATGGAATTTCGGGGAATGCCGGATTTGGGCGACCTGGATGCCTATTTAGCGGTCAGTGACCAGGTGGCCTGGTGGGTGGCCTCAGATGGAACGCGGGAGATCAACCAGACTTCCAGCCGCTTCTCTGTACAGGGCGGCCGAGCACCCTCACGCGTACTGCTTCTCTACCGGGATTCCACCACTCTGTGCGGCTATTTTACTGGAGAACCGGAGCCCGTGGGCGGGGATACCTGGCGGTTGGAGATCACCCTTTGCGACTATGACTTTTCCGGGCTCTGCCAGCGGCAGGCTCAAGCCTTTGCGCAGCGGGAGCGCCTTCCCGAACTGACCTTGGAAGAAGGGAGCGCACAGGGGGCGACGCAGCTGATCGACGCCTACTCTCTGAGCAATAACGATGCCTTTTGTCAGACGGTCCAGCAGTATGGGCTGTGGAGCCGGGCAGAATCGAGCCAATCAAAACGCTTCTATAAGAATTTCGACGATCTGGAGGAGCTCCGACCCAACGAACGTACAGATGGAGAAACAGTCTGGGCATATTATTTGTTGTTGGACGATACAGACGAGCCCTTAGGATATCTAGTGCTGACTAATTAGAATAAGAAAAAAGAAATTCCCCGCCGGAAGGACATTTTTCGGCGGGGAATTTCTGCGCCAAAAGCGGAACAATACCAGAAGGTAAAATTCCTTTACAGTCTTTTGTTATCAAGTATATTTCTCCTTCCAGAACTTACAGCTTGTCCTTTTGTGGGATAAAGGTTACAATTTGGTTACAAACTGTTAGGAGTGATTTGCTTGAAGATCAAAACTCTGATCGCAGCCGGACTGCTGGTGAGCGCGCTGACGCTCACGCCGGCCGCTGCGGTCTCTATGACCATAGATGGGACGCCTTTTTCCGCTGCGTCCTCTTTCGTGGAAGGCGGGACGACTTATGTACCCCTGCGGGCAGTGGCTCAGCAGTTGGGGGATGTAACGGTCAACTGGAAAAATGGTGCGGCGCGGGTGACATCCCAAGCCCTGTCCCTGACCGCCGTGCCGGGAAACCAATGGCTGGAGGCCAATGGACGATGCTTCTATGTAGAGGGCGGGATTCGCGTGCGCAGCGGCTCGGTCATGGTCCCAGTGCGTGTGTTGGCGACGGCCATGGGAAGCCGTGTCCAGTGGGATTCCAAAACTGGAACGGTGCGTATCACCTCCGGCAGCGGGGTGCCCGAATCAGCCGGTTACAACCGACAGGACCTGTATTGGCTGTCGCGAATCATCTCGGCAGAGAGCAAAGGCGAGTCCCTGGAAGGGAAGCTGGCTGTCGGGACTGTGATTTTGAACCGCGTATCCAATGCACAATTCCCCAACACGATTTATGATGTGATTTTTGACGATACCTGGGGCGTACAGTTTACGCCGGCCAGCAACGGGACGATCTATGAGGAACCGACAGCCGAAAGCGTCGCTGCGGCAAAGCTGGTGCTTGAGGGGGTACGCAAAGCGGGAGCGAGTCTCTATTTTCTGAACCCGGATGCAGCGACGAACCACTGGGCCGTAGCAAACCGAACCTATGTGACAACCATCGGTTCCCACGATTTTTACGAATAAGTTACAAAAATTTATTCCCTCAAATCGTTGGGGCACAAGGGGTTGAGAAAGTCGACAAAAAAAGTGCTTGCAATTTCCGTTTGAATAAGTTACAATACGGTTACAAAAAGAAACAAATGGAAACAAGGAGCGATTTGATGTTTAAGCGAATCCCTGCTCTGTTGTTGACCGGCGTCATGACCTTTAGTTTGGCAGTTCCCGCATTTGCGGCGACTGCCGGCGACGCGGCCGACATACAGATGCCGGCGGTCGAGGTCCGGGTGCTATCCGCGGCTTTGACCAATGAGGAAACCGAGACACAAGCCGCGAGCAGCAACTTTTATCTCAATGGAGAGCCCGTTTCTCAGACGGGCATGTACTTTGTCAATGGCATCCTCTACTGCTCGGTGCGCGCCTTTCTGGAGGCGGCTCTGCCCAGCGCTACGGTGACCGGAACCAACGGCCAGATCCAGGTCGAGGGCTCCACTCAGGCGGGCGAGGCCCTGCAGGTGACGGCTACGGTCGGCGATTGTTACTTGACGGCCAACGGCCGGTGTCTCT
The DNA here is from genome assembly GCA_019415645.1 of Clostridiales bacterium. Taxonomy (GTDB): domain Bacteria; phylum Bacillota; class Clostridia; order Oscillospirales; family Oscillospiraceae; genus DXYV01. The sequence goes on from DXYV01000015.1 coordinate 11,280, forward strand.
ATGTAAAGGGCAATGTCCAGAATGTCAACGGGGTCACGATGGCCCCGGCCAGCGTACTGGCCAGTATTTTCGGCGGCAGCGTAGCCTGGAACAACGAGACCGGCGTAGCCAATGTGACGCTGGGCGACCGGCTGCTGACCAGCGGCGAGAGCTTCTATGATGCACAGTCTCTGGATCTGCTGTCCCGAATCATCAACGCTGAGGCGGGCAACCAGCCTATGAGCGGAAAAATCGCGGTAGGCAACGTGATTATGAACCGGGTGAACAGCAGCCGCTTCCCCAATACGATCTATGAAGTGGTCTATGCGAAGAACCAGTTCTCTGTGGTGAACAGCGGCGCGATCAACCGCACGCCCAACGCCAGCAGCGTGGCGGCGGCGAAGCTGACCCTGGAAGGCGTTTCGATCCTTCCCACCGCGCTGTATTTCAACCAGGCGGGCCTGAATTGTTGGGCCGCCCGGAACCGGGATTATGTGGCAACCATCGGCGGCCACTCCTTCTACGCTTAAAAAGAGCAGCCCCTGTGAGTGAACTGCCCCATTATGTGCTAACAGCACAAAAAAGAGCCCCTGGAAGGAAGTATTGAGTTTTAGTAGGAGAGGCGTCGCGCCAGCGGCGCCTCTCCAGTCTTTAACTGGATGCGCTCATGGTTGTAGAAGTGAATATAGCGGCCAATCATCTCATAGGCCTCTGAGAAAGCAGCCGGTTTGTGGCGGTAAATGCACTCCGTTTTGAGGATGGAGAAGAAATTTTCTGCCATGGCGTTGTCATAGGGATTTCCTTTCCTTGACATAGACGGCGTAATGCCATAAGATTTTGTCAGGTTAAAGTATGCTTGCGAGGTATACTGGAACCCTTGGTCGCTGTGGAGGTGGAGCTCCACAGCGGCCCTCTTTTTCTCCTTGCGCATAGCCAGCCGAATGGTGTCCAACACCAGGCTTACCGTTTGCTCTGTGCCAGTCTTGTAGGCCACGATGCTGTTGTCATAGAGATCCCGGATCATAGACAGATACAGTACACCTTGCTTGGTGTGGATGTAGGAGATGTCCGTTACCCATTTGCTATTAGGCTGGTTCGCATGAAACTCCTTGTTGAGCAGATTTTTGTACCTGTGAACTTGCTGCCCCTTCTGCTGCCATTTCCTGCGGCGGCGGATCTCTGACAACAGATCATATTTTTTCATGACCCGCAGCACAGTTTTGGGATTGCGAAAAATATTCCGGCTTTTCAGCCATAACCACATCCGCCGGTAGCCATAGGTACAGAAACTGCGTTCCCGCTGCTGTGCGATAACTTCCGCAAGGGCGGCATCCTTCTCCGGCCTATCCAGACGGTGGACAAAGGCATAGTAGCCGCTTCTGGATACGGCAAAAAACGTGCACATGACGGACACCGAATATTCCTCTCTATGGCGATATATGATGTGATATTTTACCCTCGGCCTCACTTCCTTCCTGTGGATCGCAGAAAATCCCGCAGCAATTTGTTCTCCATCTGCAAGCGCTGGATCTCATACGCCTGCTCTGCCACAATGTTTCTTGGTGCGGCATCTTTCCTCGGCCGTCCTTTGGGCCGTGGTAGGATGCCGGCCTCCAACTTGCGTTCTTTTCTCCGCTCACGCTCAAGCAGCCTTTTTACCACCTGCTTATCCTGAAACCCGTAGTGTTCTGCAACTTCCCGCTGTGTTTTCCCTGCTGCCAGCATTGCCTTGATTTCTGGCAGCAGTGCTTGTACATGTGTGTAGTTCCGTTTCCCCATAACAAGACCCCCTGACGTAGTCTATTTTCCTACATCAGGGGGTCTTTTGTCACTGTCCATTTTTACTAGATCGGTTCATATGAGGCTCTGCGCTCTTTTGCTTTTTAGGTTAGGATTTGGATTTTTTGGAAGTCTTTTCTGCCTTTCGCTTTGCCCGGAGCCGCAGGAGCTCCTCCCGGGCTAGCTCGCCGGCAGCTTTCAGGTCTTCCAGATTGATATGGTAGCGGACGCCGGAGGCCATGTTTTGATAGTGCTTGCGGAAACGGCGGGAAATTCGCTCCAGACTTTTGAGCTGCTCATTATAGCGGGTACGCAGTGCGCTGGCGGTTTCATCCAGCTTGTCGTCCAGCTGGGCTTTTCCAAGACTGAGCTGGAGCTGAAGCTGTTCGCCCAATCGGGCCACATTTTTGGTCAGGCGGGAGACCAGCGCCAGCTGGTGAATGGTGAGTGTGGAATCCGAAATCAGAATTCCCAAAGCGACGCCGCACAGAACGTAGGAAAGCCAGGGAGGAATCTGAGCGAACAGTTGTTCGGTTCTGGGATGAATCCAGTAAATAATAAGGTAGGAGAGGACACCCCAGGTCAGAGAGACCGGCAGACATATCCGCCCCTTCAAGTTGTAGCGGATATGGCTGTAATCCCAATATTTTATGTGTGTGGTGGTCTCCAGGAACCAGCCGACAAAATACTCCCAGGCGGACATGACAACCACAGCTGTGACATAAAAGAGAACCGGGTGTCCGGTCAGCGGCTTGAAGAACAGGATCATGAGCAGGACGCCCACGCCGTAGATGGGGCAGATAGGACCATAGAGAAAGCCACGGGCCACATATTTTTTCTGCAAAAAAGAGCAGTAACAGGTCTCCATTACCCAGCCCAAAAAGGAGTAGAAAAAGAAATAGAGAATCAGCTGCGTGATTGGATACCCCAGAAGCACCGGCTCCTGCATGGAATCAATCTCCCTTCGTCGCGTCCAACAGGACCGAGAGAATCCCGTTGTAAATTTGTTCCGGAGCGGAACGGAACCGCTCAGCCATCTGGGTACACTGGCGCTCGGATGCGGTCAGCAGGTCAAGGGCAAATAGATTGCCGGTGGAATCGTCCAGCGAGAGGTGCAGGATAAATTCGCCGTTTTCCCGCGGTTCAACGGTAGCCCGGACCTGTGCATTGCGGCGGAGGTCGGCGTTGAGCTCCAGAAGGCGCTTATCGCACTTTTTCCGAATCACGGGGGAGAGGGAGCTTTCACAATCGGCTCCGTTGCGCCGGCCCTTTTCCGTGATGGAGTACAAGCCATTGTCAAGGACCAGATGGTCGCTGGCCTCCAACTCAGAGACGGCCTCCGCGAACGCGAAATAATCCACGCCCGGATCGCACATACACAGGTCGGTCAACGTGGAAAAATCAATGGGAGCCGCGATGCGGCCGAGAATATATAAAATCAATAGTTTAATATCCAGTTTGTCATGAATAAAGCCCATACGCGCCATGACGATGTCTCCTTATCTTTGGCTTTATAATTTATTATACCGGAAATTGAAGTGGGAAACAAGCCTTTCCTCCGCGCTTGACAGGGATGGGAGCAGGCGTTATGATGGGAACAGAAAAACGGGTTTGACCGGTCTGATTCGGTCGAACCGGGGAGGATCATGTCTTGAAAAAGCAAATACTTCCGCTGTTGCTGGCCGCAGGGCTGCTTCTGTTGCCGGCCTGCTCCGAGCAGACAGAGCAGGAGTCCGAAGAAATTCTCACCCCACCGCCCAGTGTGAGCGTAACGCCCACGCAGCCTTCGGAGGAAGAACCGGATGGGGAGACCGCGTTCAACCCGTTGACAGGACTGCCTTTGGACGAAGCCACAGCCCAAAGGCGTCCGGTGGCGGTCATGCTGAATAACCTGATCAAGGCTCAGCCCCAACAGGGAAACGGCGAAGCCGACCTTATTTACGAAGTGGTGGCAGAAGGCGGAATTACAAGGATGCTGGGGGTCTATCAGGATTTGGAGGGAGTAGGCTCCATTGGATCAGTCCGCTCCGCCCGGCCTTATTATATTGAGCTGGCGTTGGGTCTGGATGCGATTTATGTTCATGCCGGCGGAAGCCAGGAGGCCTATGCGGACCTGAAACAGTGGGATGTGGACCATATGGACGGGGTAAACGGCGTATATAGCTACGCCGGAGCCACGCTGTTTTGGCGGGATCGAAATCGGATAGAGGGACAGCGCTATGACTACGAACACAGTATGCTTACCTCGGGCGAGAACATCCTGCGAACCATCGAAGAGGATGGATTCCGGGCGGAACATACGGAAGGCTATACCGGACCGTTTTTATTTGCAGAGGACGGCACGCCGGAGGGGGGAGAGACCGCCAACACGATTACGGTCCCATTTTCAACCTACAAAACCGGTATCTTCCGTTATGATGCGCAATCTGGTACTTATCTGGTAGAGCAGCATATGAAAAGCGGCAGTCTGACCTACGATGAGCCCTACTTGGATGGGAACACTGGGGAATCAGTTGCCGTGACCAATGTTCTGGTGCTGAAAACGGCCATTCAAAACACCGGAGACCGCGATGGACATATGCGGGTCGATTTATCGGAAGGGGAGGGATGGTTTGCCTGCGGTGGCAAGGTAATTCCCATCCGATGGGGAAAAGGGGAGCCTTCGGAGCCGCTGACCTACTGGACCACGGACGGAGAACCCTTGATTCTGGGCCAGGGGAAGAGTTACATCAATCTGGTTTCCCTGACGGCGGAAGTGGAGTTTGCCTGATAAAATCAGCGGAGCTTACTGGATAAGCTCCGCTGATCGATTCGATATGAAAAAACCACACCGCAGTTGGTGTGGCAGCTTCTGAATTTTGATTGCTTACCGCTCGCTGACAACTGTGCTGGACTGATCACCATAAATCATGTCATCTACATCGGTAACGACCTTATGTTCCATCATGGCATTGACCTCCTTTCCTTTTGAACTGTATTTAATGTACACCTTTCCAGAGGAAAAAACAATGGAGGTTCTGTAAACTTTTTATATATAAAATGAAAATAACATCTTGCCAAATACAGAATTTTATGCTATATTAGTTAAGCTGTCTCTGAGATGCAGGTGTAGTTCAATGGTAGAATGTCAGCTTCCCAAGCTGAACACGCGGGTTCGATTCCCGTCACCTGCTCCACATTTTCTTCGACAAAAATTTTTTGAAAATCGAAAAAAATGCTTGCAATTCTCTTTGAAGTATGCTAATATATCTTTTGTTGTGAATACGACATATCCGGGTGTGGCGAAGTTTGGTATCGCGCTTGACTGGGGGTCAAGAGGCCGCAGGTTCAAGTCCTGTCACTCGGACCAGCTGAAAACCCGCAATGCTTAGTGGCTCTATGCATTGCGGGTTTTCTCTTTTTTGGTAATTTCCAGATTTGGGGTCTAAAATGGCCTAATCTGTGCTCCTATTACTAACCTATTACTAACACCTATTACAAATCCGATTGCTCATGTTTCAACGAAAGGACTGACGCTTCTGGCTTGTGATAACGCAACTACCGAACCGACAAGAGCAGGAAGCTTTCCTGCCCTTGTTTTTTTGTATGTGCTATATTATAATCTATTCAAAATAAGTGCTCGGTAAACTGGAGTTTATAGAGGAGGCTATCCATGCTTGATCGAATACCCAACACAGAACAAATGATTGCTTTAGTTGGAAAGCCTTTATATAAGATATGGAATAAACTATGTAGCTTAATTGACGAAAAATATGAGATGGATTGTCTGTGGAATAAAGGCGGCAAAGCATGGACCTATGAATATAAATATCGCCGAGGCGGTAAAACACTATGTGCATTATATGCAAGGGAAAACTGCATAGGGTTTATGGTCATTTTAGGAAAAGAGGAACGCTCAAAATTTGAAACAGAGAAAGAGAGTTACGCAAGAGAAGTTCAAAGAATTTATGATGAGGCGAAAACTTATCATGATGGGAAATGGATGATGTTTGAGCCAACGGATACTTCGTTATTTGATGATTTTATCAGACTGTTGAGTATCAAAAGGAAACCGAACAGAATATAGAGAATGGATGAAATGATTCGTCCCATTTATCGGAGAGGGATCAGGCCGGTCATGTTTGATACTCCGTCTCCTCGATACGACAACACCCGGTGTGGACTGGTCCACACCGGGTGTTGTTCCATTCAAAAAAGAGAGGGGAGGATGTGTGTGTCATTGCTTCCTGACATGTTTAGAATATCATATCCCGGAAAAAATTGTTGGACAGTTTATAAATAGAATCTGAATAATTCGTGAACGCTACAACAGATCGTGAATTTGAAACTCTGCGTTGAGCACGACCCAGTTCTGCGGGAAGGGGCGCATCAAGTTCCAGTATCCGGCCCCCTTCAGGCCATATTCCCGGATCAGGCCCAGCTTGGCCTGGATAGAGCGGGCATCCTCAAACCAGACCTCATGTTCCTGACCGGCCTCGTTTTGATAGCGGAACCAAGGGGCCTGCGCGGTCTCGTCGTATTGTATTTCGACGCGGTAGAGACGGGCCAGGTCCACGGCCCGCTGATTGGAGATCGATGTGGCACGGGTCACGCCGGGCTCCACCGGGAGGGGCCAGTCATAACCGTAATTCGGAATCCCAAGCCAGATTTTTTCCCGTGGAATTTCGGTCAGGGCATACTCCACAACCGCCCGTACATTGGGCAGGGGAGCCACCGCCATCGGCTCACTGTAAGCATAGCCCCATTCATAGGCCATAAGCAGCACTTCATTCGCGGCCGCGCCAATGGCGCCATAGTCGTGGGCCTCGTATAAAAGGCCGGGCTGCTCCCGGTAGGTTTTCGGGGCCAGTGCTGTGATCACTGGATAGCCCAGGGGATTGAGCAGATCGGTCAACCGACGGATAAAGGAGGCGTAGGCTGGGCCGTCAGCCGGGAAAACATATTCAAAATCTACATCCAGGCCGCGGTAGCCCTTTACCTCTAATTGGCGGACGATATTCTCGACCAGATTGTTTTGAACCGTCTCATCGGTCAGGACCAGGTGCGCCAGTTCATTGGAAAATCCGCCTTCCTGCGTCAGTGTGGACAGATGCATCAGCGCGGCGACGCCATGCGCCGCGGCTGCGGCGATCAGCCAGGAGTCATCCGGTTCAATCAGCCCGCCGCTTTCCGTGATTCCATAGGTGAACGGTGTCAAATACGTTAGAAAGGGCAGGGTGCGCTGAAGCAGGCTGCGTTCGATGAACGGATAGGCGTAGCCGTTGACCCAGATGGGCAGGGAAGGGGTGTCCTCGTAAGTCAGGACCAGAGTCTGGCCGGGATAAAGCGTCGTACCGCCCTCCAGGGCCGGATTGTTGCGCTGGAGCTGGCGGATACTCAGACCGGATTGCCGGGCGATTGCAGAGAGTGTTTCTCCGGGCTGGACGGTATGGACTTGCTGGGGATAGCGAAGGACCAGCGTCTGACCAACCACAAGGTGGGCTGGGTCTGTGAGTTGATTGTCCGCAATCAGGCGGGACATGGGGAGCCCGGACTGGAGCGCAATACTGTAAAGGGTTTCTCCTGTACGAACAACATGAATCTCCATAGGCTCAGATCAGCGTGATGAAATCCGAGCTTGCGTAGCCGACCGTTCCATCGAACTGGATCAGATACCAGCCCTGCCATTCATTGAGAATCGTAAGACGGGCCCCGTCGTAAGCGCGGGCGATGACCGGGGCGGTGGTATCCGGGCGGGAGCGGATGTTCAGATAGCCCCAGCTGACGTCTACAACGCCCTGCCGCTCCGGCTGGGGCGTCAGGAAGGGGATTCCAAAGTATTCGGTGAGGGAGAGCACGATGTTGCGGGCAATGGCATCCAGATTATTTTGGACCCAGGCTGCGTCATCCGGATTGTCGTGGTAACCGATCTCCAGAAAGACCGAGGGTGCTCTGGGCAGGCGAACCTCGCCAATCGCGGTGGTGGGACGGGCTTCCACCAGATTGGGCAGCGGATAAATGGCCTTCAGGTTATTGGCGACGATCTCAGATGCGCGCTTCCCCTGGGTGCTGGATGGGTAGTAAAAAACAAGGATGCCCCGGGTACCGCCATAATTAGAGGGGGCGGAAGCGTTGGAGTGGAGAGCCAGGTGCAGATCGTAATTGCCCGCATTGGAAGCTCGAATTGAGGAGGCGGCGGTCATATCGGGGGTATTGCGCACATATTGGATCCCGGACGCGGTCAGATAGGGCTCCATGGCGTCAGCCAGCCGGTTCATCCAATCCTCCTCGGAGCCGCCGGTGACGTAGAGATTGGATTCTTGGGTCGAGGGCGAAAGATAGATGGTGGGCATAGAAACTCCTCCTTTTATCCCAGATTATGCGGGAAGAAGAAGGAGGGTGCCTGATAGAAATGGAAAAACGAAAAAGCGGCCCGGCGCACCTGGGTGCGCCGGGCCGCTTGGGCCATCATCAGGCATCCAAATTCTGTTCCAGGGTTTCCAGCTGGCGGCTCAGCTCCGCAGGAAGCTTGTCGCCGAATTTTCCATAGAACTCCTTCACACTCGCGACATCCTCTTTCCAGAGATCCCGGTCCACGGAAAGCAGGCTCTGCAAGGTTGCCAGATCCACACCAGAATCCTCCAGGTCGATGTCCTCCGGGCGGGGCAGCCAGCCGATGGGGGACTCCACCGCGCCCACTTCGTCAAAGCAGCGTTTCATGATCCACTCCAGCACCCGCAGATTGTCGCCGAAGCCGGGCCAGAGGAAATGCCCTTCGTCGTCCGTCCGGAACCAGTTGACGTTGAAGATTTTGGGCTGGTGAGCGATCTTCTGCCCCATGTCCAGCCAATGCTGCCAATAGTCGCCCATATTGTAGCCGCAGAAGGGGAGCATGGCCATGGGGTCCCGGCGCACGACGCCCACAGCGCCCGCCGCGGCCGCCGTGGTCTCCGAAGCCATAATGGAGCCCACGAATACGCCGTGCTTCCAGTCGCGGGACTGATAAACCAGCGGAGCGGTCTTGGCCCGCCGGCCGCCAAAGACGATGGCGGACAGGGGAACGCCCTTGGGATTGTTGAATTCCGGAGAGATGCAGGGGCAGTTGACGGCGGGCGCCGTAAAGCGGGAATTGGGATGGGCACCTTTTTCGGTGCTTTCCTTGCCGTTCCAGGGATTGCCCTTCCAGTCCAGCGCGTGCTCAGGCGGATTTTTGTCCAGGCCCTCCCACCAAACGGTATTGTCATCCAGATTCAGCACCAAATTGGTGAAAATCGTCCCCTTTCGAGTGGTCGCCAGAGCGTTGGGATTGGATTTCTCATTGGTGCCGGGGGCCACGCCAAAGAAGCCATTCTCCGGGTTCACGGCCCAGAGCCGGCCGTCCTCACCGACACGAATCCAAGCGATGTCGTCACCCACGCACCAGACCTTCCAGCCCTTTTCCCGATAGTGGGCAGGAGGAATGAGCATGGCCAGATTGGTTTTGCCGCAGGCGGAGGGGAATGCGGCGGCCAGGTAGCGTACCTCGCCGGCCGGGTTTTGAATGCCCAGAATCAGCATATGCTCCGCCATCCAGCCCTCCTGACGGCCTAAGTAAGAGGCGATGCGCAGCGCAAAGCACTTTTTGCCCAGCAGCACATTTCCGCCGTAACCGGAGTTGACGGACATAATGGTATTGTCCTCCGGGAACTGCACGATGTAACGGTTTTCCGGGTCCAGGTCTGCCTTGGCGTGGAGACCCTTGATAAAATCGGGACTGTCACCCAGCGCATCGAGAACCTCGGTTCCTACACGGGTCATGATGACCATATTGAGCACGACATAAATGGAGTCTGTCAGCTCAATGCCGTACTTGGCAAAGGGGGAGCCCACTACGCTCATGGAATAGGGAATGACATACATGGTACGGCCCTGCATAGCGCCGTCATAGAGCCGGTAGAGCTTGGCATACATCTCCTGCGGGTCCATCCAGTTGTTGGTGGGGCCGGCGTCCTCCTGCTTGCGGCAGCAGATAAAGGTGCGATCCTCCACGCGTGCCACGTCGTTGACCGCAGTACGGTGGAGGTAGCAGTCAGGCAGTTTCTCCTGATTGAGCCGATACATCTCGCCAGTGGAGCAGGCTTCGGCCCGCAGCGCTTCGATCTGCTCCTGGCTGCCGTCGATCCAGACAATGGAATCCGGCCGGGTGCGGGAGGCCATGTCGTCGATCCAAGTTAGAACTGCCTGATTTGTCGTAAGTGCCATAAAATACCCCTCCATCGGTTCTCTGTGCAGAGATTTCTGATTTTTGCCTTGGATTTGTGCAGGAACTATGATTGAATCCATTCTATAAGAATTTCGGCCGGATTGCAAGCAAAAGATGGGGGTTCTTCTGACTTATTTGAGACACTTTGCCAAAGCGGCGAATTGAGTCAAGCCCAAACGCTCGCCGCGAATATCCTCCGGAAGTCCGTTGGAGGTCAGAATCGCGCGCAGCTCCTCCTTGGAGAATCGGCTCCCGTAAGCGGAGCAGAGACCGTTGAGCAGAGTTTTGCGACGCTGGGCGAATGCCGCACGGACCAGTGCGAAAAAGGCGGCTTCATCTTCGACCGCGACCGGCGGCTGCGCCAGAGGAATCATGCGAAGCACGGAGGAGGTTACCTTGGGAGCGGGGAGAAAACACTCGGGGCCGACATCGAACAGAAGCTTGCATTGGGCGTGGTACTGACAAAAAACCGAAAACGCGCCATAGTCTGAGGTACCGGGCGCGGCGCAGATCCGGCGGGCCACCTCCCGCTGAATCATGACGGTGATGGCTGAGAAGCGCCGGGACTCCAGCAGCTTGGTCAGGACCGGGGTGGTGATGTTGTAAGGGAGATTGGCGCAGGCCATGGGGCGCAGCCCGTCCATTTTTTGTTCCGTCAACTCGGACAGGTCCAGCTTCATCACATCGCCGGGAACGATTTCCACATTGGAGAATTCCGACAGCGTTTCCGCCAGAACCGGAAGCAGAGTCCGGTCCAGCTCCACGGCAACCACCTTCCCAGCCCGCCGGGCCAGCTGACAGGTAAGGGGGCCGATCCCGGGACCGATCTCCAGCACGCCGCTGTCCGGACCGGCTCCAGACGCCTGGGCAATCTCCTGAGGGACCCAATCCGCGATCAGAAAATTTTGTCCCATACTTTTGGAGAAGTGAAAGCCATGCCGATTCAGCAGGGCCTTGATCTCGCGGATGTCGCATAAATTCATAGTATTATCCTCCAATGGCCCCGTTTCCTTCGGCGGTCAGATAGGCCGTATTGTCCCGGATGCAAAGTACAAGATCTGGCTGATAGGCAGAGATATACGCCTGGATGGTCTGCTCAGTATAATAACGCAGATCCAGTGCGCGTGTTTCGTTGAAAGCAGTATAAAACAGGGTCTCCAGAGGATTAGTAAAGGAATCGCCGAAGATGAGCAGCGAGGGAAGATCCGGGCGATTGGTTTGGATGACAGTTTCGGCGATGTCGCCGCCCATGTAGACGTTATAGGTTACGGTTTGGGTTTCGTTGTCCGGGAGGTCATATAGGGCGGCCTCCACCTGCACACCGTTATCAAATCGTGTAAAAGGGATCTCTTTTACCGGATACGCAATCGTGAGTTTTTCTGTATTTGGCCAGAGTCCATAGAGCTTCCGATTTTGAGAACCCAGATAGGGATTGGGAAGCTGGACGAATTGCAGGTCGCTGTCCTCCAGAATGGTCAGGTCCCAAGCGAGATCAGCGTTGATTTGAGTCAGGGTATAGCGATAGGCCTCCAATGCGCCCTGATAGGTGAAATGGTGGTCGGTGGGGGAGTAGTAATCAGCCGGATTCCCCTGCTGGGCATAGACCTGAGTCATATCCAGGAATGGGATTCCCTGCGCTTCCAGCGCCTCGGAAAATGCTTGTGTCATGCCGTCCACGTGCCAGACCCGGCTGGACAGATAATCCGGATAGTGGTCCGCAAAATAGTAGCTCTGGTGGGGCAGACCCAAGTAGTAGAAGTGTCCGCCATAGGAAGAGATCAGCTGGTCCAGCGCTGCCAGGTCGTCTGCCATAGCGGCGGCCTGTTCCGTCAGATAGGACAGATCCCAGCGTCCGGCGGTATAGTAAGGGAGCAGAACGTCGCTGGAGACCACCTCGCCGTTGACAACGGGACGCTTCAAAACATCCATTTCCAACCAAGTCTTGAGGGTGAGTAAGGAGGTCCGCCCAGCTATATGGTCACTCAGCCAGCTGTCCCACTGGCTGAAATACTCCCCGCTGAGGAATTCAGACTGTGACAGTTCCGGGCGCACAGCAAGTGCACGGTTTTCGTAGTAGGAAGTGGTTGCTTTCGAGCCGCGCAGGAGAATGAGGAAAGGAACCGCAAATAGAACCAGCAGAAAACAAATCAGAAAACAGATATGAGCCGTTTTTTTCATCATGTTTTACCTCAGAACCGGAAATAGATGAAGGGGTTGTACGTGGAGCCCACCAGCTGCACGATGGACAGGCCAAAGAGCGCCAAGGCCAGAACCTTTACGCCCCATGTGGTACAGAACGTGCTGAAGGCGGTCCGGGAGCGTTCCAGCCGGGTCTGGAGCCAGACCTTGACAGGAAGGCAGGCCAGTACGGCAATGATCAGTTCCCAGCGGTACTGGAGCAGGTAGTAGACCGTTTGCATATCCCAAAGCCCTTGCCCGCCGCCGAACAGGGCCTGGGCGTAGCCCAGAGCGTAGGCCATGGATTCGGAACGGAAGATGACCCATCCCAAAACGATAAAAAACAGCGCATAGAGATGTTGGAATAAGACCGGCACTTTAGCCAGAGGCGCGCCCCAGAGGAATTTTTCCCCAATCAGGAGGACGGCAAAATATAAGCCCCAGCAGAGAAAGGTCCAGGCGGCTCCGTGCCAGAAACCGGTCAAAGCCCAGACCACCAGCAGGTTGAAGAGCTGCCGTCCCCGAACGCGGCGGTTCCCGCCCAGCGGGATATAGACGTAGTCCCGGAACCAAGTGGAAAGTGAGATGTGCCAGCGCCGCCAGAACTCCGTGACGGATTTCGAAATATAGGGGTAATTGAAGTTTTCCAGGAATCGAAATCCAAACATACGGCCAAGTCCGATGGCCATATCAGAATAGCCGGAAAAATCAAAATAGATTTGACCGGTATAGGCCAATGCACCCAGCCAGGCCAGACTGACCGAAAGGGTCTGGGGCGCGAGTGCGAAGACGTCGTCTGCGATGAGCCCAAGGGAATTGGCCAGCAGCATTTTTTTCGCCAGCCCGAACAGGAATCGGACCGCGCCGTCCGAAAAGTCCTCCAGAGTCTCCCTGCGCTGGCGCAGCTCCGCCGCGACTGTGGTGTAGCGGACGATGGGGCCCGCCACCAGTTGGGGAAAGAGCGAAATATACAAGGCGATTCGGAGGGGATTGCGCTCCGCCTGTGCGTCGCCGCGGTAGACGTCCAGCACATAGCTCATGCCTTGGAACGTAAAGAATGAGATGCCGATCGGCAGGGTAATCTCCGGAACGGGAAGCCCCGTCCAAAGCTTGCTCAGGTTCTCCGCTAAGAAGGTAGCATATTTGAACCAGCCGAGCAACCCAAGGTTAATCGCCACCGTGATCCATAGCGCGGCCCTTCGCCATTGGAAGGAGGGGGCACATAGAAGCCCGCCGACGTAATTCAGCGCGATGGAGACCAGCATCAGAATCAAAAAGCGCGGCCCGCCATAAGCGTAAAAGAACAGGCTGAATATCAGTAGGACCAGGTTGCGTCCGCTGCGGTATTTGGATGGAATCAAAAAATAGACCAGCAAGAGTGCTGGCAGAAACACAAACAAAAAGGATACGCTGCTGAAAACCATACGTTACCTCAGGATTGAACTAAAGTCAGATAGGTGGACTGGACCGGACACGCCTCAATTTGGCTGTATTTTGATTGTGTTATTGTATCATAATGGAACAGGAAAGTAAAGAGACCGTGAACCAGAACGGTTCACGGTCTGATAAGACGCTGAGATAGGGTTCAGCCCTTGCGCCAACGCATCAGCATGGGGAAGAACTGCGCCATTTGCGCCCGCGCCTGTTCCGGCGACAGATCGGGGTGAGCGCTGACCATGTGCGGGACGCAGAATTCGATCATTTCTTCCATCGTCATCTCGCCGGTGAACGCGCCGTTTTCATAGCAATAGCGGCAGTAGTGGGGGCTTTTAGAGCCATCGCGCTCCGTGCCGAGCAGCTCGTCCGTGAGCGGCATCCCGCAGGACTGGCAAAAGGTATCGTTCATGGTAGGGACCTCCTGTATGGTGTTTGGTTCCGGAACTGGGTCCATCTTAGCACAGAAACCCTGACAGCCTGTGTCAGGTTCTAACGTGCCGAGCCAGATTTCTTTGGCCAGGAGCCCCAAGCGGGTCCGGATACCCGGCGGGTCCAGCACCTCAACACCTGCGCCGAAGGAGAGCAGATAACCATAGAGCCACATGTCCTCCGGAAAGGTAACGCAGACCAGAAATGCGCCGTCCGGCTCTCTATGAATCACGGACGAATCGAACTCATCATAGACCCGGTGGGCCATCCAGGGGGCAAAGCGCAGTCGGAGCGGAACGCAGAAGGGGGTGGCTTCCGTCTCATCAAAGGCCAGGGGAGGGGGCGTCAGAATCTGCGAAAAGGTCTCCGTGCTGACCTGAAGCTCCAGCAGACGCCCGAGCTTGAAGGTTCGATAGGCCAGACGGTCCAGGCAAAAGCCCTGGAGATACCAGGCCCGCCCCTTAAAGGACAGGCGGGCCGGCAAGACCCGGCGGAGCTGGGGCGTGCCAGAACTGCCGGCATACGTGAAGGTGACCGGGTGCTTGTGCACGATGGCCTGCCGCAGCTGTTCAAAGGTATGCCTATCCGATTCTGCCGCACCCCAGCTGGACAAATCGACCTGTAACCAGTCCGGCTCCTCCGTCCGAAACAGAGCGGCCAGCTTGGCGCAGATGAGCGCCGAATCCTGGCCCGGCAGCTCGGGAAGGGCACGCAGCGCCGTCAGGAGCTGCCGCTGCTCCTCGGGGGTAAAAAGGGCACGGTCCAGGACATAGCCGTCCAGCAGAGCGATTCCGCCCTTCCGGCCCGGCGCGGCATAAATCGGGATACCCGCCGAGGAAAGTGCGTCAATATCGCGGTAAATAGTGCGGACCGAGACCTCGAAGCGCTGGGCCAGCTCCGGCGCTGTGACATGCCCGCGCTCCAAAAGTACATAGAGAAGTTCAAACAGACGCTGTGCAGACATAGAATGGCCCCCCTGAACACAAAACCCGCTGCTTCCAGTATAACAGGAACCAGCGGGCAGGGAAAGACGGTTTTAATAGGCGACGACAATTCCGCCATTATTGGCATAGTAGGAACTGATTCCCCGGGTAGAGGTCAGAATGATCTGCGAAAAATCACAGTTCTTTTCCACCAAGCCGCGGAGATATTCTGCTCGTTCCGGACACAGGCACTGGGCGATACAGAGCGTCTTGCCGTGATGGCGCTCATCCGCCTTCATAATGTCCACGATTTTGGACAGCGCCTGCTTCATGGACAGCGCCTGTCCGTGCTTGCAGATCTCGCCCTCCGGCGTGGAACCCATGACCAGTTTAATACGCAAAGCGCCGGTTAGCAGGGCCTGAACTTTGGTCAGACGGCCGTTCTTTTTCAGGTTATCCAGATTTTCCAGCGCAAAGAGGGTATTCATATCCGCAATATACGCCTCCGTTCGACGGACGATAGTCTGGAAGGGAAGTCCCTGCTGGGCCAGCTCCCAGACTTTCCGCGCCACCAGGACCTCCCCCGCAGATGCGGAGCAGGAATTAAAGACATGGATGTTGCGCTCCGGCGCCTCCTCCAGCAGGAGCTGCTTGGCCTGCCAGGCACTGTTGTGGGAACCGCTGAGCAGGGCAGAGAGCGTCACCACAAAAAGGTCGCCCTCTGCGTTGCGGTAGGCCTCCAGATAATCTCCGGGAGACGGGCAGGAGGTGCTGGAGGCGGAAGGGCACTGATCCATGGCACAGATCAAAAGGCTGGTATCCAGCAGATCGTCATCTACATAGTCCTGCCCTCCCACATGGATGGTGAGCGGGATGCTGCAGATATTCGGCGCGCGCCGCATATCGGGCGTCAGATCGCAGCAGCTGTCGACAAGGATCGAAAAACTCATAAAAATAATCTCCTAATCTGATTTCACAAATCAGATTATAGGAAAATATTATCCACTTGTCAAGAGGAAAGGGGCTGTCCCTTCCAAGAACAGCCCCTTTCCTTACGTTTGTTCGGATTCTTCTACTTCCAGCTCACGCAGCAGCTTCTGGTCCTCTTTGGAGGAGAGATCCAGCTTAGCATACAGATCCGGGCGCCGCTCCCTGGTGCGAAGAATGGACTGCTTGCGCCGCCACTTGGCGATCTCCGCATGGTTGCCCGAACGCAGAATGGGAGGAACCTCCAGATCGTGCCAAACAGCGGGGCGGGAGTACTGAGGATACTCCAGCATACCGTTCCAGTGGCTCTCCTCTTCGAAGCACTCCGGGTCGGGCAGCACGCCTGGGATCAGACGGCTGACCGCATCGGCCACCGCCATGGCGGCGATCTCACCGCCGGTCAGGACAAAATCACCCAGGGAGATCTCCTCATCCACATAGGCGTCGAGAAAGCGCTGATCTACGCCTTCGTAGTGCCCGCAGACCAGAATCAGATTTTCGTATTCCCGGGCCAGGCGTTTGGCCGTCTCCTGATTGAAGGTGGTCCCGCAGGGGGAGAGGTAGATGGTATGCGGGCGGCAGCCGACCTGGTCGCAGATATGCTGCCAGCATTGGTAAAGGGGATCGGCCTGCATGACCGCGCCGCGTCCCCCTCCATAGGGATAATCGTCCACCTGCTTCTGCTTGTTGAGGGTGTAGTCCCGAATCTGCCAGCACTCAATGCGCAGGTAATCGCGCTCCTGCGCCCGGCCCAGAATGGATTCACACAGCACATCGCCGACACTCTCCGGAAAGAGGGTCATAATATCGATTCTGAACATGGCTGCCTCACATTCCTTCGATCAGTCGGACCTTGACATAACCGGCCTCTAAATTGGTCTCCACCACGAACTCGTCCACGGCGGGAATCAGAATCTCCCGCTTGCCCCGCACCACATAGACCCGCTGGACGGAAGGGGTAAGGATGTCCTCCAGGATTCCCAGCTCCTCTCCGGTATCCGCATCCAGCACCGGCAGGCCGATCAGGTCCGCCAAAAAGAACTGGCCCTCCGGCAGTTTGGCGTCCGCCCGGCTCAGGTGGACCACTTTTGTTTTCAGCGTCATGGCGGCGTTGACGTCATCGTAGCCCTCCAGCTGGGCAATGACATTGCCCTTATGGACACGGGCCGAACGAACATGAACCGGTTTTCCGTCAATATAGAAAGTGGAGAAGCCGGCCAGATACTCCGGCGTATCACACCAGGAGACGATTTTGACCTCCCCGCGGATTCCGTGGGTATTGACGATCTGGCCGCCTTCCAGAAATTCCTGTTTCATAGTTGACCTCCAAGGGCTTGTACGAAAAAAGCGGGGGCAGAGCCCCCGCCATCCTTCGTCACAGCTTCAGTCCATGATCTCGACCGAGACACGCTTTCCCTGACGCTGTGCGACCGAGCGCATCAGCGCGCGGATCTCTTTTGCGATTCGGCCCTGACGGCCGATTACCTTGCCCATATCCTCGGGAGCGACGCGCAGCTCCAGCACCGTTTCGCCAGAGCTCTCATACTCCGAGACAGAGACTGCGTCGGGATTTTCCACTAGATTCCGGGCAATGTAGGTGAGCAATTCTTTCATCTGTGGGAGCCTCCCATTAGATGGCGCCGGCCTTCTTCAGAAGAGCACGCACGGTCTCAGTGGGCTGAGCGCCGGTCTTGATCCAAGCCTGAGCGCGGTCGGCGTCCACGTTGATGGCAGCGGGCTCCTGACGGGGATCATAAGTGCCGATCTCCTCGATGAAGCGGCCGTCACGGGGATAGCGGGAATCCGCGACCACAATGCGGTAGAAGGGGGCCTTCTTCGCGCCCATTCTGCGCAGTCTGATTTTAACCATTCTAGTTCACCTCCACAAGAATACAACAGTTGTTTATAGCAGCGTAAGATACGCGGGCTAACAAAATTTTAGAAGGGCAGACCCATTCCGCCCAGGCCCTTCATCCCTTTCATCCGACCGAACCGGCCTTTTCCGGTGGTCATCTGGCGGGTAAGGGTCTGCATGGCTTCAAATTGCTTGAGCAAGCGGTTGACATCCACGACCTGGGTGCCGCTGCCGGCGGCGATGCGCTTTTTGCGGCTGCTGCCCAGGATAGAGGGATTTTCCCGCTCCTCCGGCGTCATGGACAGGATGATGGCCTCTGTTTTAGCCAAGCCCTTTTCGTCCACGGTCAGGTCCAGATTTTTGCCACCCATACCGGGCAGCATTGCGGCCAAGTCCTGCATGGAGCCCATGCCCTTCAGCTGGACCAGCTGATCGTAAAAGTCGGCCAGCGTGAACTTGTTTTTGCGCATCCGCTCCAGCTGTTCAGCCGCTTTTTGCGCATCAACGTTCTGCTGGGCTTTTTCAATGAGAGAGAGCACATCGCCCATCC
This sequence comes from Clostridiales bacterium, assembly GCA_019415645.1. Classification (GTDB taxonomy): domain Bacteria; phylum Bacillota; class Clostridia; order Oscillospirales; family Oscillospiraceae; genus DXYV01. The sequence goes on from DXYV01000015.1 coordinate 29,618, forward strand.
CAAGAATACGAGAGGCCATGCGGTCGGGGTGAAAGACCTCAATATTCTCCAATTTTTCTCCGGTTCCGGCGAATTTGATGGGTTTCCCGGTTACAGCACGGATGGAGAGCGCGGCGCCGCCCCGGGCGTCGCCGTCCAGCTTGGTGAGCATCACGCCGTCGATGTCCAGGGCTTCGTCAAAGGCCTTGGCGGCGTTGACCGCATCCTGGCCGATCATGGCGTCTACCACCAGAAGGATCTCATCCGGACGGACTGCCTCTTTGATGTTCTGGAGCTCTTCCATGAGCTCGGCGTCCACATGGAGCCGACCAGCCGTATCCAGAAAGACCATATCGTTGCCGTGCTTTTTGGCATGCTCCACTGCGGCCCGGGCAATGTCCACGGGGTCTGCCTTCCCCATTTGGAAGACCGGAATCTCCAGCTGTGCGCCTACAACCTCCAACTGCTCGATGGCGGCCGGACGGTAAATATCACAGGCAACCAGCAGAGGGCGCTTGCCCTGCTTTTTCATCAGCCCGGCCAGCTTGGCGCCGTTGGTGGTCTTGCCGGCGCCCTGAAGGCCAACCAGCATCACAACGGTGGGCGGCGTAGAGGAAACAGCCAGCTTCGCCTCTCCCGAGCCCATCAGGGCGGTGAGTTCTTCGTTGACGATCTTGACGATCATCTGCGCCGGCGTCAGGGATTCCAGTACGTCAACGCCCACGGCGCGTTCAGTGACCGAAGCCACAAAGCTTTTGACGACCTTGAAATTGACGTCGGCCTCCAGAAGAGCCATTTTGATCTCTTTCATGGCTTCCTTGACGTCAGACTCTGACAGGCGGCCCTTGCCGCGCAGACGTTTGAAGGTAGCGGAAAGCTTTTGCGTCAGACTTTCAAATGCCATGGATTATTCCTCGTACAGTTTTTCGGTCAGGTCGCTGATCTGCTGGAGCAGCACTTCCATGTCGCGGTCCTGATAGTCGTTGTTGTTGATGGCCTGAAGCTGCTCCACCGCCTGCTTGATCTGGGCCAGCTGTTTGTGCATCTCGTGGAAGCGCCGAATCAGGTGGGTCTTATCCTCGATCTCCGTCATGGCGGCCTCCGCTCGCACAATCACGTCGCGAACGCCTTGGCGGGAGATGTCGTAATTTTCGGCGATTTCGGCCAGAGACAGATCCTCATTATAATAGAGGTCATAAAACTCCTTCTGCCGGTCGGTGAGCAGATCCCCATAAAAATCATAGAGCATCGCCATACGGTAAGCTTGATTCTTCATGGTCCCAACACCTCCACAAGATATTGTGTAAAGCTTTGGCACTTTACGAAAACAAACTATACTATAAACCGCTCCATTTGTCAAGGGGAAAATCAGGTGGAAGGGCGGGAATTTTTCGGATATGAAGAAACTGTAAAAAGAGACGGGAACGATAAAGTTCAGACTGTTAATTTGCGAAATTTGCTGTATAATAAAAGTCTACGGAAAAATCTGCTGGCCTTTTGGGGGCGCAAAACGCTAGACCGACACACGGGTACCATCAGGCTTGTTTTCCCAATTTGCGCCATAGTCCGAAGGAGGAACGGTATGAATGTCATTCATAAGGAACTAACCGGCGGCGTCGATCTGATTGCCGCCGCAACAAATAAATTCAAAACCAGCGTGCTCAGCGTGTCCCTGGTGGTCCCCCTGCGGGCCGAGACCGCCACAGCCAATGCGCTGCTCGGCGATGTGCTCTGCCGCGGGAGCCGGCGGTATCCGGATCTGGCGGCTCTGTCCGCGGCGACGGATGAGCTGTATGGCATGTCATTGTCGCCCACTGTGCGGCAAAAAGGGGAGTGCCAGTGTATCAGTCTGACCGCCAGCTTCCTGGACGACCGGTTCACACTGGATGGCGCGCCGCTTCTGGAGCCGGCGGCAGAGCTGATAGGAGAGGTGCTGCTCCATCCGGTCACGGAAAACGGGGTGTTCCGTGCGGACTATGTGGCCGGTGAGGGCGCCAATCTGGCCGATGAGATTCGCGCGCAGGTCAATGATAAGCGGGGCTGGTCCATCCATCGGGTGACCGAACTCATGTGCGAGGGTGAGGCCTACGCACTGGACAAATACGGCAGTGCGGAAGAAGCCGAGTCCATGACGGCGGAGCGCCTCTGGGAGCGCTATCAGGCCCTGCTGCGTGAGGCAAAGGTGATTTTTTACTACGGCGGTTCCGCGCCAGTGGAGCGGGTGGAAGCCGCGCTGCGGCACGGGTTCGCGCCCCTGATTACGGCCCGGCCGATTCCGGACCTGCGCTGCCAGGTGCTGGCGCACCCCAGCCGGCCGCAGGTCCGCGTAGAGACCGACCGTATGGAGGTGGCCCAGGGAAAGCTGGCGCTGGGCTTCCGGACCGGCGGAATCGACATCCACAGCCCGGAATATCCGGCGCTTCTGGTGCTGAACGCCGTTTACGGCGGAACGGCTTCTTCCCGGCTGTTCCTCCATGTGCGGGAAAAGCTGTCTCTGTGTTATTTTGCAAGCTCCCTGGTGGACAAGCTGAAGGGGATTCTGGTGGTCAGCTCCGGCGTGGAGTTTTCCAAGTTTGAAGTGGCGCAGGCGGAGATTTTGGCCCAACTGCGGGACATCCAAAGCGGTACGCTCTCGGAGGAGGAACTGACGGTCGGGCGGCAGGCGGTCATCAGCTCCCTGCGCACGATGCTGGACAGTCATGGGCGGATGGAGGACTTCTGGTTCACCCAAGCGGTGGCGGAGGCGACCAATACGCCGGAGGAATGGATGGAGCAGGTGCGGGCCGTGACAAAAGAGCAGGTGGTGTCCGCCGCGCAGAACATCCAACTGGACACGATTTACTATTTGACGGGAAAGGAGGCATGAGCCGGATGGAACGCAAGCGCTATGAGAGACTGGATGAAACCATGTTCCATACGGTCCTGCCCAATGGCCTGCCGATTTATGTGGACGAAAAACCGGAGTATGGAAAACAATTCGCTTTTTTTGCCACCCACTACGGCGGCATGAATATGCGCTATCAGGTCGAGGGGGGACCGTGGCAGGAGACGCCGGCCGGTGTGGCCCACTTTTTGGAGCACAAGATGTTTGATACGGAGGACGGAAACGCCCTTCAGATTCTGGCGGCTAATGGCGTAGACCCCAACGCTTTTACGTCCTCTTCGCTGACGGGCTACTATTTTGAGGGAACTGATGGGTTCGAGGAAAACCTCCGGACGCTGCTCTCCTTTGTCTCAGTGCCCTACTTCACGCCGGAGAGCGTGGCAAAGGAGCAGGGAATCATCGGACAGGAGATTCGCATGGGGGAGGATAACCCGGACAGCGAGGTCTTTTATAACCTCTTAAAGGGACTCTATCATCACAATCCCATTCGGGTCCACATTGCCGGGACGGTGGAATCGATTGCGGCTATCACGGCGGATACCCTGTACGCCTGCCATCGGGCCTTTTATAACCCGGGAAATATGGTCCTGTGCGTGGCGGGAAATGTCAACGCTGACCGGATCGCCGAGATCGCGGCGCAGGTACTGCCGGCCTCGCCTGCGCCGGCGGTGCGCACCGATTTCGGCGGGGAGGAGGGGCCGCAAGTCCATCAAGCGCTGGTCGAATGCCGGATGGCGGTCTCCGCCCCGCAGTTTCAGATCGGATTTAAAGGAGAACCTCCCGCACAGGGTGAGGACCTTCGGCAGCGGCTGCTGGGCAGTCTGGCCGGAGATGTGCTGTTCGGCCCGTCCAGTCCGCTCTATGCCCGCCTGTATGAACAGGGACTGATCAACGGCACCTTTGGGGGCGGCTACGAGGCGGAGCCACAGTGTGCGTTTCTGGCGGTCGGGGGAGAGAGCAAGCAGCCGGAGCAAGTCCGGGATGCGGTCCTGGCGGAGGCGGCGCGCCTGGCGCGGGAGGGCATCGACTCCGACCTGTGGGAGCGGCAGAGAAAAGCCGCTTACGGCTCTATGGTCCGGCAGCTCAATTCGTTGGAAAATATCTGTATTGAAGCAGCGCAGGCCCATTTTGTCGGGGAAGATTTCCTAATGTTCCCGGCGCTGTTCCAGTCTATCACCAAGGCGGACGCGGAGGAGTTCATCCGGCGCTGGTGCGTGCCGGAGCGGACCACACTGTCCATTGTCTGGCCCAAGGAGGTGTGAGCCATGGAACACACGGTATTTTTCCCAGGACTGGGCCTGGAGTTCACTATGAATCCGGTGGCATTCACGCTGTTCGGCCATAACATCAACTGGTATGGCATTATCATTGCGGCGGGCTTTCTGCTGGCGGTAGCCTACTGTTATCGGAAAGCGCCGCAGTTCGGGGTCGATGGTGAAACACTGATCGACATGCTCTTTTTTGCTGTCCCACTCGGAATCATCGGCGCCCGGGCCTATTATGTCATTTTTTATCCCTCGCTCTACCACAATGCGGACGGCAGCCTAGATTGGGGCGAGATCGTCGCGATTTGGGACGGCGGCCTGGCGATCTATGGCGGAATCATTGCAGCTGTGCTGACGGTGATCGTGTTCTGCAAGGTGCGCAAGCTCCGGCTCTGGTCCTTTCTCGATGTAGGATGCTACGGTCTGCTGATCGGTCAGGCCGTAGGCCGTTGGGGCAATTTTGTCAATGTGGAAGCCTATGGCGGCCTGACTGACCTGCCCTGGCGGATGTGTTCGGAGAGTATCGCCAACACGCTGTGGAACAAAGGCCTTCTGGAGTCGGATGCCACCTATCAGGCGATTTTGGACGGTACGCTTGGCGTACATCCGACGTTCTTTTATGAATCTCTGTGGAACGTGATCGGATTGATCCTGTTAATCGTGATTTCGAAAAAGTGGCGCCGCTGTGACGGCCAGATGTTCTTGTCCTATGTTATCTGGTATGGAAGCGGGCGCGCCATCATTGAAGGGATGCGGACGGACAGCTTGTATTTCTTTGGGACCGGAATCCGCACTTCGCAGATGCTGGCCATTCTGTCGGCGGTCGTGGCGGCGGTCCTGCTGATCTGGCGGCTGAAAACCACAGGACCGGCTTCGCCCGCCCTGGCCGGAACGAACCAATCAGACCAAGAAACCGAACATAAGGAGGAGGAAACGCATGGGAGCCATTCGAATTGACGGGACCGCTTTGGCGGCCAAGGTAAAGGCACGCTGCGCGGCGGAGGCAAAAGGCCTGGCGCGTAAGCCTGGCCTGGCGGTGATTTTGGTGGGCGATAATCCAGCCTCCCGAGTCTATGTCAACGCCAAACGGAAGGACTGTGAAGAGTGCGGCTTTTACAGTGAGGAATACGCACTGCTGGCCCAGACCACGCAGGAGGAGCTCATGGAGCTCATTCAGACCCTGAATGAGCGGACGGACATCGACGGAATCCTGGTCCAGCTGCCCCTTCCGGAAGGGCTGGATGAGGAGCAGGTCCTGCTGGCGATCGACCCGTCAAAGGATGTAGACGGGTTCCACCCCTACAACGTGGGTGAACTCACCATAGGGACTCCTACATTTTTACCTTGTACACCGGCCGGCGTGATGGAGATGCTGCGGGAATACGAAATTGACCCCAGCGGAAAACACTGTGTCGTGCTGGGCCGGTCCAATATTGTCGGAAAACCCATGGCACTGCTGCTGCTTCATGCGAATGGAACGGTAACGGTCTGCCATTCCAGAACGCCTGATTTGAAGGCATGGACGACGCAGGCTGATATTCTGGTCTCCGCCGTGGGAAAGACCGGCCTGATTACGGCCGATATGGTCAAAGAAGGGGCTGTGGTCATTGATGTGGCGATGAACCGCAACGACCAGGGAAAGCTGTGCGGGGACGTCTGCTACGAGGAAGTAGCCGAAAAGGCTTCTTACCTTACACCGGTTCCCGGGGGCGTGGGCCCCATGACACGCGCTATGCTGATGAGCAATACACTCACGGCGGCAAAATTGCATCAAGGTAACACCTGACGCGGCGCTTGAGATCCGCCGGCCAAATTGGCCGGCGGATTTTTTGATTCTGGTGGCATAGACGGCGTTCTGTTCACATAAGAATGGGACAAACACCAAAGAAGCGGAGTGATCCTATGGAGTCAGAAAAGAGTTTCCGACAGGCTGCGGCTGTTTTGCCGCCCCAACTGCGGCGGCTGGCAGAACAAATTACGGACGAACAAAAGGCGCGGGCGGAAGAATTCCGGCTGCGGACAGGCTATCCTGCGACCCTTCTGGTGGACGCGGGCGAGAGAGCCATTCCTGGGGCGGTGCCGGTCACGGAAGAAGATCTGCGTACCGTACTGGAAATCGCAAGCCAGGCTTCGGCCCATACGGTCCTGGAGCGGGTCCGAAATGGCTTCGTGACCATCCGCGGCGGACATCGAATTGGGCTTTGTGGGACTGCCGTACAGGAAAATGGTGTGATTCGCAATCTGCGCTGTCTCTCCTCTCTGGCGATTCGAATTGCGCGGCCGGTGCGGGGAATCGCGGGAACTCTGTTGAGTGAACTCTGGGAGAAGGGAACTTTGCAGAACACGCTGATTTTGGCTCCGCCGGGCGCGGGCAAAACCACTTTGCTGCGCGACTTGATTTGGAACTTATCCGAGGGATGCGGTGGTCCGGCCCTCCGAATTGGCGTAGTGGATGAGCGCGGCGAGCTGGCCGCCCTATGGGAGGGGCGGCCGGAGCTGGACCTGGGGCGTCAGACCGATGTGATGGACAGCTGTTCCAAGGCGGAAGGATTGCGGATGCTGCTGCGCGGCATGAATCCACAGGTGCTGGCGGTGGACGAGATCACCGCGCCGGAGGATGTGGAGGCCATACTTCAAGCGGCCGGCTGCGGCGTATCACTTCTGGCCACCGCCCATGGAAACTCTGTAAAGGATTTAAGCCTGCGGCCTGTTTATAGAAGACTGTTGGAGTCCGGTGTGTTCCGGCGTGTGATCTTGCTGAAGCGGGCGCCGGACGGAAGCCGCAGCGCCGCGGTGGAGGAATTGACATGATACAGATTATCGGCTCGGTCTTATTGTTCGGGACCTGCACCGCACTTGGATTTGGCGCGGGATTTCGCCTTAAGGAACGTGTAAAGGAGTTGAGCTTTCTAGTCGCGGCCTTGGAAGAGATGGAGCGGGAGCTTCAGTGCCGTCTGACGCCGCTTCCGGAGCTGTTGTCTACCCTCTCCAATCATCTGGATGGCCCGGTGGGGGTCTTTTTTCGCCTATGTGTCTCTGGGCTGAACGGGCTGGGAGAGCGCTCCTTTTCCAGCTTGTGGCGGGAAGCACTGGAGGCGGCAGACCTGCGCCTGGAGGAGGAGGACAAGGTCCTGTTGGAGGAATTGGGAAACAGCTTAGGGCGCTACGACGGTCTCAGACAATGTAAAGCCATTGCGCAGGTCCGTGGGCGGCTGGAGACCAATCGGACGGACGCGGAAGAGCGCTGGGAACGACTGGGACGAGTTTACCGTACATTGGGAGTGGCCGGAGGCGCGTTTCTGGTCATCGTATTGATCTAAGGAGGTGGAACCATGGATGTAGACCTGATTTTTCGAATCGCTGCAGTGGGAATCCTAGTGGCGGTACTTAATCAAGTGCTTAGCCGGTCCGGACGGGACGAGCAGGCGACCATGGTCACCCTGACCGGCCTTGTGGTGGTTCTGATGATGGTGGTACAGCAGATCAGCGACTTGTTCCAGCTGATTAAAAGCCTGTTCGGCCTATGAACGAGATCGTGAGAATCGCAGCTGTGGCCATCACGGCTGCTCTGTGTGCCACGGTGATTCGCAAGCAGACGCCGGAGATTGGAATCGTGCTGGTGCTGGCTGGTGGAACGGTCATCTTTGCGCTGGCTATGACCTCCCTGGAGAGCGTCGTGTCTTTTTTGGACGAGCTGGCAGATACGGCGGGCCTCTCACCAGCCGTGCTTGCGCCGGTCTTTAAGGTGGCGGGCATTGCGATCATCGCCAAAACAGCCGCAGAAGTGTGCCGAGACGCCAAGGAAGGCGGGCTTGCGGCTTTCGTGGAGACCGCGGCGTCTGCGCTGGCCCTTTGGGTAACGCTTCCGCTGCTGCGGACGGTATTGACGACGGTTTCGGGGCTGATTTAGGAGTTTGCAATGAAACAGCTGATTGCTTTCCTTTTGGTCCTCTTGGCGCTGCTGACCCCTTGTTTTGCTGCCGAATCAGATGCGATTCGTTCGGCTCAGGAGGACGCGCTGGACCTGGACGCGCTGGAGGATGCAGCACAGGACTATATGGGAGATCTGACTTTGGAAGATATCGGCCTGGATCAGGGCCTTCAGAAGGTGCTGGAAACCGGTAGCGGGGAGTTGTCTGGCGTCATACGCAAGGCAGTGCGCAACAGTGTTCTGCTGCTGCTGATCGTGCTGCTGTGCGGCGTGGCGGAGGGGCTTTACGGAAGCACGGGGGAGACCGGGCTGAAGGTGGTGCCGCTGGTGGGCGCTCTGGCGGTCTCGGCGGTGGCAGTCACGGATGTGAACTCCCTGCTTGGAATGGGAACCAGTACGCTGGACACGATGACAGCCTTTGCCAATATTCTGATGCCCACGGTGGCAGCCCTGACCGCGGCTACCGGTGCCATTACCGGAGCTGCGGCCCGGCAGATGGCAGCGGTCCTGTTTTCCGATCTGCTGATGAACGTAATCAACAGACTGCTGGTGCCGCTGGTCTATGCCTATCTGGCCGCTTGTATCGCCAACGCCGCCTTGGGCAATGAGGGCCTCAAACGGGTGGCGGGCATGATCAAGTGGGTGGTCACCTCGGTCCTGACGGCGATCCTGATCGGATTTGTGGGGTACCTGTCGGTCAGTGGAATCATCGCAGGCACGGCGGATGCTGCCACCATTAAAGCGACAAAATTCGCCATGTCCAGCGCGGTCCCCGTGGTAGGCGGTATCTTGTCAGACGCGGCGGAAACGGTGCTGGCCAGCGCCGGGGTGCTGCGCAGCGCGGTGGGCGTATATGGTATGATCGCGGTTTTGATGATGTGTCTGCTGCCGTTTTTGCAGATGGGCGTACATTATCTGGCGTACAAAATGACCTCCGCGATCTCCGCAACAGTGGCGGACAGCCGGACCGCTGGTTTGATCGACCAGATCGGAACGGCCTTTGGCCTGATTCTCGGTATGACCGGCGCCGGCGCACTGCTCCAGCTGGTGGCCCTGGTATCCTCTCTTTCGGTGGTGACAAGATGATGGAATTGATACGGCAGTGGATCGTCGGGATCACCGGCGCGGCTTTGATTTTGGCGTTGACTGATGCGCTGACCCCAGGCGGGAGCGCGAAAAAAGTAGGCCGCCTGGCCGGAGGACTGTTGATGATGCTGGCGGTGGTTCAGCCCCTGGTGGGCCTGGATTACGACGCACTGGCGCAGGTGCTGAGCGAGTACCGTGTGACTGCGGCCGGATACGGAGATGCCCTGGAACAGGAAAATGAGCGGCTGGTAAAAGCTATCATAGAGGAGCAAACCGCCGCATATATTTCGGACAAGGCGGAGGAACTGGGCATGGATTGCACGGCGGAGGTCACATACCACTATGGAACGGACGGGGCGGTCTGGCCCGAATTCATTTTCGTCCGGGGCCATTTTACGGAGCAGCAGAGAGAGGCGCTCTCACGGTATCTGGAGGCGGAGCTGGCCGTCCCGGAGGAGAGCCAGACCTTTGAAAGGGTGACGGAACCATGAATTTACAGGTACAGGTGAAAAAGCTGTGGGCGCTTTTTCAAAAATATAAGCTGGTGCTTCTGGTTTTCGCAGTCGGGTTGGTCCTGCTTCTGTGGCCGAATCACAGTACGCAGACCGCTGTGCCTGTGTCCAGCGAGGAAACGGAAGCGGAATTTGATTTGAACGCTTTGGAGCGGAAATTGGAATCGGTCTTATCCCAAATCGAAGGCGCGGGACAGGTCTCTGTGGCGCTGACGCTGAAGGACGGCATGGAGCGCGTCTATGCGACCGATGAGACCTGGTCCCAGGACGGAGACGGGCAGGAGGACCAGCAGACGCAGACCGTGATTCTTTCCACGGGTTCCGGAACAGAGGCGGCCGTGTTGGTCCAGCAGCGCTATCCAACCTTTCAGGGGGCGGTGGTGGTCTGCGCGGGAGGAGGAGATGCGGAGGTACGTCTGCTGATTACACAGGCGGTATCCGCCCTGACCGGGTTGGGGACCGATCGAATCTCCGTTTGTAAAGGGAATTAAGCAATCATTTGAGGGGGATAACAAATTATGAAGCTCTGGAAACGCAATGCAATCGTCGTGGCGATCGTACTCTTTGTGGGCGCTGCCGTATATCTGAACTGGTCTTACGGGCAGGAAGCGGACGCGGATGCGGCGGCCTCTGGCAAGCTGCTGGGCGAGGCTGCCCTGGTCAGCGGAAATTCGGAGGAAAACGACGCCCAGGCCCAGGAGAGCCAAACCGCGGAAAATGGGACGGGAACCGAGGACACGGAGGATACGGCGGAGACTACCGGCTATTTTGCCTCCGCCCGGCTGAACCGCCAGCAGGCCAGAGACAGCGCTCTGGAGATCTTACAGCAGGCGGCGGATGACGCTATGGCAGACCAGTCGGTGATTGACGAGGCCAACGCCTCCATCCAGACGTTGGCCAGCTATACGCTCTCGGAGGCGCAGATCGAGAACCTGGTCACGGCCAAGGGCTATTCCGACTGTGTCTGCTACATCAATGAAAACAGCGCCAGCGTAGTGGTAGCTTCCACGGAGACCGGCTTGACGGAGGCCGATACGGCCAAAATCACAGAAATCGTGATGGAGGAGACCAGACTGACGGCCAGCCAGATCAAGATTATCGAAGCGGACCCCTGAAAAGAAGCATAAGAATTGGTATTGTAATTTTGCTCCTTTGGTGGTAAAATACCTAAAACAAATCATGAAGGAGCGTGCGCCCGTTATGACTGAAAATGAAAAATACATTTCCCGGGCCGATGAGATGGGAAATATCAATATTTCGCAGGACGTACTGGCGGTGATCGCCGCCGCCGCCGCGACAGAGGTGGAGGGCGTGGGCGGTCTGTCGTCCGGTATCGGTTCTGATGTGGCCGAACTGGTGGGCCGCAAGGTGCTCTCCAAGGGCGTGCGGCTGACCATGGAGGAGGATCAGGTTTGTGTGGACCTCTCCATTCTGGTCAATTTCGGTTATGCCGTACCCGACGTGGCGAAGGCGGTCCAGGATGCGGTGATGAGCGCGGTGGAGAATACCAGCGGCTTGAGTGTACACTGCGTCAATGTGACCGTGACCGGCGTACTGTTTCCCCATAAGAACCAGGGACAATAAAATTCTGTCAGGCACGATACCGGGCGGAGGCCTTCCGTCCGGTATTCTTTTGCGTGAAATCCGAAAAATGGGGTTTATTTTTGCATAAAAGATGTATATAATGAATTTGATACAAAAGAGTGCGGAGGGACATCTATGACAAGAAGCAACGCGCGGGAGATCGCGGTCCACTTTGCGTTTGAGCTGGGCTTTTCCTCGCTGACTGCGGACGAGCTGCTGGAGCAGTGTCTGACGCCTGAGAGCTTTGCCCTGCTGGGTGAAGAGGAGCCGCTGTACGCGGAGTTTCCCAATGCGAAGCAGAAGGACTACATAACCGCCTTGGTCAAAGGCGTCTATGACCACGGGGCAGAGCTGGACGGTTATATTGAAAAGTTTGCAGTGGGCTGGAAGTTCAGCCGAATCGACCGGGTAGCCGCTGCGATCATGCGGGTCACCATGTACGAAATTCTCTATATGCCGGACATCCCCAACCGGGTGGCCATCAATGAGGCGGTGGAGATTGCGAAAAAGTACGAAGAGGAAGAAGTAGTCCGGTTCATCAATGGAATCCTTGGCTCCTTCGTCCGCACGGAATTTCCCGGGGAGTCCTGAGACATGAGCTTGCGAAGCCTGGGCCTGGACACCAGCAACTACACGACCTCAGCCGCGGTGTTTGACAGAGCGGGAGCGGTACGCAACTGCGGAAAGCTCCTGGAGGTCCCGGACGGTGCTCTGGGACTGCGTCAGAGCGATGCGGTGTTTCAGCACGTAAAGCGGTTACCTCAAATGGTGGAGGCCCTCCGGGAGGAGGGCCTTTTGGAGCATCTGGCTGTCGTGGGGGCCAGCACCCGGCCGCGGGCGCTGGAGGACTCCTATATGCCCTGTTTCCTGGTGGGAAAGGGGCAGGGGGAGACCCTGGCCGCCGTGCTTGGCGTCCCGTTTTTTGCCTGTTCCCATCAGCAGGGGCACCTGGCGGCCGCCGCCTGGTCAGCGGGGCGTGAGGACCTGCTGGACGAGCCTCACCTGGCCTGGCACCTCTCCGGAGGTACGACGGAGCTGCTCCTGGTGGAGCCGGAGGGCAGTCAGGTCCGGGCCCAGTGTATTGGCGGGTCGTCCGACATTTCCGCCGGGCAGCTGGTGGACCGGACCGGGCAGGCGCTCGGCCTGGCATTTCCTGCGGGGCGGGCGCTGGATGAGCTGGCGCAGACCTCGAACCAGGATGCTTGTTTCTCTGTGAAGCAAAAGGACTTGATATTTTCTCTTTCCGGAATGGAAAACAAGATGCGGCAGAATCTGGCGTCCGGTATGAAGACCGCAGATTGTGCACGTTTTGTGCTGGAGACGCTGGCGGATATTTTACTGCGGACCACCCAGGCGGCGCGCAAACGCTATGGTGACCTTCCGGTCCTGTGCTCCGGCGGCGTGGCGTCCAATTCTCTGCTGCGTATGCGTCTTCGCGAGACCGGCGCGCTGTTCGCACCGCCGGAGTATTCCACCGACAATGCCCTTGGCGTGGCCATTTTGGCCCTTCGGGCCCTGAACAAAGGAGAACTGGGATGAATCGGACTGATGCGCCCGTTTACAGCGTTTCACAAGTCAATCAATATCTGAAACGAATGATGGACCGCGACGGGCTGCTGGCCGCGATTCTGGTGCGCGGAGAGCTGTCCAACTACAAAAGCTATCCCTCTGGCCATCACTATTTCTCGCTCAAGGATGAGGCGGGTGCGCTCCGCTGCGTGATGTTCCGCAGCGATGCGGTACGTCTGCGGTTTCGGCCGGAAAATGGAATGAAGGTGGTCGCCTTTGGCCGCATTACGGTATTTCCAAGGGACGGGCAGTATCAGCTGTATTGCAGCGAGGTGATTCCAGACGGAATCGGGGATCTTCACGCGGCATTCGAGGCGCTCAAGCAAAAGCTGGCTGCGGAGGGACTTTTCGCTCCGGAGCATAAGCGTGCGATTCCGGCCTTCCCGGACCGGATCGCGCTGGTCACGTCTTCTGCCGGTGCGGCGGTGCGGGATATGCTCCGTATTTTGGGTGCCCGCTGGCCCATGGCGCAGGTCATACTGGTCCCGGTCCGGGTCCAGGGGGAGGAGGCCGCTGGCGAAATCGCGGCGGCCATCGCGCAGGTAAATCGGGACCATCTGGCCGACGTGATCATTACGGGCCGCGGCGGCGGCTCCATGGAAGATCTGTGGGCGTTTAATGAGGAAATCGTCGCCCGGGCGATTTACGCCTCTGAAATCCCGGTTATTTCGGCGGTCGGCCACGAGCCGGATGTGACCATCGCTGATTATGTCGCAGATCTGCGTGCGGCAACGCCCTCGAACGCAGCGGAATTGGTAGTGCCGGACCAGCAGGAGGTGTACACGTACCTCGGCCAGCTTGCTTCCCGTCTGGGACAGGCCATGCAGCACTGCGTCGGCAGTGCGCGCCGTCAGTTGGAACAGTTGGCGGACCGGCGGGTTCTGAAAGATATGATGGCCCCCATCGAGGATAAACGCTTGCTGCTGGATTTTCAGCAAAGGCGAATCCTGTCGGCGTTTCAGGCGGTCGTAGCCAGGCAAAAGGCGCGGGCTGGTCAGCTCGCGGCGGCTCTGGACGCGCTCAGTCCCCTGAAGGTACTGGGACGCGGATACTCTATTGTGGAAAAGGACGGACATGTAGTGTCCTCGGTGGCACAGGTAGACCCATCGGATTCCGTCTCGCTGCGGATGTCTGACGGGACACTGGACTGTATTGTGACAGGAAAGGAGCTTCTCCATGGCAGAAAAAAAACGGAGCTTTGAGGAGTCAATGAAGCGCCTGGAAGAGATTGTGGCGCAGTTGGAGAGTGGAGATGCCTCTCTGGAGGACGCACTCAAGCTCTTCGAGGAAGGGACCAAGCTGATGACAAAGTGTACTGCGATGCTGGATTCGGCCGAGCAGAAGGTGACTACGCTGCTGCAGAGCACGGAGGAGTAGAACATGGAATTTCAGACTCAGTTCGATCAGGCACAGGCAGAAATCGAGGCCTACCTGAAACAGGTGTTTCAGGGGGCGCAGCCCCGCGCCGACCTCTATGATGCGATGTCATACAGCCTTTTAGCGGGTGGAAAGCGTATCCGGCCGATTTTGACGCTGGAGACCTGCCGCATGTGCGGCGGTGACGTGCGCGCGGCTCTGCCTTTTGCCTGTGCGGTAGAAATGATACATACCTATTCTTTGATTCACGATGATCTGCCATGTATGGACAATGACGACCTGCGCCGCGGCCGCCCCACCAACCATAAGGTGTATGGGGAGGCCACGGCCATGCTGGCCGGCGACGGACTGCTGACCGCCGCCTTTGAAGTTATGGCAGCGCAGAAAGAGAGCCTGCCTGCGGAGCGGATCGTGGAGGCGATCTTCTGTCTGGCCAATGCCGCAGGCGGAAACGGTATGGTTGGCGGTCAGGCGCTGGATCTGGCCGGGGAGGGTCACTACCTGTCCGAGGAGGATCTCAGGGAGATTCATACGCTCAAGACCGGTGCTCTGATCTGCGCGGCGGCAGAGTTGGGCTGTATTGTCGCCGGGGCGGGTCAGGAGCAGCGCAGTGCGGTCCGTACCTACGCCGCCAAACTCGGGCTGGCTTTCCAGATTCGAGACGATATGCTGGATGTAGAGGGCAGCACAGAAGAATTCGGAAAAACCGTGGGCTCCGATAAGGCCAACGGAAAAAATACCTTTGTTACGCTGAAGGGGTTGGAGGCCTGCCGCCAAAGCGTCCGCCGGCTGACCGAGCAGGCCGTTAAGGCCCTGGAACCGTTTGAGAAGCACACTTTTCTGCAGGAGCTGGCATATTGGCTGGAGTATCGGACGAAGTGAACAGGGAATGAGGGAACAGAATGAATTTGGTTTTGTTGCTTTCGATTATCGCTTGGGCGATTGCGCAGATTTTGAAGGTCATTGTGGTCCTGGTTTGGAAAAAGCGGTTGGATATGCACTTTATTCTCAGCGGCGGAGGGATGCCGAGTTCCCATTCCGCCACTGTATGCGCCTGTGCGGCTGCCACGGGCATGGTAGCAGGATTTACTTCCGTTGCATTCGCAGTTGCGACGGTCATGGCCTTCGTGGTCATGTATGATGCCGCTAATGTCCGCAAAGAGACCGGGGAACAGGCCAAGATTCTCAACTACATGATGGAGCACTGGAATGAGATGAAGCCGGAACTGTTCAGCAAGGAGCTGAAAGAGCTGATCGGCCATACTCCCATTCAGGTATTCGCAGGTTCAGTGTTGGGAATTCTCATCGGCGTGGTGGGCTGTTATCTGGCACAATAAGGACCATGACAGAAGCACAGAAAAAGGTTGTGAGTTTCGTGCCGGAGAAAACATGGAGTGAATTGTCCGACGAGGAGGCTGTGGCGCTCTGCGGACGGCTGCGCGAGGAGCTTCTGGACAGCGTATCCCAAACCGGAGGGCATCTGGCCTCCAATCTGGGAGTCGTGGAGCTTACTGTGGCGTTGCACCGGGTCTTTGACTTAAGCCGGGACCGCCTTGTTTTTGACGTGGGGCACCAATGCTATCCCCACAAAATGCTCACCGGTCGGGCAGGTGCGATGGATACGCTGCGTACCTTCGGCGGGCTGTCCGGATTCCCCAAGCCGAGCGAGAGCCGGCAGGATGCCTTCATTGCTGGGCATGCGTCCAATGCGGTCTCGGTCGCACTGGGCATGGCGCGGGCCAGAACCCTTCAGCATGAAGATTACAGCGTGATCGCTCTGCTGGGCGACGGGGCGCTCACGGGCGGTCTGGCCTATGAGGGGTTGTCCAACGCAGGGCAGAGCAATGAGCCTTTGATCGTGATTTTGAACGATAATGGCATGTCCATTACAAAGAACGTGGGCGGAGTGGCTCAGCATTTGGCTCATCAGCGATTGAAACCGCAGTATCTCCGTCTCAAACGGATTTACCGCAGCCTGACAGGACATGGCCCAATTGGCCAGCATATCTACCGGTTTACCCATAAAATCAAAAAAGCGGTCAAGGACACGATTTTGCCGTGCAGTATGTTTGAAGATATGGGGTTTGCCTATATGGGGCCCGTGGACGGTCATGATGTCAATTATCTGACCAAGCTGCTCCACTATGCGAAAAATATGAACTGCCCGGTCGTGCTTCATGTAAAGACTGTAAAGGGAAAAGGCTATGCACCGGCAGAGACGCATCCAAACACCTTTCACGGAATTGCGCCCTTTGACCGGGCAACCGGCGCGTTGAAAAAGCCGGCGGGGCGGAACTTCTCCGCCGCGTTCGGAGAGACCCTGTGTGCGCTGGCCCAGCGGGACGAGCGAATCTGTGCCATCACAGCCGCGATGCAGTCCGGTACGGGATTGGATTCCTTTGCGGAACAGTATCCGGACCATTTTTTTGATGTGGGAATTGCGGAAGGACATGCGGTTTCCATGGCGGCCGGTATGGCCAAACAGGGTCTGCTGCCTGTATTTGCAGTGTATTCCTCTTTTTTGCAGCGCTCCTATGACATGCTTATCCACGATGTGGCGATTCAAAATCTTCATGTCGTCCTTGCAGTAGACCGAGCCGGATTGGTGGGCGACGACGGAGAGACCCATCACGGCGTATTTGATGTGGCCTTTCTCAGCTCGGTGCCGGGAATGACCATTTTAGCTCCCGCCAGCTTTTCCGAGTTGAAGGATATGCTGGAATATGCGGTCTTTCAGGTGCGCGGTCCCGTGGCGGTGCGCTATCCCCGCGGCGGAGAGGGAAACTATCGGGGCTATTCCGGAAAATGCGATTCCGCAGTGTTGAAACACGGGACGGATCTGACGCTGGTGACCTATGGTACCATGATCAACGAGGTGCTTTCCGCGGCAGAACTGCTTCAGCAGGAGAGAATATCAGCCGAGGTAATCAAGCTCAATTCCATTCAGCCCATTGATTATGCGGCCATTACCCAGTCGCTCCAGAAAACGAGGCGCTTGCTGGTGGCGGAGGAGTGTGTCAGCATGGGCTGCATCGGACAGCAGATCTCCGCTTATCTGGCGGAACACGGCGCAGCGCCGGAGCAGACCGCACTCTGCAATCTGGGAACCGGCTTTATTACCCATGGTACGGTGGCGCAGCTGCGCCAGCTCCAGGGGCTTGATGCCAGAAGTCTCTTTCAGCGGGCAAAGGAGGTATGCAGCCATGGCTAAAAAGCGGTTGGACGTTCTGCTGGTCGAGCGCGGCTTAGTAGACAGCCGTCAAAAAGCGCAGGCGGTCATCATGGCGGGCGAGGTATTTGTAGACGGCCAAAAAGTAAACAAAGCCGGAAGCCCGACCTCCGAGGAGAGCTCTGTTGAGGTGCGCGGCAACACCCTGCGCTATGTGAGCCGGGGCGGTCTGAAGCTGGAAAAAGCCATGGCGGAGTTCCCCATTGACCTGCACGGAAAGATCGCGGCGGACATTGGTGCATCGACCGGAGGATTTACGGACTGCATGCTCCAAAATGGAGCTGCTCATGTATTTGCCGTAGATGTAGGTTATGGTCAGCTGGCCTGGTCGCTGCGCAGCGATGACAGAGTGACCTGCCTGGAGCGGACGAACGCCCGCTATCTGACCACAGAACAGATTCCGCAGCCGCTGGATTTTGCGTCTATTGACGTCTCCTTTATCTCCCTGAAGTTGATTCTGCCGGCTCTGCGTGCACTGATGTCACCCGCCGGTGAGGTGGTCTGCCTGGTCAAGCCGCAATTTGAAGCTGGAAAAGAGTTCGTGGGGAAAAAAGGGGTGGTTCGGGACCCGGCCGTACATTTGGCGGTGCTGGAACAGTTTCTGCACCACGCCGAGGATGCGGACTTTTCTGTAAAGGGATTAACCTATTCACCCATTCGGGGACCAGAAGGAAATATTGAATATCTGGGGTATTTGTCGGTTGGAAAAGGGGCGCGCTGGATTGGCGATCTCGTACAGTTGGTCAAAGAATCCCATACGAAACTGGAAGGTGATCGCACATGAAAGCGGTTTTGAGTCCGAACCCCTACCGGGACCGGGGATTGAAAATGGCGCAGGCTGCGCAGAAGATTTTGCGTAGCAGCGGAGTGGATACGGTTCTATGTCTTCCGTTTGATTTGGACGAGAACAGCAGAATCGAGCTTCCGGCCCATTTGAATTTGAAACCAATCGCCAAGGAATTGGACAATGCCGACGTGCTGATCTGTTTTGGCGGAGACGGAACGATTCTGCACGCCGCGAAGGATGCCAGCGCCCGCAGCATCCCTATTTTAGGCGTCAATATGGGCAGTGTAGGGTTTATGGCAGAGCTGGAGCACAGTGAGTTGTCTCTGCTGACTCGATTGGCGAAGGGCAGCTATGAAACGGAATCGCGCATGATGCTGGATGTCCGTGTTATGCGGGAGGGCCGGGAGATGTTCCATGACATTGCCCTCAATGACGCAGTTATTACGAAAGGAGCAGTGGCCCGGGTTTTGGATCTGGAGATCACGGGAGACCGCGTCGTGATGGCGACGTTCAGCGGTGACGGAGTGGTGGTGAGTACGCCCACCGGCTCCACCGCCTATTCCATGGCAGCAGGCGGCCCTATCGTAGAACCCACGGCCCAGAATATCATCGTGACCCCCATCTGTGCACATTCTCTCCATGCGAAACCGATGGTGCTGGACCGGGCCCGCACCGTGGGTGTCGCTCTGTCGAAGGGAAGCCGGAAGCTGGCCTATCTGTCGGTGGACGGCGGCCGGGCGCTGAAATTGACGGCCAATGACCGGGTCGAAATCAAGCGCTCCAGGACAGCGACCAAGCTCATCAAGCTCACAGGGCGTTCTTTTTACGAGGTCATCCATCAGAAGTTGGGAAAGGCGTGATGGCATGAAATCCAAGCGTCAGCAGGAAATTTTACGCATTATTGAGGAAAAGGCAGTCGAAACCCAGGACCAGCTGCTCAGCGAACTGAGAGCGTGTGGGGTGCAGGCCACCCAAGCGACGATCTCCCGGGACATTAAGGAGCTCCATCTGCTCAAGGAGCCGGCCGGAAACGGGACGTATCGCTACACCAAGGCCGCAGGCCGCCATGGACATAATTTTGCGGGCCGTCTGCGCAATATTTTCAAAGAGGGCGTCACCTCTTTCGACGTGGCGCAGAATATTGTAGTCATCAAGACCATGCCGGGCCTGGCTTCGGCGGCGGGCGCCGCCATAGACGGGATGGAGATCGAAGATCTGGTGGGCTCGCTGGCCGGCGACGATACCGCGATTCTGATCATGCGGACCAACGAGGCGGCAGAGCTTTTCTGCGAAGAGATCCACGATATGCTGCATTAAGGAGAAATGAGGAGGGAAACTGCCATGCTTTCCTTGCTTCACATCGAAAATATTGCCGTCATACAGACCGCGGACATCTCCTTTGACCGAGGCTTTAACGTGCTGACCGGCGAGACCGGCGCCGGTAAATCCATTGTGATCGACGCCATTGGCGCAGTCTTGGGGGAACGCACCAGCCGGGACCTGATTCGCACGGGGGCGAAGAGCGCCCGGGTTTCCGCCGTGTTCTGCGCATTACCGCCGCTGGCATGGTTTGCGGAATTGGGGATTCAGCCCGATGAGAACGGGGAGCTGCTCCTGGAGCGCGAGATTCAGGCGGATGGAAAAAACATCTGCCGGGCCGGCGGGCGGTTGATTACGGTCAGTCAGCTCAAAAATCTGGGGCGTCAGCTGCTCAATATCCATGGGCAGCATGATGGACAACAGCTGCTGGACGAGCGCTGCCATCTGGATTATCTGGACCGATTTGGCGGCACAGAACAGGCGCTGGCCCGCTTTTCGGAACAATATGAACACATGCAGAACTGCCGCAGCGCCCTGCGCGGCTTACAGATGGACGAGAGCGAGAAGGCGCGCAGAATCGATACCCTTACCTACCAGATTGGAGAACTGGAGCGCGCGGACCTGAGGGAAGGGGAGGAAGAGACTCTGACCGCCCGGCGCACACTGCTGCGCAACGCAGGCCGCTTGATGGAGGCGGTGGATGAGGCTTGGCTCGCCTTGACTGGAGGAGAAGATTCCGAAGGTGCGGTTACCCTGATTGAAGGGGCGGCCCGTGCGCTGGCTTCAGCGGCCGGTTTATCCGAGGAAATTTCCCAGGCGGCTGACCAGCTCTCGGAACTGCACTTTGCGGCCGACGACGCGGTGGAACGAATCCGGGACCTGCGGGATGGTTTCGATTTTTCTCCGGAGGCGCTGGACGAGGTGGAGAGCCGCCTGGATGTGATTTACCGTCTGAAAAAGAAGTACGGCAACACAGTTTCCGATATGTTGGCTTATCTGGAGCAGTGTAAAGTGGAATTGGATGACATCAAATTTTCGGCGGACCGGGCGGAAAAATTGGAACAGGAGCTGGAACAGGCCCGGGCGGACGCCAAAACCGCCGGAATGGAGCTCTCCCAGCAGCGCAAAGCGGCGGCAGAGCGGCTGGCCCAGCGAGTCCAGTCGGAATTGGCGCAGCTGGACATGCCAAAGGTCCGGTTCCAAGTGGCGTTTGAGCCGAAAGACGGGCCGGAGGGAATGGACGCTACGGGGCTCGATGAGGTCCGATTCCTGATGTCCGCCAACTTGGGAGAGGACCTGAAACCCATTCAGAAGATCGCATCCGGCGGCGAATTGGCCCGAATCATGCTGGCGCTGAAAAATGTTCTGGCGGAAAATGATGATGTGACGACCCTTGTTTTTGATGAAGTGGATACCGGCGTATCCGGCCGGGCGGCGCAGAAGGTGGCGGAAAAACTTTATCAGGTGGCCCGCAGCAAGCAGGTGCTCTGTGTGACCCATCTGCCGCAACTGGCGGCGATGGGAGACGTCCACTTCTCCGTGGAAAAGCGGGAGGCGGATGGCCGCACCTATACGGCGGTGGAGCGTCTGGATGAGAGCAGACGCAGGGAGGAACTGGCCCGGCTCACAGGGGGCGCCAGCATTACCCCCACCATGCTGGAGGGAGCGGGAGAGCTGCTGAAGGCGGCCGCGCGCTTCAAAGAGGCCTGCGCTAAACCATAAGAAGAACAAAGTGGGGCGAGCCGAGTGAATTTGATCGCGAAAAAGCTTTTATCCCTATTCGCAAGTATCCTATTGATGCTTCCCATCTATATCCTCTTGCACGAAGGCGGACATGCTTTGATCGCACTCTTGTGCGGCGCCCGGATCACAGAATTCAGCCTTTTGGGCGCATATATGAGATATGAAGGCGGCATATTTACGACAATTACGCTGTCTCTGTTTCATATTGCAGGAATGCTGCTGCCCGTTCTGGTATCCATCCTTTTCATGCTGGCTTATCAAAACCACATAAAATCCATCTTTTATCGAATATTTTCGTTTTTATCTCTGCTTCTTCCAATTGGTTCCATACTCGCATGGGTGATCGTACCCCTCCTAGCTTTATTTGGCAGAGCCCCCCAAGAGGATGACGCAGCAAAATTTATAGACAGTTCCGGGCTGAGCCCATGGGTGGTATTCTTGGGTGCAATCATACTGTTTGTCTGTTGCCTTTTGATTGCTTGGAAGAAAAAGATCATTCAAAATTATTGGACCACGATAAAGCTTGAAGCGTAGATAGCAATCAATTTTTACCAATAGCCGCTGGTTCCGGTTTTGGAACCGATGGTTTGGAATAGGCTGGCGGCGCCTTCCGGGAAGGCTTGACAAACGGCGCGGGCTGTGCTAAAGTAACCGCATATTGATTCCATACGACGTTGAAAAGGTCAAGTAACCGACGAAGTGCCTGGACAGAGAGCCCCTGTTTGGTGGAAAGGGGAGAGGCAGCGGCGGCGAATACCCCTTGGAGTCTCCGCCCGAACCGCCCCAGTGGGGCGCAGTAGGCCCGGACGGGATGCGCCCGTTACTGCGTGTGCCTGTGTGAGATTCATACGGCCTGAGGCCGCGCTTTGCGAGAAGCCGGCGAACAGAGGTGGTACCGCGTGCACAACGCCCTCTGTCCCAAAGGGACAGGGGGTGTTTTTTTGCAACTGGAGCAGAGGCAACCGGCGCGCCGCACCGGCGTGTGGTTCGTATTTCTGGCCGCTGTTTTATACAGCATCGGCGGGTTGTGCATCAAGGTCATTCCGTGGAGCGGTCTGGCCATCAATGGCGGGCGCAACCTCATCGCTCTTTTGGTGATTGGAGGCTATCTGTGTTTCACAAAGCACCGCCCGCGCTTTAATCGCTGGATCTTGCTGGGCGCCTTTGCGATTTGCGGCACCAACACCTTTTTCACCATGGCCAATAAGATGACGACCGCCGCCAATGCGATCGTGCTGCAATTCACAGCGCCCATTTTTGTGATTCTGCTCTCCGCTCTATTTTGGCGGAAGCGTCCCGCTCTGCTGGACATCGCCGCCTGCGCGGCGGTGCTGCTGGGCGTAGCCTGCTTCTTTGTGGAGAGTCTGGAGGGCGGCGAACTGGTTGGAAACCTGTTGGCTCTTGTGTCCGGCCTGAGCTATGCGGGCGTATTTCTGCTCAACGACCTGCCCGACAGCGACCCCATCTCCTCTGTCTTCTGGGGGGATGTTATGAGTGCCATGATTGGGCTTCCTTTTCTGCTTCAGGAACGGGATTTCGGACTCGTGCCCATGACCAGCCTGATTGTCTTAGGCGCTTTTCAAGTGGGAGTGGCCTATATTTTACTGACCATTGGCCTACGAACCACTCCGCCGGTAACAGCCAGCCTGGTATCTGGAATCGAGCCGGTTTTGAATCCAATTCTTGTAGCGGTATTCTATCAGGAGACGATTGGCCCGCTTTCGCTGGTGGGAGCCGTCATCGTAGTGAGCAGTGTCATTGGATACAATGTGATCAAAGGCCGCCGCACCGCTGCGGCAGCCCATACAACAGATGAGAAGGAGAGACTAGAACATGACTACCTATGAAGAACTGCAAGCCCGCGGTCTGATTGCCCAGGTGACCGATGAGGCGGAGATCAAAGAACTGATCGACAATGGAAAAGCCACATTCTATATCGGTTTTGACCCGACCGCCGATTCACTGCATGTGGGGCATTTTATGGCCCTGTGTCTGATGAAGCGGCTTCAGATGGCAGGGAATCGCCCCATCGCTCTGATCGGCGGCGGAACGGGCTATATCGGCGATCCCTCCGGCCGCACTGATATGCGCTCCATGATGACGCCGGAGATCATTCAGCACAACTGCGAGTGTTTCAAGAAGCAGATGGAGCGTTTTATTGAATTTGGAGAAGGCAAGGCCATGATGCTCAATAACGCGGACTGGCTGCTCAAGCTGAACTATGTAGAGCTTCTCCGTGAGGTGGGAGCCTGCTTCTCCGTAAACAATATGCTGCGGGCCGAGTGCTATAAGCAGCGCATGGAGAAGGGGCTGTCCTTCTTGGAGTTCAACTATATGATCATGCAGTCCTACGACTTCTATCATATGTACCAGACCGTGGGCTGCAACATGCAGTTCGGCGGCGACGATCAATGGTCCAATATGCTGGGCGGCACCGAGCTGATTCGCAAGAAGCTGGGAAAAGACGCCTATGCGATGACCATTACGCTGCTGCTCAACTCGGAAGGGAAGAAGATGGGCAAGACGGCCAACGGCGCGGTCTGGCTGGACCCCAATAAGACTTCTCCCTATGAGTTCTATCAGTACTGGCGGAACGTGGGCGACGACGATGTGATCAAGTGCCTGAAAATGCTCACCTTCCTGCCCCTGGATGAGATCGTTCAGATGGAGACCTGGGAGGGCGCTCAGCTGAACCGGGCGAAGGAGATTCTGGCCTTTGAGCTGACCAAGCTGGTCCACGGGGAAGAGGAGGCCACGAAGGCGCAGGATGCGGCACGGGCCCTGTTCTCCAGCGGCGGTGATCTGGCTCATATGCCGTCCACGGCTCTGGATGGAGCAGAGCTGACAAACGGGGAAATTGGAATCCTGGACCTGATGGCCAAGTGCGGCCTGGTGGGCTCCAAGGGTGAGGCCCGCCGCCTGATTCAGCAGGGCGGCGTGGAGGTTGACGGCGTCAAGGTGACCGATATTGCCCAGAGTTTGACGGCAGAACAGCTCACCGGCGATGGCGTGACCATCAAAAAGGGAAAGAAAGTGTTCCATCGGGCCTATCTGGCCTAGTCAAAACCTCCGGCTAGGCCGGAGGCTTGAGTAGGCCCTATAAGGGCCTGATACGGACGAAGCCCCTTAAGG